>NZ_CAXVWK010000105.1:0-11403 GCF_964263795.1 Mucilaginibacter sp.
CGAGCGACAGGAAGCCGTCGTTTTATTTTATGTGTTCACCAATCTATTCTTCGCACAGTAAGGCGGCGTTTTGCACGTGAGAAAAGTCGAGGTGAAACCATACCGCGGGTAAAAGGCCATTGCGCGAATGCATAATGATCTTAAACCTGTCACTATCGGGATGAATCTGGTAGGTGACTTTTCCGTTGGCGTCCTTACCGAAAGCGCCGTTATTCCTTGCCAGCGTACGGATAGCATCTACAGCGGTAAGCGACGAACCTTTAACCGCAACCGGGTGATTAACCTTTAACCTAAGCTTAGCAGGCGGATACGGCGAATCGAACCAGCCGGGTACCTTGCCCTCGTATTTAACAGGCCAGTTATGGCCGGTACAAATAATTACCTGGTCAAAATCAAACTTATTCTCGTTATTAACCTGCACCTGCACCAAATCATGGTCGGGATAGTCGCTTATGTCAGTAACGGTGCTGTTGTAATGTACATTAACCTCCAGGCCTTTTTCTTTTGCCTGCTGCTGCAGCATATTAAACTGCGCAGAAAGGTATTGCCCAAACAACAGTCGCGGCAACACTTTATAATCGTTAAATTTTTTAGGGTCAATGTGAAATTTGTCCAGCGTATCTTTATGCACTGTCGCTATCCAGTCAGAAACCGAGGTAACCAGTTCAGGGATCTCATTGCCCGATACATTGGTGATATGCTCATCATTAGCGCCTTCGGTGCTGTACGGCATGCCTGCCCCGAGCTGGTGCTTTCTTTCAAAAATATCGATGGTAATATCGGGAACACCAGCCTCTACCAGGCGCTTAAACATAAACAAACTACTGGGGCCGCCGCCAAGTATGGCTACACTTTTAATATCTTTCAAGGATAATCGGTTATATTGATAATGTATGTAAAGAAACAGCCTGCCAAATTGTTTTCTATTCAATTCATAGTAATATAATTTAATTATAAAGTATGTTAGCAGTTAATATAAAGGTGTTGGTGCGGCAAGACAAGTACTGAATGGATATCTTATCGCTATTAATTAGGTTAGTGCAGTATTAAAAGTTAAAGCAACAAGTTGGATGAAACAGGTATGGTTTATTTTACTGATGATGGCGGTGCTGTCCCATTCCGGTTTAGCACAAACCGGCAACCAGTATATCAAGTTGGAAACCCCGCAGGGATGGTGCATCATAAAATTGTATAACGAAACGCCTGTTCACCGGTATAATTTTATCAGATTGGTAAAAAGCGGCTATTTTAATAAAACTACCTTTAACCGCATCATCAAGAATTTTGTGATACAAGGCGGCGACCCCGATTCGTTATATGAAAAACCGCACGTGCTTAAGCCCGAACAGAAATGGATGGCGTCGGAGTTAAACGCCAACCTGTTCCATAAGCGTGGTGCGGTTGCTATGGGGCGCGATGATAACCCCGCCCAGTCATCCTTTACTACCCAGTTTTACATTGTCGACGGTAAAAAACGAACAGCTGCTCAATTGGATACTATCAGCAAAAAAAGCAAAGTGCAATTTACCGGGTTGCAACGGCAGGTTTACCAGGAAACAGGCGGTACGCCATCCCTGGACCAGCACTACACCGTTTTTGGGGAAATAGTGAAAGGGATAGAACTGGTTGACAAAATCACCGCGCTTAACGTAGACAAGAACGGTAACCCTGATGCGCCCGTAAGGATGAAGCTTACTTTATTGAAATCCAAAGAGGCAACCGCTCTCCTTAAACAATAACATTCAACCATTAAATTATATTATTATTTATAACGGTGTGTAAAACCATATCACCCGCTTTAATGTTAGCGGTATATAAACTCACACTATGAATGGTTTTTTCAAAGGGATAATAGCCGCTTGGGGCGCTAAAAAATTGGGTGGTGGATGCTTTTCTACTATCGTTATTTTTGTAGTAATATATGTATTGTTGGGCAAGTGCGACCAAAAGTCGAGCGCGGCAACTGCTCCTCCTAAAGCAAAAGTGGCTGTTTGCAGGTAATACTTATAAGTTATGGCTGCCTGATCATGTCTATGTGAGGGATGCCATCCTCATCATACTCATCGCTAACCTGTACAAATCCCAGCGATGAGTAGAATTTTACCAGGTACGCCTGGGCGCCAATTTTAATTGGGCCTTCACCAAAAATTATTTCGCACGCTTTTATAGCCGTTTGCATCAATTCCTTGCCGGCACCTGTGCCGCGCGCAAGCGGACTGGTGATAACCCTACCAATAGACACTTCTGTAAAAGAAATACCCACCGGTACCAGCCTTGCATATGCCATCAGCTGATCGCCCTGCATCAGCATAAGATGGTGGCATTTAAGATCTTTATTGTCAACATCCTGATAAACGCAATTCTGTTCAACTATAAATACTTCGTTCCGGAGACGGAGGATCATATAAAGTTCAGTAACCGTAAGGTCGTTGAAAGATTTGAGAATTGGTTTCAATGTAGTAGCCATAATTTAAATATATAAAAATGTGGCTTATCGTTGCTATAGTAATAATCATGTAAGCCCGATGTGTCGATTCGATTAACAGAATGCTAAATTATTTTTTAAATTCTCTTTTATTGATAAAAAAAATTTTCTAATTTACTCCTGCATTCGGAAAGCCCTCACCGGATTTAATCTAAATAGTTTTCTGGTTTATCAAATCAACAGCTCTGCCGTTGATTTCTGTAAAAAAATCGTTTAAAACGAATTTTTGAAGCGTTTATTTCGTTGGAAATTTCGTTTTTGAATATTTATAACTGTTTTCTTAGTTTATTATTAATATATCAATGCGTGATTGTTGCAATTTGCATAGTTACAGTTAAGGTTTATTGATAAAAGATCTATTAAAGTGGCGATTGATTAAAGATTTGTTAACTATTTTGCTTTTTTTTCATAATATTTTTTGAATTGTAATAATATTGTGATACTTTGAACTCGATTAACTTTTAACTTTTAACGCATGAAACAAAAATTACTAAATTTTGTATTGGTGTTGCTGTTTATAGGCTCTACACAAGCCTATGCGCAAACCAGGACAGTAACAGGAACTGTTACAGGGAAGGATGACGGAAAAACGCTGCCGGGAGTATCGGTAGTAGTTCAGGGTACCCGGGTTGGTACCCAAACTGGTCCGGACGGATCTTACTCAATCAAAGTTGGCTCGGGCCAATCGCTTGTATTTAGCTTTATTGGTTTTAAAACCATTATTGTTACACCGGGCGAGGGTAGAACCAACGTATCGCTTGCCGGTTCGGCCAGCGCATTAAACGAAGTAGTGGTAACCGGTTATGGTGGCCCAACTACTAAAAGGGATAACGTGGGTAGCGTATCATCTGTAAAAGGTGGTGCCATTGCCGAGCAGCCTGTACAAAACTTTCAGCAGGCATTAGGTGGCCGTGCTGCTGGTGTGCAGGTAACTATCCCGAGCGGGGTAGTGAATGCGCCTCCGGTATTTCGTATCCGTGGTACAAACTCTATTAACTTAAGTTCACAACCGCTGATTGTTGTTGATGGTATCATCAGCATATCCGGCGACGTAAGTTTAACAAACTCTACCGGTAACGCGCTGGGTAACATTAACGCAGAGGATATAGAAAGCGTTGAGATCCTGAAAGACGCTGCTGCGACCGCAATTTATGGTAGCCGTGCTGCTAACGGTGTAATTATCGTAACTACCAAAAAAGGTAAAAAGGGCAAAACGGTTGTAACATTAGATAGCTGGGTTGGTGAAGCCAAAGCAACCAGATTGCCTAAAATTTTAGATGCTTTCCAATACACTGAGATTAAAAATGAAGCTTTAAGAAATTCTACTCCTAATCTGTACAATACGGGGCCGGCAATTCCAGCTGTTCCAGCTACCGCTACTACACCGGCTATACCGGCTATACCAACAAGGTTTTACGCTTTAACAAATGATGCTAACGGAAACGCCATCAACACTAAATGGTATGACTATGTTTACCGTACCGGTGTTACTACCAACAACACGGTAAGCATGAGCGGTGCCAATGAAACTACCAGCTATTACTTATCTGCCAACTACAGTAAGCAAAAAGGTATCCTGAAAGGGAACGAATTTGGCCGCAGGAGTATTTTAGCAAACATAGATCACGCCGCAAGCAAGTATATTACTTTGGGTGGTAAAATCAACTACTCTAATGAGCGTAACTATGCATCTGCAAGCACCGGGTCGGTGTCTGGTACCGCATATGGTACAGAAGGTTTAGGCCGTATCGTATTGGTATTGCCACCAAACATTTCACCTTACAACAATGATGGCAGTTATAACCTTAATGGTAGTGCAATCGGCACACAAGGTAACACCAACATTGGTGTAACTTACCCTAACATTTTGCCTATCCTTGATCTTAACCGGTCAAATAACGAGTTGCAGCACATTTCTTCAAACGTGTATTTCCAGGTTAAACCGGCATCATGGGTAACATTAAAAACAGTTTACGGTATTGATTATATCTTTTCTGATAACGACATCTTTAACAGCCCTGTTCAGGGTAACGGTAACCCTACCGGCGGTGCAACTGCCATATACGGTAAATACAAAAATTACACCTGGACTAACACCGCGCAGTTTGCCAAAACATTTGGTGCTAAACACAATCTGAATGTTTTGTTAGGTAATGAGCAAACCCGCCGTACATCTGAGCAGTTTGGTTTAGCGCGTACCGTAATTTCTGATCCTGCATTCAATGTTATACAGGCCGGATTTACTACAAACGCTGCTACCAACATGCTGCTTACAGAAAACTACCTGGTATCATTCTTCGGCCGGTTAGATTATGACTTTGATAAAAAGTACTTCTTATCAGCCACTATACGTCGTGACGAATATTCGGCATTTGGCCCTGCTAAAAAAGCCGGTTACTTTCCGGGTGGTGGTTTAAAATGGGATATCGCACGTGAAGGTTTCTGGAGCGCTATCAAAGCAGACAAGATTTTCAGCAGCTTCCAGCTAAGAGGTAGCTATGGTAAAGTAGGTAACAACGCGGGTCTTGGCGATTTCCAGGCAACCAGCTTCTACTCATCAGGCGTATATAACACTAACCCAACATTAGCACCGTCTCAAACAGGTAATGCGCAGTTAGCCTGGGAAACCAGTAAAAAGCTTGACTTAGGTGTTAACTTTGGTTTGTTTAACGATAAGATCACTGCAGAGGTTGCTTATTACAAAAACGACATCACCGGTTTGATCTTCGGTGTGCCTCAGGCGCCATCAGCAGGTTTACCATCTAACCCGTCAATCAACGTTGGTTCGATGTACAACAAAGGTTTAGAAGTAACTATTAATGCAGATGCGGTAAGGACCAAGGATTTCACCTGGACACCATCATTCAACATCAGCTTTAATACCAACAAGGTTACTGCTTTAGCACCCGGTACGCCAAGGCTGATCACTGCTACATCAGATCTTGAAACTACTAACATTACAGAAATAGGTAAACCATTAGCTAACCTTTACATTGTACGTACTCATGGTGTAGACCCTGCAACCGGTCGCCGTATATTTGTTGATGGTACAGGCCGTGATGTTTACTTTGACTTTTACGGCGCAAACCGCTGGACTTATGCCGACGGTAGCGTAGCACCTGCAATAACACAAGCTGCAGACGCTGTGAACTACAAACAAACACAGCCAAAAGGCTTTGGTGGTTTAAGCAATACATTCCGCTACAAAAACTTTGATCTGAATTTCTTATTGACTTATCAGTTTGGCGGTAATTTGTATTATGGTACCGGATCTGGTTTGTTAGATCAACGTTTCTGGAACAACACTGTTGATGTATTAAACCGCTGGACAACACCCGGCCAGATCACCAACATCCCGAGGGTTAAATACAATGACAACATATCAAACGGTTCTTCTATGCCGCTGGATATTCACGTTTACAGCTCAAACTTTATCAAGCTTAAATCTGCAAACTTAGGTTACTCATTGCCTAAATCATTTACAAATTCAATAGGCATTAACAATGTGCGCGTGTATGTAAGCGGTTATAACCTGTTTATCATCACTAAATATCCTGGTCCGGATCCTGAAGTATCATCAAACGGTACAAGCAACGTGAGCCAGGGTGTTGACCGTAACACAGCAGGTAACCAACGTACACTTACAGCAGGTTTATCTGTTAAGTTTTAAACAATAATTTCAACATAAAATGAAAAAGAAATATATACTGATATTGGGAATGGGAGTAATGTTAAATTATTCTTGCCAAAAATCTAAGCTTTCGCCAGTTTCTCAAACATCTGTAACCAATGATGACAGGTTACTGCAATTCTCTACAGCGGCACGCATCCAATCGCAGGTGTTGGGCTTATACGCCAACTTACGTGCGGGTACGTTTATGGGTGGCCGTTACCAGGTTTACCAGGAAATTAAAGCCGAGAACTGGATCAATTTAAGTAATAACGGTGTAACCAATACCGCTACTTGGAACCAGAGTGTTACATCGACAACTACAGAGGTACAAACTTTGTGGAACCAGGCATATTTTACAATCAATAACTGTAACCTGTTGATCGATGGTTTAGGTAAAAGTACCGGTGTGGTAACACCTGCAGTGTCTGCCAATTATGTTGGCGAAGCTAAATTCATCAGGGCATTAGCATACTATGACCTGCTGCAGATGTATGCACGCCCATATTTTGATGGTAATGGCAGCAAACCTGGTGTACCTCTTCGCTTAAAAGGTAACTCGGTAGCAGATAATTATGACCTTGCCCGCTCAACAGTTGCCGAAGTTTATGCACAGATCATAAAAGATTTGAACGATGCTGAAACTGCTTTGCCACTTACTTATGGTAATGATGCAGCCACTAATACTACACGGGCACACCGCAATACTGCTATCGCTTTAAAAACAAGGGTTTATCTTGCCATGCAGCAGTATAGCAATGTAATTACCGAAGCTAACAAGATTGTAGGTACTACTACATTTACTGCGGCTGCAGGTAGTGCACCGGCCGGTGGCGTTGCTAACGCTTTACAACCTGATGTTACTAATGTGTTTAAAGCGCCTTACACTACGACTGAGTCAATTTTCTCCTTGCCGTTCTCAACGACAGAGATACCGGGTACACAAAATCAGTTAGGGTTCTATTTTTTCAATAACGGAGTAGAGGCGAACGCTGAATATTATCTGAACCCGGAAGGTGTAGTAGCCGATCCTAACTGGAAAACTGTAGACAAAAGGCGTTCTTTAATAAAAGCATCAACCGATAAAGCCCGTTTAGGTTTCAGATTTCTGCTTAAATATGCACAGCCGTCACCTTACACAGACTGGGCACCAATTATCCGTTATGCCGAAGTGTTGTTAAACCTTGCAGAAGCCCGTGCCCGCGTTAACGGAGTAGATGCGCAAGCAATCGCTTTATTAAATGCTATCCGTGGCCGGTCAGACGCAAGTACAGTATTTACAGCGGCCGGCTTTGCAAACGGCCAGGCATTAGTTAATGCTATTTTACAGGAGCGCAATATTGAATTATTGGGTGAAGGTTTCAGAAACACCGATCTGGTACGTTTGGGCTTGACCATTCCTGCTAAAGCTGGTGGTGCGCCTGCAGTTGCACCAACGTCTTCCAATTATATTTGGCCAATTCCAAGCGGCGAATTACTGTACAACAAATTAGCCACACCTAATCCGTGAGAAATAGTAATAGTTAATAATGGGCCCGGGATGCGCAATGCGTCTCGGGCTTTTTATTTATTGCTTATTTTGGAGAGATAGATAAAACGGGTAATGCGTTTTACCTTTTCAGGAGCTGGGATAGGGGTCTGTATATGCTGTTGTACCTAATTGAAAACTAATTTAAAAGACTAATAAAAACTAAGGAATAAGGATTCTTTAAGCGGTTTGTACAGGCTTTTTTGACAGCAAAATTCTTTTGATGAACGGTTGAAATATTCTTTCCAGTAAATAGGCTAATGATATCGTTACAGCCAATAATAAAATAACCTTGATGATATAAGATGTAACCTGGTTTTCGCCAAAATGAACTTTGCCAAACAAAAAGATCAGCGGTGCATGTATAATGTAGATCCCGTAAGAAATACTTCCCAGCCAACTCCCAAAGTTGATAACTACGGCACCTAATCTATGAATAGAAGTTAAGTGAGTAATTCTCAGTAGAAGACTTAATATAAAAAAGACTACAGGTACCACAAACGATTGTACATGAGGCGGGTGTTTTTCTATAACCAATAATATCAGCGAGTAAATTGGAGCGATTGTTAATAATGCAAAGTAAAACTTTTCATATTTAAACTTTTTGCCCGAGAAAATGAGCACTGCATAAACGCAGTAGGGTATAAAAGCCAGGTCCTTATAACTCATACTTATCTTTGAAGCGTCAACACCTGCAGGGTACAGTAAATTTCGGTTAAATAAGTGGTTTGTCCAGTAATTGACTACTTCCGGCAAGCCGGATCTTAACACCATTTGATCTACGGCCAGCATAAAAAATATTGTGCTTAACAGTATATTATAAGACAAGGCATTTTGTCGTTTCATTGCGTATCTGGCTAAGCAGGCGCCGCCTATCCAAAAAGAAAATCCAAACATGTACGACGAGATTATCGGTGTGTGCAGGTTAGGATAGAAAGCAAAATTGGCCAGAGCTATTAGGATAGATAAGAAAAATACAGCAAGAAAATTGAACCTGAAATAGGCAACCGGAATAAATAAAAGATAAAAAAGCACTTCGAAATGAAGCGACCAGGCAGGTCCGTTTTCTAAAAATTGAGGCACAACAAGGCACTGAAGCAGGGCAAAATTCCAAAATATCCGGTCCCCGGTATAATGTGTGCTACTAATAAGCAGCGTGATTATCAAAGCAATAACGTAAATTGGATATATCCTAATAAAGCGTTTATATAAATAAGTTGAAATTTGCCGTAAGGTGTACATTTCACTATTACTGGCAGCGATCACGTATCCGGATAGTACGAAAAAAACTAGTAAAAATAGATGCGATGATGGCGCTAATACAATTACTGCTGTTGGCTTATAACTTGGGTTAAACGTTAATCCAAGCGCACCTAAATGCCCAAAAACAACAAATAACGCAGCGTACCCGCGTAAGGCTTCTAAGTTTATATTTAAATGTTTACTCATGAACTCACCATTTCGCTTCGATTGATACGGTTAGACCGTTTTAATTGCATTTATTTACTTAAATTAAAGCAAGGGTCACTAAAGTAGTGCATTTGTATTAATTTTATAGTATTCAACAATCATCAGCGTTTTAATACGTGAACATGCAGTCAGTAAAATATTGTATTCAGCCTAATTAATTAAACTAATTTTTTAAGTTTGCAATTGGCTAATTGCGCTCCAAAATCAGGTTGCTTGCGTATTTATAATTTATGAGAAAACATACTACCCCACTCTTCTTATTAAGTCTATTCGCTATAATTTCGCTGTTATTTTTGGGCTCGTGCAGTTCTTCAAAACGACTGATCTACTTCAGTAACGTAAAAAACGATACTACCACAGCTATACCGGTAAACAGGCTGGAAACTTTAATTGCAAAAAACGATATTTTGACCATTAATATTTCTACACCTGATGCTACCGTAACAACTATGCTTAACTCGCAATTTGCACTTAGTGAGTCGCCGGCTAACGGGGGGGTAAGCGGTTACCTTGTAGATGATAAAGGTCAGATCAAAATTCCTTTATTAGGTATCTTTCAGGCCGCAAACCTTACCAAAAGTCAGCTTTCTGCAGATATAGTTAAGGCTATATTGGCCAAGAAAGTAGCGATAGACCCGATAGTGAACATCCGTATAGTGAATTTCAAAATAACTGTATTAGGAGAAGTGACACGCCCGGGTGTATTCACTGCACCTAACGAACGTATGACGCTGCCGGAAGCATTGGGCCTTTCTGGTGATTTGACTACTTATGGCAAACGCGACAACGTGTTACTGATAAGAGAGGTAGAGGGCAAAAGAACTTATAAACGGTTCAGCCTAAATAAAGATCAAATGTTTAATCCGGAAATTTATAATCTGCAAAATCAGGATATTATATATGTTGAGCCTAATAGCGCCCGTGCAGCACTGGGAGACCGGTTCTCTCAACTATTTCCAATAATTTTTAGCGCGTTAAGCTTAATTATTGTTGTGTACGCCCAGTTTATCAGATAATACTTTATCTTTTTAATGAAAAACTCCAATCAGAATACTACTACTACTAACGCTTTCGAAGGATCGACAACCCAGAACGCGCTTAGTGCTATAGCTTTTAGATACTTGCCATTTTGGCCCATATTTGTACTCACGATAGTGACCTCACTAATAGTGTGCTACTTTTACATCCATTATCAAACGCCTATTTACGAAGCCAGCTCAACCATTTTGCTGAAAGATCAAAATGGCGGCGGAACCGATGCGAGTGTTTTGCAGGCATTAGGCGTTTCCAATTCTGCCAAAACTGTCGAGAATGAGATCGAAGTGTTAAAATCGCGTATTTTAATGCAGCAGGTGGTAAAGGATATGAACCTTTACGCCCAGTTTTATAACAAAGGGACATTTAGGGATATCTTGTTATATCCTGCACCGGTAACGTTTATAGCCCTCGATCCAGACAATGTGCCCGAGGTTGGTAATGTACCAGTTTCTTTCAATTATTTGATCTCGCAAAAAGCAATGGTGCTGGGCGGTAAAAAATATCCGCTTAACACACCGGTACATACCCCTTACGGCGACTATATCATCAAGCTGAACCGTGAGGCGTCGGTAATGAAGTTTCAGGGCGAATATTATGTTTATATCCGCAATGTAAAGCCATCCGCTAAAATGCTGCTGGGCGCATTAAAGGTACAATCTGCTGCACGTAACTCTTCATTGATCTTGCTTAACCTTGCCGACCAGGTGCCCCAACGTGCCGAGGATATCCTAAACAACCTGGTACGAGTATATAACGAGGCCGGCATTAACTACAAAAACGTAACAGCATCCAATACGCTTAATTTTATTAATGAGCGTTTGGTATCGGTTACAAGAGAATTATCTTCCGTAGAAGGGAAATTGGAAAACCTTCGTAAAGACGAAAGGATCACCAACCTGTCGGCAGAGGGCCTCAATTATATGAGCAGTGCCCAGCAAAATACCGAAAAGCTGGCGCAGATCCAGATTCAGCTGGACGTTTTAGCGCAGGTAGAAAAATATATTGTAAAAAAAGGGTCCGGATCGGCATTGGTGCCGTCTACTTTGGGGCTTAATGATCAGTTGCTATCTCAACTGCTGGACAGGTTATACGGGGCCGAGCTGGAACTGGTAACGGTAAGCAAAACCTCCGGTGAAAATTCGCCGGTAGTTAATGCCATTAAAGAGCGTATTGCCCAGATAAAGCCAAGTATCCTGGAGAACTTGCGCGCTT
>NZ_CAXVWK010000106.1:0-10447 GCF_964263795.1 Mucilaginibacter sp.
GGCTAATTTAATAGCGTAAAGTTCAAATACTTTTGTTTTGTCGATTGGTTTAACACCCCACAGGAAACGTAAATTTTGAGGCAGTACCGATTTTACATCAGCACTGCGCAGGTAAGCGTTCACTTTAGCAGTATCCTTAACTGCAGAATAACCAACAATTGGGCCCGGGCTTAATTGCTGCTGGCCGTTTGCATCCTGGTAGTAAACCGGAGACATAACAGAAAACAGCGGGTTTTGCGCAGCCAGTTGTGTTTTGTTGTTTAACCCGGCAGAATCTTTATTGGTAGTTTTTTGCAACTTAGCCAGTAGTGAATTGGCAGAATCTTTAACAGATGTTGGCGATTTTGCAGCGGCGGCAGCTTTGGTGGTATCTGCAGGGGCAGTAGTTTTATTTTTAGCAGCCAGGATGCCGTTGATGTTAACCAGCAACTGGTAAACTTCGCTGTTATCATAAGTTTGGTAGAACTCTAATTTAGCCGAACCTGATAAAAGCTTACGCACACGCTCAGGTTCCTTAACGCCCGGCAATTCAATCAAAATACGGTTAGTGCTTTTTTGCAGCTGTATATTAGGTTGGGTTACACCAAACTGATCAATACGGGTATGCAATACAGTGTATGATTGCTGTACCGCAACATCTGCCTGGTCTTTAAGGTATTTTTCAACATCACTATTTGATGAATTGAATTTTAACTTATCCTGGTTGTTGCTGTTTGCGAATATCGCAGCCAGTTTACCGTTGGGTGCCAGTTTCTCATACTCGTTAACAAAAAGTGTAATATAATCTTTTTGCTCGGTAACGCTACGTGTCTGGGCATTGGTTAACGCCTGGTTAAACACAACATCGGTACTGTTGTTGGCCAATGAGGTAACCAGCTCGCGTAACGAGATTTGCATGGTAACGTTCATGCCACCCTTCAAATCCAAACCCAGGGCAAGTTCCCTGTCGACACAATACTGGTAAGTATGGCCGAAGAGAGGATATACCGGTTGAGTTGACACAGAATCTAAATAGGCTTTCTCCTTTGCAGGATTACCTTTCGAATATTCTTTGGCATCATTCTCAACTTTGTGGGCCACCCATGTAAAAGAAAGCTGGTATAAGCACACTACAGCCAGCAGAATGGCGAAAAATTTAATAACCCCTTTTCCTTGCATCGCGAATTAAAATATGTAATTAATTAGTTTATAAGCTTTTTAAATAAGGCAGCAAATCTAATAAAATTTCACAAGCCTGAAATTTTTAATTGAAACAAAATAATCGGCGTTTTTGTTAAGCGCGGTTTAGTGTGATGAAGGTGTAGGGGAGTGGGTTTTTCTCGTCGGGTTCAAAATCTTCACGGCTTACTTCGTTCCATTTCAGGTAGTCAATTTCAGGAAAAAAAGTGTCTGCGTCAAAATTTTTGTGGATGATGGTGAGGTATATGCGGTCGGTTTTATCCATGGCGTCCCTGTAAATTTCTGCGCCGCCGCCAATAAATACTTCGTCTTCATGTGCGCAGAGTGATAAGCCCTCATCTATCGATTTTACCACCTCGCAGCCGGGTATCTGGATATCCTGCCGGGTAACCACAATATTGCGGCGGTTAGGCAACGGCTTGCCTACTGATTCATAGGTTTTACGGCCCATGATAATGGTACGCCCCGATGTTACAGTTTTAAAATGTTTCAGATCATTTGGCATATGCCAAAGCAACTGGTTGTTTTTACCAATGGCATAATTTTCTGCAATAGCTACGATGATAGAAACAGTCATGGCTGAATAGTTGTTTGTTGGGATTTATCTTCAATCCAAGCTTTTATCTCTTCGAATCTAAACGAACCTGTGCTTGCATTTATCACTAATTCGTATTTTTCGTCTTCAGTCGTCATTAAAACTACTCCGCCATGTCGCAAAAAAACTTCCATCAATGCATATGCAATTCTTTTATTTCCATCCATAAACGGATGATTGATGATCAGGCTTTCAAAAATGGCAGTTGCTTTTTCTGTAGAAGTTGGATAAAGGTCAAACCCATCAAAAGTGGCAAAAGGTCTATTTAATGCAGATTCAAGCAAACGTTCATCACGAACGCCTTTGCTTCCTCCGAATTCATCAATTAATCTATTATGGATCCGAACAGCAGAAAGAAAATCTATCATTGAGCCAGCCGTTTCAGCAATCCTTTATTTTCAGAAATGATAGCATCCATGTAAGTGTCTAACGTCTTATTGTCGATGCTATTTTTAGATTGTTTTTTAGTTATTAAATTCCATACTTCTTGCAAATCGCTTTCTGGCATTTGGTCGATAGCTTTTTGTATCTCCTCTTTTAATTCAGCAATGCTCATAATATCAAATTTAAGCAATTCAATATTAAACCGCAACAGCGCCTTTAATGTGCGGGTGCGGTTCGTAGTTCTCCAATGTGAAATCTTCAAACTTAAAACCGAAGATGTCTTTGACCTCCGGGTTGATTTTCATGGTAGGCAACGGCCTTGGCTCGCGGCTTAGTTGCAATTTGGTTTGCTCCAGGTGGTTGTTATACAAATGTGCATCGCCAAAGGTGTGGATGAAATCGCCGTAATCCAGATCGCACACCTGCGCCATCATCATAGTAAGCAACGCATACGATGCAATGTTAAACGGTACGCCTAAAAATATATCGGCACTACGCTGGTAAAGTTGACAGGACAGTTTGCCCCTTTTTTCGCCTTTGCTGGGATCTGCCGGCTGTACGTAAAACTGAAACAGGCTATGGCAAGGGGGGAGGGCCATTTGATTTACATCGGCAACATTCCAGGCCGATACCATGATGCGGCGCGAGTCGGGATTGTTCTTCAATTGGTTTACCACTTGCGTAATCTGGTCTATGTGCCCGCCGTCCGGTGTTGGCCATGAACGCCACTGGTAACCATATACAGGGCCGAGGTTGCCGTTCCCGTCGGCCCATTCGTCCCAAATCCGCACGCCATTATCTTTTAAGTACTGAATATTGGTATCGCCGCTCAAAAACCAGATCAACTCATGGATGATTGATTTAAGATGCAATTTTTTGGTGGTCACCATTGGGAAGCCGTCTTGCAGGTTAAAACGCATCTGGTATCCAAACACGCTTATCGTGCCTGTACCGGTACGATCGTGCTTTTGTGCGCCATTGTCCAGCACGTGCTGCATCAGGTCGAGGTATTGTTTCATTGCTCTAAAGTTTTATCATCGGGTCATTCGCTTCGCTGTCCTCGGGTAATTTAATCCATCGCTTTTATTGATAAGAAACGACGCAACAACCTAATGACTGAATGACGATGAAGTACAAAGAAAAATAATCTAATTTTGGTATCCTACCGTTGTGCAAAAATACATGCGGTGTTAATCACTTTAAGGATGATCGTATTTCCAAACGCTAAAATAAATATCGGACTAAATATCATTGCCCGTCGCCCGGATGGTTACCATGACCTGGAGACTGTTTTTTATCCAATCAAAATTAACGACGTGCTGGAAGTGATCGAATGCGATGAGCTGGAATTTGAATCCTCGGGCATTGATATCCCGGGGGATGTTAACGACAACCTTTGCATTAAGGGATACCACTTGCTAAAAAGAGATTTTCTAAAATTACCTCCGGTAAAAATACACTTGCACAAAAATATCCCGATAGGTGCGGGGCTTGGTGGTGGCTCGGCCGACGCTGCTTTTTTTATCAAACTGATGAATGAAAAATTCAGCCTGGGTTTATCGGCCGATAGGATGATGGATTATGCCCGGCTGCTGGGAGCAGATTGTGCTTTCTTTATCGAAAGCAAACCGGTGTTCGCATTTGAAAAGGGTGATGAGTTTGAGCCGGTAAAATTAGACCTGTCTGGCTACTTTATTGTTTTGGTAATGCCGGATGAACATGTTTCGACCGCAGAAGCGTATAGAGGCGTAAAACCTGCCCCGGTTTCCGAATCGTTATACGAACTGATAAAAACCCCTATAGCAAACTGGAAACGCACAATTAAGAACGAATTTGAGGGCCATATTTTCCGCGACCACCCGGTTATACGTGGCGTAAAAGCAGAGTTGTATGAGCATGGTGCGTTATACGCCAGTATGAGCGGCTCCGGCGCATCAGTTTTTGGCATTTTTGAACAACTGCCAGATTTGAAAGCTATGGAAGTAAACTACCAGGTATTTTACAACGTGTAAAAAACTTTGAGCGCTGTTGAAATTCTCAATTATACACACCACCCACTATTCGTCACTCAACTAATATAATCCCTGTCCTCGTCGCTTAGTGTTTTGGAGTCGTTTTTCCCATAAATGTCTTCATGGTGTTGCGCGATGTCATACTTCTTGTTTTTTGGGCGGCCAACCAGGAATCCTAAAATAAAACCGAAGACAGCAATAGCCGTCATGACAGGAACTTTTGAAAGATAAGTTGTGCTGAATAAAATTGTAAATTTTACCTCATCGGTATTTTGCATAATGATGACGGTAAGTAGCACCACGATCACCAGCGCTAAGATGTTTTTAACACTCATAAAATTTCGTTGAAATAGTTTGTACAAGATGCGGTTTTTAAATCTCTTTTAAAAATGACGAAAAAGGCCGGCTGTTATCAGCGTAAAAATTATGGCCCCTGAAAAAAGGGAGAGGTATATCAAATTGTGCAGTACGCCCCGATTGCATTCTTACCAACTTTGTTATCGTGCTTCTACTTTATCAATTTGCCCACGTTAGATTTTTCAACTTTTTTTCTGGCACGGTTATGGTTTTTATATCTATACCGACATCAAGTTTTAAACTATCAAATGTTGCTTAGATCTTCATCTCGTATACAATAACTCATCTCCCCCTAATTTCTGCGAGATCTCACCTGTTGCATTCAGTACACTTACTTTACTATTTGTATGCAGATATCCAAAGCTAAGTTTTAGCTTAAATAGAACATCCCAAACCATTGATTATCAATTATAAAATCATGATATAAATAATGAGTTACCGTCTTTACTAATTTTATTAGTAAAATGTATTTTAATTCGCGTTCCATCACTCAACTAAATATTTTGATAGTGTTTATATAAAACTGATTTTCAGTAAATTATATTTATGTTTTTAAAACTAATTACATTTTAATTTCAAATTTAAAGCTGGTTTTTACCCAAATTTGATCTGATTTGTTTTTGCCCCTCAATACACTAAATCAATTTTAAGAATCGCCGCTGTTGGTACTTAAAGTAATTGTTGAAGAAGGAGTGCAGGTAAAAAAAATAGTGGCTTAGAGAGGCTTAAAATGGCCCGTTTCGATGCATGTGCTTTACCCCTACCCCGGGATGGTGATGGTTGATTAGGTCGGTATTTCGAGAGGAAACGGGTTACTAAATCCGGCTACGGCGACGCGCTATATGCTTTTGAGCAACCGGGAACAGGAAGATTGTGGAAAGAATTAACATGGCCCCGGCCCAAAATCCGATAGTCATTTTGTTCATGTCACCGAAAAAAATAAACGCCAGGATGATGCCGTAAACAGGCTCGAGGTTGGTGATAAGGGCCACACGGAACGCGGATAGTTCGCGCATTACCGATACTCCGGCAACGTAGGCAACAGAGGTACAGATCGTGCCAAGTACCAGCAGATAGCCTACGTCAGCAGTGGTTGGTACCATGCTTTTATTGAATCCATGGGTAGCTAAAAGATAAAGACTGATCCATAAGAGGGCGCCCGAAAGTTCGTAAAATGCAATTACCGGCGACTCTATTTTTTGTACAAATCGCGAATTGATGATTGAAAAAAGGCTTGCTAAAAGCGCACTCGTCAGGCCCGCTATAATACCCTTAGTGTAGTGAGATTCAAACTTAAAGATCATCACAATGCCGCTGATGATTAGAATTCCGGCAAGGATCTCCATTTTTGAGATGCTTTTTTTATTGATCAACGGCTCCAGAATTGCGGTAAAAAGGGTCATCGATGATAGGCAAACCAGTGTTACAGGAACGGTTGAAAGCTTGATTGAAGCAAAGAAAAGGATCCAATGGCCGCCTACCAGAGCGCCGGTAAGGGCTAATTTCAGGTACATTTTGCTACCTATTTTTGCGCTTTTTTTATAAAAAAACACATAAAAAAATAGCGAAACCACGGCAATTAACACCCGGTACCAAACCAGGTTCACTGCAGAAATTGTGATAAGCTGACCCAAAATACCGGTAAATCCCCATACAAAAACAGTTAGATGAAGGATAATGAGATTGGTGGTTAGAACAGGTTTTGGCGCTGATGTGGTCATTATTTTGGAGCCCTTATGAGTAAAATATAGCCCAATAAACCAAAAATAATGTTAGGTATAAACACTGCAATAAGGGGTGCAAACCCTCCCTTTATGGCAAAAACCAACGCGAATTTATTGACGACTATGTAGGTAAAACAGATGAAAATTCCTATCCCAAGGGGTAGCCCGACACCCCCGCGCACCTTACGCGATGATATGGCAACACCTATACAAGCCAGCACAAATGATGATAACGGCTCCACAAAACGGCGGTATTTTTCAAACTGCATATCGATAATTACGCCTGTTCCGCGGATTTTTTCTTTCTCTATCCCCTGGTTCAAAACACGCAGGGACATGGCTCCATAGATGTTACTTACCACATTGTCGTGCGCCTCAAAATCGATAGGGCGCATGTCTAAAACGGTATCTATCATCAGCCCGTTAGAGGTGAAATGTTCCTTTAAACCGTTCACAATACGCCGTGTTGGGCTGATTATTTTCCACGTATTTTTTACCGTATCAAACTGGATACTCGGCGCTGTAAGGCGTTCTTTCAACTCGTCGCCGTCATATTTCTCCAGCATAAACTGGGTTCCTACTTTGGTATTCGGCTCAAAATCCTGCATAAAAACAAAGGTGTTTTTATCGAGCTGGATGTGCACTTCTTTCTTAGATGGGTCGTCGTTATTAAAAAAATGCTTGCCTTCAAATGATACTTTTAACTTATTGGTGTACGGTAAAAGATATAAATTGGCAAACAACGACACTACAAATATGAGTGTTGCAGTGAGCGCATAAGGCCGCAAAAACCTGTAAAAGCTCGCCCGGCTGGTTAAAATCGGGACAATCTCCGTTTGATTAGCCATCTTGGCTGTAAAGAAAATCACTGCTAAAAAGTTAATTAGCGGCGATAAAAGCATCAGGTAAAAGGGAATAAAACCTGCGTAATACACAAAAATAATATCGTGCAGTGTGCTTTCTTCACCCAAAAAGTTGTCTAAATGCTCGGAGATATCAAACACAACAGATATCACCATAAAGATACCCAGTGTGAACAGGAAGGTCCCCAGGTATTTTTTAATGATGTACCGGTCTATAACCGTTAAAAATCTGTGTGTTAATTTCCTCATTATAATTTTGTGCCCAGGCGGGCAACCATCATTTTTTTCCAGTCGTAAAACTCGCCGGTGATGATCTTTTTACGCGCTTCTTTAACCAGCCATAAGTAAAAATGCAAGTTATGCAGGGTGGCTATCTGCGCGCCCAGCATCTCGCCGCTATGTATCAAATGCCTTAAATATGCCTTGGTATAGCAGGTATCGGCAAACAGTTCGCTGTCGGCTTCAATCGGGCTAAAGTCGTTTTTCCATTTCTCGTTACGCATATTCATAATGCCATTTTTGGTAAACAGCATTCCGTTACGGGCGTTTCGTGTAGGCATTACGCAATCAAACATATCAATTCCTAAAGCAATGTTTTCCAAAATGTTAACGGGTGTACCTACGCCCATTAAGTAACGTGGTTTTTGCGCCGGTAATATATCGCACACAATTTCTGTCATCGCGTACATTTCTTCGGCAGGTTCACCTACCGAAAGCCCGCCGATAGCGTTGCCTTCGCGCTCGAAAGCGGCAATAGCCTCTGCCGAGCGTACACGCAGATCTTTATAAACCGACCCCTGCACAATCGGGAACAGCGTTTGGTTGTAGCCGTATTTAGGTTCGGTAGTATCAAATCGTTGGCAGCAACGCTTAAGCCAGCGGTGCGTCATATCTATAGATCGCCTGGCATAATTATAATCGCAGGGGTAGGGGGTACATTCATCAAATGCCATGATGATGTCGGCACCAATTATCCGCTGAATATCCATAACGTTTTCGGGAGTAAAAAGGTGTTTAGAACCATCCACATGCGACCGAAACGTTACGCCTTCTTCTTTTATTTTGCGCACTTCACTTAGCGAGTACACCTGGTAACCGCCACTATCTGTTAAAATGGGGCCGTCCCAACCGTTAAATTTATGCAGTCCACCGGCTTGTTCTATCGTTTCCAGGCCCGGCCTAAGGTACAAATGGTAGGTGTTGCCCAGGATGATCTGCGCTTCAATATCGTTTTTCAGCTCGCGCTGATGTACCGCTTTAACGGTACCCGCCGTGCCCACAGGCATAAAAATCGGCGTTTGTATTACCCCATGATCTGTAGTAAGCTCGCCCGCACGGGCTTTAGAAAGAGGGTCTTGTGCTGTTAGATTAAATTTCATTGAGTGTTGCAAAATTAACAAAAGTTATGAGAGGTTAAGAATAGATGTAAGCGATCGAGGAAGCCTTGCCGCAACCCAGCTCCAAGAAGTTAGTTGATAATTAAGCGCCTCTGCTTCCATAGCAGAGCCATGCAGAGGCCGGTTGATCACCAAGCAAATTGCTGTAAACTTCCGTATAAAACCTCTCGAATTGTCGCCTATTTTTAACAAATTTGCACTTATATTATAAAGGTGTATTGGAAGCTTATATTAAGGATGCGTTATTTGTTTTATTTCAGCTTTGTTTCATTGTTCAGCTTTATTACTTACTGAGCAATCACAGCAAACTGGCAGGGTACAAGCCCGACGATACACTCCCGCAGGTTGATATTCCAATATCTGTTATCATCAGCGCCCGCAACGAGGCCCGTAACCTTACCGAAAATCTTCCGTACATTTTACAGCAAACTTACCCTAACTATGAAGTTGTAGTGATTAATGATTGCTCAACAGATAGTTCGCACGATGTTTTGCTGCAAATTCAGCAGGAGTTCAGTCATCTTAAGGTAGTTACTATTACCGAGCATCAACGTTATAAAACGGGTAAAAAGTTTGCGCTTACGCTGGGTATCAAGGCAGCCAAAAACGAGCATCTACTGTTTACAGATGCAGATTGTAAGCCTGCCACCCTGCACTGGATTACGCGCATGGCCGCTAAATTTACACCGGGAATTAATATCGTTTTAGGTTACTCGCCTTACACACGCACAAATAACTTCTTAAACCCCTTTATTCGTTTCGAAACTTTAAAAACCGGTATCAATTACCTTTCATCAGCCTTAAACGGCGATGCTTATATGGGCATTGGCCGCAACCTGGCTTATACCAAATCATTATTTTTTGGTGCGAAAGGCTTTGCGGCCCACATGCACGTAATAAGTGGCGATGATGATTTGTTTGTAAACCAAAACGCTACGGCAAATAATACCGCTATTGAAATACACCCCGATACTTTTGCTTACACGGATGCTAAAACTACTTTAGGTAGCTGGTTCAGGCAAAAGAAGCGCCATATGGGGGTGGGGAAACTGTATAAAAACAGCCACAGGCGCACGCTCAGCTTCGACGCAATAACCGGTTTTTTATTTTATGTGCTATTTATTCTTTGCCTGGTATTTCAATTTGAACCGCTTTGGGCTATCGGAGTAGTGGTTTTTAGGCTGGTGCTACAGTTAATTATCTATCAAAGGGTGTTTAAAAAGCTAGATTGCAACGACTTGGTATGGTACTTGCCGCTTTTTGATATCATGTATTATACCTATTTAAATGTGTTTGGTTTAATAGGTACTTTTTTAAAGACCACCCGATGGAAATAAACGCCCATTTTACCGAGAACGCCAAAAACGATTTTCACCTTGTGGTAAAGGCACGGCAGGGCAACCAGAAAGCGTATGCCGACCTTATGCACCGCTATAAAGATTCCATTTATTTTATGGTGCTTAAAATGGTAAACAATAAGGAGGACGCTAATGACCTTACTGTTGAAACCTTTGCAAAAGCCTTTGAAAAACTGGAAAAATATCAACCCGAATATGCTTTTAGCACCTGGCTGTTTAGGGTAGCTACCAATAATTGTATCGACTTTATCCGAAAAAAGAAGCTGAATACGCAATCGATACACAGCATGATGGACGAGGATGGTGATGAAAAACCCCTGCAGATTAAATCTGACGGACTAAACCCCGAAGAAACGTCCATTAAAAAACAACAAACCGAAGAACTAAAATTACTGATAGAAAGCCTGCCCATCCGTTACCGTAACCTAATTACGCTGCGTTACTTCGATGAACTATCGTACGAGGAAATTGCACAGCAGCTGGATCTGCCCCTGGGTACGGTTAAGGCGCAATTGTTTAGGGCAAGGTACTTATTAGGTAATATCATCACCAGACATAATAAGGATGACATCTGATAT
>NZ_CAXVWK010000107.1:0-3529 GCF_964263795.1 Mucilaginibacter sp.
CCAAACATGAAAATACATGGCTGATTGAAGCTGGACAAAACGCGAAGCTCAATCCAGGTGTAAAATAATTTTAATGGGCCGGTTCTTGGAAAGACTGCGCACCACATGCGGTTTGCTGCAAGGCTGGCTCCCGTTGAAGCATCAGCAGTAAAGCGCAGCAGAGAGGGTAGCCCTATCCATTCGTTCACTTATTAATTAAATTGCTAAAATGAAAGGCAATAGTAATAAAATCAGCATTTATATTTCAATTTACAGGCCACACGCAAAGCGCCTAGATCCTGGCGGTCATTGCAAATGCAGCAGTCAGATCAATTAATGCCAAACAGGTTTTAAACTAACTCATTCTGAAAAAAGTTTTTATGCAAGACAATAGTACAACAACAGTAAAGCCCTTTCTGACAGTAAACAATGGGGTCAAAGCTGTTGAATTTTATATTGCTGCGTTTGGAGCCATTGAAAAAAAGAGATTCGAATTGCCGAACAAAAAGCTGTCATCTATAATTGAAATTAACAATGCAGCATTTTATGTAGGCGATGAGGAGCCTGACAACGGAAATTTAAGTCCCGACCAGAATTCGGGTAGCCCGGTTAGGATAATTTTACAAACTCAACAGGCTGATGAATTATTCGGCCAAGCGCTAAAGGCTGGTGCGACGCAAATTTGTCCAATGACAACTGAAGATGATTGGAGAATCGGAAAATTGAAAGATCCATTTGGACACATTTGGGAAATTGGTTACACCTTGTAAGCAATGAAAGAAATTTGACGTAGCCGCTAATCAACCGCAACGTATCGGTAACATGGCGTTTTATTCAAGTTGCGCTGGACAAACTTATCGTCATCCAATTACAAAGCCAGGCACTGGTGCGGGGCGTGACAAACTTTGTTGGGCATTGGCAATTAACGTCCTCATCAAGATTTCGATCGGCAGCAGCCTGGGCAGACACAATTCTATTGCCAATGGTATAAAGTCCATTCCTTGAGCCCCAGTGAACCAGGTAGCAGATTGATTTTTAAACCGGGCACTTCCGATTTAAACGAAAAGGCTTCACTATAAAAGCCCTAATCATCAATCTATTTTATCAAAACGCCCATTTTGTACTTCGCCCTACTAACGCTTTTTATAGTTTCATGCAAGAAAAATCAATTCGAAGAACCTAATTCAGAATGGGTTATTGACGGCTCTTCTTATAAAGGGTTTGGCGCAAGCCACCCGGCAGGAAGTTCATTTGCTGCGTTGGAAAGTGCGACCAGATACGGTCGTTCTACCGGAAATTATATATCTATCAATTTCGGTTATGGCTATATGCCAAGGATAAGTGGAACATATGTGGTAGGAAAGCAGGCTCGTGACACTACGCAATGCAGCGTAACAGTTCACCTTGAATTTGGACCCCGGTGGGCCAATCGATTATAATTCAGTTGACTCAACTTCAGTAGTAAATATAATCGTCTCTCCCAGCGGAAAACTGACGGGCACCTTTTCTCATGTTTTCTTATCAAATTACTTTACCAGTGAGGTGAAAACGGTTTCTGGCAAGCTCCAGGAATAGTAGCACTTCCAGTGGTCGACTATAAATATTTGCCAGCCCGGTGGCTTTTTTGCTTTTTGGATCTTACCAAACGCCAGTCGCGCCCAACTTATAGTTTGCTGCAAGGATGGCAGGACACTGGAGCAATGACCAGTATATCGTTATTAGCTGCTGTCACGGGCAAAGTTCTGAAAACCTACATTAGTTCAATTGCAAATTTGTTTGCAATAAGGTAATTTATTAAAAGCTGTACATTAGGGTTCGGCTGCAAATGTCGACGGAGGAAATACAGCCTGTCGGCGCAACGCCACGACGGAACCATTGGCTGCAACCCAGATGGAGCGCTGATGAACAAATAAATCAGTTTTATAATGTCGTTTTACTCCGACATAAAAAGTAAGCCACACAAAATGCGTTTTGCAATAATGGGGAGGATGTTATGATCTTCATCTTAAACATTCTGGCAACAGTTGTTAGAACAGGCCAGGCATCGGTGAGCTTTCGGATCTTACCGTATCCTTTTGTTTTCAACCTGCGGCGATGTCGGGGTTGACGATTGCCAGATCTCTAACATCCCAAAGCTAATTACCTGAGATGCAATCATCGACTTTATATTTTAAGGTTTTTATAATTTTAGAAGCATGACTTCAGACAACAAATTTAAAATAGCAACTAAATGGGTTTATGTTGTTGGGCGGGTATTACTTTTTAGCCTGTGCTGTGTAGTTATTTTAATATGTTGTTCTAGCGTTGCTCGAAATGCTGCCGTCAAATATACTGACCACTTGTCTATTCTTTCAGCAACTATTGTGACTTTTGTATTGATACTTTTATTTTTAAAATGGGAGAAACGCAAGCTAATTGATGTCGGTGTTGTCCCAGGTAAATACAGTATTTCACGTTTCGTTTGTGGGTATATTATCGGTTTCATGATGGCTGCTTCGCAAGCCTTAATAGTTTTATTCTATGGACATTTCCAATTGAAACCTGTACCGGACATTTCCATCATTGACATTCTTTCACCTTTACTCCTCTATTTTTTTATTGCTTGCAGAGAAGAATTGGCTTTTCGCTCTTATTCATTAAGAACCCTCAATATTTCATTGGGTCCTATAATTGCCTTGTCTACTATAACAATTATTTTTATAATTGAGCATGTTGCTGCTGGCATGACCTTGAAAATGGCAATAATAGGGTCAGGAGCAGGTGCAATTTTATTTGGCGTGTCTGCTTTAAAAACAAAGGGGCTGGCACTTTCGCTTGGACTACATAGCGCGTGGAATTTTGGACAATGGTCATTCGGCTTTAAGAACAAGCCAGGGATTTGGCAGGCAATAGTCGAAAATGGCTATGAATCTGAAATTGAAAATGTTGGCCTAACCGCTTTTTCTTTTGTCATGGGTGTTGCCATAGCCGGACTTTTCTTCTATTATCGCAACACTAGAATGACCGAATACCTGCGGTAGCTGCGAGGGTTCGGGCGGGTCATATACCAGCACAGCGTATATTTGAACTACTTAAACATTTTATACCGCTAAAAACAGCTCTGTATTAGTAGGGAGCTGTTCTGAAGAATTCAGTGGTTCTGAAGTTCTAATTGGTCGATAGGCCCCCGTTAGTAAAGTTGTCCGCACTGCATTACAACTACCCGGGGCACCAGAGGAAAAGAAAAAGCAATTGTAACGGCCGTAAAAAATGGTGAGCGCCCGAAGCGAGTTAAGGACTTCGATTCGAAAAGACTGAACTGATCTGCAAAGAATTATCTATGACTCGACTGACTTTGACTAAAAACTAATAGTCAATCGAACAACCCGAAAAAAACTGGTTTTATAATTTTCAAAGTGGTCAATTGAACAAGCGGACAAATCTCCAGCCTTCTGTTAGGAGAAATTTAATTATTAACCACTAATTCTCATTCAGGTAAAAGGCAGGGTCATTTTCGTAATGGTATCACTCCCAAAAGTGAAATCTCATATAACATGTACGAAACTTCCGG
>NZ_CAXVWK010000108.1:0-7189 GCF_964263795.1 Mucilaginibacter sp.
AGCTTCTTTTCGCGGGCATACTGCAAATCGTTAGGAGCAAGGTTTTGGATGCCTATATTAAGCACAGCCTCGGGATCAATCACTACACCATAAGCATGGGCCGCAGCAATGATCAGCTTATACTTGGCATCGTAACCACCCACGTCCATGGTTGGGTCGGTTTCGGCAAAGCCCAGATCCTGCGCTTGCTTTAAGGCACTATCGTAGTCCAGCCCTTCCAGATAACCCTTGGAAAGGATGTAGTTGGATGATCCGTTAAAAATCCCGCTGATAGAATGCAGCAGCTCGTTATCATAATACTCCTCCAGGTTGCGGATGATCGGGATACTTCCGCATACTGAGCCTTCGTACAATAAAGATGTGCCGTGCTTATGCTGTAGTTCGATCAGTTCCTTTAAATAAGTAGCGATCATTTTTTTACTGGCCGATACCACATTTTTACCTGAGCTAAGGGCACGTGAAACGATCTCGAAAGCCGCCTCGGTATCATTGATCAGTTCAACTACGGTGTTAATCTCCGGGTTGTTCAGTATATCGTCGCGATCTGTTGTGAAAAGTTCCCGGGGTAAAGAGCGTTCCTTCTCGGGATTTTTAATGGCGATCTTTACAATTTCGAGGTTGAGGTTTTTGGTTTTGATGATGTCATACAGGCCCTGGCCTACAACTCCAAACCCGAAGAGGCCAATATTCAGTTTCTTACTCATTAAGCAATTTTTTGCAATTCAATTATCTTTCCTTTTACATCGGTTGTTATAAACGATGTAACGATTTTTGTTAACGCTTCTGTTTCAATTAAAAATCCGTCGTGCCCGTAAAACGACTCTACCTCGGCAAACGCGGCTTTCGGGATGTGCCTGAACAGGTATTGCTGTTCTTCTATAGGGAACAACAGGTCTGAATGGATTCCGATAACCAATGTTCGCGCCTTAACCAGGCTCAGCGCCTTATCAACGCCATGCCTGCCTCGGCCTACATTGTGCGAATCCATTGCTTTAGATAGGTACCAGTAACTATAGGCATTAAACCGGTTAACCAGTTTTTGGCCCTGATAGTTTTGATATGTAGCCGCTTTAAAATTATCTGTGGTGGTATCGCCGTCTTCCTGTTGGGTTATGCCATATGTTTTATAATTTCGGTACGATAAAAGAGCGATACTGCGGGCAGCTTTTAAACCTTTACTGCCACTATCAGGAGTGCCTGCGTAAAAGGTACGGTCTGCCGTGATCGCTAAACGCTGCGATTCGTTAAAGGCAATTCCCCATGGCGAATGATTGGCATTGGTAGCGATAAGGATAAGATTTTTGATCCTGTCCGGATCAATGATGCTCCACTCCAAAGCCTGCTGCCCGCCTAACGACCCGCCTAACAGGATGCCGATCGTATCGATACCCAGGTGCCCGGCCAGTAGCTGGTGGGCCTTAACCATATCACGAATGGTAAATTCCGGGAAAGCCAGGTAATAAGGCTGCCCGGTAACGGGATTAATATTCAATGGGTTAAAACTGCCGTATGGCGAGCCGATAATATTAGCGCATACAATAAAGTGCTCATCCGGGTTAAAATGATCTTCGGGGCCGAAAAAGCCTTTCCACCAATCAAAAACATCAGAATTAGCCGTGAGCGCGTGGCATACCCAAACCACGTTATCGCGGTTGCTGTTTAAGGTGCCATAAGTATTGTAACCTATCTGAAGCCCCTGTACCTTCGCGCCCGATTCAAATTCAAAAGTGCCGTTATATGTATAATGTTGTAAACTCATTTTGGTGCTTTGGTTATCATGGGAGCAACCGCCTGGCAGCCGCTCGCTAATAACATCACTTTAAAAACTAAAAAACTAAATAAAAACTAAAGGGCTTAAGCTAATTCCAATTGCTTGATTTTGGCAAACGCCTGTTCAAAGTCGGCTTTTATATCATCAATATGTTCAATTCCAACGGCAATACGCAGCAGGGCCGGTGTAACACCGGCAGCAAGTTGTTCGGTATCTGATAATTGCTGGTGCGTAGTAGCAGCAGGCTGTATGATGAGCGTTTTTGCATCGCCCACGTTAGCCAGGTGACTAACCAGTTTCAGGTTATTGATCACCGCACCAGCCTGTTCTTTATCGCCTTTAAGCTTAAAAGAAAGCACGGCGCCAAAGCCATTTTTTAAGTATTTTTTTGCCAGTGTATGGTGCGGCGACGACTCTAGACCGGGGTAGTTCACTTTAGCTACCTGCGGGTGCTGCTCCAGCCATTTGGCCAGTTCAAGCGCATTGTCTACGTGGCGTTGCACGCGTAATGACAGGGTTTCTAATCCTTGCAGGTTTAGCCAGGAGTTAAATGGAGATTGTGACGGACCGAAATCTCTCAGGCCCTCAACCCGTGCACGGATAATGAACTGGATATTGCCAAAAGGCCCGCCGATGCCAAAAACATCATTAAATATTAATCCGTGGTAACCTTCGGAAGGCTCGGTGAATTGTACAAACTTACCATTGCCCCAATCATAAGTGCCACCATCAACAATTACGCCGCCAATGCTGGTGCCATGCCCGTTGATCCATTTGGTAGTCGACTCTACCACCACGTGGGCACCGTGCTGTAACGGGCGGAACAGGTAACCACCGGCTGCAAACGTGTTATCTACAATTAGCGGCAGGTCGTGCTTTTTAGCCAGCGCACCTAATTTTTCAAAGTCGGGAATGCTAAAACCCGGATTGCCTATGGTTTCTGTGTAAATTGCCTTGGTATTATTGTCTATCAGTTTCTCGATATTTTCTGCGCTATCATCTTCGGCAAAGCGTACCTCGATGCCTAAGCGCTTGAATGCTACTTTAAACTGGTTATAGGTGCCGCCGTACAGGAAAGGGGAGGTTACAAAGTTATCCCCGGCCTGTAAAATATTGTTTAAGGCAATGAACTGGGCCGCCTGGCCGGATGCTGTTGCCAGCGCTGCCACACCATCTTCTAAAGCTGCGATGCGTTTTTCGAACACATCAGTAGTAGGGTTCATTAGGCGGGTGTATATATTGCCAAATTCTTTTAAGGCGAACAAGTTAGCGCCATGTTCGGCACTGTTAAAGACGTATGATGTGGTTTGATATAAAGGTACGGCGCGTGAACCCGTTGTCGGGTCAATTTCCTGACCGGCGTGAATTTGTAAAGTTTCGAATTTTAAGTTTGACATGGTATTTATTGTTAGCTATTTGAAAATGATTTATTTACGATGAATTGCACAGGATAGAAGTATCCTAAAGGGTGCCACGTGTTTTCGGGAAAATCTCAGAAAAGGGAACGTGTGCAGCAATTAACAACAGCAGCAACACATGCAAATACAGCCAGGTAGGTTGTTAGTTGCAGAAAATATACCCAATTGGGTTATAGATGTGTTTTGTTGCGCTAAATAAATCAGACTTTTCATGATTAAAAATTTATATCCCCCGGTTAACTTTTCTCCGGGACAGGAATTGGCACCTTCTAAACCTTTTAGGGTTGCCAGCGGTTCTTCGAGCCTGATCTCTCGCCGCTTCTTTATAAATCAAAATCCGTTTGAGGGAATTGATTAAGGTATTTCTACCAAATAATGTTTCAAATATAGAGCAATCGAAATTTAATATCCAAATAAAATTTTAAAATAATTAGATATTTAGTTTAAATGCTTATAAGTTAAGATTCAACAGAGCAAATTTTGATCATGTTTGGTTGCTTAAAATGTTTCAACTTAACATTTTAACGTGGTGATAAAGCACTGTTGTTCTACTTCATCGCCTGCTCCAGATCTGCTATCAGATCGTCGATATGCTCCAATCCAATCGACACCCTTAACAAGTTGAACGGTGTTTTGGTATCCGGCCCCTCAACTGATGCGCGGTGCTCTATAAGGCTTTCTACGCCGCCTAAACTGGTGGCTTGTGTAAATATATTCAGACTGTTCACCACGCGTTTCGCTTCGGCTTCGCCGGCTTTCAGGGTGAATGAGAGCACAGCACCAAAGCCGGTCATTTGGGCTTTTGCGGTGGCATATTCCGGGTGCGATTGCAAACCCGGATACATCACTTTTTCCACGCTGTCGTGGTTTTCCAAATACTCGGCAAGTAACTGTGCGTTATGGACATGCCCGCGTATACGGTAAGGCAATGTTTTTATGCTTCGTGTAAGATAATAACAATCCATCGGTGATGGCACGGCACCGCCCATGGTTTGAACATTGCGGATCTTCTCCCAAAACCCGTCTTTTTCTTTGGTGACCAGGGCGCCGCCCATCAGGTCGCTGTGACCACCGAAATACTTGGTTGTGGAGTGCATCACCAGGTCGGCACCTAATGTTAACGGTTGCTGGCATAGGGGGGTAGCAAAGGTGTTATCACAAACTACCTTGATTTGTTGCCCGGCTGCCGCAGCTACCACCTTTTTAATATCTGTGATCTTCAACAGCGGGTTAGATGGCGTTTCTACCCAGATAAGTTTGGTATTTGGTTTTAAATGCGCCTGCAGCACCTCCGGGTTGTTGATATCGATAAAATCAAACTCCAGTATCCCAACAAAAAGCTGTTTAAGCTGGTTGCGCAGGCCGTGGTACATATCGTCGGGTGCGATAATGTGGCTACCCGGTTGTAACGCCTGGAAAACCGACATGCCCGCCGCGTTGCCTGATGAAAATGCCGCCGCATCGGCGCCACCCTCTAACCGGGCTATCACATTTTCTAAAGCGGTGCGGTTTGGGTTAGCTGAGCGGCTGTATTGATAACCTGCAGCGAAACCGCCATCGGCATCACGCTCAAACGTAGTAGCCATTACAATAGGTTGTATAACTGCCTTTGTTGATTCGTCGGTGTGGTTGCCTGCATGGATGGCGATAGTCTCAATTTTCATTGTTCAGAATTATCCCGCCAAAATAAAAAGAATTTTAATGGCAACGGGATAAAGCGCCACTTATTACGGGATTTCGCCGACAAGATTTATATGTGTAAACCCATCGTCATTTTAGGTGTTTAAACACGGGTTAGTAAATAGTTGCTGTATAAAATTGCCGCAATTTGCTACCTTTGCCTAAACATTTTTATAAATGGAAGTATCAGATAATTTCCAGGTATTGCTGAATAACCCCCAACTTTTACCTGAACTTAAAGACATTGCTGAGAAGGTACTCCATAACCAGCGCATCACATTTGATGAAGGCGTTTTGCTCTATCAAAAGGCAGAACTGGGCTACCTGGGAGTACTTGCCAACTACATACGTGAACAAAAACACGGCGACAAAACTTATTTTAACCGTAATTTCCATATCGAGCCAACCAACCTTTGCGTTTACGATTGCAAATTCTGCTCGTACTCACGGTTGCTTAAACAACGCAGCGAAGGATGGGAATACACGATGGAAGAAATGCTGGACATCGTCAAAAAATATGACGACCAGCCGGTTACCGAAGTACATATTGTAGGTGGTGTTTTACCGCAGTACGATGTTGCCTTTTACAGTGAGTTGTTTACACGCATTCGCCAGCACAGGCCCGATCTGCATGTGAAAGCGCTTACACCGGTTGAGTATCACTACATCTTTAAAAAAGCCAAAATTGATTACGCTACGGGCATGCAGCTGATGAAAGATGCAGGTTTGCAGTCCATTCCCGGTGGTGGTGCCGAGATTTTCCACCCTGAAGTGCGCGACCTGATCGCAAAAGACAAATGTACCGGCGACCAGTGGCTGGCCATTCATGAGGAGTGGCATAAATTGGGTATGCGGTCTAACGCTACCATGTTATATGGTCACATCGAGCAATACCGTCACCGGGTTGACCACATGGAGCGTTTGCGCCAGTTGCAGGACCGCACCGGCGGTTTCCAAACATTCATTCCGTTAAAATTCCGCAATCAGGATAATCAAATGAGCAGTGTGCCGGAATCGACAGTTGTTGAAGACCTGCGTAATTACGCTATCTCCCGCATCTACCTGGATAATTTTGATCATATAAAAGCTTACTGGGCAATGATCAGCCGCACAACGGCGCAGTTATCCTTAAACTTTGGGGTAGATGATATTGACGGCACGCTGGATGATACGACCAAGATCTATGCAATGGCTGGTGCTGAAGAGCAAAACCCGGGCATGAGCACCAGGGAGTTGGTGGAGTTGATTAAGAATGCCGGCCGCCACCCCATTGAGCGTGACACGCTTTATAATGTGATGACCGACTACAAAGATTTCCAATTTGAGGAAACCGTAAAACTCAAGTACTATAAACTGCCGGTTATTAATTAGTTTATCGGTTAATTGTCCATTGGTAGGGATGGAATATGCCGTTAAAAACAAATGAATTCGCATAAATGAACCCAATACAAAAAACGTTATATATTGTACGCCATGGCCAAACAGACCTGAACAAGCAGGGGATTGTACAAGGCCGGGGCAGGGATACCGATCTGAATGACGAAGGCCGCAAGCAGGCCAACCAGTTCTACAGCGCTTACAAGGATGTAGCTTTTAATAAGATCTATATATCTGAATTAAAGCGCACGCAGCAAAGCATCCAGCAATTTATTGATATGGGCATCCCTTATGAAAAACTGGCCGGGCTGGACGAATTAGCCTGGGGCATCCACGAAGGTCAGCCGGCCACACCCGAAACGAAAGCCGCCTTTTTGGATATCATGCGCGATTGGCTTAACGGCAAACTGGATGCTAAATTTGAAGGCGGCGAGAGCCCAAATGAAGTTAAGGCGCGCCAGTTGGAGGCTTTAGATACCATCATGAGCCATCCCGAAGAGCAAACGGTATTGGTTTGTATGCATGGCCGGGCTATGCGTCTGTTGTTGTGCCTGTTAACCGGCAAACCGTTGACGGAAATGGATAACTTTCCGCACCAAAATCTGATCCTGTACAAAGTAACGTTCGACGGCGACAAATATGAAATTGTCGACTTTAACAACGCCAAACATTTAAAAACATCCTGAGAGCGATTAGTGAAAAAGATAAAAATTTCCGCCGTTAGCTATACTAACACCAAACCGTTTTTATACGGCCTGCAGCATTCGGATATCATCAATGAGATAGACCTGAGCCTGGATATGCCTGCCGACTGCGCGCAGAAACTTATAGATAATCAGGTCGATATTGGCCTGATACCGGTAGCCGCCACCTTAAACCTGCCGCAATGGGAAATTGTATCGGCGTACTGCATTGGTGCTGTTGGTGCAGTAAATTCGGTTTT
>NZ_CAXVWK010000109.1:0-46054 GCF_964263795.1 Mucilaginibacter sp.
TGCCGTGTACGATAGGGATAGTGTGCATACCTACAAACGACCGGTAGGCGGTGTCTAAGATCGGCCCGTCAACAAATACACCGTTGGGGTTTGGCCTGTCCAAAATCATCAGTTCGATGTTGTTTTCAGCGCAAGCCTCCATCACGTAATGGAGGGTAGATATGTAAGTATAAAAACGCGCGCCGACATCCTGCACATCAAATATCACCAGATTAATGCCCTTCAGATCTTCTTTGGTAGGTTTACGATGCGTACCGTATAGCGAAATTGCAGGCAACCCGGTAACCGGATCTTTAGTGTCGTCTATCTCCGCACCATCTGCAGCATTACCCCTAAACCCATGCTCCGGGCCAAAGATCTTCTTTACACCGATTCCCAGCTTTACCAAACTATCCACCAACGGTGTTTTTTTATTACCGATAACAGATGTTTGATTAATGAGCATCGCAATGCTTTTGCCCTTCAGATAATCCAGGTAAGCGGTGGTTTGGTCGGCAGCGGTAATAATGGTTTTAGCTGTCGTTTTAGGCGCAGGTATTTCTTGCTTTTTGGTTGACTGCGCAAAATTGTCGCATCCAAAAAAAAGGCGGCTGACTAATAAAATGGGTAGGAATAACTTTACTCTCGTCATAATTTATAAAGTTAAAGCAAATTAAAAGGCGATATGTTTAACGTTAAAAACGCATATTTGCGAAGGTACAAAAATCATTCTGCATTGAGTTTCGCCAGGTTCATATCCAATCGTATAACATTCAAATCAAAACGCACGTTCTCCAAACTGATCGTGCGGATTGCTATTGTAGGCATTATGCTGGGGCTTGGTGTAATGATCCTGTCGCTGGCCGTAATTAAGGGTTTTAAGGGCGAGATAAAAAATAAAGTACGCGGCTTTGCCGGAGATATCCAGGTGGTAAAGCTGGATAACAACAACTCGTACGAGAACTCATCTTTTGTGGATAGCCCTGCCGTTGTAAAAAAGCTGAAAGGGATAACTGATGTTACCGATGTTGCACCGTATGCCACCAAAGCAGGTATACTGAAAGCCAATGACGAGATCGAAGGGGTAGTACTTAAGGGTGTAGATAAAACTTACAACTGGGACTACATCAAAAAATCGCTGGTGGCTGGTTCGGTGCTCAATTTTAATGACGATACCGAGCAAGTACTGATATCGCGCTATACCGCCAACCGCATGAAGCTAAAAACCGGCGACCCGTTGCTGATGTATTTTATACAAGAAGGGCAGTTGCCGCGCAAGCGCAAATTCAAGATCATGGGAATTTTTAATCTTGGAGTGGATGAGGTGGATAAAACCTTTGTTATTGGCAACCTTGCCCTGATAAAGCGCCTTAATGATTGGAAAAGCGGTGAGATTGGCGGTTACGAAGTACGCGTAAAAAACTTTGACAGGGTTAACAATGTCGCTAATGCAATTGATGATAATTTGCCGTTGATCCTGAAATCTTCCACCATAGCTGAAAATTACCCTACGATATTTGAATGGCTGAAATTGCTCGACGTAAATACGGTGGTAATGCTGGTGCTGATGACGGCCGTTGCGGTGATCAACATGATATCGGCATTGCTTATTATGATACTGGAGCGTACAGCCATGATAGGTATGTTTAAAGCCATGGGCGCAGGTAACTGGGTTATCCAGAAGGTTTTCCTGTACAACGCCGCTTACCTGATAGGGGTGGGGCTACTTTTAGGCAACGCGCTGGGGCTGGGCATTGGTTACCTGCAACTTACGACCCACGTTTTTAAGCTCGACCAGGCATCATATTACATGACTTTTGTACCTATTAAATTTGAGGCCGCCGATGTGCTATTGCTTAACGTGGGCACACTGGTAGTTTGCCTGATGGTACTTATTATTCCATCGATGCTGGTAACACGCATCTCGCCGGTAAAGGCCATCCGGTTCAAATAATTAAAATATGCGGTAGCTGATCCCGAAACGGATCAATTCGCCTTTGGCGGTATTATCATTAACTGAAGCGCTACCATTACCCACATATGCGTATTGCGCTGCAGGATCGGCATACATTTTGCCTGCCTGGTTAACCAGGCCGTGCGCATAGCTGGCATTAAATCCAATCCTGCCATAGGTTGCTGCAAGGCCGATCCTTAAACGCGTATCGTGCTTAACATTTATCCTGTCTCGGTTAGTAGTAACAGTACCCTCCTGGTAGTTGGCTTTGCCATGTTCGCGTTCTGAAGTTTTAAATGCGATATCTATTCCGGGCAAAACATCCAGTGCTACCTTGCCAAACTGTAACCGGTAGCCTATGTAAGGATTTAGGTTGATGAAGTTGCTTTGCAAATACGTGCGGCCACTGGCAGGGAATGCTATGCTATTGTAGTTTGGGGAGTTGTTTGGGTAGTAAGTATTAACGTTTATTTTGCTGCGCAACACCTCGTAACCAGCACCCAACCCTAAAATAAAGCCGTGCCTGCTAACCATCTGCGCTTGCAGAACACCACCATAGCTTACGCCATTTTTGTTACCATAAGGATTGTTGGTATAGGCCTGGCTAACATTTCCATCACCGAGGATAAGGCTTTCTGACGCCGACAGTCCGCCGTTGTAATGGTAAAGGCCGGAGTTGGCCTGCAAAGTTAGTTCGATCTTTTGCGCCGATACGCTGCCGGTAATGGCAACCACAAATAATACTGCTAAAATTCTTTTCATCGTTTACTGCCTTTAAAATTTACTTTTAAATTTAAACCGCCTGCACCAAATTTAATCTGTTGCGCACCCAGGCCATCCAGCGGGTATTTCAGGAAGGGTTCTATAATGAGTCGGTTGCTTTTGCCCAGCGGGTACCCCACGCCAAATGAAACGTTAAGCGTTTTGCCAAAATAAAAACCGTTAAAACTCTTGTTAGATGCTTCGTCGTCGGTTTTTATGGTGGTGAAATTGTTCACAACATTACCGTTTGCTGTAGCCACATTGGTGCGGTACTGGTAGCTGGCGGTGTACCGCTCATCGATAAAAGTGCCGGAGCTTAACCCTGCCGATATGTAAGTATCACTCTTTTGCGGATTAAACTCGTACTTGATATTCACCGGGATATCCAGGCCAACCAAGCGAGCACTGTAGTTTTGAAAAACCGGTACGTTATAACTGCTGGCAAAACCGGCATCTTTACTTAACGCCGCTGCCGATGCGTACGCTAAGCCACCATCGCGGGTTGGCGGCGCCTTATCATACTTAAGCGTATTCTGCGCTAACGAAACACCGGTAGAGAGCTTGAAATTGTTGCTCAGCTTTATATCGGATGTAAAACCGGCGCCTGCGTTGATCTGGTTAGCGCTGCCCTGTGCATAGTTAATATAGGTTGCAGCATACACGCTAAAATTTACCCTTTTATCTGCCTGCTTCGCCGGCTCACTTTTTTTGGCAGCTATCGCGTTATTTTCGCCCTGCATCAGTTCTACAATAGTTTTTGCAGGTTGTTGCGGGTTGGCGGCTATAGTAGTACTGTTAGCAACAACATGTGTTTCTGTAACTCCAACTGGTGATTGACTTGTTTTGCTCGTCACATCAGTATTTTTAGCTGTTGCAACTTCATCGGGTACAGCGGCAATAACCGGGTTGGTGATAGATTTGTCGGTAATTACTTTGCCCGGTGCCAAACCATCTGCCTGCCCCGGCAGGTATGTTTGTGCAGGTTGTTTGGCAATTGTAATTGCCTGATTTTCATTTTTTTGTATAGCTTCTGCAGGGGCTGCGCCCGCTGCTAAATCATTTGTACGTACGCTGCTTTTTGGTAACGCCGACCTCGCTTCGTCAGCTATCTGCGCGGGCTGCTGAGAGTCAATACTGCCCCGTGATGCAGCAGTGTCTGCAAGTATATTATTTAGGTTGCTGTCTCTGTTTAAGGTTTTTGAAGGTTTGTTACTGGCAAAGTTGCCGGCAGGTTCATCAGCCCTGTACAGCCAGATGCCCACGCCCAAAAATACAAGCAATACGGCGGCGGCACTGCCCCACCACAGCCAGGCAATTTTATCTTTCTTCCCCCCGGCAGGGAAGTTTTTACGCAGTTCCTGCCAACCCTTATCAGCAGGCGGATAAGGATAATCCTCAAACACCTCCCTGATGCGGTTCGTCAGCTCCTTATCAAACTTATCATCCATGGTTTTGTGTCTCTGTTGTAATCAACTGCCTCAGTTTATCTTTTGCCCGGCTTAAATAAACCCGTGATGAACTTGCCGGCAGGTTCAATATTTTACCTATCTCGTCGTGGTTGTAACCATCAATTTCGTACATGTTAAAAATGGTGAGCTGTATTTGCGGTAACTGCTTCATCAGCTTTAAAATATCCTGTGCATTAAGGCCCTCTATTACTTGCGCACTGGCACCAACGCCTACGGCTGCATCCAGATCGGTATTGGCCATAAACTTTAGCTCTTTACGGCGCCTGTCTATAGCGGTATTAACTACAATTGTGCGGAGCCAGGCCCTAAAAGGTTTATCGGTGTTATAGGTGCCCAGGTTGTTGAACACTTTAATAAAAGCGTCGTTAACAACTTCTAAAGCATCATCGGTATTTAAACTATAGCGCACGCTTATCCTCATAGCATAGCCATAAAACTGTTTATACAACAATTCCTGATATTTAAGGCTACCTGTTTTACACTTACCTACAATTTCGTCCTCGGTAAGGCGGTGAGTTAGTTGCATTAATAGATTTGAACCCGCGTTTAAGATGTTTACGCAGCGTTTAATACAAACGCTACAAATGCTTTAAATTAGTTGCAGGGCTTTTACTGCAAAACTAAAAAAGCCATCCTTATAATAAGGATGGCTTTTTTAGTTTATGTGCTATTAATTAATTAGTCCTTTTTAAATCGTAACGATAGTTAAGCGTATCGCCCTGGTTAAACAGGATGATGAGGTTGCTGTTACCATCGTAGCTGTACAAATAAGTTCCGTACAGGTGTATTTTAGGTGGGGTGCCGGTTTTTGGAAAAGTTTCGTCATCAAAGGCTACGTAAGTTTGATTAATGCCGTAATGGCCTTTGCTGCCTGCATGTACAGTAGCTGTATCTCCCAAAACCTTAAAACCTACACCGTTTTCTAAAACCAGCTGTATGTTAGCTTTTTTAAGCGTATCTATAGTGGTTTGATTTACTTTTTTGCGCAGTAATTTAAATGTGCCGCTAAATGTACCATTGGGGTAGGGAACAGGTGTGGTATTGGCGTTGTTATTATTAAAACATCCGCTTACCAAAACAGCAAGTATCAACGTAAGCGGAACCAGTGGGATAAATTTTCTTTTCATAAATTTCAGTTACTATAATGGTTACGGGGCTCGCAACTAAAACGTAACAGCAGGCAAAATATTTTTTAAACCTTTTTTGCCTCATTCCAAAATACATCCATTTCGGCAAGTGTCATATCCTGTAATTTCTGGCCGCTAGCAGCCGCCTTACTTTCCAGGTACTGGAAACGTTTAATAAACTTACGGTTGGTTTTTTCGAGCGCGTCCTCGGGGTTGATGTTAATGAACCGGGCGTAGTTGATGAGCGAGAACAGCAGGTCGCCAAATTCCGCCTCGGCTTTTTCATGGTCTATAGCGGCATCATTGGCCACATTAAATTCGTCTTTAAATTCCTGCAACTCTTCTTCTACCTTGGCCCAAACCTGGTCTTTATTATCCCAGTCGAACCCAACGCCACGGGCTTTTTCCTGGATGCGTGATGCTTTAACCAGTGCCGGCAACGATGCAGGTACACCACCCAGAACGGATTTATTGCCTTCTTTCAGTTTTATTTGCTCCCAGTTACGTTTTACATCTTCCTCATTCTGCACCTCAGTATCGCCATAAATATGCGGGTGGCGGTTAATGAGTTTATCACAGATCCCATTCAGCACGCCGGTGATGTTAAAATCATTGGTTTCTGATGCAATGCGCGAGTAAAATACCAGGTGCAGCATAATATCGCCGAGTTCCTTTTTTATCTCGTCGCGGTCACCGCTGAGTATGGCGTCTGATAGTTCGTACGTTTCCTCGATAGTCAGGTGGCGCAGACTTTCCAGCGTTTGTTTTTTATCCCATGGGCAGTTCAGGCGCAGGTCGTCCATAATGGTCAACAGGCGTTCGAAGGCTGCGGATGGGGTACTGGCGGTAATTGGCGCTGTAATAGGCATAAATAAATTTATATGATGCAAAGGTATTAAATGGTTTGCAGTTATGCGGAGCGGGTGTGTGGTTTGGTGCGGGGAGCGGGGGCTTGGGAGCGAGGAGTGAGGTTTTGGAATGGGGTTTCAAGCGCAGGATTAAGGTTCACTGTTGTTACTCACTACTCACCTCTACTGATACCGCCCGCAGCATTTCTCTTTTTCCGGGTGCGCCGGGTGCCTTTTGTACTTTGAGGCCGAGTGATTTGATGATGCGCTTAAGGTTGCCGGTGATGGCGTAGGTTACAAACACACCGCCGGGCTTTAAAAATTTAAGGGTATGTGTAATGGCGGCTTCTTCCCACATTTCGGGCTGGTGGGCTGATGCGAATGCATCGAAATAGATCACATCAAACAGGTGCTCGTTGCGATAGTCGGCCAGTTTGCGGGCTGCTATTTGTAGCTGGCAGTAATCGTTAAGCTGTACAACGCTCGTCATCGACTGGCGGTAACTGGCAATAAAGGCATCCCAAATTTCGCCCGGCACATAATTGTCATACCCGGTTTGGGATATAAGGTCATTGCTTAAAGGGTAAGCTTCCACACCGGTATAGTAAAGCTGAATTTGCTGCTGCGTACAATAATCGGCACTTAACAAAAAATTAAGTCCGGTACCAAAGCCAACTTCCAGTACCGATACCGATGGAGCAAGATTGCCGCTATGCTCTAAAAAATATTGCAATCCCTGGTTGATGAATACGTGCCGGCTTTCTTGCAAGGCCCCGTTACGCGAGTGATAATTTTCGCCAACGTGCGAATTGTAAATGGTGTTTGATCCATCTGCAGTGGCAATAAGCTGTAAATGGCCGGGCTGTTCGTCGGTAGGCATAGTGGAAGTGAAATTCTCAAATATAAATTCTAAATCCTAATGGGTATGGCTTTAAATTGTAGCAGCCATTAAAATTTCAACACCGGCGATTACGCTACCTTTGCCAATAAGCGGTTTAAGCGATTGCAGTAATCGGGAAGCGAGATCTGGCCTTTATCATAAACTTGTACAAGTTCATCCAGCTGGCGGGCAACGTCCATTCTGTCTGTTTTATCTTTTGCCGATTCGCCGATGGTGCGCAGGGTAGCCAGTTTTTGTACCGCAGCTTTCTGCATAAAAAGGGGCTTTACATCTTTCGTGCCGTTAAGCATTATTTGCATTTTGCGTTTTTGCAGCTTGTCGAACTTCAGTATCAGGTAAACAATAACCGCGCTCGTTACCAGGAAAAATAACGGGATAAATAACGGTGACGATGAAAAAGCAGGCGTGTCCATAACATTAAGTACTGTGTAATGAAAGTGTTTACGTGTTTAAACCACTCTTGGTTTCAGGGTTTTTTGTTTAAAGCAAAAAAAATTTATATGTTGAAATATTTCGATAGCCGCATTTTAAGCAAAGCGTTTACCTTTGCGTTATGCTAACAAGGCGCCTTAAAAATCCTATCCTGTTAATAAGCAGTGTAATTGCTGCGGTTATATTAAATGTTTCTTTGGCCCAAGGGCAAACCAAAAAAGAAAAGGCAAAAGCCGAAGAAAGCGTAAGCTCGTTCCGGTTCAAAACCATCGTAATAGATCCCGGGCATGGCGGCAAAGACCCTGGCGCGCATGGCAGCTATTCTAACGAAAAGTCTGTTGCGCTGAGCATCGGCAAAAAGCTGAAGGAGGCCATTAACGACCAGCTAAGCGGGGTTAACGTGATTATGACACGCGGCAGCGATAAATTTATAGAGCTGCACCGCCGGGCCGATATTGCTAACGAAAACAAAGCCAACCTGTTCATTTCTATCCATTGCAACTCTACACCAGAGCGGGTAGGCAGCCGCCGCGGAACGTTGCTGTTAGTATATGGTTTTCACCGCAAGCAGGAGCAATTAGAGGCCCTACGCGAGAACGCGTCGATCTTTATTGAGAAGGATTACCAGAAAAAATATAACGGTTACGGCGATGATGCTGCCGTTAACGCGATAGTGCTGGCTGCGTTTCAGCAGCGTTACCGTAAGCAAAGCGTACTGTTTGGTGATTTGCTGAACACTGAATTTAAAAATGCCGAGCGCCGCACCATTGGCGTTAAAGAGCAGGGTGTACTGGTGCTACAGCAAAGCGGCATGCCCGGCCTGCTGATAGAGACCGGCTTTATCAACAACCCGGAGGACGAGCGGTATCTTAATTCTGATGAAGGGCAAAACGTAATTGTACGTTCGATTATGAAGGCGATTGCAAAATACCGGAGCAACCTGAACGAGCAATAAAGTAGCTGTTTTATGTTAACCCACCTTTTTTGCAAATTGTTGATATACAGTTATTTATGTTACTAGTTAACGAAAAAGTGTAAACCTTTGTTAACCTTTATCACAAAAAACTGTGGCCTGGGTTCGGCGTCCCTAGTAGCTTCAACATTCGGCAATGACTAGGTACCAGGAGCGGATTTACACAATTTTTTACCAAACTCGGTACCCGCTCTTCCTGTGGCATGGATTTTATTACCTTTAGCTAAATCAACCATTACGCGTATGAAAGCTGCTATTAAAACGTCCAGGAGGGACTTTATCAAAACGGGCTCGGTAAGTGCAGCGGCATTGCTGCTGGGTTCTAAATTATCGGCTTTTGCAGCACCGGGTAAAAAGCTGGGTATTGCGCTGGTTGGTTTAGGCGGCTACAGTGGCGGGCAGCTAGCGCCTGCTTTGCAGCACACGGCAAACTGCTATCTTGCCGGCATTGTTACCGGTACCCCTGCAAAAGCGAAAGACTGGGCGGCCAAATACAACATCCCGGCTAAAAATATTTACAACTACCAAAATTTTGATGAGATAGCCACCAATAAGGATATCGATATAGTTTACGTGGTGCTGCCGGTATCCATGCACAAAGAATTTACCATCCGTGCGGCACGCGCGGGCAAGCACGTGATATGCGAAAAGCCGATGGCCCTGAATGCCTCCGATTGCCGGGAGATGATAGCGGCGTGCAAAAAAGCCAACAGGTTGCTGTCGATAGGTTACCGCCTGCATTTTGAGCCGCACAACCAGGAAGTTATGCGCCTTGGGCAAAAACAGGTATTTGGTAAAGTTAACCAAATTGATACAGGCAACGGCTTTACCTACAATGGCGACCCTAATGCCTGGCGTTTAAAAAAGGCACTATCCGGTGGCGGCGCACTGATGGATATGGGCATCTACTCCATTCAAGGGTCACGTTACACATTAGGGCAGGAACCCATTGCTGTGAAAGCCCGTCAGGAAAAAACCCGTCCCGAACTTTTCAGGGAGGTTGACGAAACAATTTACTGGGAACTTAAATTCCCCGGCGGTGCAAAGGTTACCGGTAAATCAAGTTACAATAACAACTGGAGTTACCTGGATCTAACAGCGCAGAAAGGCAAATTTAAGCTGGAACCCGCATTTGGTTATGGAGGGTTAGACGGCACGGTAAATGGCAAACCTATGAACGTACCGAACAACATTCAGCAAGCCGCGCAGATGGATGATTTTGCTAACTGTGTAAGGCTCAACAAACAAAGCCGGGTGCCGGGCGAAGAAGGCCTTAAAGATATGAAAGTGGTAGATGCCATATACCGTAGCCTGGCCAGTGGCAAGTGGGAGAATATTGTATAATCAAATATCCACCGCCAAACAGGTTTAGCCGTTAATTTGTCTTCTCGGAGATTGATTTAATTGCGCGATCAAGCTCGTTAGCGCTATCGATAAGCATAGTAGTTATGCTTAATAGATTCTGGTCGATATCCATATTTTGAATAATGCCTGAAAGCCCCATAATGTTGGCCAGTGGCTTACGTACCAAATGTGATTGCAAAAATCCAATTTCGTTTAATTTCCCTGTCTTGTTTTCAATTTCGGCCTTCGCGTCATCCAGTTGATGGGTAATATCTATTTGCTCGGTAATGTTGTGGCCTACGCAAAATATGCCTAGCGGGTTATTGTCGTCGTCAAAAAGTGCCTTAAGTTCCCATTGGGTAACAACAAACCCACCTTTACCATCGTGTTTACGCAGCGTTGCAGGCAGTAGTTTGCCGGGGTTTTCAAAGCAGCGCCCGCCAACCTGCTGGCATATCTTAATATCATCGGGGTGCAGGGTAATGTAAAAGGGCTTCCCTACTAAAGATTCGTTCAAAAAATCAAAGTTGCGGTTATAGTGGGGGCTCACGTAAACGTAACGGTTATCCATCCCAATAATTAGCGAGTAATAAAACGATGAACCTTCTAAAAGCCGGATAAGTTGGTCTACACCTTTCATAAGCAGTGATATTATAGTTACAATAATAATTATATATTTTGTTTGAGGTTGATGGAAAGCAAAATTTTTTAGTTCGAATTAAATTGAATCTAGACAATAACCCTCTTAATCAGCTAACTAATTAGAATGTAATTAGATTTATGATAACATTTTACACGACTGACTGTAAACGCTATATTTACCTCAGCACAGATTTATGCTAAGTATCTATATGCGCATCAGAAGATTGATCTTGTTCATGGTGATTCCCCAACTATTATCGCTGCTGGGGTGTAAGCCAAGGTCGATCTACGGCAGTAATACCGAGGTAGGCAAATATTATGATATCAATGGCATTAAGCTATATGTGGAGCAATACGGTAAAGGCGAGCCATTACTGATGATTCATGGCAACGGTGGCAGCATGAGCGCTTTTAGTAAAAACGTGCCGTATTTTGCTAAACGATACCGCGTGATCCTGGTAGATAGTCGTGCGCAGGGCAAATCGACCGATCCCGGCGATACACTTACCTACGAGCAAATGACGGATGATTTTGCAGCGCTGCTGGATACCCTGAAAATCCCCAAAGCATATGTTATCGGCTGGAGCGACGGAGGGATCAACAGTATTGTAATGGCTATGCGCCACCCGGACAAGGTGATCAAATTTGCATCCACAGGGGCCAACCTCTGGCCGGATTCTACCGCTATCAACCCATCCGACTGGAAGAATGAGTATGATTATTACAACCGTCATAAAAACCGCATCTGGACAACTGACGAAGGAAAAAATTCATGGAAGATATTTAAGCTGGACTGGGAAGAGCCTAATATCAAACTTGCCGATCTTCAAAAAGTCAAATGCCCGGCTTTGATCATTGCCGGCGATCATGACCTGATTTGTGATGCGCACACGCGTCTTATCCAGCAAAACATTCCCGGCTCGAAACTTTGGATAGTTAAAAATTCAGGTCACGCCACGCTTATAGAGCATGCAGCAGAGTTTAACAAACGGGTAGACGATTTTTTCAGAGACAAATAGATTGTCATTACTTTCTCAAAAAAAGATGTTTAAACATCTTTTTTGTTTCCAATGTGAAACCTTTATATATCTTTGGTTCGTAAAATATAAACACTAAAATTTTAATACAATGAAAAAGATTCTATCAGTATTAGCAGTAGCTGCTTTTATGCAAACAGCTGCATTTGCACAAAGCACCTGGAAGGTTGACAAAGCGCACTCACGCGTAACTTTCACTATCACCCACTTAGCGGTAAGTGATGTTGACGGTGTTTTTAAAGATTTTGATGCTACCATTGTAGCTGCTAAAGAAGATTTGAGCGATGCTAAAGTTAGCTTTTCTGCAAATACTGCTTCAGTAAATACTGATAACGACAGACGCGACGGCCACTTAAAAGGCGAAGAATTTTTTGATGTTGCCAAATATCCAACGTTAACTTTTGTAAGCACAGGTATTAAACCTGCAGGCGCCGGTAAATTTAAACTGACTGGTAACTTAACATTACATGGCGTTACTAAACCGGTTGTTTTTGATATGCTTGCCCGTACAGGTGTAAACCCAATGAGCAAACAATCTGTAACAGGTTTAAAAGTTACCGGTACCATCAAACGTTCTGATTATGGTTTTGGCAGCAAATATGGCCAGCCAATGCTGAGCGACGAAGTTACATTAGCTGCTAACGGCGAGTTCGCAAAAGCTAACTAATTAGTAGTTAAGTTTGCCCATAAGATTTAGGCAGGCTATAAAAAAAGCGGTCCTGGTAATACACCAGGACCGCTTTTTTTTATTAAACGTTATTTGATTTTTTTAAATGCGGATAAAGGTCATGGTTTTGCCAATGAATTTAAAGTGCCAGTAGCCTTTTACTTTTAGCTTGCCATCTTTATCTATATAGGCAGACGAATTCCAGTGACGGCCGTTCTTAGCATCGTAAATAATGCCATCTTCCCATGAATTACTTTCGGGCGAGTAAACCAGTTTTTCCAAAACGTTCATACCTAATATTTTGCGGGTACGCAGGACAGGGTCGGGGTTTTTCTTATCGGTCCATTCTTCCATCTTCTTGGTTTCGCCTTTGTTGCTAAACCAAATGATCTTTGCTTTAAACTCGTCATCCACTTTATAAACCTGTACCGTCAAATTCTTTTCTTCGGTTTGCCATTTGCCGCAGATCATCTCCGAAGCCACGGTTGTACGGGTACTGTTGCTGTTGTTCCCAACGAACAGCAGCAAAGAAAAAAAGCTGAGTAGAAACTGGTAGCTCATAAATTGTTGACTTGTAATATGCGTAACACGCAATTGTAATGCCAATTTATGACTTTAGTATTACAAATACAATAGCTCTTGATTATTTGATTTACAACGGTTTAAGGCCGGAGCGCCCAACTTTCATTTTGATCTATAAAAAAAGCATCGTCTTCGCAAACGTTATCGTACACAAAACGCCCGCGTGGGTTATCGCCTAAACTGTTTTCTTATATATTTGGAAGGTAAACCAATGCTATTCTCTTCCTGTATGAAAAAAATGTCACTGCTGTTTTCGCTGCTTGCAATGGGGCTTTCGGCATCAGCGCAAAAGATCAATATTTACCACAAAGGCTGGGTGGACTTTAATAAAAACGGCCGTATGGATGTTTTTGAAGATCCTAAACAAACCATTGATAAAAGGGTAGAAGACCTGTTGAGCCAGATGAACGTTGATGAGAAAACCTGCCAAATGGCTACCTTATATGGTTACAAACGGGTGCTTAAAGATGAGATGCCTGTTGAACGATGGAAAACCGAGATTTGGAAGGATGGCATTGCCAACATAGATGAAGAGTTGAATAACCTTACATCGCATACGGATGATGCCCCAACGCAATATTCTTACCCATTTAGTAAACACGCGTCGGCCATTAATACCGTGCAAAAATGGTTTGTTGAAGAAACCCGCATGGGCATTCCGGTAGATTTTACCAACGAGGGCATCCACGGACTAAACCACGATCGTGCCACCCCGCTGCCCGCACCAATCGGTATAGGCAGTACGTGGAACAAGCAATTGGTAAGGCGGGCAGGCCAAACCGTTGGCCGGGAGGCTAAAGCCCTGGGGTATACTAACGTTTACGCGCCGATACTTGACCCGGCGCGCGATCAGCGGTGGGGACGCGTAGTGGAGTGCTACGGCGAAAACCCTTTTCTTATTGCCGAACTGGGCAAGCAGATGGTATTGGGCATCCAGGAAGAAGGGGTTGCATCAACACTTAAACATTACGCCGTTTACAGCGTGCCTAAAGGCGGCCGCGACGGCAGTGCCCGCACCGACCCGCATGTGGCACCGCGCGAAATGCACCAAATTTACCTTTATCCGTTTCGCCGGGTGATACAGGAAGCCCACCCTATGGGCGTTATGAGCAGTTACAACGATTGGGACGGCGTACCCATTACCGGAAGCTATTACTTTTTGACCGAATTGCTGCGCCAGCAGTTTGGTTTTAACGGCTATGTTGTAAGCGATAGCGAGGCAGTTGAATTCATATATTCTAAACATAAAGTTGCGGGCGATTACAAGGAGGCGGTTCGGCAGGCGGTAGAAGCCGGGCTAAATGTACGTACCAACTTCACTATGCCGCAAACATTCATTCTGCCTTTGCGCGAGCTGATCAAGGAGAACAAGATCAGCATGAAAATCATCGACTCAAGGGTGGGCGATGTGCTTCGCGTTAAATTTAGGTTGGGACTGTTTGATAACCCTTACGTAAAAGACCCTAAGGCCGCAGATAAGCTGGTGCATACCAAAGCTGATGCCGATATGAGCATGCAGGTTAACCGCGAGAGCATGGTGTTATTAAAAAACGAAAACAAACTGTTGCCGCTGGATAAGAACAAGTACAAAAACATCCTGGTAACCGGCCCGCTGGCTGCCGAGACCAATTATGCTGTAAGCCGTTACGGGCCATCGCACAACCCGGTGACCACCGTGCTTGACGGCGTTAAAAATTATATGGGTGCAGCCGCAAAAATAAGTTATGTACAAGGTTGCAAGATTGTTGATGCCACCTGGCCCGAAAGCGAGATCATCGATACACCGCTTACTCCGGCCGAGCAGGCGGGGATCGACTCGGCAGTGGCGCAGGCAAGGTTGAGTGATGTAGTGATTGCCGTAGTGGGAGAGGATGTTGACCGTGTAGGCGAAAGCCTTACCCGCACCGGCCTTAACCTTCCCGGCCGCCAGCTAAAGCTGATACAGGCGTTGCAAGCTACCGGCAAACCCGTGGTGATGGTGATGATAAACGGGCAACCACTTACCATCAACTGGGAAAATAAATATCTACCGGCGATTTTAGAAGCCTGGTTCCCGAGTGTACAAAGCGGTAAGGTAATTGCCGAAACCCTTTTTGGCGATAACAATCCCGGTGGTAAGCTGCCCATCACCTTTCCTAAAACTACCGGACAAATAGAATTCAACTTTCCGTTTAAACCAAACTCACAGGCCGGGCAAAAAGGGCAGAACAGCTGGGGCAAAACCAGCGTAAATGGCGCATTATATCCGTTTGGTTACGGGCTTAGCTATACTAAATTCGAATACAGCAACCTCGTGGTATCACCAGAAACAGGTAATTCGCAGGGCGATGTAACGGTTACCGTTGACGTGACCAACACCGGCCAGCGCAAAGGCGACGATGTAGTGCAATTATATCTTAAGGACGATATAAGCTCAGTAATCACTTATGAGTACGATCTACGTGGATTTGAGCGTGTAAGCCTGAACCCCGGGGAGAAGAAGACCGTAAGGTTTACTTTGCACCCGGATGATCTCGCTCTGCTCGATAAGAACATGAACTGGACCGTAGAACCCGGAACCTTCCAGGTGTGGATAGGCCAGTCGTCGGAAGAGATTAAGCTTAAGAAAACGTTTAGGGTGCAATAGGGTTGAAGTCGCATTCAGAGCAAGCTTATTGGTTAGCGATCTGCCACGTTCCCGCAATCTTTTATGCTTTCAACCGTTGGTAAACCATGGCTGAAATATTAAAACTCGATGACAGATGGGTAGGCGGAGAAGGGGTTAATACTAACGGCATATCGGTTATGGTGCGCTACCGGCCCGATATGCAGCATTTTATCAACAGCGGCCTGTATCATACCCGCATGGATATGGATTGGAGCTATGATGATGTTGGCGACTCGTATATGCCATCATCGGGCGAGATGACACTTATGGAAAGTTTTGAAGATGCGCTTGCCGACGCGTTCAGTGATAACCAAAGTGTACTTGCTTCTATTTTTACCGGCGATGGTACCCGCAAATGGTTATGGTACACTCAAAATAGTAATGAAGCCGCAGTACGCATAACCGCCTTGCTGGATAATTACAGCGAAGCAGCTATCAACTTTACCCGTACCGAAGACCCCGGGTGGAGCGCCTATTTCGATCTCATAGCCGACTACGATAACACAGCCGTGTAAACTTTTTCATCATCCTATACTTTTTGTCGTCTTAAAGCCGATCTGGTGACGGCTCTCATATCCCGGTGTTGTAGTTTGCTGCATTATTTTTATTTTAGCAAATTATTGGTGCCTGTAAATTTCGACCGGGCATAAAATATTCTTAATGGAAGTAAAAAGCAACAGTGTTAAAGGCGGCTGGTTAAAAAATATGATCGTAAAGCGGTTGTATTTTGATAAAGCAATGTCATGTGCCGAATTAAGTGAGCTTTTTGATAAAAGTATCCCCTCTATTGCTAAGGCAGTTAACGAACTTATAAAAGAAGGTTTTGTAGTTGAGCAGGGTTACGCCCCATCCAGTGGTGGCAGGCGGCCGCTTATGTACGCTATTAATGCCAACGCCATGTTTATACTCGCTGTAGCGATGGATCAGCTCTCTGCACGTATACAATTGGTTGATCTGCATAATAACCCTGTGGCAGACCTGGCGGCGGTTGAGCTTAAACTGCTGCATAACGAAAGTGCCCTGCCGCAGTTGATCCAGCACCTTAACGACTACATTAGCAACAGCGGCATCAGCAAAAGCAAGATTGCCGGTATAGGTATAGGCATGCCCGGTTTTATAAACGCGGTAGAAGGTATTAACTATACCTACCTGGACGCCGGCGGCGAAAGCCTGAGCGAGTATATTACCCGCGCAACCGGTATTAACACTTACATTGATAATGATAGCAGCCTGATAGCGCTTGCCGAACAAAAATTTGGTATTGCCCGCTCACAGCAGGAAGTTATGGTGATCAATTTGGGTTGGGGTATTGGTTTAGGGATGATAATAGATGGCAAGATCTTTCGCGGATATAACGGTTTTGCAGGTGAACTGAGCCATATCCCGCTATCAGAAGACGGTGCTTTATGTACCTGCGGTAAACGCGGCTGTTTAGAAGCCGAGGCGTCGATGCTGGTTGTAGCCCAAAAAGCCGAAGTCGGGATCAAAAACGGGCGCGTAACCAGCCTTAAGCTCCATAACGGTCAATCGAAAATGATGGGCGACTCCCTGATGGACGCTGCCAACCAGGGCGACCAGTTTGCCCTGGAACTGCTATCTGATGCAGGGTATAAAATAGGCAAAGCGCTGGCTATACTTATTCATATCATGAACCCGGCCAACATTGTGCTGAGCGGGCGTGGAGCCAAGGTGGGCAAGATACTCCTGGCGCCCATTCAACAGGCGCTTCACAGATATTGTATACCGCGTCTTGCATCAGGCACCGAACTGCTTATCTCTTCACTTGGTTTTGATGCGGAACTGATTGGTGCAGCGGTATTGGTGATGGAAAATTTTGATAAGGAAATGAAAGGATAGAATTAAAACAAACCCTCATATGCTAAAAGCACATGAGGGTGTTTCCATCTTACCTGTTTAAGAGTTATGCATGTGTGCCATTTGCAGGTGCATGATATTTAATGTTCTCATGTTCTTGCAAAAAGTTGGCAATGTAACCGGCAACTTCTTCCCAGCCCTTTTGCCCGCAGATCCAGTGGCCTCTGTTCTCAAACTCTTTATATAAAGTTATGCTCACCGGGTCGGTATAAGCTTCGCTGTTGCGTTTGTTCAAGGGTGCGGGGATTATCTCGTCCTTTTCACCGCCAATAAACAACATCGGCACGTGCGGCAGTTCTACGTCAATCTCGCCATCAGGGCCAAGGCAATCGCGCAACACGTTGCGGCTATCATGAGTTGCTGTTTCATTGTAGGCCACTTGGGTTTCTTCGTCGGTCATGGTGTTACAAAATGATCCTTTAAAGCTTTCCAGGTCTGTAAAAAACGGCTCGTTACCTTTTATAGGATTGGTGATCAGCGCGCTGTTTTTCATAAAGCCCCAGTCAAAGGCCAGCATTTTGTTAGGTGCTACAGAACTGATGGGTACACCTATATCAACCAAACCCTTTGCAACTAAAAGTTGGGTAATTAACCCACCAACTGAGTGACCTATAACAATAGGGGGTTGGCCTTGTGCACGCACAACGCGCTCCATTTCATCAACAACAGTTTTAAGTTCAAGGTCACCCAATCCTGCCGGCGGGTTTTGGCGAAGGTCTGCAGGTTCGCCTTCGTGCAGCGGCCATGCTGGGGCAACACAGTTATAGCCTTTGTCGGTAAAATAAGTTATCCATTTGTCCCAGCTTTTAGGGTTTTGGAACATTCCGTGTATAAATACGATAGTTTTCATGGTGTTAGTTTACACTATCACCTTAAAAAGCATACCAAAGGATTACAATTTAAACTAAAAAGAAATTTAAAATACTCTGTCTCGTTGTATGAATTAACTTAGCTGAATACTTTCGCCGGGTTTGTAGATGCTGTGAAATTTGATATCAAGCTTTTCAAAGTGCTTGTTGTAGTTTTCGTAACGCTGTTTAATGAAAAATTCCCTGGCGTACCCATCATGCACCGGCAGGATCTGTTTAGGTTTTATCTTGTCGGCAAAGGCGGCAATGGTAAGTTCGGTAGTGAATGGGGCCATGGTGACCATAATAAGTAATTCAACGCCTTGGTAGCTGGTTAGCTCTCCCTCCATTGAATCTACCGGGTGCAACACCTTGTCGTTAATCAAAAACCCTGTCATCTGTGGCATTGGGCTGTCCAGCAAAGGCTCGTGCTGTACAGGGAAGGCCTGCAGTTTAAACGGCCCTAATTGATAAATACCGTCTTCTACAAGAATGTAATTTAATCCCTCTTTCTGTAGGGCTGCGCCTACCTCGCTATTGGCGTATATGGCGGCATTGCTCAGCTCGACTATCTTTTTAAGATTTTCGTTATCCAGGTGGTCCGGATGGGTGTGGGTAATGATAATGCTGTTTACGTTTGCAAAGTCTTCATGAGTTACAATGCCCTCTGCAAACGTAAATTTACCCGGATCGAACAGCAGCTTATGACCGTCAAGTTCAAACAGTAAGCAAGAGTGTATATATTTGGAAATTTTCATACCGGCAGATTTAGGATAATAAACCTGCCGGTTAAAAAAAGGTTTGGGATTAAAGCAGCTCAGTTAACTCATTGAAAGCGTTAATAGTAGCCACCTGACCGCTCTCAACCACCCCGAATCCGTAAGATGCAAAAATGAACGGCACGCCTGCTTGTTTAGCCGCTTCATAATCACCCATGGTATCGCCAACGTAAACAGGTGCTTTTAACTGATGATCAGTAACGATGTCTTTTATATTATCGGCTTTCGGGTTGCCTTTGGTACCAAAGCACTGATGCGCCAGGAAGTGGCTATGCATATTGTTCAGATCTAAAAAAAGCTCGATGTAACCGCTTTGACAATTGCTTACGATGTACAGCTTATATTTTTCGCCCAGGTAATCAAGCGTTTCTGTAAGTTTTGGGTATAGTGTGCCTCCTTGCTTGTTCAGTATCTCGAGTTCGCTTACCGCACAAAGCTGTTTAACCTCGGCCCGCTGCGCATGATCTAAAAACGGGAATAATTTTTCAAAGATCTTATCATGAGTCATCCCTGTGATGGAGCGTACCCTTTCGCGGGTCATTACCTCGTTATGCATATAAGGTGCTTTGCTTAACGCGGTTTGCCAGGCTTGGGTTATCGTATCAGTACTGTCCCAAAGGGTACCGTCCAGGTCAAATATTATGCTGTCGTATTTATCTTTTAAACTATTCATTGCTGCTTGTTGTGCCGCAAAAGTATAAGTTTATTTAGAAAGGAATGCCAAACATTTGCCTGCGGTAGCTTTTAATATTCCGGAAAACTTCCGAACGCAAACAGCACGGTAAAAACGGGCACAGCCAGGAGTACAAATACACGTGCCTGCTCAACTTTGTCAGAATCGCCTATAACAAATACTTTGTACAGGTCGGCTTTTAGTTTAGTGATGATACGTTTCATGTTAAACAGATTTATTGTGTGTTTCTGTTCATTCTGACGGTAAGGACACGTAAAGGTTTAGCAGGAAACCAAAAAACAGGGTACCGTCAATTACCTTTACAGGATCATGCCCGGCGGAGTTGCTGCTCATCCCTGTCAGTATCGTACAGCTGCGTATTATGAATATTCCAGTCGTCAATATCTATCAGTCCGGCTTTGGTGTGATAATGGCTATCGTCTGTGGGGCATTTAACCGTATAATCGCTGTTTATAGTTATGGCAATAACAGGCTTGCTGCCGCAATACTTGCAGCGCTCGCAGTAAACATTCGCCGGAACGTTCAGATAGCCCCTCATAAAGCATCTATACGTTGATATACCCGGCGAGGTTATGTTGTATAAAAATTAAATGCCTTTACGTAACGTTATTTGGCGTCGTTAACCTCCAGCAGGTAGCCATCCGGATCGCGTAAGTATATTTGATCTACACCATCTATGCGGTGCTCAATCTTGCCGGTTTCGCCCTTCCAATTGCTGTATTCAATTTTCAAACTATTAAGGCGCTCAATAAATTTAGGTACAGATGGTACGCTGAAGCATAAATGCACGCCGCGGGGATAATCAGCTTTAGGGCAATCAGCTTGTATAACGTGCATAGCCAGATTCGGGCCAATGCTGTACCAGGTGTGTACGGTGTCTTTAAAAGGGTTTGGAATGATCTTTAGCTGCATTACAGTTGTATAGAATTTGTTGCTCACCTTTAAATTTTGTGAGCATAGGGCGGCGTGGTTAAACGTAGCCTGTGCCTTTACAAATACAGGTAAAGAAAACAGCGCTACTAAAATGGCGATTTTAGTAATTATTAATTTGGCCTGCGCCTGATAAGTATGTTTCATGAAATGTGGTTTATATTGATGAGCTAATATACAGCTTGCTTAAACTTTGAAGCGCTTTTTTTGGACAATTTTATTGTAACAATAGCGATAAACCGCTTTAGATAGATATATTTAGCCTTTTTTTAGAATAAATGAGCCGACCTTACGTAAAAACTTACCGCATTTGCGCTGGCATTATCGGGCTTTTGGCCGTGCTGGGTGTAGTGTTACAGTTTAATTCGGCCATACCTATGTTCATTAAAAATGGCCGGAGCACCGCAGGCGCAATGGTGGATTTTTTTAGTTATTTCACTATCCAAACCAATATATTAGTTGCCATTGCACTTGGAGTAATGGCATTAACCCGTATCAACAACTCCAATTTTTTTAAGCGGCCCGGCGTTGTAACAGCCCTTGCAGCATATATCAGCATTGTATGTTTGGTTTACAATTTGGTGTTAAGGCCGCTCACCCACTATACAGGCATAGCCAAGCTTGGCGATGAACTGGTACACTCTATAGTACCGGTGCTTTTTATTATTTATTGGCTTACTGCGGTGCTTAAAGAGACCATCACCTGGAAGGATACATTAACGTGGCTATGGTATCCGTTTTTTTATTTGGTATACATTATCATACGCGGCGCTTTAACAGGTTTGTATCCCTACTTTTTTGTGGATGTTACCCGTTTCGGCTATCCCAAGGTGCTGTTCAATTCTGCCATTCTGCTAATCATCTTCTTGATATTTAGCCTGTTGTACGTAGCAATAGCGCGGGGCATTCAACGTACTCACAAAGCGCTTTAAATATTCAAAACTACCTTTCTCAATTTTACATTTTGTAACAAGTTAGTGATAAGCTATCCTGCGGATTAAACTTTGCCTTGCTGCCGTAGTTTAACATTTAAACAACACAGAAAGCAACTTTTAAAAAATATCACTATGAAAAATGACCTTAAAAAACTGATAGCATTATTGTTATTTGGCGCGGTAGCCCTTGGCGGATGCGCTATTGAAAACCGGGGCCATCGTGGCCGTTACGACAACCATGGCCGGTATGACCGTAATCATGGCCGCTATGACAACCGCGATCATCATTACAATAATTACTAATTAAACAAGCAACCAAAATATTCACAACTAAATTTTAAACATCATGAAATATCTAAAAGTATTAGCCGTAGCCATAATTGCCACGTTTGCCTTTGAAGGCGCCCAGGCACAAGTAGTAGTAAATGCGCGTATTGGCGCACCCGCACATCGCGTTTACCGCCAGCGTACTGTTGTAGTGAACAGACCGGCTTATCGCCCTGCATACCGCCGTACGGTTGTAGTGAACAGGCCGGTGTACCGACGTACAGTTGTGAGGCCGGTTTATCGCCGCACTTATGTAAGGCCGGCTTACCACCGCGCATACGCAAGGCGCGTAGTTGTTCGTCACTATTAATATTTAGTTCATAAAAAAAGCCCTCCGGATAACACGGAGGGCTTTTTTTATTTGGTCACTAACACCCAGTCTACAATGGTTTTGGCTTTACCCGCCTTTATCTTATCAACAGATTGCTGCGAAAGCCCGTAGTAAGGCTGCGTAACTTTGTTTATAGAGTTAGGGTACCCGCCGCCTATCGCAAAATTAATGATCAGGAATTTTGGGTTATCAAATGCCCATCGGCCATACTTTTCTATCATTGCTTTGGTTACCGTGTAGGTAACCTTATCGTCTACTTTAAATGTTAATGTAGTTGGCGTCCAGTCTACACTATAAATATGCCATTTGGTAACATCAGTACCTTGTGCAAACGTATCGCGCTTTGCAAAAGGGGTATTGCCAAAATAATTAGGTCCATGCAGGGCATTGCTCACCCATGAGCCATCGCCAACAGTTTCCATTACATCTATCTCTCCGCAATCCGGCCATTTCCCTTTGCCCAACGCCCAAAATGCCGGCCATAACCCGGCACCATCTTCCATTTTCATACGTATGGATGCGCTGCCGTAGGTGAACATGAGCTTATCGCGTGTATTTATCCTGCCTGATACAAAATCATATTTTTTACCTTCCTTACTCATGTGGCCCGGTTTATAAAGTGCTGATAAAATGAGTGCACCGTTTTTGGCACCCTCTGCTTTGCCATTTGTAAGGTAAATCGTAGCTGCCGAATCGATATAAGCCTGCTGCTCGTCATTAACCGTGTTGCCGGTTATTTCCACGTTCCATTTGGTGCGGTCAAGCGTTTTTTGATTAAAGTCTTCAAAAAATACAATCTCTTTTTTAGCCTTCTGAGCAATAGCCAATCCGGATAAGAGCATTAATGATACTATAGATAACAGGTGTTTTTTCATGAATTATAAATTGGTTGCTAAAAGTACATTTTCTTAGTAATAAAGCAACAGTTGACTGGCAAGCTAAACAATCAGGCTGGCGACGTTGTGCCGTTGTAGGTCAATCTTTTTACACCTTAATTACCATTCCTTTTTTATCTTGCGGAAAATACATTGATATGCACGGTAGTGGTTTGTTTAAATTTTTCTTCGTTTTCGCGGCCATTACGCTTTTAATGGATTGGTATGTTTTTAACGGCTTACGCACCCTAACGCACGATTGGCAGTCTAAACCCGGCCGCGCAATAGTTATCTGGGGATTCTTAATTATATCCGTTGCGGTTACCGTAATCTTTTTACTGGGTATCAGCAGCTTTAGGTCTTCAAGGGGGATGACACCTTTCCACGAGTGGATGCTGAGCTTATTCCTTACTTTTTTTGTTACTAAACTGGTATTTGTTATCGTGCTTTCGCTGGGCGATTTTGGCCGTTTTGTTTACGGAATAGCGGATAATGCCGGCGGTAACCGTAATGCAAACGAGCCTTACTTTCCGCAGCGACGGAAATTTATCAGCGAGATAGCGGTGTTAATAGCAGCTATTCCATTCGCATCGTTCTTTTACGCGATGATACGTGGTAAGTACGATTACAAAGTACATCGCCAAACCATCTATTTTGATGAATTGCCTGAAGCCTTTGATGGTTTTACTATAACCCAGCTATCTGACATACACTCCGGAAGTTTTGACAACGCAGATGCCATGCAGCGGGGTATAGACCTGGCTAAAGCACAAAAAAGCGATCTGTTTGTATTTACCGGTGACCTGGTGAACAATGCCGCCTGGGAGATTGAACAATATATTGACAGGTTCAGCCAGATCAAGGCACCGTTCGGCCAGTTTTCTATCTTGGGTAACCACGATTATGGCGACTACATTGAATGGGAAAGCCCCAAAGCAAAAGCGGATAATTTGGCTAAATTAAAACGCCACCATGCCGAGCTGGGTTACCGCCTGCTTTTGGATGAGAATGTTGAACTGGAGAAAAACGGACAAAAGATCTCGCTCATCGGCATTCAAAACTGGGGCAAAGGGTTTATTCAAATTGGCGATTTGCCTAAGGCGCTTCAGGGTGTTGATAATAAAGCGTTCAAGGTGCTGCTCTCGCACGATCCTACGCACTGGGAAAAGCAGGTGCGATTTAACCCTACAGATATCCATTTAACACTATCCGGCCATACACACGGCGCACAGTTTGGTATCGAAGCGGCAGGCATCCGCTGGAGCCCGGTAAAATACCGCTACCTGGATTGGGCCGGTTTAGTGAATGAAAAGAACCGGTATTTGTACGTAAACCGTGGTTTCGGCTTCCTGGCGTTTTCCGGCCGTTTGGGCATCTGGCCCGAAATTACAGTGCTTACGCTAAAAAAGAAAAGAGCATAGGGTAAGTAGAGTTTGTGATATCGAATGGATATCCGGGGTAGAAATCTGCGTTAACTGGCAATCAGCATAAGCCAAGTAGTATCAACGAGAATAATCGCTCAATACTTTGTAAAGGGATAAGATTTACCTGAACTTACAAGGCCAACTGCACGATCTCCCGGCAACAACATCTCCGTCAAATTAACCCACTGAACACCCAATTAACGAATTCTTAAAAACAACTGTTTAAACAATTAACTTTTTACTTTTTTTTGGCGTTAAAGTTTTATTAGATTAGGTTTGAGTATTATGTTTTTGAGTGATATCCCTGAACAAAGAGCTAATGACGATCTGATATTAGAAACCATTTCGGTTACACGCAATTTCTTTGGCGATAAATCTTCAGGGGTAAATAACATCACTGTTTTCATACCAAAAGGGAAGATTACCGCTATTGTTGGTGAGAGCGGCAGTGGTAAAACCACATTGCTCAAACTGTTATCGGGCATGATTAAACCAGACTCGGGCGATGTGTTCTTTCATGGTCAGCCCTTACCCGAGCGCGGCGCAGCTTTTACCGCAGCCCACACCGTTATTACCATGGTAAGCCAGGACAGTCATGAAATGGATGCCAGCGCCAACGTTTGGAAAAACGTGAGCAATGGGCTGCCGACAGAAGATAGAAACTACCAGATTCAAAAAACTACACAGGCGCTTAATTTATTAGGGATTTACGACTTGCGCGACCAGCCCTTCGGCAAGTTAAGCGGGGGCGAAAAGCAAAGGGTTACTATTGCCAAAGCGTTGATCAACCGCCCCGAAGTGCTGATGCTGGATGAGCCTTTTAACCAGGTAGATGCCAATTACCGCGAAGGTTTACAGCATGATATCAGGCAGATCGTAAAAGAATGGGGAGTTACGGTGATACTGGTATCACATGATCCTGCCGAACTGCTATCTATGGCCGATGAGCTGATCGTGATAAAAGAAGGCGAAATTGTTGAGCATGGCAGCCCGGAGGAATTGTATCACTCGCCAAAATTATTGTATACCTCAAAAATACTGGCGGCAAGTACCGAGCTTAGTGCCGCTCAGGCTGCGGTATGCGGCATCACCTCGAAACGTGGCAGCGTTGTGATCTATGCCGAACACATCCGGATAGCGCCGCTGAGCCTTGCCAAAAAATGGGTGATTAAGCAGGTGCTGTTTAAAGGCTTTTACGAAGAGCTGATCATCGAATGTCAGGAAGTAACTTTACGGGCTTTTAACTACGCCCGTGGCAAATACCAGGTTGGCGATAAGATTGCCATTGTCATCAAAAAATTCTACGAATTTGGTAAGTGGCTGTAACAAATTGGTTTTGCAATTTCAACGCAACGCACACTTAGCGTTCACATTAAATCTTGATCACCCGGTTGCTTTTTACCGGCTGTTTTTCGTCGGCCGGCTTGGGGATATTTTTAACAATATGTACCAGCGCGCTGCCTAAAACGGCAATCGCCTTAATTCCAAAACCAACAAAAGGTTTCATTACCTCTACAATATTATTTGCGTTGTGATGGGTAGCATCTGCTTTACCCTTGCCAATTTTTTTTGGTTCCATAAACATATAAGCGGGGCAAAATGGAATTGTTTGCTTTAATGGGGTGCTTTACAACGTTGCGTGCAAACAATTTGGGCGGATAATCATTCCAATAGCATTAAACCAATAAATCATTATCATGAACAGAACTATCGGGATTGTACTAATCGTTATCGGCGCAGCAATGCTTATCTGGACAGGGTTTACCTATACCAAGAAAGAAAAGATTGTTGATGCCGGCCCCATCCAAATATCTGCCGACAGGCAAAAAACGGTTAACTGGCCGCCGTACCTGGGTGGCATTTTATTAGTTGGTGGTATTGTAATTGTGGCAACGGCTAAAAAATCGTAGTGCCGCCTTATATTTGCGCTTATGGAACCTGTCTTTTTTGAAACACCATCTGCTTTTCGCGATTGGCTGCAGCAAAATGCTGCCACAGCCACGGAATTGTTAGTTGGTTTTTATAAAACAGGTAGCGGAAGGCCAAGCATCACCTGGCCGCAATCTGTAGATGAGGCGCTGTGTTTCGGCTGGATAGATGGCGTGCGCAGATCTATCGACGCGGAAAGTTATTCTATCCGTTTTACGCCGCGCAGGCCTAAAAGCATCTGGAGTGCTGTAAACATCAAAAAGATTGCAGAACTGACAGAAAAAGGATTGATGCAGCCTGCGGGGATAGCAGCCTACGCCTTACGTGACGAGAGCCGCTCGAAGATCTATAGTTTTGAAAACGAAGCACGCACCTTATCACCACTTTACGAGAAGCAGTTTAAAGCAAATAAAAGGGCATGGACATTTTTTCAGTCGCAGGCACCGTGGTATATCAAGTTATCAATTGATAGGGTGATGACAGCCAAACAGGAAAAAACGCAATTGAGCCGGCTGGAAAAACTGATCACTGCGAGCGAAGAGGGAAAACGGATAGGGTAGTTTATAGTAACTTGCCGGTTTGCAAAGCGGTTTGCAGCACCTGTACTTTAAACCTGGGTTTATAGCAATAGCCCGCCAGTTGTTTTACCCACGTACGCTTATAGCCAAACATGGTTTTGAGGATACGTACCCTGGTAGAGCCTTTTGGATAACCATATTTGTACCAGCTGAATTTTGAATTGTCGATGCAGAAATGTTCAGCAAATTCCGCCAGGAATAATTCCACTTCTATAGCAACAATATCCAGGTCCAGATCTACACTTGTATCGGTATCGAGGCTGTCAGGTTCAATGCGCTGTACTTTGTATTTGCTGCAATAATCAACAATGGATTGTTTTAACCGGGGGTCGATCTGCTCCATACAATGCCTTATAGTCGCTTAAAAGACACCATTTTTATCGCGGCGTTGCAGTATTAAATATTATAAATTCTGCAAAACCAAAAGTGGCCGCAATCAGCTGTAAAAAATTACACCTCTTTAGCTAACAAACACAGATCTACCGGCTGTTTCAAAATACCGAACGATTTGGGGATGTTCAGTGGAATCACCTCGCCCGTTTTATGGTAACCGCGGCGCGTGTACCAGTTTAGCAACTCTACACGCGTAGTGATTACCGTCATGATGATGGTGTGGTAATCAATGCTCCTGGCGTAGTCCTCGGCCGCCTGTAATAGTTGCCTGCCCAGGCCATTAGCTTGTAACAGCGGCGATACAGTTAACAGACCGAGGTAGAGCCTTTTGCCGCGTTTTTGCAGGTAAACACAGCCGGTAATCTCACCATCGTCATTGGTATTTTTCAGGATCACAGCGTTGGGGTCTTCCAATTGCAGGGTCAGGTTCTCTTCGTCTATCCGCTGCCCGTCTATTAAATTAGCCTCAGTGGTCCAGCCCTTTTTGGACGATTCGCCACGATAAGCGCTGTTGATCAAATTGACAAGTTGCGGTACGTCGGTAATGGTAGCGGGAGTAATGGCCATGCTGCAAATGTAAAAATATTGGCCTGAATTAAAGGGCTTTCAGATCTTCCCGAACCGGGCTGAATATATCTATCAGCTTGCAATCGGTAATTGCTTTGCCGCTATGAGGTATATTAGGAGGGATCACCGCGAACAGGCCTGCATCCAGGATCTGCGGTACGCCGTTCACCGTAAGCTCAAATTGCCCCTCGATGATAAAGGCACACTGCTCGTGGATGTGCGTATGATAGGGCGATACACAGCCGGCTTTAACCTCGATAAAATTGATTGTGTTATTTACCGTATGAATTAGCTTGGAGTGGTATCCCGGGGCTATCTCTTTTGTTTGAATGTCTTTAAAATAACGAAATATTGAGGTATCCATGTTGATGCGGTTGGAAATTTAAATTTACAAAATTGTAAGAACATTACTATTCCAGGGTGGTTGGATATTAGAAACATATTTCTCAAATGATCAGATCCGTTTTCATCCTGTTTTTGCTCTTGTCGTTTGCAGGGGTGGGCTATGGGCAATCTGTAAAAAACGTTGGTTGGTTTTTTAATTCTAACACCCACAAAATTTCAAATAAATTTGATTTGCTAACCGATGTACAGTTACGAAGTGCCGACCGCTTTGCCTACCTTAATACGCTGCTGCTGCGCGGTGCTTTAAGTTACAATATTACCGGTAAGCATTCGGTCGCTTTTGGCTACGCTTATAAAGGCGATTGGGAACATGAGAATGGCGAACGCACCTACTCGCCCGAGAACCGCATTTACGAACAATACTTGTACGATTTTAAAGCAGGTAAGGTAGAAATAAACGCCCGCTTTCGCCTGGAGCAGCGTTTTGTAAAGGAAGAAGGCTCAACCAATTTCTCTCAGCGTGCCCGGGCGTTCATTAGCGCGCAGATCCCGCTTGTTGCAGATACCGGGTTTACTAAAGGAGTTTATACCGGCATTCAGAACGAGATTTTTTTAAATGTACAGCATAAAGACAATGTAAATAACAGCACGTTTGATCAGAACAGGTCTTTTGTGTCGTTAGGGTACAGGTTCAATAAACTCATCGATGCAGAATTTGGTTATATGTACTGGTATCAGAAAGAGGAAGATACCAATAGCAAATCTAATGTATGGCAGCTGATGTTAACCACTAAGTTTTAAGGTGGAAGGCGGACACAGCGAAGTGTTCCCCGGCTTATATAAATTAGTAAAAGCCAATCTGAGCAAGCGCTTATACTCAATAAAAAGAGACTACCCAACAATGTATTTACTTCCCGGCAGGTAACTAAGCAGCTTTATCAGCAGGTATGTGACGATAAAGGTACTTACCGCCAGTATCGGTATTACCAGTACCGCCTCATGCAGCCAGTTATTAATAATCGGGAATAATTGGTTTAATACTAAAATATGCGCCAGGTACATTCCGTAGGTTAGTGCCGACACTTTTGCAACAAAGCTTTCTGTAGCAGCACTTTTAAAAGAAAGTAAACTAAACATCAGGAACAACCCGGTAGCCATAAACGCTACATTAATAGTTGGGAACGCCCAAGAAAGCTCTAATTCGGGGAGATCTTTAGCTAATGGCATCTGGTGGGCAAAAACGAGGTTGGTAACTGTATACCCTATGATAACCATCACTAATCCGGTAATAAAAGCAGTGGCTTTGCTCAATCGAACATATTCTTTAATGTAATGTCCCAGCACCAGGTATCCTATGTAGCCGGAAAAATAGTATCCGGCGGGATACTTGTTCCAGAAAACTTCGCCCCACAGATCGGGCTGCACCGTTTTTATGTAAGGGATAAAGAGAGTAATTATCCAAATGATGAGGAAAAATTGTTTGAACTGTTTGGATGCGGTAACGATCCAGGGTGAAATTACCGGGATAAACAGGTAAACACCGATAAGCATGTAAACAAACCAAAGGTGGCCGGCGCTATCAGTAAAAGTAAGAGGGATAATATACAGGCTGCGCCACATTTGAGCTGTTGTGATGGTACCAAGCAGGTACGGTACTATCGCATACATTACCGACCATATTAAGAACGGTATCAGGATACGGCTAAATCGGCGTTTATAAAAAACGCCCGGTGTTTCTTTTATTGGCAGTAATAAATAGCCGGATATCATAACGAAAAGCGGGACACACGCCCGCATAAAACTGCCATAATTATTTACCCAAACATGGTTCTCGCGAATGATGCTGCCACCTGCGCCAATGTAAAAAAACTCGCCCGAGTGCACTGTAAGCACCATCAGGCAGGCAAATATGCGCAATGCATTAAGGTATGCAGTAGGGCTCGGTTTAAAACTGGTGGTATCGATTGGCATAGGGTTAATAAGTTGGTGGCGTAATTTATACAATCCGAAGGTAAATTATATACCGAAAATAAAACTTAGCTTCGGATACGTCGTTTTAACTGGATAGCTACCTTTACTGATATGGCATTTATAGATTACTATAAGATTTTAGGCGTTGATAAGAACGCATCCGAAAAAGATATAAAGAACGCTTATCGCAAACTGGCGCGCAAACACCACCCGGACCTTAACCCTAACAATGCGGAGGCCGAGCGCCTGTTTAAGCAGGCCAACGAAGCCAATGAAGTGCTGAGCGACCCCGAAAAGCGTAAGAAATATGATAAGTATGGTGAAAACTGGCAACACGGTGAAGCTTACGAACAGCAGCAACGCGCACAGAGCCAGCAGCGCAGTTATGGCGGTGGCCAAAGTCAGGGCGGCGGCGGATTTGATTTTGGCGGCGGTGGCGGCGATTTTTCCGAATTTTTCAACTCAATGTTTGGTGGTGGCCCACCCGGTGGCGGTGGCAGGCAACAGCGTTACCGCGGGCAGGATATGAATGCACAACTGCAAGTAAGCCTGCGTGATATCATGGAGTCTAAAAAGCAAACCATTACCGTTAACGGCAAAAACATCAGGCTCACTATCCCGGCTGGTATAGCCAACGGGCAAACCATTAAAATTGCAGGGCATGGCGGTGCAGGGGCAAACGGCGCACCTGCAGGCGACCTTTACATTGAGTTTTCGGTACCAGAAGATCCGGAATTCAAAAGGGTAGGGAACGACCTGTACAAAACCATTAACCTTGACCTTTACACTGCTGTATTAGGTGGCGAGATAACAGCGGATACACTTACCGGCAAAGTAAAGCTTAAAGTGACAGCAGGCACGCAAAATAACACAAAGGTTAAACTGAAAGGTAAAGGAGTACCGGTTTATAAAAAGGCCGAACAGTTTGGCGACCTTTACCTTACCTATAATATTCAATTGCCAACGGAGCTAACTGATAAGCAGCGGCAATTATTTGAAGAATTAGCTAAATCCTGATAAAAACGTTAAACCTATGAGAACAGATAATTTAATAACCGTCAGTGATTTTTGTGTGTTTCATAATGTGGAGTACACGTTTGTTGATTACCTGGCAGATGCGGGCCTGGTGAAGGTTACAGCGGTCAATCAAATCAATTGTATCCCCATAGATGAAATTCAGAAATTAGAACGCCTTGTGCGGTTGCATAATGAACTGGATATTAACGAACCTGGCGTAGCAACCATAAATAACCTGCTGCAAAAGCTGGAAGATATGGAGCACGAAATGAGCTATTTACGCAGCAAGTTAAGCCTGTACGAGGGCTAGTATTCTAAAAAATGGTAAGTTTTATTTAAACCATGGCATTAAATATGTGTCATAGCTATAAGAAACAGGAGTTAGTAACTAAAAACTTTTACCATGAAACTGATTAAATTTTGATAATAGCACTCGTTTTAACAATTTCCGCACAGTTTGCAAATGCACAGGTTAGGGTAGGCGTGGGTATCCATATCGGCGACCCTTATCCTTATCGCCGGGTTGTTTATGAACCAGCACCGGTTTACTACCCGCAGCCGGTTTATTATCCCCGCGCTGCATATTATCCACGCACTGTAGTTTATAGAGGTGGTTACCGCAGGGCTTACTATGGCCGCCCCGCTTATTACCCTGGCGGTGGTTTTCGCCCTGGCTTTAGGGGCCGTGGTTTTGAGCACGGTCGCGGTGGTTTCGGCCATGGTCATGGTGGTTTTGGCCATGGTCGCGGCAGATACTAAAATTGTTGAATAAATATATTGTAAAAGCCCTTTAGCGAAAGTTAAAGGGCTTTTTTGTTAAATATAAATTGAAATAAACAACGTAGCAATCTGTTAGGATGTGCAGCAATTACGCATCTTTGTAGGATTATTTCTGCGTTATCCGGCAGCTATAGTTAATAATTAATTTAGTTACTTCTTCAAAAAGCCGTTTAAAGCTTGTTGGGTAAATTCTGATAATACCAACTCCCCGCTAATGGCAGCACGTTCTGCTAAAAGTTCGTCCCAGTTTTCGGTGCCTTCCCAAAGGATCTGTTTAAGGCCCAGCAGGGCTTCCGGGTGATATGAGGCCAGTTTGATTGTTAGCGATGTTAAAGCTTCGTCTAAATCGGCTATATCGGCATAAACTTCATTGTATAGGCCCTTATCCTGCGCCCACCTGGCTGATTGAAAGTCGACCGCACAAATAGTTAATTGTGAAAAGGCAGGCAACCCAATTTTACGGGTAACTGCGGGCGAAATAACAAAAGGCCCTATTCCGATAGCCAGTTCACTTAATTTGATCGAGGCGGCTTCGGTAGCCAGGCAATAATCTGCTGCGGCTGCCAGTCCAACGCCACCACCCACGGCCTTACCTTGTATGCGTGCAATGATTATTTTCGGCGATTTTCGGCAAGCGTTGATCACATTAGCAAAGCCCGAAAAGAATACGGCCCCGGCTTGCTTGTCTTTGATCTGCAGTAACTCGTCAAAACTTGCACCGGCACAAAAGGTGCGGTCACCTTCGCTTTTTAACACGATTACACGCGTTAACGGATGTTTGCCGGCTTGGGTTATAACATCAGTAAGTTGCTGCAGCAAATTTGCTGGCAATGAGTTTTGCGCAGGGTGATAAAAGCTGATGGTTGCAACACCATCGCTGCTATGGGTAAGCGTAACGTGTCCGTTTGGGCTATCGGTCATAAGTTTGTCGGAGAAGGTATTGTGCCAATATCAACAAATTTATATTGTTAGCCATGAAATTTATTTATTGCTTAAACCAGCGGCAGAACAAAATAAAATGTTGATCCTTTGCCCGGTTCGCTTTCTACGCCTATGGCGCCGTTGTGGTTTTTAACAATTTCCTGGGATATGTAAAGCCCCATACCCAGCCCGCTGGTCATGTTCTGCTTGTCTTCTACCCGGTAAAAGCGTTCAAAGATCTTGCTTTTCTGATCGGCTGAAAGGCCAATTCCGAAATCGGTAACCGCCACACGCACCTTGTCGCTTTGTTGTACAGCGGCAATGTTGACTTCGCGGTTAGTGGGCGAATATTTAACCGCGTTATTGATAAGGTTCATTAACACCTGCTCTAACCGCTCCTGGTTGCCTGATACGGTAAAGCCGGGTTGCAGCTCCACATTGAATTTAAAATTTGGATGCGCGTGGTAAGCATTCTCCACGCAAATATTAACCAGGTTAGCAATATCAACCTCACCAATGGCGTATTGGAGGCGACCGGCTTTGATCTTGCTTACGTCCAGCAGGTCGTTGATAAGGCTTTGCAATTTGTTGATAGATACGGTAGCCTTGGTGATATACTGTTTTACCACCGGGGGTAATTCTTCTTTTTTATAAGCGGCAATAAGCTGCACATAACCTTTCAAGCTGGTTAATGGCGTTTTAAGTTCATGGCTGGCAATACCGATGAATTCGTCTTTACGCTCCATCTCTTTTTTTTGCTCTTCGATATCCGTAGCCGTACCCACCCAAAAAATTATATCACCGGCGTCGTTTTTAAGCGGTTTAGACCGGTTTAAGTGCCAGCGGTAAACACCGTCATGGCGTTTGTAGCGGTTCTCTACCTCAAAAAGGTCGCCGGTTTGCAGGGAGTGATTGTACTGGTTTAATGTATCGGCTAAATCATCCGGATGCACAAGCATCTCCCATTTCACCTCGTGATCGTCATCGAGCGTAAGCCCGGTATAGTCAAACCATCTTTGATTATAGGATATGAACTCGCCGGTGGGCAAGTTGGTCCAGGTCATCTGGTCGATGTTGTTGGTAAGCAAACGGAAGTGTTCCCTGCTGATCACCAGGTCATGCGTACGTTCACGCACCGTTGCTTCCAGGCTATCGTTAAGTTTTTCGGTGGCGGCGTGGGCAGCAACTAACTCCGTATTACGTACCTGTAGCTGGCGCTCGGTATCTTTTAAAACGGTAAGGTCGGTTATTATGATACTTAAGGCAGGGCCGTGGTCAAGCTCAATGGCATTGCATGAAAAAAGACAGTGCATATCCTTACCGGCACCATCTTTCAGCAACAGTTCATCGCGGCATTCCTCTTTCCAACTGCTATGGATGATCTGCTCTAACTTTGCTTTAGAAGCTTCGGGTACAAAAGATTCCAGCGGCTGTCCAATAGTTTTTTCGAGTGAGGTAGCCGCCATACTGGCAAAACGGGTATTGCAGTACAAAATAATACCGTTATGATTAATGGTAACCGCACCCTCACTCATTTTCTCAATAAAAACACGGTAAGTCTGGTCGGCAGTTTTAAGTGTGAACAACTGGTGGCCGCTTTCATCCTTAACTACCAGGGCGTCTACCTGGCCTGTGCGGATGGCATTGATCGTATCATGCGCTTCCTCTAACTGGATCCGCAGTTCTTCAATTTCGCTTAACAAGCTGCTATTTGAATTTTGCTGTTCCATATTAGCTATTAATAAGGCCTAATCCCTTTAAAACTTTCTGTGTATCGCTCATATCACCAATCAGGCGCCTTTCGGGCGAGGGTGTGCGTTTGATAAGCAGGGGCAGGGCGACTACATTTTCATGCTCGGCCAGTTCTTTTTGCTGGTGGATATCTATGATCTCCAGTTCGTAACGGCCGGCCAGATACTGCTCGCAAATGGCTTTGAGGTTTTCAACGGCACGTATGGAGTTGGGCGACGCGCCGATTATAAACAGGCGCAGGTGGTAAACCGCTGCTTCGTTTTCGTACCCTTCTAAAAACCCTTCAGTATCGGCCATAGTAAGTTATACAGTTAAGCCGGTCTAATGTTCAGTCCTACAAGTACCTTTTCTTCGTTGCTTAAATCGCCAATGATCTTTCTTATAGGCTCGGGCACTTTGCGCACCAGCGTCGGTATCGCCAGTATCTGGTCGCCCTCAGCAAGTTGTGGCTGCTCCAGCAGGTCAATTACCTCTATGCGGTACTCTCCTTTCAGGTGTTCTTCGCAATATTTTTTAAGATTAGCCAAAGCCGTGACAGATTTCGGGGTTTTGCCGGCCACGTACAATCTCAATTCCCATTTTTTATCAGGTTCGTTCATTTTTGTCCTCTTTTTCCGCGCTTTTGTTCTTCAGGTTTTTGTGTATCCTCTGCCGCCCCGCCCCTTCTTAATTTAGTAATCACTTCGCGGTTTTTAGCTAAAATTTGTTTCTTTAACTCTTCTTCCAGGTATACCTTGTTCAACTCCTCTTCAACAGATTCGTATTCGGTGTTCAGGCTGTCAATTTTTGCTTCCAGTACTTTGCGTTTGCGCAGTATCTCGCGGTCTTTACGGCTCATGGCCTGTGTGCGGATAGCTTCGCTTGTTTCTTCCATCAGTGCCTGTTGTTTACGGGCCGATCCGGTAAGCACCCCGTCAGGGCCCAGGTAAACATCAACCAGGGTTAAGCCGGCATCCGTAATAATAAATTCCCGCACCTGGTTGGAGTGTTTCATTCCGCGCGATTTCATCACGTACAAGCCCCGGTTACGTTCGCCGTTAAATTCGATGTCACGTACCAGTATCCAGGCATCAACCAATGATGATACGCCCTCGTCTGTCTGCTCGTTAACAATGGTGTTGAGGGATAACGCCGTAAACATTACAGAGATCTGTTCCTGCTGAAGGAAATCGATCATCCGCACCAGCATGTTTTTAACTTCGCTTACAGAGCCTATATTGATGAAATTGGTGATAGGATCTATGATCACTACATCCGGCTGGTATTTTTTTATGCACTTATGCATCGCTACCAGGTGCATTTCCAACCCGTATAGATTAGGCCTTGACGCATTAAAGTACAGCAAGCCTGAGTCGACGTGTTTTTGGAGATCCATACCTATCGAGCGCATGTTGCGTACTATCTGTGCAGGCGACTCTTCCATAGCGAAGTACACACATTTTTCGCCCCGGCTGCAGGTTTCGTTCGCGAAAGATGCTGCAAGGCTGGTTTTACCCGTACCTGCAGTGCCCGATACTAATACACTTCCGCCACGATAAAGGCCCTTACCGCCCAACATATCATCCAACGCAGCAATTCCGGTAGAGAGGCGATCTGTAGATGCCCGGCTTGTCATTTTAAGCGACGTAACCGGTAGTACAGAGATACCTTCCTCATCTATCAGGAAAGGGTACTCGTTTGTGCCATGCACTGTACCGCGATATTTGATAATGCGTAAACGACGGGTCGAGATCTGGTTAATGACACGATGATCTAATAGTATCACACAGTCAGATACGTACTCTTCCAGCCCCTGGCGGGTTAATGATGTACCTTCACCGCGCTCACCGGTTATTATAGCTGTAACACCTTTTTCTTTTAACCAGCCAAATAGTCTGCGTAATTCGGTTCGCAATACAGCAAGTTTATCCAGGCCGGCAAATAAATTTTCCAGCGTATCTAATACAACACGTTTTGCACCAATGCTGTCAATAGCGTAGCCCAGCCGAATAAACAATCCTTCCAGATCATACTCGCCGGTTTCTTCAATCTCGCTGCGGTCAATATGAACGTGATCTATGCGTATCTTTTTCTCGTCTTGTAATTTTTTAAGGTCGAAACCTAGTGATGCGACGTTGGCAGTCAGTTCATCGCTTTTTTCTTCAAAAGCAACAAACACGCCCGGCTCGTTATACTCAACAGCGCCGCGTACAATAAATTCTATCGACATCAGGGTTTTACCGCAACCCGCCTCACCACATATAAGTGTTGGCCTGCCGGTTGGTAAGCCGCCTTCGGTAATCTCATCTAAACCATTAATGCCGGTGAGCGTCTTCGGCAATGTTGGATAGGGCGGTCTGGCAATTATGTTTTTTGGCGATTTGCTCATTCAATCAGGGGATGTTAATCAAAAGTTTCATAAAAGTATCAATTATATTTTGGCAGGCAATATAAATTACCGGCTTATATACTAAATACCCGCTGTAGTTGTAATGTTTTAATGGAAAATTATTATCGGATAACCTTGCAAAATTGTAATTGTTTGGCATTTACCAATTTGTTAACAGTGCGGGCATTAGTAATCTTGATTGAAAAGCATTGGCTTTAATTGCCGCCCTTTCTTTTAGTATGGAATACCGCTATAAAATTTGCGCGATTTGTTTGTAATAGTATATCGTAAAATGCGCGGTAATGTTTAGTTTTGCTATTTACAGCGCATTCCCCCTAAGATGCCAAATATTAAACTTAATTTTTGGCCCCCTAATGGATAACAGTAGTTACCAAACCTATTTAGCGAATAATCAAATTTTTCAGGTACTGATAGAAGAATCGGTTTCACCTATAGGGCTTTATGTAGGCCGTGACATGGTGATCAAAGTGGCTAACAAAGCTATATTGGAAGTTTGGGACAAAGACGAATCCGTCGTGGGCAAAACCTTTAGAGAGGCTTTACCAGAGCTGGAGGGGCAGCCATTTTTCAACTTGCTGGATAAGGTTTTTACCACCGGCGTGCCGTACGAGGCGCATGGCGAACGTGTAGACTTGTTTGTGAACGGCCGGATGCAAACCTTTTATTTCAACTTTACTTATAAGCCACTTAAAACCGAAACCGGCGAGGTATGGGGCATTATGAATACCGCTTCAGACGTTACGGAACTGGTACTTACACGCCTTAAACTATCTGAAACAGAAGAACGGACCCGCTTTTCGCTGCAATCTGCCGGGTTGGGTACCTGGGACCTTGACCCCGTTAATGACGTGGTTGTTTGGGATGACCGTTGCAGGCAACTTTACGGCTTTAGCCAGGGCGAAGATGTAACTTCCTATAAGAACGTTTTAAAATACATCCATCCCGATGACCGCGAACGGATAGATATAACCGTGCAGCAATCACTGACCCCCGAACTGGGTGGTTTTTATGACAGCGAGTTTCGTACTGTTGGCGCGCAGGATGGTAAGCTGCGGTGGCTGCGCTGCCGGGGTAAAGCCTATTTTGATGACAAAGGCCGCTGCGTGCGTTTTGCCGGTACCGCGCTGGATATTACTGATGATGTGCTTAACCGCGAGGAACAGCGCAAACTGATCACGCTGATAGAGCATACGTCTGATTTTGTAAGCCTGAGCGATGTAGATGGCAACGTTACCTACATCAACAGCGCCGGCCGCGAGATGCTGGGGCTGGAACAGGGCGAAATTAACCGCCATAATAGTGAATTTTTGATGCCTGCCGAACTTGGTAAGCTTAACAATAACATCAATAAGACTTTATTTAAGGATGGCCGATGGAGTGGTGAAGTTGTTTACCGACACTTTAAAACGGGTGAATCCATACCCGTATCGGGCACAACCATGATGGTTTATGACGCGCTAACAAAAAAACCGCAGGGTAGGGCAACCATTGCGCGCGACCTGAGGCCCGAACTGGCTAACCGACGGGCTTTGATAGATAGCGAGCATTTACTTCAAAATATTACGAGCGCATCGCCAACGGCACTTTGGATGAGCGATGCGCAGGGCATGATTACCTATGCTAACAAAACCTGGCAGGACTGGACAGGCCAAACCCCTCAGGAAACCTTGGGTACCGGCTGGCTGGCGTGCATTATGGAAGAGGACCTTGAGCATGCAGCAAAGAAATTCCTGCATGACCTGGGCAGGCGCATTCCCTATAGAGTAGAGTTTAGGCTACGTGGCAAAGATGGAGGTATACGCTGGTGCATTGCCACCGGCAACCCGCAATATAATACCGATGGCTCTTTTGCCGGCTATGTAGGTGCCTGTACAGATGTTACCGAAACTACCCGGATAGATATGGAGCTCCAGTTAAAGAACAGGGAGTTGAACGATCAGATAAATCAGTTTGAGTTTGTTACTGATTTTATGCCGGTACAGCTTTGGACGGCTACAGTAAACGGTGACCTGGACTATGTGAACCAGCGTACGGTAGAATTTTTTGGCCTGCCCGCTAATGAAATTGCCAGCCCTAAATGGCTGGACAATATCCACCCGGACGACAGGCAAGGCTGTGCGGATGCCTGGGCGGCCGCAATATCTTCGGGTAACATTTATCAGTTTGAATTCAGGCTGCGTGACAAACACGGCAATTATAAATGGCATTTAACGCGCGCCCTGCCGTTTGTTAACGATGGCGTTATCATCAAATGGTTTGGTACCAATACCGATATTGATGAGCAGAAACAGTTGCAGCGCCAAAAAGACGACTTTTTGGGTATAGCCAGCCATGAGCTTAAAACACCGGTTACCAGTATTAAAGCCTATGCACAGGTACTGGGCGCCATGCTTAGCAAAGAGGGTGAAGAAAAAAAGGCCGCCATGGTCGAAAAAATGGATGCACAGCTTAATCGCCTTACCAACCTTATCGGCGATCTGCTGGATGTTACCAAGATCAACTCGGGCCGTATCCAGTTCAATAAAAGCTGGTTTGATTTTAACACAGCCGTGCAGGAAAATGTGCAGGATCTACAGCATACAACCAACAAACACATCCTGGTGATGGATTTTAAAGAAACCGGGCGCATATATTCTGACAAAGACCGTATTGGCCAGGTGATCACTAATTTGGTAACTAATGCTATCAAATATTCGCCTCACACTAACCGCATTATCATCAGTACCGAAAAAGAGGGGAATGAGGTAACCGTGTGTGTGCAGGATTTCGGTATCGGTATACCGGATGATAAGAAGGAAAAGGTGTTTGAACAATTCTATCGCGTAAGCGGCAGTAAGCAGCACACATTCCCCGGATTGGGGTTGGGATTGTACATCAGTAATGAAATTATAAGACGCGAAGGCGGAAAAATGTGGGTAAACAGCGTTGAAGGAAAAGGGTCTACTTTTTGCTTTACGTTGCCTGTAAGCCTGGATAATATTGCAGAGAGTAAATAAGTTAAACCGGAATTAAACGTAGCGGTAGTTAACGTGTCGAACTACATAGAAAGATGAAGCAAAAAAAGATAATGATAGCGGACGATGATCCGGGGATTGTGGATGCTGTGGAGATGCTGCTTGAATTTGAAGGTTACCATGTAACCAGCACGGTAGACGGATCGACCGTATTGGACATGAAAGACCAACTGCCCGATTTGCTGCTGTTGGATATTTGGATGAGCGGCGAAGATGGCAGGGATATCTGCAAAAAACTTAAAAGCGCAACCATCACTAAAAATATTCCCGTGATCATGATCTCGGCAAGCCGCGACATCAAGCAATCGGCAATGGATGCCGGTGCAGATGATTTTTTAGCCAAACCGTTCGAAATGGACGAATTAATAAAAAAAATAGAGAGCTTAACGCATTAAAGCGCTGTTTTCGAGGTCCCTTTAATAACAGACCCCTAAAAAATTACGACTCTTTTTCCTTAAACACCACCTTGTGCTGGTCCTCGCTTCTCCAGGGCTCATAATTTAACCCGGGTGTTAGCCAGTATAACAGTATTACCCGCGAGTAACGGTAATTAAACGGCGACAGGATAAAAACCACCGCCATCAGTACAGCTACGTATAGCCACGGCGAATTGGAACCCGTAAGTACATGCGTAGCAACCGCAAACGTCACCATTTCGGCTACGTTAAAAGCATAGCTTACAAACATAGCCACATACCAGTAGCCGGGTTCACGCTCGTAGGTGAGCCCGCAGTGCGAGCAACGCTCATGCATTTTTTGACCGCTAAAGCTGTACGTTGGGGTTGAGTATATATCACCTCGGCGACAACGGGGGCATTTGGCCTGTACAATGCCTTGCAACGCCGAGATTGGTTTATAGGGTTTAGTGTTATCGGTTGTCATGGTTTAATGTGTTTTTGCGGAAATCATCCGGGGTTTGGCCGGTGTATTTTTTAAAAAATTTGGTAAAGTACGAGTTGTCGGCGAAATTGAGTTTGGCGGCTATAGTAGCAATGCTTAGCTCCAGGTTTACCAGCAGGCGTTTAGCTTCTAGAACCACGCGGTTACGTATCACCTCGCCGGCAGATATACCCAGCATATCATTACAAAGGGCGTTTAAGTGATTAGGCGTAATATATAACAACGCTGCATAGTCTTTAGGTAGCTTTAGATTTACAAAATTCTGATCCACCAGTTTTCTGAAACTTTGCAGCAGCGTATAGTTGTAAGTGGGTAATGCTGATTGGCCAATTGCCGGACTTTGCCTTGCCACAAGAATGAACAACTGCAGCATTAGTGCCCTAATCAAATCCATCCCCAACTTGTTTGGTACGGCAGTTTCTGTAAGTAGCTGTTCAAACAACTGGCATATAGCAGGGATGCTTTCTGCCTTCAGGTCAATAACTTCATCATCCACGTTGCCCGTAAAAAAAGGAAGTTTGTCCAGATAATCCGGCCGCAATAAAAACGACTGGAAAAATGACCCTGAAAAATTGATGATATAACCATCTGCTGTGCCTTCAAAGTTCCAACGGTGTACCTGCCCGGGTGTCATAAAGTAGATCTGATAGGGCTTTACAGGGAAAGTTTTAAAATCGATAGAGTGGCTGCCGCTTCCCTGCGTAAAAAATACCACATGGTAAAAAGTATGCTTGTGTGGCAGGCTAAGGTTCTGGTGTTTTTGCAGATAAGGGGCAAACCGGCTCACCAACAAATCTTCGTGCTGATGGTCGGACAATGCGCAAATATCATATACCGGGAACGCCTTTTTCATTACACAACAAATGTACGCAACTAATAGCCGCTGTAATGGTGTATAACCTAGTGGTTATGGTGTTTTTTACCGATTGTAGCAAAGTATAAAAATTTGCGGCAGATGCATTTTGTTGGTATAAATACTTATTTTCACCATTCTAATAAGTAATAATGCAAAAGCCCGATAGCTTAATTTTTGATATGGACGGTACCCTTTGGGATGCCGTTGATACTTACGCACACTCCTGGAACGTTGTTTTCGAAAGCTTAGGCATCGATAAAACCATTGAACGCGATAGCCTGGCGGGAATGGTTGGCTGGGAGGGTAAAAAGGTAATTGAAGTATTAATGCCCGAGTTTGAGCCCGAGCGCCGGGTAGAAATTTACGCTATGGTAAATGAACGCCGCCACTCGCTTATTACAGAAAAAGGCGGAATTTTATATGAAGGTGTAAGGGAAGGGCTGCAGTTGCTTGCTCAAAGGTATCCGCTATTTATTTTGAGTAACTGCGCCAAAGGTATCATCCGTCGGTTTATTGATTGGGCTGGCATTGATGAACATATTACCGATGAAATTGCTTACGGGATCAATTTTATGCCCAAGCAGCATAATATTAAGTTGCTGATGGATAAACATGCTTTGCAAAACCCTGTTTATATTGGCGATACCGCCGGCGATGGCGAGCAAAGCCGCCTTGCAGGCATCCCGTTTGTATTTGTAAGCTACGGATTTGGTACAACCGATGATTACGACGTTAAATTTGATGATTTTACCAGCCTGACCAACTATTTTTTAAACTTATAACTACTTAATGCGTTAGTTGATTGTACAAACACCCATCAACATGAAAACACGCGTTTTACCTATTGTTTTAATTGTGCTGCTGCTGGTAATTACCGGTGTAGTTTATTACCGCTATTACTTTGTGTTTGGCGAAGGCGTTAAGGCCGGCACCATGAATTACTTTGTTAAAAAAGGCAATATCTTTAAAACTTACGAGGGCAGGCTTATCCAGACAGGTATCAGGTCGCAAACGCAGGGAAATATACAGTCTAACGAATTTATGTTTTCCGTTACTGACGAAAAAGTTGCCGATAAGCTTAACCACAGCGCCGGTGCATTGCTCGATCTGCATTATAAAGAATATAAACATACCCTTCCGTGGCGCGGGGTTAGCGTGTTTGTAGTAGATAGTGTAATGTCGGCCACGCCGGTTACACCAACGGCGCCATAAATAACGTTTAATGCAAAATGAATTTTTCGATTAACAAAAAAGGCGCAATATTCTCGCCTTTTTTGTTAGTGATATTTCTTAAAATAATTCATCTGCCTTGCCCGAATTAGGGGTAAGGATCTTGCTCAGGTTGTATTGCCTTTCGGCTTCGTCATCACCTTTTATCAGCCCTTTATTAAATAGGTGCTCCAGTATCTCGCGGGCATGCTGCTCATGTTTAGCTAAATCAGTAGCAGGTTCCAGTTCGGCCAGTTCTCCGGCTACTTCCGGTGCAGTAGCATACTCTAACTGGGCAAGTGCGTAAACTACATTGTCCTGTAAAGAAGCGTCCGCATCATATTTATGCGGTACATGCAGCGGTTTGTATTCTTCCAAAAAATCCTGGTCGGGGCTATCCATAATTATGCTGCTGATTGTTTAGATGAATCGCGTAACGCCTTGATGGCATCATGCGCCATTTTTAAACCATTCATATGGTTGGTTAGTAAGGTAAGCACCTTATCGTCTTCCCAAATCAACTCTTTGTCTTCCATTGCTTTACGATATGCACTTTTAGCCACATCCTCGCCGTACTCGCAATCAGACAAAACCGAATGTATATCCTTTTTGGTAAAGGCCGATTTTACATCCATCCAGGTATGGTAAAACTTACCGGCCAGGGTGGTACCATCTGCAGGCGAACCGCCCAACAGATGAATATAATCGTTAAGCTCATTTACATAGCCTTTACTTTGATCTGCATAGCCTTCGAAGATGCTGGTCAACGAGTTGTCGGTTATGCCCTCCAAAGCCTTTTGATAACCGGTGATCCGGTCGTTATTTATTTTGATCAGATCGTTCAATGCCGAGATCTGGTGTTGAATGTGTTGTAAAGTTCCCATTTTAGTAATTATAAATTAGATTGTTTCTGCTACTATATAATGGCAACAAGGTACTTTGGTTAAATGTTTTAATTTTGGCGAAAATACTCCGGTCTTACTAATCGTCTAATAAGGATTCACAACAAGAGAATTTACTAATCAAATAGCTCTTGCTCTTCGGTATAGTAAGTTTTTCGGCTGGCCTTTTTGATCAGGATATCTTTACCTGTAGGGCTCTTTTTCTTTTTAGCGTTATGGATCAGCATAAAATCACGAATCTCGCCTGCTATGATATCCGGGTCAGATTTTACGATCTCTTCTTCGGCATGTTTCAATACCGACCGGATGGCTTTCAGCAAATCTTCTACTTTATCTTCGGGAATCTTATTACCGGCTGAAAAAGGCGAGATGCGTGCTTCCCATAATATTTCGTCGGCATAGGCGTTTCCAATTCCGCGGATAATCTTTTGATCAAGTAACACTGTTTTCACAGCGGTTTTTGTTTTGCCCAGCTTTTGCTTAAGATAAGTAATATTGGCTTCGTCTGCATCAGGCACATCTGTTTCAGCCGGGTTCAAGGTTGGCTTGGCAGCACCCTGAAAATCGGTTAACACCAGGCCGGTATCATCTGTAAACAGGATGTCGATTACTGGGTATTTATTATCGCTCTTGCCTCCATATAAAAAAAGTTTCCCATGAAGCATCAGGTGCAGGGCTAATACATCGCCCTTGCTGAATTGTATGTAAAGCTCCTTGCCATCACGGTAAACCTTAGTTAATCTTTGGCCGTGCAGTGTATCCTGCAATTCCTGATGGGTTACGTTTAGTTTAGGCGCTTTGTGCACGGTAATGGCTTTAACCGTTTTATCGGCCAGTTTTTTATTGAGGTTGCGGGCAAAAACCTGCAGGTCTGGAAATTCGGGCATGGCGTATACTAAAGTTTACAATGTAATAAGCTTGTGTTAAATCAAACAATAATATTTGTTAAAAGTTATTAAGCAATTGATACTTTTTGCCACAGGTTTAAAGTTATCACCTATTAATACAATCACACATGCCATTTATAGCAGCAGTAGCAAAGATAGACTTGCCCAACCGCGTCCCGCAACAGGATGTTAAAGAACAGGCACGCAATTTATTTTCAAAAGATTTCCCGCAGGTAGACAGGCTGATCCAGGCGTTCGACAATACAGGTATCACCACACGTAACTTTGCCAAGCCCATTAGTTATTACGCCGAAGACACATCTTTTAAAGACCGTAATGACGAATATATCCGCCTCTCGCTGCAGCACTCGGTACAGGCCGCCGGCGATGCTATTGCAAAAGCAGGTATTAGCAAAGATGATATTACAGATATCCTGTTTGTATCAACCACGGGGTTGGCAACGCCAAGTATAGATGCTTTGATCATCAACGAGATGCACCTTAACCCGCACGTAAACCGTACACCTGTTTGGGGCCTGGGTTGTGCCGGAGGAGTGGCCGGTATAGCAAAAGCTAATATAGCTGCAAAAGCTAACCCTAATGCAGTGGTGCTGCTGGTAGCGGTAGAACTGTGTTCGCTAACGCTGATCAAAAGCGATTACAGCAAAAGTAATTTTATAGGCTCCAGCCTCTTTTCTGATGGGGTGGTAGCCGGTATCATTAAGGGAGATAACCACGCCCGACCTGACACACAGCTAAATATCATAGCTAATAGCAGCAAACTTTATTATGATTCGTTAGATGTGATGGGCTGGCAGTTTCAGGAAGATGGGTTTAAGGTGGTGTTCTCTAAAGATATACCTACATTTATCCATACCAACATCAGCGCGGATATCGAGGATTTTTTAGATAAGCAAGGCTTAGCGTTAAGGGATATCAAAAACTTTATTTTTCATCCGGGCGGTACAAAAGTGCTTGATGCTTATGTAGACGCACTGAAAGTTGAAGGCGATTTTCTGAGCAATACCCGTCGGGTAATGACCGATAATGGCAATATGAGCAGTGTAACTGTGCTATATGTTTTGGAACGTTTCATAAGCCAGGGCTTTACAGAGGGTTATGGATTAATGTTGGCTATGGGGCCGGGCTTTAGCAGCGAGATGGTGCTTTTAGACATGAAAAATTAAATCTTTACCATGACCTTTATCCTTTTTATTAGTTTTTTGATCATTCAGCGGCTGAGCGAATTGTTGGTCGCCTCG
>NZ_CAXVWK010000110.1:0-28283 GCF_964263795.1 Mucilaginibacter sp.
AGCAATCCGCGTTTTTGATAGCGTGAGGGCACTTTTTGAGGCAAAAAATAAGGGCAAATCAACTATAAAAGTCGACTTGCCCAGTCAGGTAGCGGGGAGCAGGATCGAACTGCCGACCTTAGGGTTATGAATCCTACGCTCTAACCATCTGAGCTACCCCGCCGGGTTATATTTTGATGGTTCCTAAAAAAGGTTTGCAAATATAGCAGAAATTCGCTTTCTTTAGAAAAAATGTTAACTTTTACCCCCTGATTAGTTACTAACGGTTAAACCCCTATGTCCGAGAAGAAGAAATTTGCTATTGAGTACGAAATAAAATCCTCACCCAGAATACTTTATACTTTCCTGAACGAGGCTAACGGACTGGCACAATGGTTTGCCGATGATGTGAATGTTAAAGATCAGATCTACACTTTTACATGGGATGGCGAAAAACAGAACGCCAAATTGGTAGCCATAAAAGAGAATAAACTCGTACGTTTCAAATGGCTGGAAGACGAGCCGCAGTGCTACTTCGAAATGGAAATTGTACAGGACGAACTTACCAACGATGTGGCGCTCAGCATTACCGATTTTGCTACCGAAGACACCATTGCAGAGCGCAAACTGATTTGGGATAACCAGATAGATTACCTCATTAGCACCCTGGGCGCCTAAAGCATTATTTTTCCGTATTTTTGTATCCCAAATTAGCGGGCGCGGTAACAATTATTTGCGTGCGCTGCCGTTTGTTGTCGTGTATACAAGATCCTGTTGATGAAGAAAATACATCTTTTACTGCTCAAATCTTTCATAAGGCCTTTTATAGTCACCTTGCTGATCGTGATGTTTGTGCTGTTGATGTTGTTTCTATTCAAGTACATCGACGATTTGATAGGTAAAGGCTTTGAGTGGTATATCATTCTCGAACTGATGATGTACAATTCGGCCACTAACCTGGCAATGGCGCTGCCGCTTTCGGTTCTCTTATCCTCTATCATGACTTACGGCAGCCTGGGCGAAAATTACGAGCTGGTGGCTATTAAATCTGCCGGTATCTCGTTACGCCGTGCCATGTACCCTATGATGGTGGTTGTGTTTGTGATCAGTGTTGCGGCGTTTATCTTTTCAGATTATATGCTGCCGGTGGCCAATCTTAAATACTATTCGCTGCTGTATGATGCCCGTAAACAAAAATCGGCCGACCTGCTCCCCGAGAATATTTTTAGCAGCCGTTTTCCGGGATATACTATAAGGGTGCGCAAAAAGGATACGGACGGACAAACCCTCCACGGAATTATGATCTACCAGCGCGGGCAGCTGGAGATCAACCATATCGTAACCTTTGCCCAGTCGGGTTTGATGTACCGCACAAAGGATGATATGTTTCTGATCCTGAAGCTCAAGAACGGTGTCAGGTACGAGGAAACCCCCGGTGATATTAACTACAACACCCGCCAGCGGCTCACCCGTTTCCGCTTCGATGAAACCGAACAACGGTTTGACCTTACAGACCTGAAGATGAAGCACACCAATGAAAATGAATTCAGAAGTGCATCTATGATGATGAACCTTAAGCAGCTGGAACGCTATATAGATTCCACAGGTAAGCAGGTAGACAGTAATGTAAACGTAAACTACAAGCTAATTATTCCAAACATTAAGTACTTTACCGTACCAACAAGTTCCAAAACTGTTAAAAAACCCCTGCCGGCAGATAGCGCGTTGGTGCATACCATTAGCGATAAGATAAACGCCTATAATAATGCCTCCAGCGAAGTAAGGCAGGTGCAGGAAGCCTTAAAGTTGCGGCTGGATAACTATAAAGAGAATACCAAAAGCATCCGCAGGTATGTAATGGAGTATCACAAAAAATTCGTGTTGTCGGCAGGGTGTATTGTGCTGTTTTTAATAGGTGCACCATTGGGCGCTATTATTCGCAAGGGCGGATTGGGACTACCGGTGGTGGTGTCAGTGATCTTTTTCCTGCTGTACTATATCATCGGCACCATTGGCGAAAAGTCGGCCAAGGAAGGTGACCTGTCACCACTGATAGGCGCCTGGATCTCGATTGCGGTATTGCTCCCTATTGGCATCTTCCTGTCCTACAAAGCCGCTACCGACTCTGCCTTGTTTGACATGGAATTATACAAGCGTTTCTTTAAACGCATCCCGTTTTTCAAGATAAAGAAGCAGGCATAATTTACATACTGCCGACCCTTTTGTTTAATTTATAGCTTATTTTTGCATAAACCGGCACCTTTTTACAAATTGATTGTCCGGCCACAAACGTACCAAAATGCTAAACACCATACCGGAAGCCATTGAAGCCATCAAGGCTGGCAAAACCATCATAGTTGTTGACGACGAAGACCGCGAGAATGAAGGCGACTTTTTAACTGCCGCCCGCAATGCCACACCAGAGACCATCAATTTTATGGTGCGTTATGGCCGTGGCCTGGTTTGCGCTCCGATTAGTAAAAGGCGCGCCCAAGAGTTAGAGTTGGAACCAATGGTAAGCAGAAATACCACCTCGCACGAAACTAATTTTACAGTATCTGTCGATTTGCTTGGATACGGCTGCACAACCGGTATATCTGCTACCGACCGTTCAAAAACAACCCTGGCACTGATCGATCCAACTATCAAGCCCGAAGACCTTGGTCGTCCGGGGCATATTTTCCCGCTCATTGGAAAGGATGGAGGGGTACTAAGGCGTTCAGGCCATACCGAGGCCGCTATAGATCTGTCGGTACTGGCAGGGTTTGAGCCGGCTGGTGTAATCTGCGAAATAATGAAGGAAGACGGCGATATGGCCCGACTGCCCGAGTTATTAGAGATGGCTAAAGAATTCGACCTGAAAATCATTTCTATTAAAGACCTGATTGCTTATCGTCTCGATACCGAGTCGCTTGTCAAAAAAGAGGTGTCAGTGAAGATGCCTACCGAATGGGGTGATTTTGACATGATCGCTTATACACAATTAGATACCGGCGAAAATCATTTAGCCCTGGTTAAAGGCGAATGGGCCCCTGATGAACCTGTTTTAGTCCGCGTGCACAGCTCATGCGTTACCGGTGATATCTTTGGGTCGTGCCGTTGCGATTGTGGCCCTCAGCTGCATAAAGCGATGGAGATTATTAGCCAGGAGGGTAAAGGGGTAATTGTTTACATGAACCAGGAGGGCCGCGGCATTGGCCTGGTGAACAAATTAAAAGCTTACCACCTGCAGGAAAACGGTTTGGATACGGTAGAAGCCAACATCAAATTAGGTTTCCAGATGGACCAGCGGGATTACGGTATCGGCGCGCAAATATTGCGTAGCCTGGGCATCTCAAAAATGCGCCTGCTTACCAACAACCCTAAGAAACGCGCCGGGCTCATTGGCTATGGTTTGGAAGTGGTGGAGAACATCCCTATTGAAATTGCATCTAACCCACATAACGAAGCTTACTTACGCACCAAGCGCGATAAAATGGATCATGCCATTATGCGCGAGCATTAATTATCCTTATCGTCCTCTTCTTTTCCCTTTGGGCCATTGCCGCCGGATACTACCGGTGTAGTAGTTGCCGGTTGTGAAGGTGTTGGACTAACCGGTGCCCTGTTGCGCCTGCTCTGCCGGAAAATATTGCGGATAAATTCGCCAAAAGTGTCAAAATCGCGCTGATAAACTAAACCGATACCGTTTACATACTGCACGCCAAGGTTATCGCTTATGGTATTAAGTGTGGTACTGTTTAAAGCGCGGTAAGAATATCTTGCACGCAGGTTACCATCCTTACGGATCAGATACTGTACCTCCACATCTTTTGTAAGCGTACGGAAATCTGTGTTCAGCAGGGTTTGATTGTTATTGAAAAGATCACCGGTGCCGGTATTGGAGTACACGTTACCGTTAAAAAGCAACCTGTCGCCAAAAAGCCTGATGCCTAAACTGGCATCGTTAAATGAGCGGATGTTTAAGTCGAAATTCTTGAGGTTCGATTGCGAAATAAAGTTGTTGAGCTTATTAAAGGCAAACTCGCTCACCGCGTCCCGCGCGGTACCCAAAACCTGGTTGGTTAAATTGCTGCCTGTGCCTGATGCAAAACTGCGTCGTACAATGATGCTTAGCGCCTGCTGGCTGCGGTTATTATTGTCAGACAGGTAAGTGCCCAGGTCATCCTTTATAGATGGCTCTACCGGGAAATTAAAGTTGAAGTCGATATTTGGTTGAAGGAGTGATTTGGAGATCAGTAACTCCGCCTGTACCAATACTTGCTTTGGCCCAAATGGCGATTGAAGCCCCGCTGCCTGGTACAATGGTGCAATATTGGTGCGCACCTCGTAAAGCGCTTTCAGGTTGATCTCTGCAGTAGATGGGTTTCCTGTCCAGCGAATAGTACCGCCCTGGCTTACCGTAAAGTTTTTGCTGATGAAATCCTTGGCGGTAAATTCAAACTTACCCGTAGTGATCAGGAACTCGCCAAACATCTCAAAATCGCCCAGGCTGTTAATGTTCAGTTTCAGGTTACGGGCAGTACCGCTTCCTTCCAGGTTACCATAGTCCGTAGCAATTTTAACTACTGTTGTTTCATTAACAGTAAGGTCAAAATTCAGCGTGATACCGTTAAACGATTTAACCTTATCAACCACCTTCATGGTGGTGTCATTATGGTTTACAAACCTTATAAAGTCGTAATCAACAGCAGTTACAGATGAGTTTAAAGGAATATTGAAAACCGTACCCTCTTGTGTGGTGGCTTTAATGTCGATCTTCATGTTATCTACCGGCCCTTTAAAACTAAACCTGCCGGTGCCGTAAGCCACACCGTAGTAAATGTGGTTATCTTTAAAGGTGGTGTTAAGCGCCATCAGATTATTGGCATCCAGCGTAACATCAAGCGTAGGGTTGGACAGGTTGTTCAGGTCAACCTTGCCGTTTGCTTCGCCCTTGCCTCCGCGATAATCCGTCAGTATCATTTTATCAATATTGATCACACTGTTGCTTACATTCAATTTATCGTTAACTGTATACGCCGTTTTAAGATAATTAACGGTAAGGCCCGTATTATTAAGTGACAGGCTGCCGTTAAGTGCAGGATTAGATGGCTTGCCCGTAAGTTTTAAGTCGGCAGATACCGTTCCTTTCATGTCCGATACAAGATCTTTGATAAAAGGCTCAAAGATTATGGCTTCGGTTTTATCCATTTTTACATCAAAGTCCAGGTTGTCACTATCGCCGTTTTTGCCGATGTTATATATACCGGCAATATTCATCGTTTCTAAGCCCCTGTTTTTGATTTTCAAACCAACCTTAGCTGCGTCGCGCTTACTGTCCAGGGTCGATTTGATGCTTACATCGCCAACGAGCGTTTTGTTCATCATCAGCGAATCGATGGTTAGTGCGGCATCAACCCCCGGCGATTTGGTTATTGAGGTAAGCTTTACATCGCCATTGAGCGATCCCTTTAAAAGTGCGCCCGATGATTTGGTAAGCTGGTTTAAGGTAGCCATGCTGAATTTTTGGAAGGTTACCTTCAATTCATCGGCAGGGTTGTCTGATATAAACCCGTTGATCTTCACCTTTTGCACCCCGTTAGATAGTTCAAAACCCTGTACCTGGGTTTTTCCATCAAGCAGCCGTATGCGCACCTGCTCCTGTATCTTCCACGTTTCGCGTTCAAGTATCACGTCAGATGGTAATAACTTTAGCTTTGCCGTGGTATCTCGCCCAAACTCAACAAGGCCGTACAAATCCAGTTGGTTGGCTGCAGATTTATCCGACAGTTTTACGTTGAAATTTAAACTGTCGTTCTTTAAAAAGTTAGTTAAGTTGATGTTTTTAATGTAGATACTATCCGTCAGATCGACCCGGCTTAACGACACGTTGAGCCCCAGTAAATCGTCGCTTGTGCTTTCATCAATGATAAAATCATGAAACACAATTTTACCCAGCTTAATGGTTTTTATATAGCCATTAAGGGTTGCGGTTTTATTGGTAGAGTTGAATTTGCCCACAAATGACCCTTGCTCCGGTATCTTCAGATCAGGCATGAATATTGCCAACACCGGATCCAGATTTTTAAGCGTAAGATTAAAGTCGAAATTTTGCGGCTTGGGCGTAACAATTTGCGTTTTTAATGAGGGTATATATTTTTTAGCAATTGTTTTGTAGTACGAGGGCAGGGTAGCAAGGTCAAAGGTTCCTTTAATACTTCCGTCGGCTACATCTGATCTTAACGCTATCGTACGATCGCTGCCCTTACCTGCTGCATTTACCGATAAGGTATCTACAACGTATTCTTTACGCGGATTGATGATACGGATGTTCGTCAGCAGGATGTGCCCGTCCAGGTTCTCCAGGCTGTTGCCCGAAAATTTAGTTGCTATCTGTGTATTAAAGGTGATCGTATCCTTTAACAGCTTGATTTTATTTAAACGGGCCGTATTAACTATACCCGTAAAATTATACACAGGCAGTGTTGGATTAAGGTTTACATTGCCGGCCAGGTTTAGCTTAACGTTTTTATCGTTAATGTTCAGTTTGCCGGTTACCACCTTTTTAATAAAGCTGCCGCTTGTGGTTAAATTGGTATAGTTGTAACCTTTAAAGCCGATGTAAGCGATTTTAGCATCGCCCTTTGCTGCGAGGGTGTTAATATCATCGCCACGGCCAACCACATTGGCAGACAAAGTAGTTCGGCCAATAGTCTTATTATCCAGTAGCGTACCTAAATCAAAGTTTGACGTTTTAACCTTGCCGCTATAGCTGGGTACCCCTGCTTTGTTTATCTTGAGGTTAATATCCGGATCGAAGCGCCCAAGTTTGGTTTTAAATGTACCGAAAGCCACAAAATCATTTTGTAGGCCGGTGAACCTTCCCGCAAAATTGATATGGCCGAATTTGCCAACAATAGCCGGCACATGCTGATTGTTTTTGCCGGTGAAGTGGCTGTACAGATAATCCAGGTCCTGTTTGTTGGTTGCTATCTGGTCGAATTTTAATTGAAGAAAAGTATTTTCCCAATCGGGTAAGCCGGTAAGGTGAAAATCACCCTTAATATAAGTGGCTTTTGCTGCGGTAACCGTAAGTTCCCTGGCAGTAAGGTTGTTAACCAATCCGCGGATGCGGCCATCTACTCCTAATTCAAAATTGATCTTCCCTAATGATGGGGTAAAATAAGCCACATCTTTTGATGACAGATGCGACGACTTAAAATCCGCATCCATATTGATCTTATTTTCAAAGTCGTTGAAATCGATAAATGATTTAAACTTCATCCGGAAATAATTTCTGACACTGGAGTTAGGCGTAAGGATATTTAGGTTTTGTAGCAGGATCTGGTTGGTATCTATTGTTGCATTCGTATTGAAATTTTTAAGGAAGAACCCGCTTTTTTCCTGCAGCGTCATACCACCGATGCGGGCTTTAAATAAGTGGTTCTTCAAATCCATATTGCGCACAACGGTACTAAAATGTTTAACGTCCAGATCATCAAAGTTTACGCCGCTCATTACCGTATCGCGTAACTTGTTTTTGTACCTGAAATGGAAATTATTTACGCTGATCTTTTCAAAATTGAGTGTCCAGGGCTGGCTCTTCTTTTTAGTGGTATCGCCCGAGTTGAAGTAATCTATGACGAATTTAAGGTTGGTAGTGCTGTCCTTTAGTTTCTTCAGGTAAAAGGAACCGTTATCCAATTGGATAGTGGCAAAATTGAGTTCCTTTTTTTTGATGCTGTTAAAAACCGAAAAGCTGGTAAGTTCAACAGCGAGTTTAGGCGTACTAAGCAAGGTGTCCTGCTGTTTATCTAAAATATAAAGCCCCTCTAACACTACAGACGAAAATGGCACTATCTTAAGGCGCTTTATATCTACGGTTGTTTTAAGTTCTTTAGAAAGATAAGATGTTGCCTTTTTTGCCGCCCACGTTTGCACCGGCTCATACTGTATCAGTACCAGCACCACGCTAACCAGCAGCAAAATTATCAGTACAACGCCTAACGCTATTTTGAGTAGTTTTTTAATAACTTTGCAGATTAATAATAATCACCGGTTAGTTGAGTAAATGATTTGAAGAATTGCCCTATCGCTATACGCTTAAAGGCGTTAATAGTTTGATATTTCGCTATCTAAATCAATAATTCATTAACTGGTTAATTCAATAAAACGTGCCTGTAATATTAGCAATCGAGTCTTCATGTGATGAAACATCTGCGTCGGTTTGTGTTGATGGCGAGATATTGAGCAATGTAATTGCAAATCAAACCATTCACGAAGCCTACGGCGGTGTTGTGCCCGAGCTTGCCTCAAGGGTTCATCAGCAAAATATTGTCCCTGCTGTACAACAAGCATTATTGAACGCAAAAGTAAGCAAAAATGATATTGATGCGGTAGCTTTTACGCGTGGCCCGGGCCTTTTAGGTTCATTATTAGTTGGTGTATCATTTGCTAAGGCATTTGCACTCGCCAAAAACCTGCCCCTAATTGATATTAACCACATGCAGGCGCACATCCTGGCACATTTCATAGACCCTAAAAAACCAACCTTTCCGTTTTTATGCCTTACCGTATCGGGCGGTCACACGCAAATCGTACTGGTAAAAGATCACTTTGATATGCAGGTAATTGGCCAGACACTGGATGACGCAGCGGGCGAGGCAATGGATAAAACCAGCAAGATCTTAGGGTTGCCATATCCCGGTGGGCCTTTGATAGATAAGCATGCACGCAGCGGTAACCCCGATGCTTATAAATTCCCCGAGCCGCAGATCCCGGGATATGATTTTAGCTTTAGTGGGGTTAAAACAGCCATCCTTTATTTTATAAGGGACAATGTAAAGGCAAACCCTGACTTTATAACACAGAATTTGCCAGATATCTGCGCATCTGTAGAAAAACGCGTAGCCACAATATTGCTCAATAAGCTTAAGCGTGCCGCGATTGACTATAGCATCAAAGATATTGCGCTGGCTGGTGGGGTATCGGCCAATACTGGTTTACGCGCGGCGCTTACCCAAATGGGAGCAGAAAACGGCTGGAACGTTTTTATCCCTAAGTTTGAATACTGCACTGATAATGCTGCTATGATTGCGATAGCAGGTTACTACAAATTTTTAAAAGGCGAATTTGCCGGGCAGGAAATAGCACCGCTGGCAAGAATGCCGATGTAAATAATGATTTAATCATCCATTCAACAGATCACTATATGAATATCCCTTCGCTTATATTTTGGACGGTTTTTGTGCTGCCGCTTGTTGTTTTTTTGGTTTGGGTAATGCGTCAGGATAAACGAAAGGGTGTAACCGGCCTTATTGTGCTGGCCATTATGGTTGTAGGCTGTATTGCTTACATGTATTGGAAAACCGGCGGAAAATAAATACCCGGTTTTAATTCGAATCTTGCAAAGCAACGCTCCTTAAGTTCGTATATTAATTTGTGCTAAATTTATTATACAAAAAAAGCCTCCCGGTGATGGGAGGCTTTTTTTGTATATGGCGACAGCTGCTTACGCTTCCGCAAGCGATTCACCGGTAACGGTCGCTTTGATCTTGATTTCCAGTTCTTCCATCAACTCGGGATTATCCAATATCAGTTGTTTAACCGCATCACGCCCCTGGCCTAAACGGGTTTCGCCATAGCTAAACCAGGATCCTGCTTTTTTAATGATGTTGTATTCAACACCCAGGTCAATGATTTCGCCTGCCTTTGAAATACCTTCGCCAAACATAATATCAAATTCGGCAATACGGAACGGAGGGGCAACTTTATTTTTCACGATCTTCACTTTTACGCGGTTACCTGATACCTCGTCGGTATCTTTGATCTGCGATATACGGCGAACATCTAAACGTACAGAAGCATAAAATTTTAGCGCGTTACCACCGGTAGTGGTTTCGGGATTACCAAACATAACACCGATCTTATCGCGCAGCTGGTTGATGAAGATACAGCAGCACCCGGTTTTGCTGATAGTACCGGTAAGCTTACGTAATGCCTGCGACATTAAACGTGCGTGCAAGCCCATTTTAGAATCACCCATTTCGCCTTCTATCTCCGCCTTTGGTACTAACGCCGCAACGGAGTCGATAACCAAAATATCGATAGCGCCCGAGCGGATCAGGTTATCGGCAATTTCTAAAGCCTGCTCACCATTGTCTGGCTGTGATATTAAAAGATTTTCTACATCTACACCTAATTTTTTTGCGTAGAACCTGTCAAACGCATGCTCTGCATCAATAAAAGCGGCAATGCCGCCTTTCTTTTGTGACTCGGCAATGGCATGGATAGCCAAAGTAGTTTTACCTGACGATTCAGGGCCATAAATTTCGATCACCCTGCCTTTTGGTAAGCCGCCAACACCCAAAGCTATATCAAGGCCTAAAGATCCGGTTGATATCACCTCGGTAGCTTCTATTGCGGTATCGCCCATTTTCATGATGGTACCTTTGCCGTATGATTTTTCCAGCTTATCAAGGGTAAGCTGCAATGCTTTTAATTTATCTGTATTGCTCATCTGAAATTTTTGTGAAACAAATATAAAAAATAGGTTTTATAAATACTAATATTTTTAGTATTTATATTAAAATTAATTTAGCCATCCGGTTATTGATGGTTTCCGCTCAGGACTATGTAAACTTAGGTAACCGTTAATTCTTAATCAAATATCTTTATCAACACTGTGCCTAGCCAACTCGCTGGCTATCGCGTTTAAAGCTTTTTTCTTCCTGGCATCCTTAGCCTTACGGATCTTTAACGCTTCGGCTTTTAATAAAGCGGTTTCGGTGTTCTGCTGCGCATAGTATTTACAAAACCAGGTAAGCGGGCATATCTCGCATTTCGGGGTACGCGCCACGCAAATGTACCGGCCGTGCAATATCAGCCAGTGGTGGGCTACTGCAAGGGTATCCTGCGGCAGATTTGCTACCAGTTGTTTTTCGCTTTGCAGCGGGTTAGTGGCACGGGTGAGGCCAATACGATTAGCCACCCTGAACACATGCGTATCTACTGCAATGGCGGGTGCATCAAACACAACAGAAACAATTACATTTGCGGTTTTGCGGCCAACGCCGGGCAGTGATTGTAAATCAGCATGATTAGCCGGTACTTCGCCATTAAATTTTTCTACCAGCATTTTACTCATTCCGGCCAAGTGCTTCGCTTTATTGTTGGGGTAGCTTACGCTGCGGATGTAGTTAAAGATCTCATCGGCATCAGATGCGGCCAAGGCATAGGCATCCGGGTAGCGCTCAAACAGTGCCGGGGTAATTTGATTAATGCGCTTATCGGTACATTGGGCAGATAAGATCACTGCCACCAGTAATTGGTAGGGATTATTGTAATGCAGCTCGGTAACCGCATCGGGCTGGTTCTTAGAAAAATACTCTACAAAGTGGCGATAGCGTTCGGCTTTTAACATCTTTTTGATCCTAGTTGATGGTTCACAGATCACACTAGAACCAATTTTTGCAAAATTCCTGAATTATATGCAATTAGCAAAACGAGATAATATAGAACAGTAATGATCATTTAGCAATCATGGTAAATAGAAAGGCTCATAAACCAATCTGCAGGCAAACGCCAGTCGGATTGATCTATGAGCCAGTACCGGGTCAGTACGTACTACTAACGAATGCTCTTTGAGTAATCAAGAATGTGGTGGATAGTTTGCAGTTTTGGTTTCTTTTTTAAAAGATCCAAATCAGCACGGATCGAGTGATAAAATATCACATCGTCGGCTTCCAAATTTTCTTGTACCTCAGATTCTTTCACTTGAGTAGTGTTAGTGACTGCATTAAAAGTTGATGTAAAGGTTTCACCCATAAGCTATAGATTATTTAATTTATAGTAAATAACGGAAGAATATCGCTAATATTTTCCGAAAATGAAAATTTAATGAAATTTTTTTCAACAGGGCTAACTTGCTGATAATGTTGGCTTACGGAGGTATTTATTGTGTTGAATTGACACGATAAAAGGACGGTGGCTGCAATATTAGATTTCGTTATCTGAAACATATTTATTGGAGCACCAAAACCGTCTGTAATAAAAAAAGCCATTGATTACTCAACGGCTCGTATTTTATAATAGTATAATAGCACTTAATTTTTTAGGCTCAATTCTTTGCCCTGCATCATTTTGCGCAGGTTGTTTAAGGCATAGCGCATGCGGCCAAGTGCCGTGTTAATGCTTACATCGGTAACATCGGCAATTTCTTTAAAGCTCATATCACCAAAGTGGCGCATAATCAAAACCTCTTTCTGTTCGGATGGTAACAATTGTATCAGCGCTTTAAGGTCTTTATGCGTTTGCTCGCGCACCAGCTTATCTTCGGCGCTTTCGTCATAGTTGCCCAGCACTTCAAAAATATCAAAGTCGTCGCCATTGGTTACCATAGGCGCGCGTTTTTCGCGGCGGAAATGGTCTATCACCAGGTTGTGTCCTATACGTGTAACCCAGGGCAAAAACTTTCCTTCCTCATTATATTTCCCGGCTTTCAGTGTATTAATTACTTTGATAAAAGTATCCTGAAAAATATCTTCGGCTAAGGCTTCGTCCTTAACAAGCAGGTAAATAGATGTGTAAATTTTAGATTGGTATCGCCGTATCAGCTCAACAAGCCCGGCTTCATCACCGGCGATGTACAGATGGATTAGATCCTGATCACTTTTCAATTGAAAATCCATAGAAAGCTACTAATAAACTAAATTAAATTTTTTGTCGTTATTAAATGTAGAGTTCTATCTATAGCGTTTCTTTTTAGGGTTAAGGAATTGTTACCCTCAAATATAATAATCTTAAAAAATAAAAGCAAATATTTTTTGAAGGGTAAGTTGCGCCGTTCGCAAATTTTATTTCGTGTCAGCAAAGTGCAAATAATCAACTAAATACCTATAAACCACCGCCTAATAACTTAATCTGTTTGGATAACGCTAAATATTTTAGGATTTTTGCGCTTTCTAAAACAGGTGATGGTCAGCACACCATGGTTCACGTATTTTTAGCCTTTAAATAAAACTATCAACGGTTTTTTACCTTTTGATTAGACTGAGCTTTTTTAAATGGTTTAATCAGTTACCGAACTATTGTTACTAAGATCTATAAACCATCAACAATGAACCAACAAGCATGATCAAGGAAGCAGAAAAAGATCCGCAAAAAAATATAATCATTAAAGGGGCTAGGGTGCACAACCTTAAAAACCTGGATGTGGCAATCCCTAAAAACAAACTGGTGGTGGTTACGGGTATGTCTGGCTCTGGCAAATCTTCGCTGGCGTTTGATACCCTTTATGCCGAGGGACAGCGCAGGTATGTAGAAAGCTTATCTTCATACGCGCGACAGTTTTTGGGCCGTATGAACAAACCTGACGTTGATTACATTAAAGGCATCGCCCCGGCAATAGCTATCGAGCAAAAAGTGATCACCAGCAACCCGCGGTCTACCGTTGGTACCAGTACTGAAATATACGATTATCTGAAGCTGCTTTTTTCGCGCATTGGCAAAACCATATCGCCTGTTAGCGGCGGCATTGTTAAAAAAGATTCGGTAACCGATGTTATCAATTTTATCACGGCTATGCCGGATGATACCCAGGTAACTGTATTATGCCCATTGCACCCGCACAATAACCGTAGCCTGAAAGAAGAGCTGGCGGTATTACTGCAAAAGGGTTTTGTAAGGGTGGAGTATAATGGCAAACTATCCCGCATTGAAGAAATGCTGGAGGACGAGAGTATTAACACTAACCTGTTAACTGCCGAAGAAGCAACAGAGATTAAACCCAAAGCAAAAGGCAAAAAATCAAAAGCAGCGAGCGACGACGAGGCAGAGAATGATGAAACCGCCCGCAATATGTCGCTTACTACGCATAACCTGCCGGTACGTATTGTTATTGACCGTATAACAAAAAACGAGGAGGACGAAACCATCAGCCGTTTAGGCGATAGTATCCAGACCGCGTTTTTTGAAGGTAAAGGCGATTGCTATGTACGTTACCGTGAACCGGAAGCACAAGATGAGAACGAGCGTTTCTTCTGCGACCGCTTTGAACTGGATGATATGCGTTTTGAAGAGCCAACGCCTAACTTTTTCAGCTTTAACAACCCTTACGGCGCTTGCAAAAAATGTGAAGGCTACGGCAAGGTGATTGGTATAGATGAGGACCTGGTGATACCCGATAAAAGCAAAACTATTTATGAAGGTGCAATTGCCCCATGGCGTGGCGAAAAAATGCGCGAATGGAACGAGGTGCTGGTGAAAAGTTCCCTTAAGTTTGATTTTCCTATACACCGCCAATATAACCAGTTAACCGAAGCGCAGCAGAGATTGCTGTGGACAGGTAACCAATATTTCCGAGGGCTGGATGCTTTTTTCAAAGAGATGGAGGAGCAAACCTACAAGATCCAGTACCGGGTGCTGCTATCGCGTTATCGTGGTAAAACCACCTGCCCCGAGTGTAAGGGAAGCCGGCTCCGCAAAGATGCATCATACGTAAAGATAGACGGCATGTCTATCCAGGATGTGGTACTGATGCCTTTAGACAGGGCAATGGAATTTTTTTGTGGCTTAACTTTAAACGAAACCGATCTGAAGGTTGGTAAGCGCCTGCTGCTGGAGATAAACAACCGGTTAAGCTTTTTAAACGATGTAGGTTTAAGTTATTTAACGCTTAACCGTTTATCTAATACGCTGTCTGGCGGCGAATCGCAGCGCATCAACCTGGCCACATCTTTGGGCAGCAGTTTGGTGGGGTCGATATACGTACTGGACGAGCCGAGCATTGGCCTTCACCCGCGCGATACACAGCGTTTAATAACCGTACTACGTTCCCTGCGCGATGTAGGTAACACCGTTTTGGTTGTGGAGCATGAGGAAGAGATTATGAAAGCTGCCGACTATATTATTGATATCGGCCCGGAAGCCGGCACCCACGGCGGTAACCTCATCTTTACCGGTACTTATGACCAGATCATAGTTGACGATAACAGCCTCACAGGCAAATATCTGAGCGGCCGCGAAGAGATTGCAATACCTAAAAGCCGCCGCAAGTGGAGCGATTTTATAGAGATAAAAGGCGCGCGCGAAAATAACCTTAAACACGCCGACGCAAAGTTCCCGTTGGGGGTGCTTACCGTGGTAACCGGTGTATCCGGTTCCGGAAAAACAAGCCTGGTTAAGCGGATCCTGGCACCGGCGCTGCAAAAAACTTTGGGAAATTACAACGGCGATCAAAACGGCGCTTTTGACAGTATTGAAGGCGACTATGGCAAAATTGAGCAAGTTGAACTGGTTGATCAAAACCCGATAGGCCGCTCATCACGCTCAAATCCGGTTACGTATGTTAAGGCGTGGGATGAGATCCGCAACCTGTACGCGGCCTTGCCGGCATCTAAAGCGGCCGGACTTAAGCCATCGGCATTTTCTTTTAACGTGGAAGGCGGCCGTTGCGACGTTTGCCAGGGCGAGGGAGAGGTAAAGATAGAAATGCAGTTTATGGCTGATATTTTCCTTACCTGCGAGGCTTGTAACGGTAAACGCTTTAAACAGCATATACTGGATGTTACGTACCAGGATAAAAATGTATCGGAAGTGTTGGAGATGACCATTGACGAAGGACTGGAATTTTTTGCAAAAGACCCTAAGATACTGGCCAAGATAAAACCTTTAGTAGATGTTGGTTTGGGCTATGTGCAGTTGGGCCAGTCATCAAATACATTATCGGGCGGCGAGGCGCAACGTATTAAACTGGCATCGTTCCTGGTGAAGGGCAACAACACGCACAAAACCATGTTCATTTTTGATGAGCCGACAACAGGATTGCACTTTGCAGATATTAAAAAACTCCTTAAATCGTTTGATGCCCTTTTAGAGCATGGCAACACCATTATTGTGATAGAACATAATATGGATGTGATAAAATGCGCCGACTGGGTGATAGATATTGGCCCCGAAGGCGGCGACCGCGGCGGTAAGGTAGTTTTTGAAGGTTTGCCCGAAGACCTGATTAAAATAGAAAATAGTTATACCGGTAAGTATTTAGCGGATAGGTTTATTTAAAAGATTAATAATTAGAGAGTGGATTTACTGATTGCGATGGGGATAAAACCCATCGCAATTTTTAATTAACAATGGTTGTTAGTTCGAACGAGCGACAGCGAGGAGAAATCTTCTGCGTCATACAAAGTTCCAATTAAACAGTTGAAGAAGATTTCTCCTCGTACCTCGTTCGAAATGACAGGGTGAACAGCCCACTAAAAAGCCTCGCCAAATCAGGAAGACTTTTACTTTAGTTAACCATTTTATACTCGCGTAATATTTTCTATGTATTTTTTCGCTTTAAAATAATCGTAAGCCCCTGTGAGAAACATCTTTGAATTTGTTCTTCTATTCAGTGTTGAAATATTTAAATAAACTTTATCGTTATTAAAAATTAATGTAATGATTTTGGTTATACCGATTCGCTTTGAATCACTTATGTAGACATATATATATCCAGTTACGTAGTACAAGCACTTTATATTTTTAAATTCCCTTTGAAAAAAATCAACTACTTTTAATTTGTTTTCTTTTTCATTTAAACCAGTGAATTTGCTCAACTTATTTACAAAGTAAACACTACAAAGTATCCAAATGGATGCTGTTGAAAATAATACAGTGGCTAATGGGTCAGGGATTTCGTTTACTTGGATCAAGATGTAACATAAGTACAAAACGGTCCCTGAAATTAAACAACGGTTGAAATACTGAAAATACAAGCGGAAGCTACCATTGTAGACCAATCTTTCTCTTTTAATACTTTTGTTAACATCAATTGTTTTGTGAAACAAATCCATGCTCTAATATAAAAGGAATTCTTAAATCACTATACCCCACAAAAAAAGCCTCCCCATCCAGGAAGGCTTTTTACTATAACTTTTAACGTTCTACTTAGTTAGCCATTTGCCTGCGGATGATGTTTAATGCACCACCTGCTTTAAACCACTCAATTTGCTGAGCGTTATAGGTATGGTTAACCGGGAATGACTCTGACGAACCATCTTTGTGGTTTAACACTACGGTTAACTGTTGGCCGGGGGCAAACGTAGTTAAGCCAGTAATATCTATGGTATCATCTTCCTGGATCTTTTCGTAATCGTTGCTATCAGCAAACGTGATGCCCAGCATACCTTGTTTCTTCAGGTTGGTTTCGTGGATACGGGCAAATGATTTTACCAATATGGCACGTACGCCCAGGTGGCGTGGCTCCATTGCCGCGTGCTCACGTGATGAACCTTCACCGTAATTCTCATCCCCTACAACGATAGAACCGATGCCATGCGCTTTATAATCGCGCTGTGTAGCCGGAACCGGACCGTACTCGCCGGTCAGTTCATTTTTAACGCTATCTGCGGTGTTATTGAAATAGTTAATAGCACCGATCAGCATATTGTTAGATATGTTGTCCAGGTGACCGCGGAACTTTAACCATGGGCCTGCCATAGAAATATGGTCGGTAGTACATTTACCACGGGCTTTAATCAAAAGCTTTAAGCCCTTAATGTCTGTACCTTCCCACGGGGTAAACGGCTCCAGTAACTGTAAACGTGATGAGGTTGGGCTAACCAAAACCTGTACCTGGCTGCCATCTTCGGCAGGTGCCTGGTAACCTGCATCTTCAACTGCATAACCTCTTATCGGCATTTCAATACCTTCCGGTTCATCAAATTTAACCTGCTCACCGTCCTTGTTGGTCAGCGTATCTGTTAAGGGGTTAAAGGTAAGGTCGCCGGCAATAACAAACGCTGTAACAATCTCTGGAGAGGCTACAAAGGCGTGTGTATTAGGGTTACCGTCCTGGCGTTTTGCAAAGTTACGGTTGAATGAAGTAATGATGGAGTTTTTGCGGGTAGGGTCGTCTGTATGACGGGCCCATTGGCCTATACAAGGGCCGCAGGCATTAGCCAAAACAACACCGCCCATATTCTCAAAAGTACCTAAGTAACCATCGCGCTCAACTGTATAACGCACCAGTTCCGAACCCGGTGTAATGGTAAATTCGGCCTTGGTTTGTAAGTTTTTATCGATAGCCTGTTTAGCAATAGAAGCCGAGCGGGTAATATCCTCGTAAGATGAGTTGGTACAAGAACCGATCAAACCAACCTCTAAAGTTGTAGGCCAGTTGTTCTCTCTAACGGCAGTAGCGAATTTAGAGATAGGCCATGCCAGATCAGGGGTAAACGGACCGTTAACGTGTGGCTCTAACTCGCTCAGGTTGATCTCGATCACCTGGTCGAAGTACGCGGCCGGGTTGTTGTAAACTTCTTCATCACCGGTCAGGTGCTCAGCAACGGCATCAGCCATATCGGCAACTTCAGCACGTTTGGTACCACGCAGGTAAGCAGCGATCTTTTCATCGTAACCGAATATGGAAGTGGTTGCACCAATTTCGGCACCCATGTTACAGATGGTACCTTTACCGGTTGCAGAAAGTGAACGTGCACCTTCGCCAAAATATTCAACAATAGCACCGGTACCACCCTTTACGGTAAGGATACCTGCTACTTTCAAAATAACGTCTTTAGCTGATGTCCAGCCGGATAATTTACCGGTTAATTTAACACCGATAAGCTTAGGGAATTTTAACTCCCAGGGCAGGCCTGCCATTACATCACATGCATCGGCACCGCCAACACCAATAGCAACCATACCCAAACCACCCGCGTTAGGTGTGTGTGAATCGGTGCCGATCATCATACCACCCGGGAAAGCATAATTCTCTAACACTACCTGGTGAATGATACCCGCACCGGCTTTCCAGAAACCAATACCGTATTTATCAGATACAGATGAAAGGAAATCGTAAACTTCGCGGTTAATATCAACCGCTGTATTTAAATCGGCAACAGCGCCAACTTTAGCTTGTATAAGGTGGTCGCAATGCACGGTTGATGGTACAGCAACCTGCGGGCGGCCAGCCTGCATAAACTGCAAAAGCGCCATTTGGGCGGTTGCATCCTGCATTGCTACACGGTCTGGTGCAAAGTCAACGTAGTCGGTACCACGCTCAAATGCACGTTTAGCATCACCTTCTGTAAGGTGGGCATATAATATTTTCTCTGTTAATGTAAGAGATTTACCGGTCGCTGTACGGGCAGCATCCACACGGGTGCTATAGCGATCATAAACCTTTTTGATCATGTCTAAATCAAAAGCCATATTGTTTGATTTTTTGGTTGTAGTAAAAGAAATGTTACCCCTTAACGGGATAGCCGCGAATTTACTAATTATAAACTTTATTCACAGTCAACGGTTTGTACAATTGTTATTTGGATATGTTCTAAATAACTTATAAATGAACATATACATCGTTATTAAAGCAGAATATCCACATCTGATTGATCTTTGGGAAAATTCTGTAAGGGCCACCCATCATTATTTAACCGAAGATGATATTGCAGTTTACAAGCAATTGCTTCAATATAAATATTTGAGCCAGGTTAAACTTTACTGTACCAGGCAAAACGGGCAAATGACCGGATTTGTTGGTATTGCCGGCGATTTAGTCCACATGCTGTTCATCCACCCCCACGCTATGGGTAAAGGGGCAGGCAAACGCCTGCTTGAATTTGCCATTGATCAAAAACAGGTTAAAAAAGTCAATGTAAATGAACAAAACGAGCAGGCCAAAGGGTTTTACCGGTATATGGGTTTCGATGTTACCGGCCGTTCTGAAACAGATGGCGCAGGTAAACCATATCCGATATTGCAAATGGAGCTTATTTAAGCGCCGGCTACTTTACACTAACTTTAATGATCTTATCGTTGGTGCCGTTGCTGGTAATCAGGTAAACATCGCCTATCGGCGATATGGCCAAATCACGTAAACGGCCATAACTATTCTTGTAAAACGTATTTACCACATCCACTTTATCGCCGGCATCGTTAAGCTTCAACTGCAATAGTTCCTGGTCTTTTAATACCGCTAACAGCAAAGAATTTTTCCATTGCGGGATGGCGTTGTGGTTATAATAATCTATACCGGATGGCGCGATGGTTGGTGTCCAGGCAAATATGGGCTCTGCCACGTTGTTGATGGTACAAAAAGATTTTTCGTCGTTGGTATTGCAAAAGCCCTCAACGGTAGGCCAGCCAAAATTCCGGTCTTTTTGTATAATATTAACTTCATCATCAGTAGTGTTGCCATGTTCCGAGCTGTAAAGCCTGTCGACTACGAATACCAAACCTTGCGGGTTACGATGGCCATAGCTCCAAAGCGTGCTGCCCGCAACCGGGTTATCGGCCGGGATACTGCCGTCCAGGTTAATGCGTTGAATTTTACCTGCAGGGTTGCTTTTGTCCTGCGCGCGGGAGGCGGTTGCGGCATCGCCGCTGGTAATAAATAATTTTTTATCGGGCGATATGGCTAACCGTGTACCGTTATGGTTTACTGCTGCGGGTATATTGTCCAGCAGTACTACGGGGTTAATAAGCGTGGTACCGTTGTAAGTGAACTTTACAATTTTTTTGGTGTACTGCCCGGCCTTTAAGTAATTATAGGCTACAAATACTTCGGGGGTAGTGGCAAAGTCTGGGTGAAGAACCATGCCTAACAGCCCGCCTTCGCCTTGTGATACAACGTCTGTTAACGTGATAACCGGTGTGATGGCCCCTGTAGCAGGGTCGACACGGCTGATCTTGCCGCCGCGCTCGGTTATCCAAAGCTTATTGTCGGCCCCCCACAGTATCTCCCACGGAAAGGTTAAATTTTGCGTTAAAACAACGTCCGTAAGTGTGGCATCCGGCCGGTTGTCGGTGCTATCGTCAGTGCTTTTCTTACAGGTAATAAAAAATACCACACAAAAAATAGCAGCGAAGGTTGTCCATTTTTTCATAAGCTAAATATTAAATAAGTGGGGGTTAATATTTTAACAGGGAAGAATGGAAATTGTTGTTGTAAATTAAGGTAACGTGCAAATGGTTATTGCAAGTTTTTTAAACTTTTAAATTCATACCCCTGTGCGCTCCAGTATTCCATGGCCCTGGGTAGGGCATATTCCAGCCGGTCAAAGGCTTTAAGGCTGTCGTGAAACAGTACGATTGACCCGGCTGCGGTATTATCAACTACATTACTTAAACAGCGCTCCGGGCTAAGGTTAACGTCAAAGTCGCCGCTTAAAACGTTCCACATCACTATTTGTAACCCGGGCTTTGCCGCTTTAAGTAACTTAACCTGTTTCCTTTTTGCCCTTCCGTAAGGCGGGCGAAACAGTTGGCTGTTTATCAGTTTATCGGCCTGTACAAAATCATCCAGGTAAAGGTTGTTTGGGGTATCCCATCCTTTAAGATGGTTAAAAGTGTGGTTGCCAATGGCATGGCCGCCGGCTTTTACCTGCTCAAAAACAGCGGGGTGTTTGCGCACATTATCGCCTATGCAAAAAAAGGTAGCCTGTGCATTATACTTTTTTAAAATATTTAACACAAAGGGTGTAACAATGGGTATAGGGCCGTCGTCAAAAGTCAAATAAATGCAGCGGGTAGCCTGCGGCTTTGCATCCCATATTAAATTAGGATACAGCTTTTTAAGCAGCCATGGGGTCTTTACCAGGTACATGCAAATTTGGAGTTAAAATGTTTCGTAGCCATTAAACAAATAAAGCTTGCAAAGTAATTAGCAGTTACTTAGAATTGTATACCAACTTATCATGAAACTAAAATTACCATTATCAAAAGTAACCATTGCTTGCTTTATATTATTTTCCATATTTAATTTAAATGCAAAAGCGCAGGAAGTAATTACCCTTCAAAAGGCCATAGACTATACGCTGGAGCGGAACCTTACTATTAAGCAATCGCAATTCAATGAGTCTTTGACGGACGAAACGTTAAAGCAATCTAAATACAACCTGTTGCCGAACTTAACTGTTGGCCCGCAGGCATCTTTCAACTTCGGCCGTAATATCGACCCATCGACCAACCAGTTCATTAACCAGCGGATATTTGCCCTGAGCGGTTTTGCACAATCGCAGGTAGTGGTATCGCAGGGTGGGCAGTTGCGCAACCAGATCGTGGCCAACAGGCTGCAGTTAGATGCCGACAGGGGCGCTACCGCTAAAGTTAAGAATGACCTGATCTTGAACGTAGTTACCACTTACCTGAGCGTACTAACCAACCAGGATCTGGTGGCAGCCGCACAGCAGCAGATCGGGATAGCTAAGATCACGTTAGACAGGGCACAAAAGAACTTTGATGTAGGTAACCAAACCCTTGCCGATCTGTCTCAGGCTAAAGCGCAAGGATCTAATGCCGACCTGAACATTACTAACGCGCAAAATCAACTGGAACTATCGATATTAACGCTTAAACAACTGATGGAGATGCCACCATCCACACAGATTGTGGTTGAGAAACCCGATATCAGCAAACTGAGCGATGCAAGCACCTTATTTGATGCAGAGATCGTATTAAAAACGGCCCTTGCTGTTAACCCCGATATTTCCCTTGCCGAGCTTCGCCAAAAGGTAGCTGCGCAGAATATTAAAATAGCTAAAGGTAATTATTACCCAAGCCTTGTGCTTTTTGGCCAGGCAGGTTCCAATTACTCTGATGCAAGAAGGCTTTTTACGGGCTTAACGCCTACAGGCAGCTCTGATACGATTGGCTTTATAGCCAATACACAAACAGCTGTTGTTGCGCCTAACTTTATTCAAAGCTCAAAAAGGTATCCTTTCTTCAATCAGTTGGGCGACAACTTTAACCAGTCGGTAGGGGTGAGCCTGCAGATCCCGATCTTTGGGCGTTTTACCGCACGCACATCGGTACGCAAAGCCAAGATCAATTATGAGAACGCAGTGGTTACCGCGCAACTGGCAAAGAACAATTTAGGTAAGATCATTTACCAGGCTGTTTGGGATGTACGCGCTGCAGAGAAAAAATTTATCTCGACCCAGCAAACTTACCAGGCCAACAAAGATGCCTTTAATGTGATACAGCAGCGCTACAATGTTGGATTAGTAAACTCGCTGGATTATAATACTTCATTAACCAACCTCAATACATCACAATTTAACCTTATACAGGCGCAGTACGAAGTGGTGTTTCGCAGCAAGATCATCGATTACTACTTAGGTAACCCTATTAAACTATAACACACTAAACCAAATCCTGAAACAATATCATGGGAAAAACTACTAAATATATTCTGATAGGCCTTGGTGCCCTGATTGTATTGCTGATCATTGGCAAGGCAACCGGTATTATCGGCAAACCAAAACTAACGCAGGTGGCAACTGAAAAGGCCGATAACCGCGACATTAACGAAACCGTATCTGCCAGTGGTAAGATCAAACCTCACATAGAGGTTAAAATCAGCCCGGAAGTATCAGGTGAGGTGGTTGAGCTGCCGATTAAAGAAGGTGATGTGGTTAAAAAAGGCCAGCTGCTTTGCCGTATCCGCCCGGACATTTTAAAATCGGGTTACGACCGTGCAGTTGCATCATACAATACACAAAAGGCAAGTGTGGGCAATTCGTCGCAAATGCTTAAACAATCTGAAGCAACCTTTGCCAATCAGGCATCTATTTACAAGCGCAGTAAAGAGCTTTACGATAAAAAGGTATTGACAACTGCCGAATTTGAGCAGGCCAAAGCAAATTACGAAGGTGCTAAGGCAACTTTAGAAGCTGCCAAGCAAAACGTAGTAGGCAGCACTTACGGCCTTGCGCAATCACAGGCATCTGTTAAGGAAGCTCAGGATAACCTTGCTAAAACAACTATCTACGCACCGGTTGATGGTGTGGTATCTAAACTGTCTATCGAGCAGGGCGAACGCGTTTTGGGAACCCAGCAGTTTGCCGGTACCGAAATCATGACCATATCCGACCTGAGTAAAATGGACGTAAATGTGGATGTGAACGAAAATGACATTAACCGTATTGCCGTAGGTAACCCTGCCAAGATAGAGATCGATGCGTTTTTAGGTAAAAAATTCGACGGTCAGGTAATTGAAATAGGCAGCTCGGCAAATGTGGTAGGTACCAATGCCGATCAGGTAACTAACTTTACCGTAAAGGTGCGTATCACTGCACAATCTTACATCGACCTGCTTAAAAAGAATGCGGCTAATCACTCACCGTTCCGCCCGGGATTAACAGCTACGGTTGATATCCAAACCAACCATGTTAACGCCCTGTCGGTGCCTATCCAATCGGTAACCACCCGTGAGGAAAAGAAAAATAAAGTAGATAAACCGAAAGCCGATGACGATACCAAAAAATCTGTTAGCGACTCGGCACCTGCCAAAGAGTATGTATTTATATACGCGGCAGGTAAAGTTAAACAGGTGGAAGTTAAAACAGGCATACAGGATGATACCTACATCCAAATATTAAGCGGCCTTAAAGGCGGCGAAGAGGTGGTGTCTGCACCGTTTGCAGCTATCTCCAAAACGCTTAATGATGGTATGGTGGTAGAGAAGGTTGATAAATCTAAACTGTTTACCGGCGACGCTAAGAAGGACTAATCTTAAATAAGAACAAAGATGTTAAGGACGGAAGGGTTTATCCCTTTCGTCCTTTTTCTTTTTATCCCTTGCCCGCATGCCTTTTCCCTTAAAAATTCATTTATTTGTTGTGCCGTTAAAACCAATTAAGCGGCTGCACACTTTACTATTTAATGCTTAAGCAAATCAATAAAATTACCGTTGTTGGCGGCGGGAGCTGGGCTACAGCAAACGTTAAAATGCTTACCGATAATACCACCGAAAAAGAAATTTATTGGTGGATGCGGAACACCGACGCGGTGGAACATATCCAGAAATTCGGGCACAACCCTAACTACCTTAGCTCGGTTGAAATTAAGGTACCCGGACAAAACATATCATCAAACCTTAAGGAGTTGATCAGTCTTGCAGACTGCATTTTGCTGAATGTGCCTGCCGCGTTTTTAAAAGAAGCCCTGCAGGGTATCACAGCCGAAGATCTGAAGGGCAAAAAACTGGTATCGGCCATAAAAGGTATCGTTCCGGATGAGAACCTGATCATCGGCGAGTTTTTGCACCGGCATTATGATGTGCCGTTAGATCATTTCCTGGTGATAAGCGGTCCCTGCCATGCCGAAGAGGTTGCGTTAGAAAAACTATCCTATCTTACTATTGCGTCGCAGGATAACGCCCTGGCTGCCGAGTTTGCAGGTATGCTTAATACCCGCTACATTAAAACCATTGTATCTGATGATATTTACGGTACCGAGTATGGCGCCGTACTAAAAAATGTTTACGCTATTGCCAGCGGCATTTGCCACGGTGTTGGTTATGGAGACAATTTTCAGTCGGTACTGATCTCTAACGCTATCCGCGAAATGGAGCGTTTTGTAGATGTGGTACACCCAATAGACCGGGATATAAAAGAGTCGGCCTACCTGGGCGATCTGTTGGTTACCGCCTATTCGCAGTTTAGCCGTAACCGTACTTTCGGCAATATGATAGGAAAGGGGTATACCGTACGGTCGGCACAGTTAGAGATGAATATGGTTGCAGAAGGATATTATGCAGTAAATTGCCTACACCAGGTAAATAAAATTTACAAAGTTGAAATGCCCATTTGTGAGGCGGTATACGCTATTTTGTATAAAAAAGGGTCGCCTACAACCGAAATGCGTAAACTGGCAGAGAAATTGAGTTAACTGTTACAGTTAAACATAATTTAAATACTCCTATGAAACGTATATTCAGATCCGCGCTTTTTGCTGCAAGTTTGTTTGCCGCATCAGCGTCTTACGCGCAAACCCATAAAGACTCTACCCTTGGTGGCAAAATTAGCCACGGTGCAAAAAAAGGATGGAAAGCCACTAAAAAAACTGCTACTAAAGTAGGTAACGGTACTGCCGAAATTGCATCGAAAGGTGCTGCCGCAGTAGCTGATAAAAAGTTTGACGGCAAAGTTGCCCCTAACGGAGAGACGGTGTATATCGACAAAAATTCGGCTTACTACTATGTTAACAGTAAAGGCCGCCACGTGTATGTGAAAAAAGCTGCATTGGTAGATAAACCAATGTAATATATTGCCCGTATAAAGCACCTGTACCTACAGGTGCTTTATTGCTTTTACCTTATCATGAAAACTTATATACTCATACTCATACATATTGCCAGTGCGTTTGTACTGCTAAATTTTGCCTGTAGTAAACAGCAAACCAATTCAAAGTTACAGGGCACCTGGAAATCTAAGGATGGCGGCACGGTGTTGAAGATTACCGGCAAGCAGTTTACCTTGCAGGATAACAGCGCGCCTGTTCCCGAAGACTATTTTGTGAAGGGAGATACCATACTTACCTCTTTTGAAGGCAACCAGCCTTACACTAAATTTGTTATTCAGCACCTGGACGACAAGAACATGAAACTGATGTTCCCGGATTCTGTTGCGATTGAGTTTAGCCGTTAAAACAAAAACCTCCCGTATGATTAACAAACGAGAGGCTTTGTAAACAAAACTAAACTAAACTTATGCTTCGGTTAACTACTCCGAAGCTCTTATGAAAACTAACTAACTAATTAAGATCTTCTGCGGCGTTCCGGGCGTTCTTCGCGTGGTTTGCCAGAAAAGTCACGGAACCCACCGCCACCGGCGCTTTTGTTCCTGTCCCTGTTAAAACCACCTTCGCGTCTGTCGCCACCACCACTATTTCTGTCGCGGTTGTAACCGCCGCCGCCTTCACGCCTTTGGTAACCACCTTCGCGCCTGTCGCCGCCACTGCGTGAGCTGCTGGTACCTTCACCGGATATTTCTATCCTTACTTCGCGGCCCTTAAATTCAACGCCTTTAAAGTTGTTCACTACCTGCTCAACATCGCCGTTGCTTACTTCAAAGAATGAGTAAACACCTTTAACATCTATTTTACCTACAGTACGGCCGCTTATTTTGGAGTTGTTGCAAATGTAACCCAGCAAATCGCCGCGGTTAAATTCATCAACGCTACCTAAATTTATAAACAGGCGTGTATATTCTGATTTGCCACCGGCGTCGCGCATTCCGCGCTCACCTCTTTCGCCTTCCCTGCGGAAATCATCTGCAGGTGCATTAAGGTCTGGTGCGTTTTTATAATAATCTAAAAAGCGGTTAAACTCTAACGAAGCAAAACGTTTAATCACGTCCTCTTTGCTCAGTTCGGCAAACTCATCCATAATACGCGGGATGTATTGCTCAATCTGCTCATTGTTAACTTCAACCTTGTGCACTTTGTGTATCAGGGCAAAAAGTTGTTTCTCGCAAACGTCAAAACCTGTTGGGATCTCTGCTTTAATAAACTTTTTACCAATAACGCGCTCAATCTGGCGAATTTTACCTAATTCTTTACTATTAATGATAGCAATAGATACACCGGTTTTACCTGCACGGGCTGTACGGCCGCTACGGTGGGTGTAATTTTCAATCTCATCAGGCAAACTGTAATTAATAACGTGTGTAACATCATTAACATCAATACCACGTGCAGCAACATCAGTAGCAATTAATAACTGCAGGCTGCGTTCGCGGTAGCGTTTCATTACTTTATCGCGCTGTTGCTGTGAAAGGTCACCATGTAAAGAATCGGCGTTGTAACCGTCTTTGATCAGTGCCTCGGCAATTTCCTGAGTCTCTATTTTGGTACGGCAAAATACGATACCGAAGATCTCGGGGTTGTTATCAACAATGCGTTTAAATGCGGCGTATTTATCACGTGCACGAACAACGTAGTATTCATGATCGATGTTAACGTTACCGGTATTTTTTTCGCCCATGGTTAACTCAAAAGGGTTATCCATGTATTTTTTAGCGATCCTTCTAACTTCAGAAGGCATTGTGGCCGAAAACAGCCAGGTTTTTTTCTCGTCAGGAGTGGTTGATAAAATACTGTCAATGTCTTCCTGGAAGCCCATGTTGAGCATCTCATCAGCCTCGTCCAATACTACAAACTTAACCTGCGAAAAGTCTATCGCTTTACGGTTAATAATGTCAAGCATACGGCCTGGTGTGGCAACAACAATTTGCACACCACGCTTAATTTGACGTAGTTGGTCCTGAATACTTGCACCTCCGTAAACGGCAACAACGTGTACGTTGTTCATGTTTTTAGAGTAGTTCTTAATGTCGTTCGTGATCTGTAAACAAAGTTCACGTGTCGGGCATAAAACAAGTGCTTGCGGATGATTTTCTTCGAAATCAAGCAGTTCTAATAGCGGCAGTCCAAAAGCAGCTGTTTTACCGGTCCCTGTTTGGGCTAATCCGACAAAATCGTTGCTGCCTGTTAACAATACCGGAATTGACTGTTCCTGGATTGGCGTAGGATTTTCAAATCCTAACTCA
>NZ_CAXVWK010000111.1:0-7089 GCF_964263795.1 Mucilaginibacter sp.
AAAGAATACTTTAAGCAGGAGGCTTCCCGGCTTACAAAGCTTAACCACGATGTTAAAAAATCAGTGCAGCATAATGGCAGTACAGAAAGCAAGCAGGTGCATATACCCAACTGGGCGCGCGAGCTAAACCTGTTTACCGAAAGCGACATTAATAAACCTGCGTGGAGCCGCAGCTACACCGTAGACTCCACCGCTACCAACATTACCTACAAAGCCAAATTTCCCGAGCTTAAAACGCGCTATATAACGGTTTGCAAAGTAAACGGCAAGGTTAGTGCCATAGAGATTGAGAACGATACCCACAACATCCTTTACAGCACTACAGAAAAACTCACCTACCTGCCCGATACCTTTTACCAGATAGAAAAAACGCAAAAGGTGAAAGTAATGGACGGCAACAGCTATAAGATCAAGGGCGAGTTTAAGTAAGGGCAGGATATAACGAGTTTTAACAACGCTAGTTTTGCTTCAGTATTCGAAAATCAACATTTAGTATTTATACTACGAAGCTTTAATGGTGCCCTACGGCAGACGCCAGTTTCTCTTTCGAGATCTCTAACAGGGACGAGATATCTGAGCGGTTAGGGTTGCTGTTCAGCACTTTCTCCAGGTCGGCTATGGATGCCCGGAGCGAATTAGTGCCGCGTACTTTATCATACGTGTGCGGGTTAGGCTGCAGCTTAAATATGCCGTAATCGCGATAAGCAATACCACGGATCTGGTATGATTTATTTTGTTCGGACGGGTCGATAGCGATAGCTTTTGTCAGATCAAAAATAGCACCGAGCAAATGCTTCTCCCGCTCTTGCGGAGATAAGGCTGCATCTTTACCCAAATAACCCTTAGCACGTGCCCGATAGTAATAAGCAGTAGCATCAACCGGGTTTATAAAGATAGCTTTTGAATAAGCCGCGATAGATTTACGGTAGTTTTCGCTATGATAATATGAATAACCCAGCATCCAGTAAGCATTGGCATTAGTAGAATCTATCAGGCAGGCTTTTTCCAGCTGCAATACGGCCGATTTAAAATTACCATCCATAAAGGCTTGCTGGCCCAGTTTTACATAGGCATTTTGTGCCGATGACTCGAGCGAGGTAATGATAATTAAAGAAATTATAGCCGACAGCCTCATCAAAAACTAAAGGGTTTAACCGTTAACAATACATTAACTACCAATATGGTGAAATAGTATAGCGGGGGCGCAATTTGTTAAAAAAATATTTAATGTTTACAACTAAAGCTTCTACTGCGTAATCAGCATCGATAGCGCGTGGTATCTAAGCGGTTGGATCGATCTCTAAATCCGGTAACCCGAGCCGACCATGCCTGACGAAATTTCCGTTTAAATTTAAAAACCTGTTAATTTTTAAATGTTTACGATTTACATGTAAACAGCACTATATCAAGCACATGTGAACTGTCGGAATTTATCAGCGGCAATCCGCCTACATTGGCATAGCTCTTGAAACACTATATTTGCATAAATTAACAATACTATTTAAACTATCCGGTTAACCCTGGCTTTGCTGTGGCTGCCAATTTGACGTTTACTGGTATTATATAACAAGGTGATTAATGAGTTACGATCCGTTCGATTTTAAAAATACAATGCCAACTATCAATGAAGATTCGGAGTTTTTCCCACTGATGTCGTCAGAGGATGAAGCCGAGATGAACAGTGAAGAGGTGCCCGAGATACTTCCAATACTACCGCTTCGTAACACAGTACTGTTTCCGGGTGTAGTGATCCCTATTACCGTTGGCCGCGATAAATCTATTAAACTTATCCGCGATGCTAATAAAGGCAGCCGCCTTATAGGCGTTGTTGCACAGCAGGATGTAAGTATAGAAGATCCGAATTTTAGCCAACTGCACAAGGTTGGTACTATTGCGCTGATCATTAAAATGCTGCAAATGCCCGATGGTAATACCACCGTTATTTTGCAGGGCAAAAAGCGTTTCGTGCTCAAAGAAGAAGTGCAGAGCGAGCCGTACATCAAAGCCACTTTAGAGCCTTTTAAAGAAATTAAGGCCAAAGAAGATAAAGAGTTTAAAGCCATGGTATCATCTGTTAAAGATATGGCCATGAACATTATCCAGCTATCGCCCAATATCCCGAGCGAGGCCGGTATTGCTATTCGCAACATCGAAAGCACATCATTCCTGATCAATTTTATATCCTCTAACATGAATGCGGATATGGCGGCCAAGCAGGTTTTACTGCAAACCGCCAGCCTGCGCGATAGGATAAACCTGGTTTTAGAGCACCTTACCCTTGACCTGCAGATGCTGGAACTCAAAAACCAGATCCAGACCAAAGTACGTGTTGATCTGGATAAGCAGCAGCGCGACTACTTCCTGAACCAGCAGCTAAAAACCATCCAGGAAGAATTGGGCGGCACTTCTCCCGACCTGGAGATTGAGAACCTGCGCCAGCGCGCCTTAAAAAAGAAATGGGATAAGGAGGTTAAAAGCCACTTTGCTAAAGAACTGGAGAAGCTAACGCGCACCAATCCTGCCGCTGCAGACTATTCGGTACAGATCAATTACTTAGAGCTGCTGCTTGACCTGCCATGGAACGAGTTCACTAAAGATAACTTCGACCTTAAACGCGCTCAAAAGGTGCTGGATAAAGACCATTTCGGGTTAGATAAAGTAAAGCAGCGCATCATCGAATATCTGGCGGTGTTAAAGCTGAAACATAACATGAAGGCGCCTATCCTATGTTTGGTTGGCCCTCCGGGTGTAGGTAAAACATCTTTGGGTAAATCTATCGCCAAGGCTTTGGGCCGTAAGTATGTGCGTATGGCGCTTGGCGGCGTACGCGATGAGGCGGAGATCCGCGGGCACCGTAAAACTTATATTGGCGCAATGCCGGGCCGGATCATCCAGTCGGTAAAAAAAGCCGGTGCAGCCAACCCGGTTTTTATACTTGACGAGATTGATAAAGTGAGTACCGATTTTCGTGGCGACCCGTCATCAGCCCTGTTAGAGGTTTTGGACCCGGAGCAAAACAGCAGCTTTTACGACAACTACGTGGAAATGGATTTTGACCTTAGCAATGTAATGTTTATTGCTACAGCCAATTCATTAAGCAGCATCCAGCCGGCTTTGCTGGATAGGATGGAGATCATCGAAGTGAACGGCTACACCATCGAAGAGAAAATCGAGATCGCTAAGAAACACCTGTTGCCTAAACAACGCGAAGCGCACGGCCTTACCATAAAGGATGTGGTGATTAAAAACGATGTGGTTGAAAAGATCATTGAAGATTATACCCGAGAATCGGGCGTACGCGCATTAGAGAAAAAGATAGGGTCGGTTATCCGTGGCGTGGCTAAAAACATCGCTATGGAAGAGCCCTACAATGCCAACGTGAATAAAGCCGAGGTAGAAAAAATATTGGGTGCCCCTATTTACGACAAGGATCTTTATGAAGGTAATGATACTGCTGGTGTGGTTACCGGCCTGGCCTGGACATCGGTAGGCGGCGATATCCTGTTTATAGAAGCAAGTTTGAGTCCCGGTAACGGCAAACTTACCTTAACAGGGTCCTTAGGAGATGTAATGAAAGAATCTGTAACGATTGCGCTGGCTTACCTGCGCGCGCATGCCGGTTTCTTTGACATCAATCCTAAATTGTTTGAGCAATGGGATGTACACGTGCACGTACCGGCAGGCGCTACGCCTAAAGACGGGCCATCGGCAGGTGTTACCATGCTTACGGCATTGGTTTCTGCCTTCACCCAACGCAAGATAAAACCCCACCTGGCCATGACCGGCGAGATAACCCTGCGCGGCCGCGTGTTGCCTGTAGGTGGTATCAAAGAAAAGATCCTTGCTGCAAAACGCGCTAATATCAAAGAGATCATCCTTTGCAAATCAAATCAGAAAGATATCCTGGAAATAAAAGAGGATTATATTACCGATCTGCAGTTTCATTACGTTACCGATATGCGTGAGGTAGTTACGTTAGCTTTACTAAACGAAAAGGTGACTGACGCTATAGATTTGACGGTTAAAGAAAAAGAGAAACCGGCTGTGGTGGTTGGGTAAACCGAAATTCATCTATGTAAAAAATATACGACCACTTTAGCCAGCTGTCTGGTTTAAAGTGGTCGTTACAAAACGAGTTTACAATCAGCACTGAAAAACTTGTTAACAATTAAATTCAAATGTGTTTCACCTCTGCAGGGCAATTCAAGTTCTACTTATTGGTTCTCTGCATCTTCAGAATCATCTTTTTCATATTTAGAATATTGCGCCCAATCACTATAAGTATATTTAGCCCCTGCCTTCTTTACTTTTCTTAATTTTTTGTTGACGTAAATTCTTAAATACTCATCGTTAATACTAACGGGTTCCGCATCAAAATCAAAAGCGGCAAAATCATAAGTAGGCACCACCTTTCTGGCCACCACCTTTTCAGGCATGTTCAACGTAAAATACGAAAAATCCTCATTAAGTACTATAAAACCAAATTCCGATCCGTCTTCATCATATATGTCAAGCCTTTTATTAACGTCCAGTTGAAATGATATAACGCCCGTCCCACGTTTTTTACTATCAACAAATGTAGCGATACCGCCGTCCTGGTATAAAAGCTCTTCACCAGGCTCAGCCTTAATATCCTTTAATGTATCTCGCTCCTCTTTTGCGGCAACAGTTTTATTACCTGAACGCTTCAAAGTATCTGGCACATTTGACTTTTTTTCTGGACTGCTCTTACACGCGGCCAGCAAAAAAATTAGCAGTAATATTGAATTTAGCTTAAACATGTTTTGTTAATTTTAAATATTGACAGTATCCTACGGGCAAACTATCGTACTAATATGGTATCGTTTGCCATCAGCTTAAGGTTATCTTTGCCATAGAGCAATTTTCTTACGGACATTTTTTTTGGATTTTCTTTCATACGTTCAAGAGTTATGTTGGCTAATAATTCATCGTTGTATCCTATTAAGTGCCCGTTTTCGTCCTCTCTTGCAGACTCATGTAAGTGATCCCTATAATCAACAAACATCTTTTTTTTATAAAATAGAAATGTAATGGTTTGAATGTGACCGATATTACCTGGTAAAAAGCTGGCCATTGCAAAACTGTCCAATTTTGTTAAAACCTCATTATCTGTCAAATCATCATAACTTGATACCTGGTAGTACTGCATTACATCCTTCGTACTGTAAAAATCTGTATTTAACCCTTTACCTGTAAGGTATTCATGATTAAACTCCTCACTTATAGGCTGCACAACCAGCTTTTGTTTCTGAGTGCAACTATACACTGATGATAACAGTGAAATTACTATCAAAATTTTAGCGGATAAGCCTGAGTGACTCCGATTCATACTTCTAAACGAATTTAAATTAAAGTTACCAATTCTTAATTCTGCTTTTGCACCTTTTTTCCAGCTGGTATTGAGCAGCCTTCGCCAATTTTACCGGGAATTAAAACAAAACAAAAGCCCCGATAAACCGGGGCTTTTTCTATTTTAGCGTACCAATGATAATGCCCCTTAAATGAAAATAAAATTACTTGCTATAGCAGCGTGCCTTTTGGGTAGCGTTACTTCTTTCGCTCAAAACCGTGGGCATGAAATAGGCTTTCAATCAGACAATGATTCGTTCCTGGCGCAGGGATCAGACAGATATTACACCAACGGTTTTTTCCTTTTTTACCGTGTGGCGCATGACCCGGCAAAAATGGGGAAACGCATGCGCGATGATGTTGCCAACGCGGTTTTTGGTTTTGAGTTAGGTCAAAAGATATACAACGCCCGATCAGGTAACCTGCCGGACGCGAGCTTTGTAGACAGGCCTTTCGCCGGGTATTTATACCTCGGTTTTAACGGAAACGTGCTTTATAAAAACGAAACCACTATTAAGCTGGGAGTAAAAGTAGGTGTTGTAGGGCCGGCGGCGGGGGGCTACCAGATCCAGAAATTCATTCACAACACCTTCGGGTTTTATGAACTTAACAGCTGGCAATACCAGGTGCGCAATGCTGCCCAATTGAACCTTAATCTTGATGTAAACAAATTGCTGGCACGTTCATCGGCGGCCGATCTTACTGTTACGGGCTATGTTAACGCGGGCACCGGTTTTAACGCCATAGGCGTTGGCCCTATGGTTAGGCTGGGTAATTTTAACCAGTTATTTCAATCGGTAAGCACACAAAGCACAGCAAGCCGTAATGCGGCAAATCAACTGCTGCATAACACGGAGTTGTTTTTTTACTACAAGCCGCAAATCAACGCTGTTGCCTACGATGCAACTGCCCAGGGAAATATCTTTAAGGATCATCCGGAACCCGGCACGCAAGAGATTGTTGGCGACATCAATCATGTTGTTTTTAGCAACCAACTGGGTGTTAGCTATGCAAGCAGCCGTTTTGTGGTTGATCTATCGGCGTTCATCAATACCCGCGAAGTAAAGCAAATGGTAAAAAGCACCCACCAATGGGGCTCATTAACGGTGCTTTACCGCTTTAATTAATAGTCGAAATTAGGGCGGCGGTCGGCTTTTTTGGTCGATTGCGCTTTTTTGTCGCCCAGGCGGGCAAGCTTGGCAGCTTTACTTACTTTGGCAGCTTTGCGCAGCTTAGGTTTGTGCAGCGCGTTGGTAAGTAAAACCACTAACCGTTCTACTGCTATTTCTTTATTAAGGTACTGGCTGCGTTCTTCATCACAGATCACCTGCACCAGGCCGTCCTTATTAAAACGGTTCTGCAGTTTATCTTTCAGCAATATCTTTTCCTCATCAGTAAATAATGCCGACTGGTTGATATCAAAAAGCAACTCGACCTTAGTAGATACTTTGTTTACGTTTTGGCCTCCCTTGCCCCCACTGCGCGATGTTTTGTAGCTTACTTCGCGTTGCAAATCGGCCTTGCTCAAATTCATAACCAAAGATAATTAACGGCTGTTAAAATAGCTTAGCACATGCGTATTAAATACTGCTCAACGATACAACGCCTGCACTTAATATTCCTAAAAAGAGTGTTAACCCATGTTTTTTATAACTATTTGTCTTACAAATAATTAAGCCATTTTTACTCAAAAAAGTGTAAACCTTTGTTAACCTTTGT
>NZ_CAXVWK010000112.1:0-64857 GCF_964263795.1 Mucilaginibacter sp.
TCCTCAAAAGCCTTTGTTGCAAAGTTGTGTACCTCGTTTAGGGCAAGGTCGTTACTAGTATGCATCAAATGGTAAACTTCATTTGCTTTCTCAAACGGCTTTAAAAAATATTGCATCAGTAAGGGAGCAATTACATCATCCTTAAGTTCGAGCGGTTGGTTGGATAAGGCATACATCTCGCCTTGCGACTGGTTACCAACGTGATGGACTGAAATTCTATCGAGCGCGGCTTCAAAAAAAGTTACCATAGGGTGGCGAAATTAAAACTTTTAGTTCATAGTAAATTCCGACTTTTGCAGATAGTAATGAGTAATGAAGAAACAATAGTGGCACTTGCCACGCCCAACGGTTCAGGTGCAATTGGCGTGATCAGGCTGTCAGGCCCCGACGCAATTGTGATAGCAAATAACGTTTTCAAAGGAAAAGACTTAACAAGGCAGGCATCACATACCTTGCATTATGGTAGCATAGTTGATGGCGATTTCGTACTGGACGAAGTAGTAGCATCTTTATTTGTAGCGCCGCGCTCATACACCCGCGAGAACGTTGTAGAGATTTCTTGCCATGGGTCAAATTACATTATTGAATCGATCATAAAACTATTTATTAAAAACGGAGCCCGTGCTGCCAAGCCGGGAGAGTTTACTTTAAGGGCATTTTTGAACGGACAACTCGACCTGTCGCAAGCCGAAGCCGTTGCCGATCTGATCGCCTCAAATTCCAGGGCGTCGCAACAAGTTGCCCTGCAGCAACTACGCGGCGGTTTTAGCAACCAGTTGCAGCAATTGCGGGATCAGTTGGTGCAGTTTGCTTCATTAATAGAACTGGAACTGGATTTTGCGGAAGAGGATGTGGAATTTGCTAATCGTGATCAGTTGAAAAAATTGATATATGAAATTGCAAAGGTAATCAGCAGCCTTATCCAGTCCTTTGAATTAGGCAACGCCATAAAAAACGGTGTAAATACCGTAATTGCCGGGCGGCCAAATGCAGGCAAATCAACCTTGCTGAATGCGTTGCTTAATGAAGAACGTGCTATTGTTAGCCATATCCCCGGTACTACGCGGGATACAATTGAAGAGATACTGAATGTTAACGGGATCAATTTCCGACTTATCGATACCGCGGGGATCCGTGAAGCTACAGACGCCATAGAACAGATTGGTGTGCAACGAACAATGGAGAAGATAAGCCAGTCGGCTATTATGCTTTACATTTTCGATGCTGCTCAAATCACACCCGAAGAGCTGGCCAGCGACATTGTGAGTTTAAAACGCGAAGGCGTAACGATGCAGATAGTGGCTAATAAAGCCGACCTTTTAACCACCGAACAATTGGCAGCGCTGCCACAGGATGATACGATTGTGATATCTGCCCGGGAAAAGCAGCACATTGATGAATTAAAGCAAAAGATCTACCGGACGGCCATTCATGACCAGCTTACAGGGCACGAAACATTAGTAACCAACATTCGCCACCTGGAAGCATTACAAAAAACAGAGCAAGCGCTTATCCGCGTGTTAAGCGGAATAGACAGCGTAACCTCCGATTTCCTGTCAATGGACATTAAACAGGCCCTTCATTACCTCGGTGAAATAACCGGCGCCGTAACCACCGACGATTTATTGGAGAACATTTTTAGTAAATTCTGTATCGGAAAATGACCCCTCCAAACAATTCAAAGCACCGACAACTAACGACAATTAAATAACTCATTGTTGGTAAGTTATGACTTTTTCTCTTGTCCAAATTCTTGGATAATTGGCATTGTATTTCTTATATTTGTTACCATCTTGTTACTCAAAACAGAAAAATTTTGAGTGGACAGTTTTAGGGAGAAACTAAGTAGCTTATATACCCTTATTTCCGCTTATTGCGCCTTATATACGCTTAATTCCCTTAAAGTTGGGGATTTAATAACTGATGATTTAATTTAAAGTACATCTGTAGTTGAAGCCCCGGTTATCTCCTCTAAATGGGATAATAATATGATTATTAGTGTTTTAAAATAGGGGGAACTTTCCTGTAGGATTGCTTTGCTCAAATTTTGGCAAGCGGGCTTAATGAATGATTTTAACATGAGTTCAAATTTTACAGTAAATAGGTTATGCGAGCAATGCGGTAATGTGTTTGAAGCAAAGACAACAGTGACCAGGTTTTGCAGTAAACTATGCAACAAACGCTTTTATAAAGCAAAAGAACGAGGTCAGAAAATTGCGTCGATGGATCAAGTCGTCAAAAAGGTACTTGAGGGCAACGCTTCTGAGCAGGTCAATGCGGACTATCTTAATGTTAAAACCGCGGCAAAGCTGCTTCGCGCATCTGATAAGATGATCTACAATCTCATCAATTTAGGAAAGCTTAATGCCATTAACCTTTCAAAAAGAAAAACACTTGTCGCCCGAAAGGATATCGATAAGTTATTTGAGCTGCCTCCGGTAGTTCAACTGAAGGAGCTCAAACCTCCACCGGTTTCGAAATGCTATAATACGGGCGAAGCGCAAAAGAAATTTGATATTTCTGAGAAAGCGCTGTTCGAAATCATTAAACGAAATAACCTGTTCAAGTTTCAGGAAGGTTGGTATACCTATGTAGCCAAGGAAGATCTTAACAGAATATTTAATCCTAAGCATTAAATGGCTAAAGTACATATCCGTAAAAAGCCGGTTACGAAAGGGCGGCATCCAATTTTCCTTGATTATACTCCCCCATTAAGAAATCCAAAAACAGGTAAACCACAGCGTTATGAATTTTTGGACTTGGTTATTTCGCCAATTCTTGTAACGTTATTCCTTTCTGTATCGTTTAATATTACTGGCTAAAATAGCGATTCCCGCTTTATTGCGTCTCTGTTTGCCTTTAACCATCTTCGAATAAAAACAAACTTTTCTTTCCTAAAAAGGGATTATAATCCCTATTTAGGAAGAGTGGAAATTTTAGATAAAAAATCACGACGTACTTTTGTGAATTTTATAGGGATAGATGTATCTAAAAACAAATTTGACGTCGCAATTCTAACCGGAAGCAAATTAGTCATCCAACAAACGATTCCAAATACACAAACTGCTATTTTAGAATGGTTAATTGCCATTAAGGCAACACCTGAACTAACCAGAGCTAAAACCTTGTATTGTATGGAACAACAGGCATTTATTGTAATTTGCTCCTTCACGCATTCGGAAAGGCGAAGATTAATTTTGTTATGAAAACCCAATTCATATAAAAAGATCAATGGGCCTTGTCAGAAAAAAAAGCGATAAAGTCGACGCCTTGAGGATTGCGCATTACGCCAGAAAAACCAAGCAGAAGTTTCCTTGTGGACCCCCAAGCGGCCAGTGATCGAAATGCTGACGGAACTTTCTGCCTTACGGGAGCAACTCTCTATCATTAAGAAGTTGCTTAAAACACCCATTAAGGACGGGAGATTTTTATGTCAGCTAAATTGAAGTATACTAGAGCGCAATATTCCAGAAGATCCCTTAATAATGTACTCGAAGACATTAAAGCGATTGAAAAAACAATTAAAAATACGTTAGCTAAGGATGAACACCTAAATTTGATTTACGAACAGTTAACCTCTGTTCCTGGTTTAGGTCCTCAAACCGCCTTACAAATGATAATTTCATCTAACGAATTCAAGTGGATAACTGAACCTAAAAATTTGCGTGCTATGCAGGTGTTGCGCCTTTCAAAACAGAATCAGGACAAAATAGGCCAAAGGCTCGGGTTTCAATCTTTGCAAACAAGCGTATGAAATCTTTATTGCATATGGGTTCCTTAAAGGCCATTGTTGGTAATGAAGAATTAAAATCTTATTACTTGAGAAAAACGGACATCGAAAAAAAGCCAAAGATGCTTGTGCTGAATGCTATTAGAAACAAGATGATTCAACATGCTTACGCCTGCATTAAACAAAATAGGCTGTTTGTAACACCGCCAAAAAAAGACGAGTTGATCACTGATAGTACAGATTTTCATATAACGATATAATTTAAAGTGGGCCTAAGTACATTCCGTGGCTTAGGATCAATGTCAGGGAGTAGGCCACTTTAATTATACTTATTGAATGGCAGGTGCCTTAAACATAACTCTTGGTTAATGGCCAATGTTTTGGATCAAGGCCTGCCATTTATTACATCTTACGAACTTTATCATGAATTAGGTTTTGTAAATTAGGGGAATATCAATTTCTGACCATCGAAGAGCTTGCATTAAAACAGACTGCTCTCAGCTAAGCCGGATGGAACGGGACAAGGTTAATTTTACAATTTCCATTTTGTTCGACGTTGCCACAGCCTTGCAGTTAGTCCTTCCCGGTTACTGGAAACATCAAATTCACTCCTAAAGAATAATACTTATCAGATTGATAAAAAGGAGATTTAGCATCAATCTCACTTACTCCAATCCTAAATTGGTAGCTTTGACCACTGCAACGTGTTCCCAGGCAACAGTATGCCTATGAGCTGAAATTTATTGAGAGATCCTGATGGGTATCAACTTGGCCGTCATGTGTATATTAAATGTTATATTAGCTATAAAAATAATTGCCTTCATTAAAGGTTTGCTAAATTACAGGCTTTATAAAGCGAATTGTTTAAATCAACTGCAGGCATATACTACAGCTAAAAAAAATATCATTGGTTCATCATCTAAAGAAAGTCGATCTTGCAAGGGGCATTGCAATACTTCTCATTTTTTTGTTTCATTGCCATCTGATCCTGTTTGGTCAATTGGGGCAGTCAGCTTTTTCAATTTCGACGGGGGAGAAAAAAATCGGTTGGTCTGAATTCCTGATCAATTATTCTCCAATAGCCTTTGGTTGGGTAGGGGTACCTTTATTCTTTTTGACTAGCGGTTTTTTGATCCACCTGGGCTATTTAAAGGAGGGCAAAAAGTTTAACTTAAAGACCTTTTTTAGCAAACGTTTTTGGCGCATTTTTCCGCCTTACTGGTTTTCATTCGTGGTGTTTATTTTGGCGGGCCACATTTTCCAACGACATTCCACATCGCTTAATTACACCGATATCTTATTACATTTGCTGACCCTGCATAATGTAAGTGACCGCTATATTTATTCGGTGAATCCCGCTTACTGGAGCCTTGCAGCGGAAGTGCAGCTTTATTTGATTTATCCGGTGTTTTTGCTCATCCGGAGGTGGACAGGGATCCGGAATTGTTTCCTGCTGTTATTATTGCTTTCTGCGATGCTGACTTTTTTAGGTGTATATTTCAATAATTTTGGAACGCTGTATGTTTACAGCAAAAACACGCTGGGATTATGGTTTATTTGGGCCGCCGGGGCCTGGTACGCGGAAGTCATTTATCTTCCTGGGAAAATACTGGTGCCCAAATATGCGCTTCCGTTTTTTTTATTGGCATGCTTTATCCTGTTGGTTAGTTCACTTTTTCGGACCGCCAATTACTTTGCTTTTTTTGTGGCTACAGTGGCCTGCCTTATTTTTTTCGACGCGTTATTGCATGATAAATGGTTTAGCGAAAATCAACTATTGTCAAAACTCTTCATGGTTACCGGGCTCAGCAGTTATAGTTTTTACCTAATCCACCAGCCCTATCTTAAACTTTTGCTCAACTTATGCGGGGCGCAATCAGGAAATCGCTTACGTGTATTATCCGTCATTCCTGCTTTTTTGATAACGTTGGTCGTGGCCTACCTTTTATACAAGCTCATAGAATTGCCTCCGGTTCGATTGGGAAGATGCTCAGAGATAAGCGGGTGCCCCGTTAGGCTAAATATGTCTGGATATAAGTAATTATGAAACAGTATAATAGATGGGTAGGAGTTTAAGTCCCTATTTAGGCAGGACGGAACCTTCGTTAAGTTTCAAAGTTTAGCTATTTTAGCTGGCTTACTGTGTATAAGTTTACATACAATGCGCCGAAACCTATAGTAAGCGTAGCTATCCGTTTCGGTATTGTAGTAAACTTTTTTTGGTGAAAATCAAATAATGGTCCAATCGATTTGTGACTCACGGGGCGAAGCTATTCAACAGTGCCAGCAAAAAGACTTATCATAATTAATGTATCGCAACCATGACAAATGTGATTAAGGTAGAAAATTTGTCCAAAGCGTATCAGCTTGGTGAGATCGGTATGGGAACACTCTCGAATGACCTGAAGCGTTTTTGGGCGAAGGCTTGCGGCAATGAAGACCCCTTCATGAAGATCGGTGAACTCAATGACCGGACGACTGCGGAAGGTGGGAATGTGGTACTGAGCCTGAAGGATATCAATTTCGAGATAGAACAAGGAGATGCAGTCGGACTGATTGGAAGGAATGGTGCAGGTAAGAGCACGCTATTAAAGATATTGAGCCGGATTACTTCTCCTACCGCCGGCTCCGTGAAAACAAAGGGCCGGATAGCCAGTTTGCTGGAAGTAGGTACAGGATTCCATCCTGAACTCACCGGCCGGGAGAATATATTTTTGAACGGCGCGATCCTGGGCATGCGTAAAGCCGAGATCAGCCGAAGATTTGATGAAATCGTCAGTTTTTCGGGCGTGTCCAGATACGTCGATACCCCTGTAAAAAAATACTCCTCAGGCATGTATGTGCGCCTGGCTTTCGCGGTAGCCGCCCACCTGGAGTCCGAAATACTTATTGTTGATGAAGTGCTTGCTGTCGGAGATGCCGAGTTTCAAAAAAAGTGTCTCGGCAAGATGGGTGATATTAGTAAAGGCGAGGGCAGGACAGTGCTTTTCGTTAGTCACAATATGGGGAGTATACAGCAGCTGTGTAAAAAATGTATTTTGCTGCAAAATGGCGAACTGGTCGCTATGGGAGAGAACGGAAAAGTAATAGAGCATTATACTTCGCAGAATGCGAACGCCCGGTACGAAAATGCAGACACAGAACGCGAGGCGATTATAGCCACAGCCTATTTCGATAACGCTAGCCTGCTGAACTCAGAAGAAGCCGTCATTAATATGGAGATAAGAAGCCGTCTTTCCCGTCGTCTTTCCGCCGACGTACGGGTCAGCTCGAACTTGGCCGTACCGGTTGGTTTTGGTTCAGTAGGAGCGCTCAGTTACGATCAGCAGTTAACTATCCGGCCGGGCATCAATAAATTTCGGCTGGCCCTGGATGTTTCTAAACTTGCGCTGGGTAATTACAGTCTAAGCCTAGATATTACGGAACCCAACGTCAAGTTTTACGACCGGTGTGAAAATTGTCTGGGATTCGAGATTGTTAAACTCGATGAGAATGACAGAAGATTATCGCAGTACTGGGGTTATGGTTCAGTGTTGCTTCCATTAAAACTATTGTAATAAATGATTTCATCCTTGACCCGTTTGTTTCAACCGCGCAGCAAAGCCAGCTTTGAGGATAGCCTGCTGGCTCACCGTCTGGAAATTTTCAGGGATAAAAAAATAGACTGTATCCTGGACGTGGGCGCCAATACAGGACAGTATGCGACAAGCGTGTTGTCAGGTTATTCCTGCAGAATCATATCTTTTGAACCCATGAAAAAGGAGTTCGATGAACTATCTCAAAAACTAAGTCGTTATCCGTACTGGACCGCACATAACATAGGTCTCGGTGACCGCGAAGAGCGGGTGAACATTAATATTTCTGAAAATTCATTTAGCAGTTCTATTCTGGGACTTAACCAGGAAACAATTTTATATGATGATAGCATTGGCTTCATTGGAACACAGGTCATTCAGGTTAAACGGCTGGATGCTATCTGGGACACACTTCCTGTCTTCGGTAAGCGGGTCTTACTAAAGATCGATACGCAGGGTTACGAAAATCGGGTACTGAATGGAAGTAGCGGTGTTCTTTCGCTAATCTATGGCATTCAGGTAGAACTATCTATCGTTCAATTGTACAGGGAGGAGCCACTTTTCGATGAAATGTTACATAAGATCCAGCAACTTGGGTTTGATCTATATATGATCGAGCCTGGGTATAAAGACCCGCATAGCGGAAAGCTATTACAGTTAGAAGCCATATTTTTTAGAACAAATGTTTAAGCGAATCTTAAAAAGACTTATCGTAGATCCACCGGCGCCAGTCATGGCTACCATGACGAGGTCCTATGCACAGTACGGCGAAGATCAGATCATCCTGGCACTGCTCTATATATTCAACCTTACCGATGTCAATTATATGGATATCGGGGCAAACGATCCCTGGAAGTTAAACAATACAGCGCTGCTCTACGAAAGGGGAATCACTGGTATGAATATAGAACCTGATCCCGAAAACTTTTTGAAATTAAGTACGGCCAGACAGCATGATCTGAATCTTAATATCGGTATTGGCAGCCAGAATGATCTACTTACTTATTACCGTTTCGTGGACTCTGTTTATAACACTTTTTCCGCACGCGAATATCATACTCTCGTCAATCAACAGAACCAAATACCTTTGCCCTCATTAGAGATAGAGGTGCGCAGCTATGCGGATGTAGTAGAAACGGAGCTTCACGGAATTCCGCCCGTACTGCTATTTGTTGATACGGAAGGACTGGATGAGGAAATCATAGAATCAACTGGGTTTGATCTATATCCACCAAAAGTACTTTGTATCGAAACGTTTTCCTACGGTGAGTTCAGGAAAGACCAGGCGTTGATCGATAAGATCCGCAGCAAAGGATATCATGTCCACGCGGACACTTTTGTTAACACCATATTTATACATCAATCACTATTGCCTTATCCTGTTAGTGCTAACGCCTGATGCATAACTTGCCGAGGATATCTATTGTTACGCCCTCCTTTAATCAGGGGCACCTGCTGGAAGAAACCATCCTCTCCGTGTTAGGTCAACGCTATCCTGAGCTGGAATACATTATTATGGATGGCGAGAGCACAGATGGATCGATAGACGTCATTAAAAAATATGAAAAGGAGCTGAGCTATTGGATCAGCGAAAAGGACCATGGCCAAGCCGCGGCGATCAACAGCGGCTTTCAAAAAGCCACCGGAGATATAATGATGTGGTTGAATAGCGATGACCTGCTCATGCCGGGTGTTTTACATAACATCGCGACGATCGCCCGGAATGGTAATGAGCTATTTATTGGCGAATGCATGCATTTCCGCCAACAGCCTGGCGGCCCGCTTGATGCCTGGGGCAGTGATGTTGCCAATGAATCTAAAACGATAGATCTGGCGGATTTTGATTACGTAATCCAGCCCTCCAGTTTCTGGACCAGGCAGGTTTGGGAAAGCATAGGGCCCTTAAATGAGTCATTACATTTTGCTTTTGACTGGGAATGGTTCCTGCGCTGCCGGGCACAAGGGATCAATTTTAAATACATCCATAAATGTTTGTCCATGTACCGTTATCATGAAGGGCATAAATCTTCCGGTGGCGGAGAGGAACGGCGGAAAGAAATCCTGGAAACTTATTGCCGCTTTAATCCTGATAAAGCCAAATTGTTTGCCTTGTTAGCCGATCAGGTAAGGCGTCAGCCAGGAATAGGTTACCGTGCCATCCGCAAAAGCCTCACCTTTTTCAAAGCAGGGCACCATTATGCCCGTTTGTTACGAATGGCCTATCCCGGAACATTTGGTATTTATACGATCCAGGACATCGAACTTTTGGTCCGCATGCTTTAAATGACCGAAGCTATGAAGTTTTCCATATTGACCCCTTCCTTTAATTCTGGGAGATATTTAAAAAGAATGATCACGAGTGTGACCGCCCAAACTTACGGGAACTGGGAACATATCGTACAGGATGGCTTTTCTACCGACGATACCAAAACGATCTTGGCTGCTAATCCCCAGATCGACTGGATATCCCGACCGGATAGCGGACAGTCAGAGGCCATGAATTCCGCCTTTCAGCGCTCTACCGGTGATATTATTATTTACCTGAATGCCGACGACGAACTCAGGCCGGACGCTTTGGAAAATTACCATAAGTGTTTTCAGGCAAACCCCGAAATCGACATGGTCGTAGCTGATCTGGAGATCGATCATTCCGGACAAAAGACCCTGAACAGGCCTTCGACAGACCTTCAGAAGATTCTGCACTACTGGCCATGTGTCTTTCCGGCGAATCCGGTTTCTTATGCCTATACCAGAACGTTGCAGGAAAAAGTGGGTGTGTTTCCTGCAGAAAATCATTTTACGATGGATTACTGGTTTCTTTTACGGGCAATTTTAAAGGGAAGAGTCATTCAGAAAGATTTTACCGGTGGTACGTTCTATTTTGACGGTCAGAATAAGTCTGCTAACGCCGATAATTCCCGGCTATGGCTCAAAATCGTCAGGGATGATTTTTTATTTAGGTATTTTTATTATCCTCAGGTAGGCAGATTTATTTTGAGACAACTATTGTCCAGGTGAAAAAATTAAAAGTACTTTTTGTACTTCATGACGCTGCCCTGATGGGAGCACCAATGGTCATGCTGCATTTCTTACGCTGGCTGCGTGCGCATAGCGAGGTGGAGATGACAATATTGCTCAAGTCCGGCGGAATTCTTGAACAAGAATTCGAACGCCTTGCGCCGGTTCACCGATGGAGGCCGGGTATGTTACCGGAAAAGGCAGGATTGCGTCTGTTATCTTTTTTTAGCAGGGTTCTTTTTAAAAAGGGCGTCCCGGTTCCGTTTCCTGCTTCTTTAAAAGCCGGCAGCTTCGATCTGATCTATTTGAATACAGCAGACACAATGGACCTGGCACCGCTGCTTAAGCGGCTATTCAATTGCCCGGTGATCGCTCATATCCACGAGCTTTCTTATTCACTTCATGCTTATTTTCCTAACGCTTTCAGTCCAGAGAACCAGTTTTCGGTAGATCATTACATTGCAGCCAGTGAAAGTGTCCGGAAAAACCTTATGAAGAGTTACGATATAGCACCTGAAAAGCTGCAGTTGGTCAACGAGTTTATACCTGTAGATCACATGCCGGTGCCGGATGTTTCCTTATCTGAAATTAAAAAGGAATTACAACTAGGCAACGGGTTTGTGGTAGGTGGTGTAGGACAAGGTGGCTGGCGTAAAGGAACAGATATTTTTATCCGGCTGGCTGCGGCTGTTCATCAACTAATACCGGATATCCCGGTCACTTTCATATGGGTCGGAGACCAGTCCGCAGAAATCCGCGCTCAACATGCGTACGAGATCGAACATTTGAGCCTGAACGGAAAAATTATTTTCACTGGATTGAAGCGTCATTCGCAAAACTATTTTCAGGTATTTGATATTTTCGCGCTAACTTCCAGAGAAGATCCGTTTCCACTGGTGAGTTTGGAGGCTGCGGCCATGTCGAAACCGGTGTTGTGTTTTCAGGGTACCGGTGGCATACCGGAGATTATCAGCAGGGAGACCGGCGGTGTATTCCCTTATGGGGATGTAGATGGGATGGCTGCACGGATTGCAGAATACTGTCGAAGCCCCGGACAAATTGCCGAAACAGGCCGGAATGCTGCCAAAATGGTTCGAAACTATGATGTCGGAATACTTGCCCCAAAATTGTTAGCATTGCTTTATGGGTACTAAACTGGCTATTGTTATTCCTGCGTACAAAACTGCTTATCTGGATGCTGCCCTGGCCTCTCTAACTGCACAGACCAATCAGAATTTTTTTGTCTATGTGGCCGATGATGGCAGCCCTGAAAATATAGGTTTACTGGTCGATAAGTATCAGGAAAAACTCGTGATTAAGTATTATCGTTTTCCCGATAATCTGGGCAGTATCGACCTGGCAGGGCACTGGGACAGAAGTGTTGCTTTGGCTATAGAGCCCTGGGTCTGGCTCTTTTCTGATGATGACCTGTTGTCTCCTGCCTGTGTTCAGCGCTTTTATGAAGCATTAGAACAAACGGGCCATGCTTATAATTTGTACCGTTTCAATATCGATATGATTGACGGAGAAGGAAAGACCATCTGCGTGAAAAAAAGCCATCCAGAACTGGAAAGTGCCTATGAATTTTTGATTGGCCGGCTGAAATCGCGTTCATTGAGCGCAGCCGTAGAATACATATTCCGAAAAGACGTTTTTGTCAAATATGGTGGATTCGTTAGTTTCCCATCTGCTTATTGTTCAGACGACGCTTCCTGGTTATTGTTTGCAGACGAAAAACCTATTTTTACCATTCACTCTGAAAAAGTGTACTGGCGGGCTAGCGGAATTAATATTAGCTCCGGAAAAAAACATGCTTTTCCGAAGGCAATAGCCCTTCTTTTGTTCATCCAATTTATAACTATTAATTTCGGATGGGATAAACGAGCGCTGCTTTTACTGGCCCGCCCTTGGTTCTTCGAACAATTGAATCATATCCAGGGGCGCATCACCATCGGGCAAGCTATGCGGCTGTCGCGGCAATTCAAAAAACTATTTAAAAATAGAGAGAAATACATATTCCGGAAAATCATCGCCTGGCAATATCGTTATACCCGTTTTGCCCGTCTTCTTCAGCTATGGTCCGCCTCTTAGCACTTAGAGAAAGGTTCGCGCATATGCAGGCAATTAGCGGTTATGATGCTTTATATGATCATTTTCCGGCTGGCATAAAGGTGGAGAGTGTTTTCTGCAATTTTCAAAAAAGATATCCCCGGGGAATTGGCCGGATGATGGAAAAGTCGGCGGCCCTTGCCGGCGGCCCTGGTTTCTATAACGCGCAGTCCCTGGAAGCGGAAATGCGGTTGTTGTGGAAAGCAGGGATAAATAAGTATGACCTGGTCCATTATGCCTATGGCGAATCGTATTTCGGGATAGGAAGAATCCTTAAAAAACGCTTACCTGTGTTTGTGACTAACCACCAGCCAGTTTCCTGGTGGGAACGACACACGGGATTTGCAGCCAGATACGCCAACGCGAGCAAGGTGATTACGTTGTCGGAACATGACCGTGATTATTTTAATATACTGCAGCCGGGAAAAGCAGTTTGCATTCCTCATGGTGTCAATACCAAGTTTTACCGGCCGGATACCGCGGCAGTACCCTCTGGACCCTTCAACGTACTTTTTGTGGGACGCTATCTGCGGGATACGGTTGCCTTATGTCGGACGGTAAATAATTTGCGTTCTTTACAACCTGATATCCGTTTCGATGTAGTATATGCAGACCGAGCGGGGTATTTACAGACAGGCATGCAGGAACTTGCAAAGCTTCCGGAAGTGAATTGGCATACCGGTGTCAGCGCGGAGGCTTTGCGCGGGCTTTACAGCAAAGCGGATTGTTGCCTGATTCCACTCGAAGATAGTACAGCCAACAATGCGATACTGGAAGCGATGGCATGCGGCACGCCGGTGGTCACCACCAACCTTCCGGCCGTTCACACCTATCTAGACGAAACATCCGCTATGTTCGCACGCCCAAAAAATTCGGATGACCTAACCGATCTAGTATTGTCCTTATATCGTGAACCCGGAAAAAAATCTGCCATGGGCAAAAAAGCCCGTGAAAAAGCGGTACGTGACCTTGACTGGGAAGTCATCGCCCTTAAAACTTTTGATTTATTTAACAGTTATCATGACTGATCTGATACTAACCATTATTCATGGTTATGACTATCCCTTTCTGGAACCATTTTTTGAATCCCTGAAACTTACAGGATTTAACGGAAAGATCGTCATATTCGTCTCCGAAACGGTTTCCAGAACAACCCGGGCCGCCATTAAACGGCAGGGCGCCCTATTGGTCGACTATAACACCCGGCATCCCTACATGACAGATTATGCCACCGCTTTTCAGGCTATCGTACCGGGAGCGAGTATCTCCAATTATCGTTTTATCCTGTTCCGCGAATTTTTGCTTACCCATCAAGCGGAATATCAAAGGGTTGCGATGACCGATGTCAGAGATGTCATTTTTCAACGTAACCCGTTTACCGGGTTGAACGAAAATGAAATACATGTATTTCTGGAAGATCCCGTTCAGACTTTCCGGTATTCTGAACTGAATTATCAATGGTCCGTTGCGGCTAACGGGCAATCTGTCACCGACACTTTTATAAATGAGGTCGTGAGCTGTGCCGGCTTCACAATAGGTGGGATGCAGCCGGTGCTTGCTTACCTGAACCATATGAAACGCAAGCTTGAATACCGCGAAGTACTGCCCTGGGCATTTGATCAGGGCGTACACAATGGTTATGTCTATGCCTTAAGACCACCCGAAATGCGCACGTTCAAAAATGATGAAGCCGTTGTGGCGACACTAGGTGCTTATCAGCCTTACCAGCTCAATGCGCAGGGGGCCGTGGTCAATAGCAGGGGAGACCTCTATGCTGTCGTACATCAGTACGACCGTTCCGGTAAACTTTTTGCGCTGGTCAAAAGAAAGTATGTAGGCAGTCGTTTCCTGCAAAAGATAAAAAGGGTATTTTATTTGATCATGCCCTGATGCTGAAAATTCTGTCAACAAATTTCCGGGATCTGATCTTGGCTATTTTAAGAAAATCCGCTACCTATCGGAAATTTTTTTTTGTGCCCAGAGCCGCCATATCGCTACCTAAAGCTACGGGGATTAAGGCCATATACACATTTAATGAATCCGGTATCTCCAGGGTCCCGCCGTTGACAAACGATCCGGCGCCCTACTGGAAATTTAAGATGCTGTTGCATGCACCAGCGCTGAACACTTTTGTGCTGGATGCAGATAAATACCGTGTTTGGGGAAATCAGGGCGCGGTGATCACCGCTTCAGGCTATCTGCTCCGGGAGGTATCACGTGAATTTGAAAAAAAATATCACAGTATTTTTAAACAGTTACGCCTCATTCGTCCCGTCCGGTTGAAGGGTACTTCTGCCATAATTAGTGCTTCAGGAGCTGATATGTATTATCACTGGATGTTCGATATTATCCCGCGGATCAGGCTGCTCCGGCAGGCCGGTTTCGAGGACCGGGATATAGACCACTATATCGTGGATTACCGTGATCTTCCTTTTCAGCGTGAATCGTTAGCTTTACTGGGGATTGCTCCGGAAAAGATTTCCCGTTCAACAGATCATTTTGCTTATCATATTACCGCTGACCGGCTGATCGTTCCTTCGTTACCCTCCGCATTAGATGAAGTTTCAGCTGAGGCATGCCGTTTTTTAAAAGAAATCTTTTTTACGCAAGAGCCTGCCATAAGCCCGTTTGGTGACAGGATCTACCTGAAAAGATCCGGAAAACGGGTAATTATTAATGAAGCGGAGATCGAGACGTTTCTGCACGAACAAGGTTTCGAAACGGTACACTGTGACCATTACACTATCGCAGAGCAGGCCACAATCTTCCATCACGCCAGGGTCATTGCCGGCTCTCATGGTGCAGCATTCAGCAATGTCGTCTTTTGTCAACCTGAAGCGCAGGTAATCGAGTTTTTTTCACCACGCTGGATCAATCCATGTTACTGGACCATCTGTAATCACACCGGCGCCACCTATTATTACCTCGTCGGCGAAGGGTCTGTCCCGAACAGCAAGTCTGACGCGCAGGGGACGGCTGCCGATATCACGCTTGATGTTCAGAAGCTGCATGCATTTTTCAACCAATTTAACATAACCAAATGAAAACGGTAAAAAAGACCGTTAAAATAAAGTTTCAAAACGGATTGTCTTTTGGCTTGGGTGTAAAAGAGATCCTGGCCTGCGTGCAAGGCCATTATGAATTTATTGAAAGTGAAGACCCAGACTTTATCATTTTCGGGCCATATGGAAACGACCTGCCTCCCCGAAGCGACGCTTATGTCAGGATCGGTTATTACTGTGAGAATATTGTGCCGGATATGTCTTTATGTGAATGGGCATTTGGTATGCCAAGGGAAGATGAGATAAGAGATTCTAAATACAAAAAAATACAATGGCACAATCTTGATCCGGCTGACCTGATCAAGACCAAAGTGGATATCGACGCCGTCATCGCCGGAAAAAACAAGTTTTGCAATTTTCTTTATGGTCACCGGGTGCCTTATCGCGAAGCCTTTTTTAAGGCTTTATCTAAATATAAAAAGGTCGATGCGCCGGGAAGATCGATGAACAATATGCCCTCGATTGACGATGTTTATCGGGGCGATATATGGGAGCGAAAAAAGCAATTTTTGAAGCCTTACAAGTTCACGATCTCCTTTGAAAATAATTCTTATCCCGGATACCAGACAGAGAAACTTTATGATGCCATGCTGGAATGGAGTATTCCCATCTATTGCGGAGATCCTCTTATCACCGAATTGTTCAATCCGCAAAGTTTTATCAACGGGTTCGATATGCTCGACCCGAACTACGGTTACGTGGTCCGGGGACTGGAAAAAGCCACCCAAATGGATTTCGAGGATTTTCGGCCGGGCGTTTTCCACACGGTACCTCAGCATTTAAAAAGAAAGCTGAAAACGATCGGCCGGGACTTTAAAATGCGATTGGAGTTCAGAGGGCTTAAATACCAGCAATTAGTTGATAAGGTAGTGGAGATCGACCAAAATGATGATCTTTACCGGCAAATGCTAACACAACCCTGGTTTGCGCATAACGCTGTCCCTGAACATACCAGCGCTGTAAATCGCTGGAAAGAGATATTCGGATAATGGAACAGAGTCCCTTGGTATCGGTAATTATTCCTGTTTTTAATAGCAGCATTTATATTGAAGCCTGTATCAGCTCTGTGTTAGCACAGACCTGGCAAAACCTAGAGATCATCGTCGTCGACGATGGTTCGACCGACGACAGCTATGAAAAAGCGGCGCGTTTCCAACATACCAAACTGCGACTTATCCAGCAGCAAAATGCAGGTGCTGGCGTTGCCAGGAATACCGGTCTGGCTGCATCAAACGGTAATTATATTCAGTTCCTAGATGCTGATGATTTTCTTTCAGTGGATAAGATCGCTTCGCAGCTGGCTGTTATGGAGGGATTCTCCGGTTATCTTGGATTGTGTGCCACCATCTATTTTACGGATCAGGAAGACCCGATGCGAGTCGAGGCCACGGAAGATTGGTATAAGACAGGTAGCCACGACCCGGTAGATTTCCTGATCAAGCTTTACGGCGGTGGGGGAGCGCAATATGGCGGCATGATCCAGCCCAATGCCTGGCTTACCCCTAGGACGGTCATTGACCAGGCCGGCCTATGGACCGAAGAACGGAATCCGGACGACGATGGTGAATTTTTCTGCCGCATATTGCTCGCATCTGCCGGTGTTAGATATGCTGCAAACGGATTAAATTATTACCGAAAAAGCACTTCATCTCACCGCCTCAGTAACAGGGGGAGTCATCAGCGCAGTGCGGCCGTATTAAATTCATGGATCTCAAAAGCTAAACATTTAGCTCCGTTTGATCACTTATCGGGCGTGAAAAAGGCATTGTCCATAAATTTTACTGAACTTTGTTACCAGAATTATCCCCGGTTCCCAGACCTGAGCCGAAAAGCCTTTGAATTGGCGTTAGTCTATGGTGGTTTGGCACACCCTCCGTATTTCGGAAATAAATTATTTAATCTTTCACGTCAACTGTTGCCCTGGAGAGTATTACTCCAACTTCAACATATATACCATTGGACGAAAAAATACCTGTCCTGAATTTTTTTATTGATCCTGAACATTATCCTTACGATTATGATCCGGCTTTGAGCATCAATGCTCCTGCGCATCGTCAGCTTAAACTCGCTTTGTCCTCTGCGAACACCTGGCTGTTATGGACTTTGAGGACCTACCTGGAATTAAAAGATCGCTACACCTGCCGCTTAACAGATCAAATGCCTGAGAACGGGATTGTGTTTTTTTTTCGTGGATCGGTCAGTATGGAACAAAGACCCGGGAATGATCAGTTTTGGGTATGTCTGGTCGCAGACAGTACCTGGCATCCCTTTAGCCAGATCAATGTATTTCAGAACCTGGAAGCCTCCAGGCGTTACCGGCAAAGTTTTTTTAAGCGTCACTGGCCTCCTTTGTCCGTCCTCCGGCGTAGACAATCCCGAGATGGCCTGAAACGCATCTATTATATGGGGGATCGAACTAACCTGAGTCAGGAGTTCCGTTCAGCTGACTGGACACGTTTTTTAAAAACCGAAGGGTTCACCTTTGTTTGTCCACCGGTCGGAAAGTGGAATGATTACCGTAAAGCAGATGCTGCGCTTGCTGCACGTAGTTTTGACGGGGATCCGTACCTGAATAAACCCGCGAGTAAACTCATCAATGCGTGGCTTGGACATGTGGTATTCATCGGGACGCCTGAGTCAGCGTATGAGGCGGAGAAAAAGGGTACGCTAGACATGGTCATCGTCGAGAGTTATGCTGCGTTAAAGATCACTTTGCTGCGCTTGCGGGATGATCTCGAACTGTTTCACAGGTATCAGGACAGATCAGCAGAAAGATCCACGGAGTATAACATCGATATTTATCGACGCGACTGGGAACAATTGATAGATGGTCACGTCCTGCCGTTGGCAGCTACTTGGTTCAACCAAACTCGAGCCAGCTACAGGTATTATTTATTCATGAGGAAGATACAAAAAATAGTTTTTTCACTGCGTTACCGTTTGAACAGGAATCGCTGCTAATATTGATCAATGAATTCAGAAATTAGTCTTGTCATCTTTACCTGCGAAGGCAGGGAACACCTTTTGCGCAAAACTTGGGCTTCTTTTCAAAAAGCCTGTGATTTTAAATTCGACCAGGTCATCTTGGCAGTTGACGGTGTTATCGATCACTCAGTCATGGAAATAATCAACCCGGACCTGGTTATTTACGGATATCAACGAAAAGGTTATGTGACCAGCATCAAAAACACGCTAGTCCATATCAGTTCTGCATTTTTCTTTTGGCTGGAAGACGACTGGGCTTTTTACATTCGGATCAATTTGCCGTATTATCAAAATTTATTAATACAGCATCCGGACTGGGCTGAGATCGTCTACAGCAAATACGGGCCGCTTACGGCAGATTTCAAGAAAGAAACCCTTTATGAAAACCTGTATCTTAACGTCAATGGATATTCCACTAATCCGGGGTTAAACCGCACGGCTATTATCCTGGAGGGTTTCAAGGCCATGGAACAGGCTGAAAAAATGAACGGAACGGAAGAGGTGGGGTTTGAGAATTTTCTGACCGCATATTTTGCCGGTCTCTCCCGGCAGGTTGTTCTGATCGATCCGGTGGACCATACCGCCATTGCCCACGAAGGTTATTTAGAGAGTACCCCGCGTAACTGGCATATGATCAGTTCCCTGGAGAAAAAAACGGAAAAACATTTACTTATTTTTCCAGAACCGTCCTTTCCCAGGCGGCTGTATATGATCCTCAAATTATTTCGCGCATTCATTGGTCTGGCCATTCGTCAGCTCCGGAACAATGAAGTGTATGAACTTTGTTTCCGCATTATTGCGATCGCGATCACCACCCAACAGCATGAAAGAAAAACGAACGGTACTGACCCTAGCGACCGGTAAACGGCTATATGTCGACTTGGCTGTAAATCTTATCAGGTCTTTTTGGCTATGGCATTCTGAAAACGGGATCCGGTTCCGGCTGGTTACCGATCTAGCGGAATTTGTCCCGGAAGAAATTCGTGAGCGGATCGATCTGGTGGTTATCGATAAAGAAGAGCTGGGAAAAGGTTTTTCTCCCAAACTACAACTGGATAAACTTATCACGGAAGGGCAGACACTTTTTATTGACAGTGATTGCCTGATTTACCGAAACCTGGATTTTGTATTCGAGCAGTTCCGTGGACACGGGGTTTCGGTTATCGGTAGGGTAATAAGTGAAGGGGAGTGGTTCGGTAATATTCGTCAGATCTGTGCCTATTTCGGGATCAGCAAACTACCTAAGTTCAACGGTGGTGTATATTATGTGGAAAAAGGACCGGAAAGCGACCGCGTTTACGAAGCCGCCAGACGGATCGAAAAAATCTATGATCAAGCGGGTTTTGTCCGTTTGCGCAACAGGCCAAATGATGAAGTGATTCTCGCCGTGTCCATGGAATTAAACGGGCAGCAAGCGATTGCGGATGATGGCAGTGTAATGGCTGAATTCGTGAACTTTCGTTCTGGGATCAGTTCTGATCTTTTCCGGGGAAAAGCAGAATTATATAATACTCCGGGACATATTGACTATGTAAAGGAATGGCCGCTCTTGCTGGCCAAGCCGGCTATCGTCCATTTTCTCGGACATCATAACCAGCTGATGCCTTACATACGGGAAGCTGCACAATTGGCATACCGAAATCCTACCGGTGTTCTGGCTAGGATCCATATGTACTTTCAGGTCGTTCTGCCCTATAATTTACGCAACAGTATGAAGAAAATATTCAGACCCGTCTACCATGCTCTTTTCGGGATCAGGGGAATAACCCAATCGGAAAGGGTCATCGATTGATAGACGTAAGCATCATTATTCCGACCTATAACCGGTTATGGAGTTTGCCCATCGCCCTGCAAAGCTGCAGAGCGTCGTCGCTGGAAATAGAGATCATTATCGTGGATGATGGTAGCACCGACGGGACCCGCGCATGGTTAGCGGAGCAATCCGGTATCCAGATCATCTGTCAGCAGAATGCGGGCAAGGACTGGGCCGTAAATAAGGGCTTTGCCCAAGCTACCGGGAAATACATCCGTTTTCTGGATTCAGACGACTGGTTACTGCCTGGTTCCACAGACAGTTTATTTGAAGAAGCAGAACGGGCCGGAGCCGATGTTGTGTGCGCCGGGTACCAGGTGTATGAAGGGGAAAAACTCGTTAAGGAGATCAGTTGGGCGGATTGTGACGATTTTTTGGCGCGGCAGCTAGGGGAGGGTGATGCTTCCCATTACAGCGCCTATCTCTTCCGGCGAGAGTTTATTGTTGACGTTCCGCACAGACAAGAATTCGGCGCCTTGGATGACCGCAAATTTATCATAGAGATAGCACTGAAATTTCCCGCGGTTAGCCAGATCAATCTGCCTACCCTGGCACACCGTATCCATGACAGGGAACGTCTGCAAAAACCTTCAAATTTGCAGGAGACAGCAGATCACCTGGCCCGTTATAAGATCTATAAAAGCGCTTTTGGTCGCCTGGAGGTATTAGGGGAGCTCACGCAACGCCGCAAGAAGGCCGCCTGTGACATACTTTGGCACCTGGCACACTGGGTTGCTAAAACACATCCCGTAGAGGGCTGCGAGATCTATAACTGGGTGTACAAGCTTGATCCTGCATTTGTTCCCCGGGAGAATTTATTCCTGCATCGTTTATACGCTGCTTTGGGATTTGTCCAAACCGAACGTATGTTACGGTTCCGGCGTTTATTGAAATTTTAAAATGATTAAAACAATCAATATATTTTACGATGAACCGCAGAATGACCGCTGGATAAAGTATGACAGGTACCCCCGAAATCTCATCCGCAGACTGATCCGGGGTAAAAAAAGGCCGGGAGGTGTAGGGATGATCGTACTTAATCTCATGAAAGGACTGGATCTGCTTGGCGTACCCTACCGGCTGAACGATTACCGCTACGCCAGGGCACACCCTGAGGAGATAGTCTGTTTGATCGGAATGCCTTTTTTACTTTACACCAGATCATGGAAAAATCCGATACTTTTTGGCGCCGGCATATTTTCCCATCCCATTTCTTGTCCGGACCTTTTAAGCCGCTACCCTCAGGTAAAAAAGATTTTAGTGCCCGGCGAATGGATGCGCCGCATGTTTGAACCCTTTTATCAGGAAAAAGTAATGGCCTGGCCGGTCGGCATAGATACCGCCAAATGGTCACCGGATATCAAAGGAGCTACAATTATAGATTTTCTCCTGTATGATAAAGTGCGCTGGCAACACGACCGCTACGAACAGGATCTTCTCCAACCTGTCCGCGATCTGCTGGACAGCAGAGGTTTTTCCTATCAGGTGATCACCTACGGACAATATCAGCCGGAAGAACTTGCTGCTGCGTTAAAAACATGTAAAAGTGCCCTGTTCTTTTGCGAACATGAGACACAGGGGTTGGCTTATCAACAGATCCTGTCCACAAATACGCCTATTTTGGCATGGGACAGGGGGGGGTACTGGCAGGATCCTGCCTATTTTCCTGACCAGGTGAAATATGGTCCGGTCAGTTCTGTTCCTTATTGGGATGAACGTTGTGGCATCACCTTTACAGGAATGTCTGATTTTGAACTCAAACTGAACCTCTTTGTAGCCGGTCTTCCCGGATTTAAACCACGCGACTATATAATGGAGAACCTCACGCTGGAAAAATGTGCTGAAGCATATGTACATATATATAACGAAATACTTAGAGCGCAAAGGTGAAAATAGCGATCATTGTTAACCCGCTCATACCAGTTCCTCCTGAACATTATGGGGGTATCGAACGTATTGTATTTATGCTGATCCGGGGCCTTCAGGCCATGGATCACGACGTGACTTTATTTGCCCATCCAAACTCCGAACCCGGGTGCCGGCTGATCGGTTACGGGGAACATGACCCCTATGATCACATGGACTTTGTCAGGATCAACTGGTTAACTTCCGGAAATATTCTTGGGAAATTTGATCTGGTCCATACCTTCGGTCGAATGAGTAATATTGCCCTGCTGATGTTCTCCGGTATCCATAAAGTAGTCTCCTACCAATTACCCCCAACACTATCCCAGATAAAAAAAGCGGTTAGACTGGCCCGTTCCGGTACTTTACACTTTACCGCCTGCAGCAATTTTATCGCGGACCAGATCCGCCCGTTTGGCGAGGTGACCACCATTTATAACGGTGTGGATTTGAATACCTATGATTTTTCACCTGAGTTATCTGAAAATGCCCCATTGGTCTTTTTAGGCCGGATACAACAGGAAAAAGGAACAGATATCGCTATCAGGCTGGCCTTGGAAACCGGCCATCGCCTGGTCATTGCCGGTAACATACCCGACGAACCGGCGCATCAGCAGTATTTTGATGTGGCCGTTAAGCCATTCATTGATCAGAATAGAATCCGTTATATAGGCCCGGTCAATAATGCGCAAAAAAATAAATTGCTAGGAAGCGCGAAAGCATTTCTTATGCCTGTTACCTGGGACGAGCCATTTGGCATTGTCATGGCTGAAGCACTTGCTTGCGGGACGCCGGTGATCGGGTTTAGAAAAGGTGCGGTGCCGGAGATTGTCGAAGATGGTGTAAACGGTTTTATATGCGATACTTTTGAAGCAATGTGCAACGCTGTAGCAGCTGTGAGTAATATTGATCGTCATCGTTGCCGTAAGTCAGCCGCTTTGAATTTCAGTGCTCAGGTGATCACCGCCCGGTACGAACAACTTTATAAACAACTGACGAGCCGATGAGTGAAACTGCCCTGTTTATTTCCGATCAAAACTTTCTTAACCGTGACCGGTCAGGTGGTGTGCAAATCTGCACACGGGAATACTTGGATTATATCCGTTTGGCCGGTTTGTCCGTGAAAGAATATCCGGTCAAACCTGTTATCGGCATTTTTAATAGGATTAAGATCAGGCTTGGACTGGATACATATGACCATTATTCACTGGCACCTTATCTGGAAGACCTGGTCGAAACGATCCGGACAGCCGAAGTAAGCATCGTTTTTTTTAACCAGATCAACCTTTCCCCCTGGGCCGAAGAACTGCGGCGCTATATTGGCCTAAAAGTGAAGTTCGTGGGTCTATCACATGGAAACGAAAGCGCGGACTATTTGAATGAAATTACCCGTCAGGGTGGAGCGAAGCGCTACCAGGAGTGGAAACTGGGTAAGTTACTGGTCAGTGAACATCGCTTTTTCACCGCTGCGCTGGATGGGATCGTTGTACTCACCACCCAGGAGCTGGCAGTGAACCAATGGATCGGATCACAGCAGCAGCTATACCTACCCAGATTACTTAAACCCGAGTTCATGGACCTGAGCCCCCTGCCCTGTGTAGCAGGTTTTGTAGGTACCTTGGATCACCTGCCAAACAAATTTGGACTGATCTTCCTGGCCGACGAACTTCTTAAACTTCATTTTAAGGGCACGCTTAGCGTCGTCGGCGGACCTGAGCAGGAGGGTGAAAAACTGGCCCTCCGTTATCCTTTCATATTATACAAAGGTCAACTGGATGATGAGCGACTGGCTCAGGAGATCATGAGTTGGTCGGTTTACCTTAACCCAGTCTTTTGGTATGCCCGAGGCGCATCCACCAAATTGGCCCAGGCGATCAGTCTGGGTTTACCCTGCCTGACCACATTGGCGGGCAGAAGGGGGTATGAACTAATCGATGAAAGCATCGTGGTACAGGATAATAGACCCGAAAGTTTTGCACGCGCGCTCGTAGTCGCCTTGTGTGACGAAAGCCGGCTGGAAAACCTGAAAGACTCTTCCCGTAAAAATGCCATGGCTTTTGACCGAAAAAGGCACGCCGAAGCCTTTCGTGACTTCCTTCAAAAAATAACACCGGTCAAATGAAAAGGGTTTTGATCATTTCCCCGTATTTTCCTCCCGTCAATGCGGCAGATATGCAGCGGGTCAGGATGAGTCTTCCTTATTTTAAACAATTTGACTGGGAGGTTGAGGTCGTCGTTGTGGATGAAAAGCATGCGCAAATGGTAACAGATGAATTATTGCTCCAGAGCATACCACCGCGGGTGATCATTCATAAAGTCGGGGCACTTTCCTTGAAATGGACAACAAAATTTGGCTTGGGGAGCATTGGCCTCAGATCGTTGATCTACTACAAAAAGTACGTCGACCGGTTATTGAAAGCCAACCATTTTGATCTTATTTTCTTTTCCACCACGCAATTTCCGGTCTGTATTTTAGGGGCATGGTGGAAGAAAAAGTTCGGCATCCCTTACGTGATTGATATGCAAGATCCCTGGCATTCGGATTACTACCGGGATAAACCCCGGAACGAGCGTCCGCCTAAATACTGGTTCTCTTACCGGCTGAACAAGTACCTTGAACCTTTGGCGGTGGGCAAAGCTGATGGACTGATGGCGGTATCGGAAAAGTATATCAGGGACCTAAAAGCCAGGTATCCACGGATTACCCATGTCCCAGAGGCTGTTATTACTTTTGGTGCCTTTGCGCCTGACCTGAAAGTTGCGCAGGCCAACCGGGACCGGTTTATCAACCTGGCAGGCACCGGTGTGATCCGTATCGTATATGTGGGCCGCGCCGGAACAGATATGCATCAGGCACTCCGGCCAATGTTTAAAGCGATTCGTACGGGCCTTTCGGTTGAACCGGATCTTTACAAAAAGTTCCGGTTTTATTTTATCGGCACCAGTTATGCCAGGCAGGGAAGCGGAATTCCAACGGTCGAACCGCTGGCGGCTCGCTACGGCTTGGGCGACCAGGTATATGAATTCACGGACAGGATCAGTTACTACCACACCTTATCGGCCCTCGAAAATGCAGACGCGTTATTGATTCCAGGCTCTGACGACCCAAACTATACACCATCCAAACTTTATCCGTATTTGCTATCTCATAAGCCCCTGCTGGCGATATTTCACGAACAAAGTACGGCGGTCAACACACTGCAGGAATGCGTGGAGGGCGCAGCGATAGTGACTTTTGGCCTTCAACGGAAAAATGTGGCCATTGACATCGGTCGGGTGCTTTCAGCCTGGGCCGTCGGGGATTTTAAAACGATTGTCCACCGCCCGGGTTTCCAACAATACAGTGCCGAAGCACTAACCGGTGAACAGGTTAAATTATTTGATCAGGTCATCAGCAATTTTGAAAAATAGGATACAAGCACTTGACGGCCTGCGTTTTTTGGCAGCGGCCGGCGTATTATGGATACATACCTGGACGCTTTTTGGTAATCCGAGGTTTTATGTGGGCAAACTTGACCTGGCCAGCATAATAGCCATTGGCGGAAACGGCGTGGAGCTGTTTTTCGTCATCAGCGGTTTTTGTATGTATTATTTTTATAGCCGCAGGCCCTTTTCATCTTACCGGGACTTTGGGCACTTTTTCTTGAAAAGATGGGTCAGGCTGTCACCTGCATTCTACACAGCCACAGTCATCTACCTGTTACACGAATATTTTTTCAATTCCGGAAGCCGGATGCAAGGATTACAATTGATACACAGTCTTTTTTATCTCAACTACTGGCTGGGAGAATATGGTGTAGCGAACCACTTCTGGACACTGACCGTAGAGTGGCAATTTTATCTGTTAGTGAGCCTCTTGCTGGTCTGGCAGCGTAAAGCAGGTTTTCGAAGGTCTTTTCTGTACCTGTTCAGTCTCCTAGGCTTAGCCGCCGTCACAACAGTTTTCGTTTATAAGGCGGGTTCTGATTATCTTACCGGAACCATATTATTTCGGGGTGTCGAATTCGGTGCAGGGATACTCACCGCGAGGCTGCTTTTATATCCCAGGCCTGCCTTTAAGAACAGAAAGATCTGGTTTTTTATTTTCGTAGCGATTATCTGTACCGGAAGGGTCCTGGTATCTGAAAGGGCGCTCAGGCTTGCTGTGCATTATTATAATCTTTTCAAACTCGCAGGATTTACCCTCATGGGTATAGGGTTTTCGGGTTTTCTTTATATAATCATTACGTCAAATGGCAGGCTTGCCCGCCTGTTCGGCAATCGTTTGATGGTATCCCTAGGCCGTGTTTCTTACAGTTTTTATTTATTTCATGCCCTGATATTTCCTTATGTAACCGGCTACATTGTCCGGTGGGGAATCTTTCAGGGGATCTTCGGGCCGCTTGTAGCCACCGGCTGCAGCATCCTGATTTTATATCCGCTTTCCTTACTAAGTTACACCGTTCTTGAAAAGCCATTTTTATCGGTTGGCAACATGACCTCCAAATGAAAAAACTTGCCATTATCGTTAGTCATCCCGTCCAGTATTACGCACCGGTTTTCCGTTTGCTAACCTCCCGGGGCCTGGTTAATTTGCGGGTATTTTATACCTGGGGTGAAAAGGCTGTCACTAAACACGATCCGGGTTTTTCAAAAACCTTTGCCTGGGATATACCCTTATTAGATGGATATGCTTATGAATGGGTCATCAACACAGCCGCTGATCCGGGTTCCCATCACTTTAATGGTATTGTTAACCCGAAACTGATCGCGAGTATCGATCGGTTTGCGCCAGATGCTTTGCTGGTTTTTGGTTGGGCTTACCGCAGCCACCTGCGCGTCCTTTGCCATTATCATGGCCGTATACCTATTTATTTCCGCGGTGATTCAACCTTGCTTGATGAGTCAGGCTCCGTGATCAAACGTCAATTGAAAACATTTTGGCTGAAATGGGTTTACCGCCATATTGATCACGCTTTTTTTGTGGGCACAAATAATAAAGCTTACTTTCGAAAATATGGGTTACAGGAAACTCAATTGAGTTTTGCCCCTCATGCTGTTGATAACGAGCGTTTTGGCAAATTTGCAGGTGAAGCGGTAAAAAAAATAAGAGATGCGGCCGGTGTGCCAGAAGACAACATACTGATCTTGTTTGCCGGTAAGTTTGAAAATAAAAAATCCCCGGAGTTGCTCATGGATGCCTTTTTAACTTTAAGCGGAAATAACTGCCACTTGCTTTTTGCAGGCAGCGGACCTTTAGAGACATTGCTACGCCAAAAGGCTACAGGAAAACAACATATTAAGTTCATGGATTTTCAAAACCAGTCAGGGATGCCTGCCTTATACCAGGCTTGCGATGTTTTCTGTCTTCCTTCCGGCGGCCCTGCTGAAACATGGGGACTTGCGGTTAACGAGGCCATGGCCTGCGGCAAACCGGTGGTCGTTTCCAATAAGGTCGGTTGCGCGGCCGATCTTGTTACTGTTGCCAATGGCGGCGTTTTCGAAAGTGGAAGTACGGCCAGTCTGCTGAATATTTTTAACAACTTGCTGGTCAACCGGAAAATGCTAAAGCTATATGGAGAACGATCTGCGCAGATAATAAAAGATTGGAATTTTGCAGCGTTCGCCGAAGCGATCGAGAAAAAAATTGGAGTGGATCCGGTATCCTCCGCAAATCTTGATAAGAAACGATGAAGATCAGCGATAACCAACGGTTTAAATATGTGATTCTATTCTTACCCTGGGCACTGGCTACGGTATTGCAGACCAGTCCGGTTATTTCTTACCTGATCGCCTGGTGCGGATCTTTCTATATTTTTTTCGTCGTGTTTGCCGGAGTAATCAAGCCCTTACCTGCCGACCGCACATTAGCCAATCAACTTATGCGCCCTGTTTATCTTGTGCATCTGATATTCGCAGGGTACATGAGCTGCTCTTCCATATTTTATTTCCTCAATCTTACGGGTAGTTATCACACGGCTTACGCGGTTGTCAACATCGATCATAGCCAGTTATTACTTACAGCTCAGTGCCAGCGTTATTATTGCCTGGGTCATGCTGCCTTTGTAAGTGGGATCTTGGTCTTTATGAAATATCCGGCAGTGACCAAGTATTATGTTGAAAAGGAAAAGATCGCGAACCTGCTGTTAACGGTTGCTTTGATCACCTTCCCGCTTTCCCTTTTTTTTTTAACAACCCCAGGCTTGGCACAGTTTTACTTTCAGCTGAACTCACTGAGTTTTATATCCGGAACACTCGCGCTTGCATTTGCGCTGCCTCTTCGGAAACTTCCGCAAACGGTCATCTGTTTTATTTTATACAGTTTTAATTTTTATAACGCTTTGACCTCCGGCTTCAAAGAACCCGTGATCGTCAGTGTTTTGGTATTAGGTATTTTCTTGTATCCGTCTTATAAAAAGGCGGTGATTGTCTTTTTTGTTCCGCTGATGCTAGCGTTGTTTGTTTATCTTCCATCATACGTTAATTCCTTCCGGGGCAATGCCTGGGGGAATGGAGAAACTTCTGCAGATGCTTCGCAGCTCGCTATAGACGGGGTCCTAAATAATGACGATATTGACGATACTAACTGGGGATTTTTGGTTTACCGGTTAAGTGAAATAGATATGTTCACCGATTATATTAAATCGACGCCGGAATACGTCGATTATTATCGGTTTTCAATTATTGAGCAGGCCGCCATAGCCGTTATCCCGCGTTTTTTCTGGCCGTCCAAACCTGTTACCGAGGACATGATCATGGAGCGCGTTTATGTTGCCAATGTGATTAGCCGTAACTCCCAGGTGTCTGCTAAACCGGCAGTTATCGTAGATGCCTACCTGACTTTCGGGGCGCCGGGCATTTTTCTGGCCTTATTTATCTATGGTGCCGCTGCACAGCTTATAGCACTCAAGGCGGAGCAGTTATTTGGTGGTTATACACTAGGCTGCGCATTGATATTCGGCGGATTATTTGAGGTTTTTTGGCGCGGGATGAGTTTCGAGTTTTTAGTTAACAGTGTGTTTTGGAGTTACATCAGTATGATGATTATCTTCAAGGTGTTGCGTTTTACCAGCGTTCTTAAAGTACACGTTAGTCATAATTCCCCCATGTAGCCGCCTAAGGCCCCGCTCTCCGCTGCCGCTATCATAAGAGGACCTCTTAAACTGATCTTTTCTCTTATCTCATCAAAGCATCCGCAACAGATAGCTACTTTGTCCCCCGGCTACTGGTATCCGTAGACTGTTCCTTTAAATATATGACAACCTTCCTGCGTTCGGGCATCCGATATAATTAGGCGCTCAGGGACGTTCTTCATCATATTCCTATGCCTCGGTCCGGAAGCAGTTTATTATTTAGGTTCCTGGGTTCTGTTTTCCCTCAAATCTTTCAACGTCCATTTTAGCTTATTTACCCGATATTATTATCTGGGAGGTACGATGCGTGATAATGGTTTAATCATTTTTTAAATTTAAAAAAGATTGAAATATTTCCGGTTGATACTTTGTGCCAATCGGTGTGAAGGCCGCTCTACCAATAAGTAAAAAAGATAACCAACCCCTATAGTTAGCACCATAAATAATGGATAGGTAAAGCCGTTCAATGCGATCATCTGTCTTAATAATAGAAATGTTACAGGATGGCAAATGTATAAGGAATAGGAGAATTTGCCCATTTTCTCTAATATTAAGTTGGGCTGTTCCGTATTATAATAAATGATCTCAGTTTGCAGCCATTTGTACAATAAGAGCGCAAGAATGTTCATGGACAGTACGTAGCTTAAATGCATATGAAACTGCGCAAAACAACAAAAAGAACTGGCTGCAAACACACCTAATCGGTAGTATATTAAAGTCCGGATGGTAGTAGTTTTAAGATCGTCTATATGTTCAGCTATTAGCACGCCAAGCAGCCAGCAGGGCATGCCGGCGATCCATGTAAGGTAAATTCCGAATTGCCAGTAATAACCATGATAATTGGTGTTTGATTGACGGATAAATGCCCACACATCATTATTCGCAACAATACCTATGAATAGGGCCGCAATAAGCCAGGCCGCTATAAATTTGACTTTCCAGCTTAATTTGATTTTTAACAAGAGCGGGTAGATCGCATAATAGATTAGTTCGCAGAATAAACTCCAGGTAACCGATTTTTCCGGATGGTCAAACCCCAAACCTATTCCTGCAATTACGGCAAGTGGAATCAAAATTCTTACGAATCGCCTGACTAAAAATTGCGGAATGCTGCTAATCCCTTTTTTGGAGGGATAATGGATCACAAAACCTGATATGATAAAGAATGCAATTACGGCTGATGTGCCATCAATCGCATTTGCCAGAAACACCCCTACTACTTTTAAAGGAAGATAAACTGATTTTTTTAAGCTAAGCGCATACACATTTTGGAAATGATAAAGCATGACCAGGAGCGCCAATATAAATCGTAAGCTGTCAATACCGTAAAACCATTTTCGGGTATGTCTATCCTGCATGATCGGATTGATAAGATATGCCAACAAGATACATTTTTTATTAGCTTTATCTTCGCTATTTAATACGTGGAGTCCTTTCGAGTAACAAAGGGCCCTTATCTAAAAGTGCTTCAATCTAATAGAGCATCACAGGAGAACCGAGATATACAGGTTTGCATTGATGAGACTTCCTGCTCAAATTTGAATATAGGCATGATCCGGTCCATACGAATACCAAGGATGAACTGGAAGTTTATCAATTTCTTAACCATGCATTTTCCGGCGATGGGGCTACGATCATATTTCATAACGGCGAAAGTTTTTCCAAGAAATCTATAGTTGATGAAAACGAGGCTAAACGAGCGCTTGCTTACATCAATTATCTGAACAAGCTCGTCAAAATAGAGTCTTTCTTTAAAGTTAGTTTTCAAGATTTCAGCGAGCCGACTAAACAATCGGAAGAAGTGACCGATGCGCTAATCTCGATCATCAATCAGGAACCATTTGATTTTAAAACCTCGGACACAATCAATTTTACGTTCAATGAATTGCAAAGAGATACACTGGCAACTTTTAAAGGGATCAGCGAGCAAGGGCAGGCTATGAAATTTGTCTATAATGTTCAAGAAGAATTTTCATTACACGGCCACGTATTCGGTTTCTCAAAGAAGGAGGTCATTATTCCGTCCGCCGAAATCACGAATGTGGAAGAACTGAAAACGGGCGGACCAGCAACGGTCAGGATCGTTAGCAGAACAGGAATGATCCAGGAAAAATGGTTGCTAGACACTGAACCTTTATAGCGAATAATTAAAGTATCCACGCCGAGCGCACGCTTGTCTTTTGGCCTCAACTTGGGGTACAGTTCCCTGTAATAGGCCAGGCTTCTTTCCCTGCCGTTCAGGAAGAATAATCCGCCGGTGATATTATAGTCATTGACGATCTGTATGAAGCGATCGCTGAAATTATCCCCTAACTTTTTCACCGCGTGTTTTACGGTCGTGCGTTTCATGGTCTTTAAGTCTACGATTTCCAGGGTTCCGTGGTTAGTGTAGAATTCTTTAATATAGGCGATCTTGTTGCCATCATGGCTAAACTTGATGATATCATCCAAATAGTAAGATTCAAGGTTGATAGGCCCTTTTCCAGCCGCTATTGACTCCGGCATGATTCGCACAGAATCAATCTGCTTTTGCTTTAAGATATCAAAGACATGCAACCAACCTTTTTATCGACGTAAGCGCTGTAATGGGCGTTTGGGGTGATGATATATCTGTAATTATCTATGTTGGAAAGATAGTTGCAATTCTCATTTTGGTCACATACGGCCAATGGTTTTGACTGAAGCAGGTTTTGCAGCAGAATACGGCCATCTGTCTTTCGCAGGGTAAAGCGATTTCCGCCATCTATCCATCGGGTAACCGACCGAAAGGCCGGGAAGCGTCTTACGTTTTTATAGTCGGCAAAAAGTTTTGCTCCATCGATATAATTGTAAATGCTTTTCCGGCGAAAGTTGTAGACGACGAGTTTATCATTGTTTGTCTGAATGAGGGCCTTGGTACCATCGGGGGAAATCAGCGCATCTTTAAGCTTCGAGAATGGACGATAGGAACTCTCGCGCGTATCTAATACATAAGGCTCGATAACAAGATTTTGATTGTCTGAAAGGTAGACTAGCGTATCGGGGAGAGCGGAATGATAGAAATACCTGAGGTTATGGATTTCCCTGATCTTTTTGAGCGGGGTTCCTATTTGCCACTTAAAAAGCGTTACGGAATCGTTTTTGATCGCGAGGTATTTCATCCCTTTCGAAAACTGGTAAATGTCAGGGATGTCCTGCGAATTGTACTTTACCTGGGCCAGCACGCTAACTCCGATTGCTATTTGGTGCTCCGGATCGTAAATAAAGGTAAACCCCTTAGCGTCCACGTAAGAGATCAGATCGGTTTCCTTGATAAAGCCCATTTTATAATCTACCGGGTTGTTGCTTCTTTCCCGGTTTTGCTTGGCTTTACGTTGTGTGAAATTCTCGTATCGGGAATTGTTAATGTTTTTGGCGGTACCTGTTTTGATATTGTAGACCTCGATCTCACCTGTTGCCGCATTCCTGTAAGCCATGTATTTTTTTGTATCAGAAACCTCCAGGTTAAGCGCTGAACTTAACGGGGTTTGAACCAAATGTTCAAACGTTTTATCGGCTGTCCAAATACTGATGCTGCTGTTCCGGTTGTGTACGGCCCACTGATGGTCATTCAGACTGATCAGGTTGTCGCCACCGGAGACGTCATAAAACAAGGTGTCATTCAATAATTGTGTGATGGTATCCTTTTTATATGTGGAAACCAACTGTTTTGAATAAGTGTCCCAAAGCTCGAAGGCCATGTAATGGTCATTATGGCCAAAAAAAGTTTGTGCTTGGTTTTCGACGTTGATGTTAACTGCCCTGCGCAACTGGCTGTATAAGTACAATACAAACAGGACGCCGGCAAGCATGGCAACGGTTACGTACATCAGGATAATTCTGTTCTTTCTTTCCTTTGTTTTTTCTTTTAAAGCCTTCAGCTAAAGTTTTTCTTCGGCTTCAAATCGTTTGACTTGTTCATAATAGCGGATGCGAGCTTCCAGTGCTTCTTTTTCTAAAGTTTCCTGGCCGAGGCGCATGGTTTTTGATTTCTGAACCGATGCTATGAGCTTGTCGTGGCTGAGCTCGAAGGTTTTTCTGCCGTCAGGCGTGTATTCAGTGCGGATGAGGCGGGAGTTTTGCAGGAAAGAAATCAAATCATCGTCATTCCCGATGGCTTCCCTAAACTGGTTTTCGACAAGGATGGTCCGTTGTCCGCCGCTTACAAGTTCATCCTCCAAGGCATGCTGTACAAGTGACCTTTTGTGGGGGTCTTCGATCTTGTTCAGCTGAATGGTATAAAAAGAATCCAAGATAAAGTCGATCTGAATTTCATTTTTAAAAATTTCTTCCGTAAAAGGAAACGGCTCGGTCAATAGTAAAGGATCTGCCGGATGATCGGCAGACGGGATTTTGTTTTTAACGGCGTCTTCAATATAATAACAGATGATCTGCAGGAAGGAAAGATCTATGCCCCTGATGTCACACAAACTGCTGACGATAGCATTGATAACTTCCGGCGCAATTTGGATCGGCGGCGAATTAAATATAAGGTCATTATTGCTGAGCCTGCAAGGGCCAAGAATGGCTTGGGTAGCGCTATCGGGTGTAAAGAGTTTGAGTTCAAGCTGGTTGTCATAGAGGTTCGGCAGGTAAGCGGCTATGTCTTTCAATAAATAGTATTTGTCTGAACGGATCGAAAAAAGTATCCTTACTGTCGGCTGAACAAAATAATTGGGTTTTGCGGCATGACGATCTGTAAGAGACATTGAACGTGCATCCTTTAAAATTCGCAGTGGTAACAGATCATGTGTTACTTCGGAAAGCTGCTGGACGAATTCATTCGTGTCTTCTTTGAAATAGGTGAAGAGCTCTTCAAACTGGTCGAAGATCAGAACAATTATCTTCCCGGTCTTTTTTTCAATAAGTTTGTTTTCCGCATGCTTCAGGTAATCCCAAAGCTTGAAGGTGTTTTCATGTTCTTCGGGCAGGTCGGAAAGCAGGTCGATACCATGCGGCTTCAGTTTCTTTGCTAATCTACCTTTGATGATCCGCAAGTGTGGCAAAATAGTGTCACTTTCCAAGTTGCTCAGATGTTGAGGTGAGAGCCTGATCCGGATAGGTATATATTCACTGAGCATAGCGCTCTTTCGGAAAATGGTATTTAACAGCGAACTTTTACCGACACCCGAGGAGCCGTACACCAAATTGACCCGGTTGTGGACGATCATTTTCGCAAGTCGTATGATTTCCGCATCTCGCCCGAAAAACAGGTCAGCATCATTTTTTTCGAATGATTTCAGTCCGGGGAAACGGTCTTTACCTTGGTTCATGGTCTTTGCTTGATATCGTTTAGGAAACTGTTTAATGTGCCCTCTGAAAATTTGAGGTTGTAATGTTTGCGATAGTACTCTTTATTTTGTTCTGAAACCCTTTCCCTGGCCGAGACTATCGCGTAATTCCCTTGCCGGTGTTTCAAATCGAGTACATCAAAAAGGATTTTGAAATGCCAGTCTGTAAAATCGAACCCAACGAACAGCGCATGATTTTCACTGACAATCTCGCGGATCTTTTTTGGTATTTCGGGCTGGCGCTCATAAGCTTTTCGCGCAAAATTTACCGCCTGTTTTTCCGTAAAAAGGAGCGAGGTCGGGCTTTTGAAAGACCCGAAGATGTTGTAAACGATCGTTTTGTCATCCGGCCATTCGTCAGGGTCGAATACGTACGCGGCGTTGGACTGGTCATAGTGCCCGGCCAGGCAGTCATTCGGATGATTGTCCGGAATGACCGTATCCGGGTTTGTATTAATGATCAACGGGAAATTAAGCTTGAAGAACTGTTCATAATAATTGGTGACCACGGAACCGGATAAATAAATTTCTTCTGCTTCAATACCTGTTTCACCTCTCAGCCGGTTAGGGTTGCTCTCGTATCTGTTGATCATATAGCTGAGATTGCTTGTCTCTTTTTTATCGTAATAGGTATTTTGCCCGGTCAATATCCCGGCTAACTTTTCCGCGAAAAAAGTAGTAAAAAGGGCTGTTCTGCTTCCATCCCAGCATGTCAGAAATTCAGGGCCCAGAAACAAAACGCATTTCCGTTCGGCAATCAGTACACGGATATGATTGTTTATATTTTCAAAGGTAGACTGCTCGATCTCCTCCAAAATACCTTGCAGCGTCCTGTTTTTGTAAGTGGCAACAAGAGCATTTAAAAAGCTGTTGATCTTTTTCTCGGCAATGACATGGTCGAGTGTATTTTCCCAGAATTCCGCCGGCGCGCCGTTCAGGTCAATTTTGGTTTTGTTGATCCCAGCGGTGTTAAGGACAACCCTCATCGCGGCTTTATCGGTGACCAGTTCAGTCCCGATATCAATCAAATTGTTCTTTTGTTGACTATCCAGCATTTTGAGTTATGGAAATTAAAGCGTTGATGATCTTGTTAGCAGCTATACCTTCATTTCGCATCACCTTATGAGGAAGGTTCGGCTCACGAAGCATACCTCCGCTGTGGTGCAGGGCGACCACTTCCCAACTGTTGTTAAACACGGGAGAACCGGACGAACCAGGTTCTGTATCGGTTAAGTATTGAACGATATTTTCGTCGGCATAAGTTACGATGTTGTGGTACAAGGCGATCTGCTTGTAACGCCCGCCAGGGTGTTGAATGATGTTTACATTATCGCCCTTTTTTACCTGCCCGTCCGAAAGTTGCAACATACCGTAGCCGGTGTTCGCGTCACCGCTTACTGCAACAATTGTCCAGTCATCTGTCAGGGAAGTTTTAAAGCAGATCTCCGGCGCTAAACGAAAGTCTTGGCTCTCGGCAGCCAGTCCCTCTTCGCTCTCCTCAAAACCAAAGGTAACTACCGCATTGGCCGCGGAAGACGCTTCAGGAAGGACATGATGGTTCGTAACGATGAGGTTGCCGGCGATCAAGAAACCCGTACCCGCGCAATTACGGCCTCCGTAATTTGAAGTAATTTTGGCTACCGCCCTTGAACAGGTTAATCCTATTGCGAGAAATCTGACGGGCAGCAGCGTACTCGTCCGTTCAATGATCTCTTCATAACCGTTAGCATCATCCAGATCTTTCCATTCGGTTTTACGGATATCCGGTCCGGGGTTATGGTCCGTCATAGTATGATCCCGGTAGGTCAGCAAGTGCGCATTTTTTGGAAAATACTCCAGGGCCACATTGACAAGGTCATCCGTTTGTTCATTTGCCGCGGTATATTGAATGATCTCGTTCCACATCACGATGGGAGATCCGTCGATATCAATGTTAGAACGGGAGATACCGGCCGCATTTAAAATGGATATGGCTTGCTTTTTATCCGGTACCAGCACACTAAGCGCGTCCCGGAGTTGTACCACTGCTTTCGTAAAAAGTTTCATAGCCATACTAAATGATTTGAAGACTTGCAATCAGCGCACGGAGGCTGGCCGATGTTTCCGGAGCGTCGTAAATTGATTTAATGAATATTTTCTGCTCTTCCTCACTGAGCTCGTCAAAGGACCTTTCTTCGTGTCCTAAGAGTTCCTGTAAACCTGCCGACCTGGAGATCAGCTGCAGAATCTCCGTTTCATACATTTCCCTCGTCCCATCATCATCAACTTCGGTAGTTTCCAATACCGATAACCCTGTAATCATTTTTAAAAATGGCCAGCTGACTTCATCCGGCTCCTGGTAAGAGATGTCAACTTGCCCAGGCGATATCGCGAGCATGCGTCCGGCCTGCAGTATGCCGTTACCGAAGTACAGGCGGATGTCTTCCTGCGGTTTACCCGTGATCTTTCGTGCCGCACTCTGGTACATAGCACCGCGGATCTTTTCAACAATTTCCCAGCCTTTTAATTTTTCAAGATCTTCATAGTGCCGCTGGTAATAAATGGCGGCCGCTGCGGCGACCTGAGGAGTCGCAGATGATGTTCCCGCGCCGTTGATACTGACTTGGCTCTCTGTGTGGTAAAGCGCCCATGGCACGTTTGGGGTGAAGGCTGCGATGGCCTTATTCATGGCTTTACGGGGGCCGAAATTGCCCTGCATGGTGCCGGTATAGGCCGGCGAAACAGGCTTATAATACGGGGAATAGTCAAAGGTTACCCCGCATGTTGCCGTCACCCGTTTAAACCTTGCCGGATAAACGAGGGTAGAAGGTGTGATCCGCCCGAAATTATTGCCTGCGGCGGTAACGATGAAAATCCCTTTTTCATAGGCACGGTTGACCGCGTCCGCCCAGGCCTTCGAAGGCATGCCGCCCATGCTCATACAGATGATATGGCAACGGGTATCCGGGTTGTCATACAAGGAGAGCACATACTCCAGCGCATCGGTGAATGCTTTATTTTTCCAGAGCACAACGCTTTTGGCGATCCTGACCGGAACGATGCGGATATTGCCATGCACGCCAAGGTACCCGTTATAATGGTATTGTGGCAGCTTGACCGTTCTCCCGGCAAGAATAGACAATGTTCCCGGCCCATGGCCCGGCTGTTTCATTCAGCCCTCTGACCCTTCGTCTTCGGCAGAGTCGCCGCCCTCCACAAAATTTTTTTGTAAGTGAAAGTCAATATTTTCTTTTGGAAAAGTAATGTGACCGGGATCATAACCCGTGTCAAAATGACAAATGCGAACGATGTTCCCGGTCGTTTCCGCCAGCTCCTAGGCATTTTGCAGTTGTGAAAAGCCGTAAGCAATATACCAAACCTGTTTATCCGGCAAATTTCCGTATACAGGGTGCGGCCAGTCCGGGTCATAATCATCAAAAGCCAAAGTTTCCAATCCGAAGCTTTCGTTATTTACAGCGGCTTCTATCGCCATTTCAGCTTCCGGGTTTTGTATCTTGAGATCGGGTTCGATATAGTCGGGTGTTTTCAATTTCCGCTTCAGGAGGTGCGCGTCATCCCATGGATGATGAAGTGGCCTGCGGCTTCCGGTAAGAAAATGCCCGGCGGGTTCGTCACTTTCTCGGTAAGATCAGCAAAGCCTGCCGGACGGATATAAAATTGTGATTCCATGATTGTTGTATAGGTTGTTCAAATCTAAATCATCCAAATCAAAAAAACATATGTTTTCAAAAAACACGTAGTTTTACGTGGTTTTGACCAACTATAAAATCAGTATATGGAGACATGAAAAACCTGCTTATTGGCAATTCTTCTTAATGGAATATACTGGAAAAAGTTCGTTAAGTGATGCTTCCCCAGAAAGTTTTAAGGTAAATGATCATCATATTTTATGTTCCAATTGGTTAACATTAATATCCGAAGATGAAAATACGAACTTTTTGAGCAACCTTTTTGTTAAATTCTGTTAAGTATTATAACACTTTCATTAAATAACCGAGGTTTGGCAAATCAGGATTTTTAACCGAGGTGCAACACTTGGGTAAGAAATGGATATTTATTGAACTTTCAATGAGTTTTACTATCTTATAATAGAATGGATGGACTTTACGAAGTTCTATGTAGTGAATCTTTAAACACTTTGATTATCAATTTATTATTAATACTTTGTTAGAATAAAGCTATAAAAATAAGATTGAAACATTCGTTGAAATAAGGTTTTGATTGAAGCATAATGTACTCATCCTTAGTGGTATATACGTTAGGGTTCTAATCCCTCCCTCACTTGAACCTTCAAAACTAAATGGCATCAACTTTATAGTACTGATAAAAGCACCTGGACTGAATCCATGAAAATTTGATTGCTATTATCTTAGGCAAAGGCCTGTTCATATGTATAAACGCTTCATTTTTTTGCCACTATAATGAGCTATTCAACAAAGTAATTTGAGCTTAAAAAACTCTGCGCTGTAATGGCAACTACCTTTGTATAAATTAAAGTTACAGACAATGAAAAAAAATTGGTTTATAACAGGAAACTCACTTGGATTAGGCGGAATCTGACCGAAGCGGTTTTAGCGCGCGGTGATAAGGTGGCGGCAACTGCCCGTAATTTTGAAAGACTGAATGACCTTGTAGCGCAATCTAAGAAATAGTTACTTCCGGTACAATTGGATGTTAATGTAAAATAATTCTTATTTTCGCCAAGTTTTCCACACCCCAGAAACAAAATAGCAACAAAAATGACCTAAAAAAGGAAATGAATTTTTATTGCTAAATTGTTACTTAAAACCTTTAACTATCTGATAATCATGGAATAAGTACTTACTGTATCGGCAAGTAACCACCCTTGCGTTACTTGTTATCCTTCGTTACAGTGATATTTAGCATTGATGATTGGCATGGTTTGCTGCGGAGGTACTCCACTCGCTGTTCGGCGGTGTAGTTATTGTTTATCCAGGTTTTGATGTCGCTGCGTTCGATGATGGCCGGCATGCGGTCGTGTATTTCGGCCATTGCAGCATTGGGTGGCATCGTGATCATGGTAAATGTAGGCAGTAATATGCCCGTTTTAATGTCAAACCAAACGTCCCAAAGGCCGGCGATGTAAAATGGCTGGCCGTCTGCACGTTCAATCCGGTAGGTGCGTTCCTGCTCGCGGTTGTATTCAAAAAATGCCTGGATCTTTACAACGCAGTGTTTACGACCCATGAGTTCACGCCAAAGCGGTACCAAAAATAAGGATTCGATGCGTGCATGTTTATTACGGCTGTGGATTTTGTCGTCATCCATTGATAGTAAACCCCAGCGAAACTGTTGCACCTTGTCGGGCATGGCGTCGGTAACTACGGGCAGCATCGAGCCTGGATTGCCGGACGAATTGCTTTTAGGGGTGTAAGCACCACCGTCACGCGTAATTATTTTGATATCTTTTTGCTCGCCAATTTCAACGTGTCCGCACATATGTTTATCAGGTTAAAACACAAAACTAATAATTTTAGCAAAAATGTGAAAATTTTAATCGGATTAGTTAACAACTTTTCGGTCTAGTTATTTGGTCACTACCAAGTCGGCCCAGTTAGTAGTATACTGCTTGCTTAGGTAATCCTGTTTCATAATCCATTTGCGTTCAAAGCCTTCAGCTGCCAGCCGCAAGGTGCCCCGGCCGTAGCGGCTGTTCAAATCATCTATCAGTCCCGAAAGTTTTTGTTCACGGCTATGTTCGTACCCCGCAAATAAATTAAACTGTAGTTCATTTTCGGGAATAATGCCGGTGGCGCGCACCCCCGTTTTGAGGTAATTATAGCCCGGTTGCCAAATAGCGGTTATGGCTTGTACCGCCACCATAGTTAATTGGTGGGTGCTGTTGGCAGCAAAAGGAATTTTGATAGTAATACTTGGATAATGCTGGTCGTGCTTTACATTATGCTTGTTGGTGCGCAAATAGATGGTGAGGGTAAGTGCCATGCTTTTTTGCTGGCGCAATTTTAACGCCACTGTTGCAGCATGCATAGATACGGCCTCTGTGATGGGATCCAGTTCGGTTTGGTATGTGTTAAAGCTTTGGCTGCTTTCAATACCTTTAGAGCGTTCTGCAATATCTTTTATAGGGTTACAGGGAATCCCCCAAAGCTCCTGGTGTAAACGCCAGCCCTGTACAGTCATATGCTGACGCACAAAGTCAGGTTTTAACTGGCGAAAATCATGTGCAGTTTTGATCTTAAACTCCGTAAGTTTATTATAATAGGCATGACCTACGCCCCACACATCTTCGATGGGGAAATCTATGACCGCATCATTTATTTTAAATGCGCTATCCAGCACCATGTAAGGTTTTTTATGTTTTTTTGCCGCTTTATTGGCCAGTTTGGCTAATGAAAGGGTGGGGCCGATACCAATTGTTATAGGCAAACCGGTATGGCAAACTACGTTATGGCTGATAGTGGCCGCATGATGAGCTAAATTGATCCCTTTGATATTACCCAATGCCATAAATGCCTCATCGATACTGTAAACCATCAGTTTATAGGTGTACCGTGCCAGGTTATTCATAAGCCGGGCGCTCATATCAGCGTACAAAGGGTAATTACTGCTAAATATTACAGCGTTGCTATCCTTTAATCGCTCGCGTACCATAAACTCAGCATCGGCCATTTTAATGCCGATAGCTTTTGCCTCGTTGCTGCGGGCAATTACACAACCATCATTATTGGATAATACCACCACTACGCGGCCCTCTAATTCAGGGCGAAACAGCCTTTCGCAGCTTACGTAACAGTTATTAATATCAACATGCGCAAACACGGGCGTACCTCCCCATACGATGCTGCGGCTGCAACACCGGGTTTAAGGTAACTGTTACCACACCCCAGCAGCTCCAATTCTCTGAGTTTTGAATAATGATATTATCCCTATCGGCTTTCAGTAATAAACGGCCTTGCTCCGGCCGGTACTCGCGCGTGTAAAACTCCCCTTCATGAAAAAATACGACAATACTACCCGGAACCGGTTGCAGGGTACGGTCAATTACCAGCACATGGTCCTGCAGGATATGATAGCCCGTCATTGCTGTGCTGCCCATCCGCATATAAAAGGTGTTATCCGGATCCATCACAACTATTTCTGATATATCCAGCTCAGGTTCTTCATAAGTGAGCATAGGCAACCTAAACCCCAGCACATCTCTTTTTACACGGTGTTGTCTAACTCGTAGCATGTTACAAACTTATTAAATCGGCACCTATATTGCTAATATTATTAGTAAAATATTAGAGCGATGCGTTGTTTGTAAAGTTGTAACAAGGATAGTCACTAACAAAAAGCCCCTTAAGCTGGTGCTTAAAGGGCTTTTTCTATATTATGGGCGCGGCGGCGGGGGTGGCAGCTTTATTTTAGGGAAGCTCAACTTGCGGCGGGCCGGGCGCCTTGGGGCAGCCCTTCTGTTGCGTTTTTTACTAAAAATATGTAAGGGGTCTGGCGGTGGCGGTGGTGCATTAGGCAATCGTTGCGCCGGCGATGCCAGCGGCTGGGCTAAAGCCGGTGCAGCATCTGCAATTGCAATGCTTGCAGCCATAAGCGCGGCTACCATGTAAACTTTTGTAATTTTCATCTCTTTAAGGGTTTAGTGCATGTATGTATTTTAAACTAAATAATTTGGCGAATGTTTAACGGGATGCCAATTATTTACTAAGTACTGCTTTATATAAAAAATCGGCGGTAAACTGCCCTGCCTGGCGCCACCTGTCTTTTGTGCCGCCGCTTACTCCAAAAATAGGGTTAAAATGCTTCTGCAGTTCGTGCGAGTATCCTTCAAACAGCTTAAAGTCATTAGGGATTTTCAAATCGTCAGCTTTTTCATGGATAGATACACTACCGTACAGTGGAGCATCCTTATGTGTAAGCGGCACAATGCCGTCTTTACTGCCATGCACACATACAATAGGGATACGGGCGTTTTTCAACCAATTTAAGTCGTAAATGCTGCCCCAGTAATTAATAACACCGGCCACTTTGGTAAATTCTGTTTGTTTGGTACCGGCCACACTATCCGGCAGGGCAGCAATCTTTGCCAGCTCGGCATTAGTGCTGTACGCGGTTTGCAATGCAATCATGCCACCTGCCGAATTACCACCGAGAATGATCCTATCCGGATCGATGTTGTATTCTTTAGCATGGGTTTTAAAAAACGCTATCGCTTTGCGGGCATCCTGTACCGCGTAATAGGTGCTTCGCAGCAATTCGTCAAAGTGTAAAAAGGGGTAATGCTTGCTTAATGTATAATTGATAGATACACAAACATAACCCCGCTGGGCAAATGTTTCGCTCCAAAGTTCTACACCTTTGGCATTTTTAGATCCGTATTTAAAGCCGCCGCCGTGCATCCAAATAATTAGGGGACGGGCAGTTGCATTGTCTCCTTTGGGTTGATACAGATCAAAAAGATGCGCCTTCTTTGCTTCTTTTGTATCACCCGGACTATAAGTTTGGTCGGCAGTTTTAACAACATTGGGAAACACGAGGTCTTTGTATCTAACGGATCCGCCGCCTTGCGCCAGCGATGTAACGGAGATCAAGAGCGATGCTGCAAATAAAAATTGCTGTTTTAACATGGTATTTTATATACGTTACAAATACAACACGCAGATGTTTTTTACCGGGCATTAAACAAGTGCCCACAACACTAGACACACATCTGTTTTTTATTAAATTTGAATTTTTGGCGACGATAGATCACGAAATGGAAATTATAAAGGATAAGGCGAATAATACGGAAACGATACAGGAACAAAAATTGCAGGAACTGCTGAAGTATCTTTCAGAAAACTCCCCGTTTTATAAAAGGTTATTTGCAGAACATAATGTTGATGTAGCGGCTGTTAAGAAAGTTGCAGACCTGACGCTGATTCCCGTTACAACAAAAGACGATCTTCAAAAATACAACGACGACTTTTTGTGTGTACCGGCCGAAAATATTGTTGAGTATATGTCGACGTCAGGAACGTTGGGCAGCCCGGTAACCATTGCCCTTACCGATAGCGACCTGGACAGGCTGGCGTACAATGAATATAATTCATTTTTGTGCGCAGGCGGCACTAAGCATGACCTGTACCAGTTAATGCTGACGTTGGACAGGCAGTTTATGGCCGGAATAGCCTACTACTCCGGTATCCGCAAATTAGGGGCGGGTATGGTCCGTTTAGGGCCGGGTGTGCCTGCCCTGCAATGGGAAACCATTAAACGGTTAAAACCAACCACCATTGTTGCCGTACCTTCGTTTATTTTAAAGCTGATTCAGTTTGCTAAAGAAACCAATATAGACATCAGCCAAACTTCTATAAAAAAGGCAATCTGTATTGGCGAGAACATCCGCAATACCGATTTTAGCCTTAATATCCTAGGTAAGAAGATTACCGAAGCATGGGATATCCAGCTGTTTTCTACCTATGCCAGTACCGAAATGCAGACCGCGTTTACCGAGTGTGCCGAAGGCAAAGGTGGCCATTACCAACCGGAACTGTTGATTGTTGAATTGCTTGATGAAAGCGACCAACCGGTGGGCCCTAATACCCCGGGTGAAGTAACTATTACAACGCTGGGTATACAAGGTATGCCGCTGTTGCGCTACAAAACCGGCGATATGTGCATGTACTTTGACGAGCCTTGCGCCTGCGGCCGTACCAGTTTGCGCTTATCATCTATTATTGGCCGCAAAAAGCAAATGATCAAATTTAAAGGCACAACGCTTTACCCGCCGGCCCTTTTTGATTTGCTGAACGAGCGCGAGGAGATCCTGGACTTTGTTATTGAAGTTTACTCAAACGAGATAGGGTTAGACCAGGTGGCCCTTTACCTGGTGCCGGCAGATGACAGCGAAGAGTGCGACCACCGCATAAGAGCGTATTTACAAGCAAGGTTGCGCGTAAGCCCCCACATCAAATACCTTTCTGTTGAGGAGATCCAGAAGATCCAGTTTAGCGAGGTCAGCCGTAAACCAATTAAATTCATTGATAAAAGGGCTTAAATATTAGCATGCTTTTACCTGTATTTAAGGGAATTTTTATGTTAACCCATGTTTTTTGTAAATATTTGATATTCAAATAAATAGTATGATTTTCACAAAAAAGTGTAAACCTTTGTTAACCTTTGTACACTTTTTGGCTGTCACAATTACTGTAAAATTTCAAACCGAAAAGAATGCGTTTTTACAGGAATAAAACATTGCAAAAGGTTTTGCCGGTCTTATTTAATAAGGTGGGATACGCTGTATTTTGCATATATTTTATACTTTAGCTGATTATTGATCACCCTTGACAGAACTTTAACTGCCCATGATACTTGTTGGCCAAACAACACTTTCTTTAAACAACTTCGCTGACCTTATATTTAAAAATGAGCAAATTGGATTAGACCAAGTTGCCTTACAAAAGGTGAATGATAGTTTTGAATTCCTGAAGCAGTTCTCGTCCAATAAACTGATTTACGGCATAAACACAGGTTTTGGCCCGATGGCCCAGTACAAGGTGAGCGAAGAAAATATCCTGCAGTTGCAATATAACCTTATCCGCAGCCATTCGTCCGGCAGTGGCAAGATCATGCCGGCCCAATTATCTAAGGCTTTGATGATAGCGCGTTTGAGCAGCTTTATGCAGGCTTATTCCGGTGTGCACCAGGATGTGGTTGATTTGTTGACGCAAATGATCAACCTTGACATTTGCCCTTGTATATATGAGCATGGCGGCGTTGGTGCCAGCGGAGACCTGGTGCAGCTTGCACACCTGGGCCTGGTATTAATAGGCGAGGGTGAGGTGATTTTTGAAGATGAAATTCATGCTACCCAGACTATATTTAATAAGTTTGATATTAAACCTTTATCAATTCACATCCGCGAAGGGCTTGCCGTGCTAAACGGTACATCGGCCATGACGGGGATCGGGATGATAAACATTATACAAGCCCGTAAATTACTGAACTGGCAGCTGCTATTTTCGGCTATGATTAATGAGATAGTAGGTGCTTTTGACGATCATTACTCGCAGGAACTAAATATTGTAAAACATCATAAAGGCCAAAACAAAATCGCATCGGTAATGCGCGATGTGCTGACGGACAGTAAAATGATCCGCGACCGGTCTGAACACCTTTACAACCCGGAGAACCTTGACCAGGAAGTATTTGAGGATAAAGTGCAGGAGTATTACTCACTACGCTGTGTAACCCAGGTTTTGGGCCCAATTTACGATACCATTGAACAGGCAGAGCAAGTGCTGGTGAACGAGCTGAATTCGGTAAATGATAACCCGGTGATTGATCATCTGAACCAGAATATATTCCATGGTGGCAACTTTCACGGCGACTATGTATCGCTGGAGATGGATAAGCTAAAGATTGCTACTACCAAATTATCCATGCTGGCCGAGCGCCAGCTGAACTACCTGCTCAACAGCAGGCTCAATCAAAAGCTGCCTCCGTTTGTGAATTTGGGCGTTCTGGGCTTTAACTTTGGCATGCAGGGAATGCAATTTACGGCCACATCAACCGTTGCAGAGAACCAAACGCTGTCATTTCCAATGTATGTGCACAGCATCCCTAACAATAACGACAACCAGGATATTGTAAGCATGGGCTGTAACGCAGCATTGATGACCAAGAGAGTTATAGATAATTCATTCGAGGTATTGGGCATCCACCTCATGACCATTTTACAAGCCATAGATCACCTTGGTTGCCAGGATAAGCTATCAACTGTATCTAAATTGGTTTACGATGAGGTAAGGGCCATCTTCCCTAAATTTGTGGAAGATCAACCCAAATATAAGGACTTGGCACAGATCAAAGAATTCCTAGAAAATAACGAACGCATAAACGCTTTTGCCTGATGAAATGTGCTTTAATCACCGGCGGGTCGAGAGGGATAGGCAGGGCCATTTGCACCAAACTAGCAGCCGAAGGATATTTTATCATCATTAATTACAAAAGTAATACCGCCGAAGCAGAGCATACTTTAACATTAGTAAAGGAAGCTGGCAGCGACGGTGTTTTGTTGCCATTTGATGTTGCCGATAGTGATGCTATTACTACAACACTTGGCGACTGGATAAGCAACAATCCGGAAAAATATATAGAAGTACTGATCAATAATGCAGGTATCCGCGACGATAGCCTGATGGCTTGGATGGAGCCTGCCCAATGGCATAATGTGCTTAAAACCAATTTAGACAGCTTTTTTTATGTTACCCGTTTAGTACTGACAGGCATGCTGATGCGTAAATATGGCCGCATAGTCAATATTGTTTCGCTATCCGGTTTAAAAGGCCTGGCAGGGCAAACTAATTACTCGGCAGCTAAGGCGGGAGTGATAGGGGCCACCAAAGCGCTCGCGCAGGAGATTGGCCGGCAGGGTATCACCGTTAATGCATTGGCCCCGGGCTTTATCCGTACCGATATGACAGAAGGACTGGATGAAAAGGAATTACGCTCATTAATACCCGCCAAACGTTTCGGCACGCCGGAAGAGGTCGCGCATGCAGCTGTTTTTCTGGCATCGCAGGGTGCATCTTATGTAACCGGGCAAGTATTATCAGTAAATGGTGGTTTATATTCCTGAGCCGATGCAGTTCCCTGTCGACGATATCACCGCCCTGATCCCCCAAAAACATCCTTTTGTATTTGTAAATAAACTATTGGAGGTAAGTGATAGTCAAACACGTAGCAGCTTTACCATTATAGACGGTGGCGTGTTTGTAAAGGACGGTTTATTCCAGGAAGCCGGCCTGATGGAAAACATCGCACAAACAGCTGCTTTAAGGGCTGGTTACATAGCCCGGCAAACCGATGGGCCTGTAAAGAACGGCTTTATAGGTAACGTTAAAAACTTTGAGGTGTTCAGTCTGCCGTCTGTTGGTGATGAACTCATCACCGAGGTTACAATTGGCGAACAGGTTTTTGATGTGACGATAATAGCCGGTAAAGTTTGGTTTGGCGCGGTGTTGATTGCCAGCTGCGAAATGAAGGTATTTGCCGGTAACTAAAACAGACAAGATGCGTGCAGGTGAAGAAAATAACCGAAGTGTTTATGTTATAACACACAATATAGTTTCGCCCTTAGGTGATACCAGTGAGGAGAATTTCTTGGCCCTGAAAGCCGGGTTAACATCAGTGAAAAAGCAATTTGACAGCGAAATTGCTGCTGAGCCGTTTATGGCATCTTTATTTGATAAGGATAACGACTTTTTTGATCAGATAGACGAGGATCTCACCCGGTTCGAGCGGTTGTGCATGCAGTCGATAACAGGGGCTTTAAGCCAAACCAGCATAGACATCGCCGGCAATAAAACTTTGTTCATCCTGTCCTCCACTAAAGGAAACATCAGCCTGCTGGAGACACAGCCTGAAAGTGCAGCGCTTAACAGCCGGGTTTCTTTAAATACATCAGCAAAAATAATAGCCGCGCAGTTTGGTTTTACGACCAAGCCGGTGGTGGTTTCAAACGCCTGTATATCGGGTGTGCTGGCTGTTATAACGGCCATGCGTTTGATCCGCACGGGAGAGTACAATACAGCAGTTATAACCGGGGCTGACGTTATTTCGAAATTTGTGGTATCGGGTTTTCAATCCTTCCAGGCACTAAGCAGTGATGTTTGTAAACCCTTCGATAAAGACCGAACCGGCCTTAATTTGGGCGAAGGGGCGGGAACGATTATCTTATCAGCTGACGAAAAATACGCCGGCAATATCAAGGTTTTAGGTGGGGCAGTAAGTAATGATGCTAACCACATTTCTGGCCCATCACGCACAGGCGAAGAACTGGCGGGCGCGATAAACCACGCCCTGACAGATGCAGGTAAGGATGCATCGTCTATTGACTTTATATCTGCGCATGGTACCGCAACAGCCTATAATGATGAAATGGAAGCGACAGCTTTAACACTGGCCGGCTTACAACACGTACCGCTAAACAGTTTAAAGGGTAACTATGGCCACACTTTAGGCGCTGCGGGTATCATCGAGTCGGTAATTTCCTTGCAGTCAGTAGAGCAAGGTTCGCTGATGCCAACTGTTGGCTATCACAAAAATGGTGTCACTAATCCGGTTAATGTTTGCACAGCCGAAACGGCCATCGATGCCCAAACATTTTTAAAGACGGCATCCGGCTTTGGCGGCTGTAACGGGGCAGTGATTTTTGGTAAATAAAATTTATTTTTGACCAGCAAAGGTAACTTGATCATCAACAAACATATAACAGGCAGCTGCACCATTCAAGGCGGAATAGTTCACAAGGATGCCGTAGAACTATTTAGCAACGCAGGCACTTCACTGCCCGATTTTTTGCTTTCGATATATCAGCACTTTGCGTTCAATTATCCAAAATTTTATAAAATGGATAACCTGAGCAAGTTAGGCTGGCTGGCATCTGAAATATTACTTAAAGATGCCGGTTTAAAAGAAGCTTATGAGCCTGCCGGGGTTGCCGTGGTATTGGCCAACGCCAACTCCAGCCTGGACAACGATCTGAAATACGTTAAGACCATTGCCGAAATTGCCAGTCCGTCGGTATTTGTGTACACTTTACCTAATATTGTCATCGGCGAGATCTGTATCCGGAACAATTTTAAGGGTGAACACGCATTTTTCATTCAGGAGGAATTTGATTCGGAATTTATTTATAAGCAGGTAAGTTACCTGATGGACCAAAAGTTAGCATCGGCCTGCATCTGTGGTTGGGTTGATGTATTGGGTAATGATTACAAAGCAGCATTATATTTGATAGAAAGGGAGGTGACCAATGCCTTAGCGTTTTCGCCACAAAATTTAGCTTCGGTATTTAATTCAGAAAATTAACTTTTTAAACTTGAGTACGAATTCAACAGTTTATATAGCAGGCTTGGGCGTTATAACCGCCATAGGGAATAATGTGCCGGATCACCTGGACGCTTTTAAGAATAAGCGCGCCGGGATGGCTGGTATCACACTGGTAGATACGGTGCATAAAGGCAAGTTACCTGTTGCAGAAGTAAAGCTAACCAATAAGGAGTTGATTGCCCTCACAGGCCTTACCGAGCATAACAGCCGTACAGCCCTGCTTAGCCTTGCCGCTGCCAAAGAAGCTATTGCCGATGCCGCTATCCCCAATTTAGACAGCTTGCGCGTTGGGTTGGTATCTGCCAACACAGTAGGTGGTATGGACCGCAGCGAAGACTTCTTTGTACAATTTTTACAGGATAACAGTAAAGGTAAGCTTAAGGACGTTTACGACCACGAGTGCGGCAGCATGACAGAGATTGTGGCTGATAAGCTGGGTATTACTGAATTTGTGACTACAATAAGCACGGCGTGCTCATCATCTGCAAACGCTATTTTTTACGGCGCGCGGTTGCTCAGGAACGACGTGGTTGATGTAGTAATTGCCGGCGGTGCCGATTCGCTTACCAAGTTTACCCTTAACGGCTTTAACACCCTGATGATACTGGATGAGGCTTTCTGTAAGCCTTTTGACCAAAACCGCAAAGGGTTAAATTTAGGGGAGGGAGCGGGTTACCTCGTGCTGGTATCTGATAAGGTTGCAAAAACGCTTACTAAACCTGCCTACTGTACGTTAAGCGGATACAACAACAGTAACGATGCGTTTCATCAAACGGCATCATCGCCGGATGGGACCGGGTCATATCTCGCTATGCAGGGCGCACTTAAAAAAAGCGGCTTGAAACCTGCTGATATCAGCTACATCAACTTGCATGGCACTGGCACACCCAATAATGATAGCGCCGAGGGCACCGCTGTAAAACGCGTGTTCGATCCGCATTATCCGCCCATGAGTTCTACTAAATCATTTACCGGGCATACACTTGGTGCAAGCGGCGGTGTCGAGGCGGTGTTTTCGGCATTGGCCATTAAACATAAAATTATCTATCCCAACCTTCGGTTTCAAACGCGGATGAACGAACTGCCGTTTGAGCCAGAGACACATTACTTAGCCGATCAACCTGTAAAACATGTAATGTCAAATTCTTTTGGCTTTGGCGGTAATTGTACATCTTTAATATTTTCGGAGGTTTAAATGAACATCTATATCCGTTCGTCAGCAAGCGTTTCTGCTCAGCACTCCATTGGTTCTGAAGCTTTTTTAGAAGATATTGTTGAATACAGCGGCAACCGGCTGCCGGTTATTGAACCCGACTATAAAAACTATATCGATCCAAAACAGATTCGCAGGATGAGCCATGTTATAAAAATGGGCGTCGCGGCTGCAAAGGAATGTCTCAACAATGCCGGAATTGAAATGCCTGGCGCCATTATTACCGGTACGGCGTTCGGTTGCATGGAGGATACCATTACTTTTCTAACAAGGATTGTTGAATACCAGGAAGAACTGCTTCCGCCAACGGCATTCATACAATCTACCCACAATACAGTTGCGGCGCAAATAGCGCTCATGATTAAATGCCATAACTACAACAGTACATTTGTACACAAAGGAATGTCATTTGAGAGTGCATTATTTGATGCAGTGATGTTGCTGAAAGAACAGGAAACGGATACTGTGCTGGTTGGCGGGACCGAAGAAATGGTTGATACCAGCTTCGTAGTATTAACGCGTTTGGGGCTTTATCGCCGCGTGCCGGTGTCTAACCTGCAATTATACAACACCACATCTAAGGGCACAATCGGGGGAGAAGGTGCCGCTTTCCGTCTGGTGAGTACCGTTGAGTCGGCAGATAATATGGCTCAACTGGTAGCCACTAAAACGCTTTTTAAGCCAGCCGATATCAGTAAGTCTATAACAGATTTCCTCCACTACAACTCGATGGAGATTGGTGCCGTCGACATGGTTTTGACCGGCAAAAACGGTGATATCAGAAATGACAGCTACTACACCGATCTGGAATCCGGCTTATTTAAGGATAGCACGATAGCCAATTACAAGCACCTATGCGGCGAATATCCTACTTCGTCGTCATTTGCTTTATGGCTGGCGGCGAACGTTTTAAAAAGGCAAACCGTTCCAACGGTCCTCCTGCAAAACGAAACTGTTACCACCCCTCCGGGAACCATTCTTTACTATAATCATTACCAGGGTAACTACCATTCGTTAATGCTGTTAAAGGCTGTTTGATATGAACACAGCAAACACCGAAATCTTTGTAATAGCAAACCAGGTACATAGTGACGGAAGAATCATCGCAGATTTAAAAGTAAATGGCGATCACCCGATATTAAGCGGACACTTTCCCGGCCAGCCGGTTGTACCGGGTGCCTGCATGCTGGCACTGGTCAAGAACGTTTTAGGCGACGCTTTAGCAACCGGCATCCGGCTCAAACTAACCTCAAACGTTAAATTTATGCAGATGATAATACCAGACAGCGCTGAATTGCTAAAGTTAACCATTCAACACAAGGTTGCCGAAGCTGGCTTAGTTAATGTTACCGCAAGTATTATAAATGGAGAAACCGCCTGCTTTAAGCTGCAGGCAGTTTTTGAAGAGATATAATTATTTGGCGCCGTTAGCCTGAATATAATCGGCAATGGTAGCCACGTCTACAAGCACTTTACGGCCTTCTCTCGGGTCTTTGATATCAATCCCGTATTCTTTCTTCAGTAAAACAATTAGTTCAAGAGAATCGATGGAATCCAGCCCTAAACCATCGCCAAATAATGGCTCGTTATCGCTAATATCTGCAGGGGTCAAATCGGTCAGGTTTAAAAACTGTATGATTTGGCGCTTTAATTGTTCTTTAAGTTCGGTAGTTTCCATTAGATTAAGTTCTTTCTTTTTAAGCCCACAAAGGTCAGTACCTGGAGCAGTAGGGTAATAATAAATAAAAGTAGGATATTGTTTACTACGTCTTTAAGTTTTCCGCCTTCTAAAAAAAGCGAGTAATAGGCTTGCAGGCACCAATGCATAGGCGATATATTTGCCGCCGATTTAAAAAAGCCCTGCATGGCAAAGCTGGGTACCATCAGGCCGCCAATACAGGCCAGTATCACTATAGATACAGCACCGAAACCGTTTGCCTGTTCTTGGGTTTGTGCAAATACGCCTACGCACATGGCATAGCTTACCGCGCACCAGCCGCAAACCAACGTTACCAGTACCAGCGCCCCCATATCTGATGGCAGGTTTAACGCCGGCAGCCCTACAAATGGGAACAGCCAGATACCGATAGAAAATATCACAGCAGCCTGCAGCATGGTTACTGCAAGGTAAGTGATCTGCTTAGATGCCATGCCTATCAGGTAGTTGGTAGGCAACGTTTTCAGTCGGATAAAGCTGCCGCTCACTTTTTCGCGCACAACACTGCCGCCCAGCGACATAATGATAAAAAACATAGCAAAGATAGTCCAGGCAGGTACATTGTGCTGGGTAGCATTAGGGGTAGTGCGTGTGCCGTCTTTAGATACAGGGATTTCATTAATCGCTGTTTTATTGTTCAGCATTTCGTTCTCCAGCTTTTCGGGCAACTCCTTTTCGTTGATTGAATAGTACAGGCTGCGCAAAGTTTCGCGGCTTTCAACCAATTGTAATGCACTGCGCAAGGCCCCTTGTATAGAAAGGCGGATATTTTCCTGCAGTACCGGATTATAATAAACCGTAAGCGGGTCAATGTCGCCAACGTTCGTAACTGTATCACCCTCAAGGCCAAAACTTGTCAGGGCTTTGCCGGCAACACTTTTTGATTTAAGCGACACTTTTGTCGAGAAATTCTTAGGGATGATTACACCGAGCATAGCATCGCGCTCATGCATAGCTTCGGCAATTTGCTGCTCTGTTTGGTTGCCGGTTACCTGTGCCGACTTAAACATGCCTATTTTATCTATCGCTTTGATAAGTTGTTTGCTGGTTTGGCCGGTATCACTATTGCTGATGATGATCGATAACTTGTTTTTGTTAACTAACTGAAAGGTGCTGTTCTGGATGCTGGTTACCACTACCACCAAGATAATAGGCATAATAAACATTAGCGATATACCTACCTTATCGCGCAGTAGTATCCTTATGTCTTTTACAATTGTTGCTCCTAACTTAAACATCAGTTCCTGTATTCCTTTCCCGTTAAGCTCAGGAACATTTGTTCCAGGTTTTTATGGTTATGGGTTTTAAGTAAGTGCTCCAGGCTGTCCCGCGCAATGATCTGGCCGCCATCTATTAAAGCTACTTCTTTGCAAAGGTCTTCCGCCTCATTCAGTTGATGAGAAGTATAAACCAGCGTGGTGCCGGTTTTATTTAGAGCTAAAAGGTAATCAATTATAGCGCGGCCGGTTTGTACATCTACGCCAACCGTAGGCTCATCTAAAAATAATATAGGCGGATTATGAATTACCCCGATAGCCAGATTGACCCTGCGCTTCATACCGCCGGAGAATTTTTCAACTTGCTTATTACGTACATGATTAAGCCCCAGAATGGTAAGTAACTCATCTGTACGGTGTTTAATAGCTATTTTATCCAGCCCGCTCCACGCGCCAAAAAACTCCAGATTTTCTACCGGGCTCAGTTCATGGTAAAAAGAAAAATCCTGCGGTATAAATCCGAATAATTTATTTACAGCGCCTTTGCTTCCATTAATATTTTGCCCTAAAAGTTCAATGGTGCCTTCATCAGCAGTTAACAGGCCTGTCATTAAACTTATTAAAGTGGTTTTACCGGCACCGTTAGGCCCAAATAAACCAAAACGATCACCTTTATTAACTTGCAGGTTAAGCCCGTTAAACGATACATCCGGGTTACCCGGATAACGGAAACCTATGCCCTTAACATCTATTGCAACTTCCGGCGTTAATCCCATTTTGTTTTTTTTAAGGTTTCAAACGCTTTTTTTTCTACATCGGCAATGGCTATCAGGTAATCGCCCATTTTGTCAAAGTCCTGTTGAGTGGTTAACCGGCCTTTAAAGATACCCGCAGCCTGCACAGCTGCCGTTCGCCACATATCACCGGCCTGGGTAAAAGTGGTTGAAATCGCGGCCAGGCCTTTGCCGGGCCAATAAGCGTCTGCCTCTTGTAAGAAAGCGGCGTAAATATATCTGAAACCACCACCACCGGTACCAATTTCTTCCTGCATCCTAACCAGTTGTGCCAGGTAAAGTCCGGCTTTTTTTAATCCGAGTTTATTCAGCCATTTCTTGATCTGATGGCCAGTATGTGCAATACCCGCAACTCCGGCAAAATAGCCTGGGATGCTCAGCATATTGTAAACGTTCTTTTTAATGCCCGATTTAATAGCTTGTTTTATCTGCTCATTTGTAATGGCTGTATCTGTTTTTGGAAAGTATATCTGGCCGTTTGGCGCCAGGGCACCTTTGGCAAAACGCACCCTTTCCAGTTCATAGCTGCCGAGAGTGGTAGCATCCTGCATAATAGGGTCGCTAACCAGGTATTTGTCTTTATCGTGACCATACACCACTAAATTGTGCCCGTTAAAATGAAACCGATATTCTTTGGGGAAATAGGGCAGGTAATAAACACCTACCTGGCAACCTACCGGTGTGCCCTTTTCTAATTGCTCCCGTAAAAACTTTTCGGCGCTTTCTTTAGACCAGAAACGCTTTTTAACTATCGGGATATTTAAAGATTTGCAGGTACGGCTAAATATATGTCCCGGAAGTGTACGGAAAGCGATAGCCGGACCATTGTTGATCTTTATGAGCGGGATATTGGCAAAAAACAAACCAGCACCAATGCCAAATGCCAATGGTTCGGTTATTTTACCGTCCGACATTTTTCGGAGCAAGTTGCTTGTAACGCCCGATTCGCAATGGGCTGCCTGACGGTGTTCAAAGTCAGTCTTCATGAACCGTCATCGTTTTAAGATCTTCAATAGTTATGTTAAACGCCTCGGCGTATTTTTGTAAATTTTTATCGGACAGATTATTGAATACGTTAGGCTTTAAATGGCGTTTTATTTGCCACTGCCAAAAGCCGGTATAGTCGGCCAAAATGCTCAGGTCCATTAAACGGTATTCCATAAAAAAGTATACCGGGCTGGCCTGATGGTCAAGCACTTTTTGCCTTGCTGTTTCAATTCGTTTTTTAATATCGGCCCAGGCAAGATCAAGTGCATCTATCTTAACATTCCAGCCGCTGCTCAGGCCGGTTTGATAGTTGCCCTCGGTATCCGTTGCGTAACAAATCTCTTTGGTGATTTTACCCAACGCACTTAAATCTTGCGGAATCTCCTCTTTTTTCATGGCTTAGTAAACCATTAGCAAACGGTAAGCATTGCATACATATATGAAAAACGGGCACTCTCTGGCACCAGCAGCAAAATCTTTTCTCCTTTTTTTAAACGGCCGCTTTTAAACAGTTCGTCTATCATCAGGTAAACCGACGCCGCACCAACGTTGCCCACAGTGTAAAGGTTGATAAACCATTTCTCGTAAGGGATGCCACCGCCATACTCCTGGATCATATCATAGATCTTGCTCTTGAAAAAGTTGCTTGATATATGAGGTAAAAAATAATCGATATCGTTAACGGTCAACCCTTTTTTCTCGAAGATCTCTTTGATTTTTTTGCCACCCAAGGGTACAATATTGTCGCTTAGTAAACCAATATCCTGTTTTACACTGAATATGGATTTGGTCATGATCTCTTCCGGGGTATAATCCATAAAACCTTTCAGAGAACCATCCGGCTGTTTTTCGCCGCCCATGTACATACAGGTATCCATCTCATTGGCGTAAGATACCCCTTCAATCCAGTCCAGGCGTAACGATATACCGTTCTCGTTCGGCTTGTCAGTCATTAGAAATGCAGAAGCACCATCAGAAAGCATCCAACGTAAAAAGTCCTTTGAAAATGCGATGTACGGATTTTCTTCCATCGCTTTAAGATTTTGTGCTTCCTCTTCAAAAACTTCAGAAACAAGTAAACCCGAGAACCTTTCAGATCCGGTGGCTACCGCTGTTTTCACCTCACCCGATTTAATAGCCAGGAAAGCGTATTTTAGAGCGTGCATGCCCGCGCAGCAAACACCGGATGGAGATACCACCTCTATCCCGCCTGCCTCAGGCAACCAACCATGTGTCATTACCCCGTGACTAGGCATCATCTGATCTGGACATGAGGTGCCGCATGATAGCAGTTCGATCTCTTTTAAGCGCTCTTTATCGTTATCAAACAATTCCCGCACGGCAAGCGCAGTCATTTGAGCATTAGTGTGGGTAGATTTATGAGCCTTATCCAACGCATAATATCTGTTTTGAATACCGTTATTACGAAGGACTATTTTTTTAGATTTTGAAGGTTTGTTATCAATATACCCTAAATATTGTTCCATCTCATCGTTAGAAACCGGTTCATTCGGGAAATAGGCCGCAGTATGGTTGATATAAACTTTTGTATCGGACATGAATTATGTAGTTACTTGTAAATAGCTTAATTTTTTTCTTTGGATCTTCTTAGCCGAAAATGGCTTTAACAGTATAGCATCTAAAAGGATTAAAATGGGAGCACCTAAAAATAACGCGATAAATAAATAATATTTAAAAGCGCTAAGCCATGGCACCTGGTTTTTACGTTTGGAAATGATTTTGGCCCATACTGCAAAAATGGGTTTTGCCCTGGCTTCAGTAAACATCAGCGTATAATTAATTTCTACTGCTTTTTGTTTAATCAGTTCATCCTGCAAATTGGTAAAATCGCCGGCGGTAAGGTACTTGCTAACGGTTTCGCCAAACGTTCCAGTATTCAGTATGTCTTTTTCGTCAATACCGGGTTTAGGAAAAATGTTCAAGTACCGTTCTTTCTTACCCGATAACATCCAGTAAAAAATGGTGATAAAGCTTACCACGTTGGGGTGCCTGTCTACCAGTGCTACATTACCAACTAACCGGCCTCCCGCATCTGTAAGCAGTTTTTTTACCCGTACAAAAGCATTAAGCCACATGTTACGGGCAGCGCTGATGGTAATTACAGGTGTGTCCTTCAAAATAGCTTTAAATTGCTCGCTTTGTAATAAAGAACTGCTTGGAATGCTTGGCGACAAAAACCACGGCTGCCATCCTAAAATGATCAGATCGTACCTGTCTTCTTTAAGGCTCAACGGTTCAAAGGGGCGGGGAACACTTAGTACACAATCGGGCATAACAGAAAAAAAGCGTTGACCCGTCCATGGAAAATCATAATTTTCTAACGGTTTCAGTGTCACGATCTCTACAGACGCGCCGCCTGCAATTAATGGCGCTGTAAAGGCTTCGATGATCTCGGTCATCTGGCCGGATTGTGTGTAGTATATCGCTAAAACTTTTTTGTTCATCCGGTGCAAATTTATAAATCTTCGGCATGCAACACCCTGGATTTTTTGGTGTAGTCCATAATTGCGTGTTGAACCGCCTGTGGCTGGCTTTTAAAATTCTTTTGAATAAACAATTTATCCTGCTCAATATCCTTACGATACTTAACAATTTTAGGGGCGTTCTCTTCAATGGCCAAACGCAAAAACCGCAACTCGGTATTGTCCGGACTGGCTAAGATTGCCGTTTCCAGCTTAATGCGGCCTTCTTTAAAAAACCCTAGTTTCTTTTTAGCACCTTTGACCAAACCGGCCTTACGCATCAGCAAGGCACCTTCGTAACCTTCTTTATTACCTTGCGGGGATGTTTTTATAACCTCAATCTGGCTTTCTATCGCAGTAAGATCACCTTTAGCCATTGTGCTATAAAATTCTGCTTTATCAAATTTTTGCTGCGCGTGCGCCGGGCTAAAAAAGCCGGATGTTACAATCAGGGCTAAAACCACAAAGTATTTAAAGGCAGATACATTTTTCATGAAGACCAAACTTAATTAATAAATTTTTAGCGGCAATAGTATTTTTTGTAACCTAATAATCCGCAATGATAATGTTCTTGTCGCAACAAATACGGTTTAAAATTGTATAAAATGTGCATTTGTTGCCGTAAATTCCATATACTTTCACTTAATTTGGGGTTGCAATAATTGTTAAGCGCCGGTATAATTAAACTTATAACATATAAAGGACAGGCTTTGGCGTAAAAGGTTTAAAAATGCTTGGATGGATATAAATTTACAATTTAAAGGTTTATGGGCAGTGGTGTTAGGCGGATCCAGCGGATTTGGTTTTGCTGCTGTGCAAAAGCTGGCCAGCCACGGCATGAACATTGCGCTGCTTTACCGGGAAATGGCCGGAGCTGAAAAGGCGTTGCAAATTAAACTCACCGACATTGCAGGCCGGCACAACGTTAACATTTTACCTTTCAATATTAATGCCCTTGAAGCAGCAGGAAGGCAATCATTTCTGGAAAAGTTCAAGTTAGTGGCGGCTTCCGGGTCGGTTAAATTGCTCTTGCACAGTATTGCCCGCGGGAATTTAAAACCGTTAAACACTAACGACGAAAATCAACAGTTATCTGCCGAAGACATCCAGCTCACCAGTTACGCAATGGCCAATAGCTTGCTCGACTGGACACGTCTGCTTATAGCTAACCAATTATTTAATGCTGATGGCCGTATAGTTGGCCTTACCAGCGAGGGCGCCCATAAGTATTGGGATAGCTACGCCGCCATTGCAATTGCAAAAGCATCGTTAGAAAGCCTGGCAAGATATATGGCGGTAGAATTTAGTCCGATTGGTTTAAAAACCAATATCATACAGGCAGGCGTTACAGCAACACCAGCCCTTAAAATGATTCCTGGAAGTGATAAGCTGATTGAAACTGGTATAGAACGAAACCCAATGGGGCGGATGACCACTCCGGCCGATGTTGCCAACGTTATTTACCTGCTTTCTACCAACGAGGCGTTTTGGATAAACGGATCGCTGATACATGTTGACGGGGGCGAACATTGCAAATAATTATACTTAAAGTGCGTGCATGAGTAATCTTATATTAAACCATCTTCCATATAAATCGTCTTTCCGTTTCGTGGATAACATTAGCTCGTTAAATGAGAATGAGGTAAAGGGAGAATATACGTTAAAGCCAGACTCGTTTTTTTATGAGGACCACTTTGAAGATAATCCGGTTACACCGGGGGTGATCATCACCGAGATAATGGCACAGATAGGGCTGGTGGTGTTAGGGATCTTTCTGATCATGAAAGAAGCCGACCATACCTTTAACAACGAGGACGATTCGCTTTTTCCATTGCTTACATCAACAGATGTATCATTTTACAAGATGGTGTTACCTGGGCAAAAAGTTACGGTGGTATCTAAAAAGCAATATTTTAGGTTTGGCAAATTAAAGTGTTACGTTGAGATGCTTGATAGCGATAACCAATTGGTTGCCAAAGGCATGTTTTCGGGCATAATTAAAAAGATAGCGATCAAAAAATGAGCAAACGAGTAGTTATAACCGGCTTAGGGGTTGTATCGCCAAATGGTGTGGGTGTACCTGCTTTTTTGGAGGCTATTCAAAATGGTGTATCAGGCATTAAGTTTATTCCGCACTATAAAGAACTTAACTTTAGCTGCCAGGTGGCAGGTATGCCCGCGTTTGATTGGGAAATTTTAAAAAATTATATAACTGAGGTTACTTTTCATGGCTTAAAAGGCACTAATATTGGTTACGGCCTTGTTGCAGCGCTGGATGCCTGGGCCGACTCTGGCATGGGGTATGAAACTGAAGAACCACGGTGGGAAACCGGTTGTGTATTTGGAAATAGTATTGCCGATACCGAGGCCATGAAAAATGTGATCAGCAAGGTTGATAACAAAGAGGCCCGCAAATTGGGCTCGCGCGTGGTAGAGCAGGCCATGAACAGTGGTGTTACCTCCTACATATCGGGTAGATTGGGCCTCGCTAATAAGGTCATTACTAACTCGGCAGCTTGTGCTACAGGCACCCAGGCAATTTTAATGGGTTACGAATATATTAAACACGGTTACGCAGAGCGGATGCTGGTAGGCAGCGCAGAGCATGTTGATACCTATGTTTATGGTGCATTCGACAGTATGCGGGTTTTATCCCGTAAGTTTAACAATGCGCCTGAAAAGGCTTCGAGGCCGATGAGCATTACGGCCGGTGGTTTTGTACCCGGCTCTGGCGCAGGAGCATTGGTGTTAGAGGATCTGGACTTTGCACTGGCACGTGGTGCGCGGATCTACGCCGAAGTACTTGGCGGGTCGAGCAATTCCGGCGGCCAACGACAAGGCGGAACAATGACAGCAGCCAACTCAACAGGTGTTAAAAGATGTATTGCCGAAGCGATGCAAAGCGCAGGCATAACTTCCGCTGAGATCGATTTGGTGAGCGGCCACTTAACGGCCACCAATGCCGACAGGCAGGAGATTTTAAACTGGACCGAAGCTTTAGGCAGGGCAGGGGACGATTTCCCGCTCACCAATTCCTTAAAATCGATGATCGGCCATTCTTTAAGCGCGGCAGGGTCTATAGAGGCGGTTGCATCGGTTCTCCAGATCGTGCATGATTTTGTGCATCCTAACATTAATCTGGATGATCCGAACCCGGAAATTGCAAATTTGGTAAGTTTAGAACGTTTACCAGTTAAAATGATAAAAAAAGAAGTTAACATTGTAGCAAAAGCAAATTTTGGTTTTGGAGATGTAAACTCCTGTTTAATACTAAGTAAATACAAGTAAGAAATGACGAGAGAAGAAATTTTAAGTGAATTGAAGAAGGTTATTGCACCTTATACTACTGATAAAGAAACGCTGCAAAGCATTGATGATAATACCGATCTGATAAAGGACCTGAAGATCAATTCAGCTAACCTGGTTGATATAATTATCGATGCCGAAGCTAAATACGATATTGAAATAGACTACGACTCGGCAGATAAAATGGTTAACGTGGGTAACTGTCTAGATGTAATAAGCGAAAAGCTTAAAGAAAAACAATGATAAGTGCCGGCAATGATATTGTATCTTTTGCTGAAACCAACCCTGTAAGAACAAAACAGCCGGCTTTTTATAAAAAATTCCTTACCGATGCCGAGGTAAAGCGTTATCATTTACTCCCAACTGGTGCCATGCTTTTTGAGCATTATGTTTGGCTGCTATGGTCAGCGAAAGAGGCTGCTTTTAAGTTTCTCCAACGCCACAATCCGTTATTGGTTTTTTCCCCTTCGAGGTTTATTGTTGACAACATAATCGCTCCAACGAAGGCAGACGGTTGGATAGGGAGCGTTACATATACCAATATTAAGTTTGGGTTCCATTCGGTGCTGAACAATGACTTTGTTCATACAGTTATAGATCTATCTACAGAAAATACTACCCCATATCGGGCTGAAAAGCGAATCGCTACATCAACATTAGCGGATCAATCTTCATCAGTTCGTGCGTTTTGTCTTGACCAAATAGCAACTTTGTTTCCAGAAGACGATTTCAAAATCCTAAAAACCCCCGACGGCATACCTGTGCTTAGATCTGAAAGTTCTGGCTTGTCATATCCGTTATCGCTTTCACACCACGGCAATTATATAGCTTACAGCTTTTGCATATAATTTTTTTACGATAAGCTATCTTGGCTAAGTACACCCCAGTTTGTTTATAGTTTACCTGTCTGTTTTACAGCTAACCGTTCTACCTATAACATGGCTAAAAAAGTTGTGAAATACTGTCCAATCCCGAAAACGTTATCGTAAATACTTCTCTCCGATTTTAAATGTGCTTAAAGCGTATCAGCTTCGATAAAGGTTTGAATGGTTTTAGACATAGTTAGCTGTAAAATAAATCTATTATATGTCCAACAAATGTTCTTTAACCGTATCAAAAATATAATAAATCTCTTATTATCAATGTTTTACGAACCTTTTGCGTTTGCGTAATCGCCTACTATTTGGTTGTTTTGAATTGCCAATTAGTAATACCCACTAAATAATTTTCTTATCGGACTATAACAGAAGTAACGCGCTTTGCTGCTGTATTTCATGAACAAGGTTTATGACACAGCTACCTTTTACAACCTAATGTATTGATCAAACCAAAAATTATGAAAAAAAAAATTACCCTACTTATTCTTGTTCTAATTACCGCCTGCATGTATTCCTTCGCGCAAAACGGCACCATATCGGGTGTAGTAAGGGATAGTCGTGGCGAAACTGTACCTGGAGTTGCCGTAAGGGTTAAAGGGACACCAAACGGCGTATCTTCTGATGCAAACGGCCGCTATAGCATTAACGCCCCGGCAACGGCCACCCTTATTTTTAGTAGCGTGAGCTACGTATCGCAGGAGGTTGATGTCAAAAATCAAACCATTATTAATATCGTATTGCTTGATAACAAAAAAGAACTACAGGAAGTAGTAGTTATCGGTTACGGCACACGTGCTGTTAAAGATGTTACCGGCGCTATTACAAGTGTAAAGGCCGATAAATTTGAAAATGATAACCCGACCAGCGTAACTGATATCATCCGGGGCAGCGTGCCGGGAATCTCTGTAGGGTTAAACACATCTGCTAAGGGCGGAGGTGCCGGTGATCTTGTGGTGCGTGGGCGCGCTTCATTATCGGGCAGTTACAATCCACTGGTAGTATTGGACGGTGTTATTTATCCAGGCCAACTAGCGGACATCAACCCGAACGACATTGATAGGGTAGACGTACTGCGCGACCCTGCTGCCTTAGCCGTTTATGGTGCTAATGCCGCGGGTGGTGTGGTTGCTATTACTACCAAAAAAGGCCGCAAAGGCCCTTCGCAAATAACTTTGAATGCTAACTTTGGTATTGCCCAGCTATTGCAAAATCAAAAGTTTTACACGGGCGAAGACTTTTTGAACTGGCGTGCCGATGGCCAACGGAGTTCAAACACAAACAATCCTTATTACTACTACAGCAACCCAAACAATTTACCTGCTGGTATTACGCTTCCCCAATTTTTGAACGGCGCAACCGGCGACCCTACAACCATTTGGCTGCAGCGCCTGGGCTTGTTTAATAATGAAATTGCAAATTATCAGAACAATAAAGTAACGGATTGGTCTAAACTGATCTTCCGCAACGGATACCGCCAGGATTATACCGCGAGTTTATCGGGCCGTTCGGATAATTTCAGCTACTACATGTCTGGTAACTACACCAAAAATCAAAACCTGATCCAGGGCGGACAGTATACAGATGGCCGTTTTAGGGTGAACCTGGAAGGTAAAGCCGCCAAGTTTTTAACTATCGGTATCAACGCCCAGTTTGCCAGCCGGGACGAAAGTGCTGCAAGCAACCCGTTCGGCAACCCTGCTGTAGATAATTACGAGGCAGATTGGGGCCAAATCATCAACTCATCACCTTATGGCGACGTTTACAATGCCGATGGCTCGTTACGCCGCATAGATACAGATGATAGCGGTTTAAATCAACGCAATCCATTTTTGGGAAGTGCCTATAATGATAACGTTTATATACAGAACGTTTTGTTTTCTACCCTGTTCGCACGCGTAGATCTGCCTTTTGGGTTTAAATACACCATGAACTTTTCACCGCAGATCGAGTCGTACCGCAACTTCTTTTTCAGGCCGGGCGCAAACCCTAACGAGATAGCAGTTAACGGACTTACTGGTACGGCCTACCGCTCTATGGAAAACCGCTACAGGTATAACCTCGATAATATTTTAAGCTGGAATAAAACCATAGGCATACATAACTTTGATGCTACCTTCCTGCTTAATAAAGAAAAATACAACACCTGGTACACCCGTACCAACAACTCACAATTTAGCCCTAGCGATATTTTGGGCTATCATAACATTGGCGCGGGTACCTTACCAATCGAAAGCAGTGATGACCGCGTTTACAATGCCGATGCGTTGCTGGGCAGGTTAAACTACACTTTATTAGGTCGTTACATCCTTACCGGGTCCGTACGCCGTGATGGTTTCTCGCCGTTTGGTTTAAAAACACCGCGTAAAACTTATTCACAAGCTGCTTTAGCATGGGTGTTTAGTGATGAGTCATTCATGAAAGGCGACTTTTTTAAATGGCTAAACTATGGTAAGTTACGTTTAAGCTACGGTTCTAACGGTAACCGTCTGTCAACCGGTACTGCCGATCCGTCGCTGGCATTAGCTGTATTAAGTACACCAAAGTACCCTACACAGAGTAGTACCGGTGTAGTTACCAATAACAGTGCTATATATGCCAGTTCGCTGCAAAACCCTGATCTTACATGGGAAAAAACGACAGGCCCTAACATCGGTTTAGATTTCACTATTCTTAACAACCGCCTTAGTGGTTCAATAGATGTTTACAGCCGCAAAACAACCGATATGATCGTTGAGCGCCGGTTGCTATCCATCCAGGGCCTTAACGGATTAAACATTATTCCTGGTGG
>NZ_CAXVWK010000113.1:0-68820 GCF_964263795.1 Mucilaginibacter sp.
GTATCCGCTGTTTTCTCATCTAAAATAGAAGGTGAGGACATTGAATTAGACTCCTTTATCAAACACAAGCTATCAGGGGTTAAATTTTTACCGGATTATACGCAAAAGATAGACGACCTGTATGCAGCTTACCAGTTTGCGCAAGCATCAAAGCTAAATGAACAGGCTGTAAAGCAAAGCCATATTTTGTTAACTACCCATATTCTACAACAATCACAGCGTGGCGAAATCCGTAACGGAAACATGGTTGTAATTACTCCTGATGGCAGGATAGAGTATGTGGCTTGCGCACCCGGTGCGGTGAAAGATGAATTGGCCAAACTTTACTGTGATATTGAGTTGCTTTTAAGTGCCGACCTTGATGTAAAAGAGGTATTTTACTTCGCGTCGCTTATTCATTTGGTATTTGTGAAGATCCACCCATTTAATGATGGCAACGGGCGTAGCGCAAGGTTATTGGAGAAATGGTTCCTGGCGCAAAAACTCGGCGACAAGGCCTGGTTCCTGCAATCTGAAAAACTGTATTATAGTCAGCATAACACCTATTATCAAAATATCAGGCTGATGGGGTTGGAATATCCAGGCTTGGACTACGGTAAAGCTATGCCATTTTTAAAAATGCTGCCGAAGGCTTTGGACGAAGAAAATTAAAATTGCAAAGGACAAAAAAAAGCCCGGACATATGTCCGGGCTTTTTAAGCTTATGCTTAATAATTTTATTTGTGTGTAATACCTTCAGCTAAAACAGTAACCTTATTGTTTGAAGCTTCTACAACACCGCCCTGTATCATAAACACTTCGTCCTTACCGTTACCTTTAACAGTTAGCTTACCGTCGTTTAATGTAGAAATGATAGGGGCGTGATTGTTCAGGATCTCGAAAGAACCCAAAGCACCCGGCAGGGTTACCGAGGTAGCCTCGCCTTCAAATACCTTTTTATCGGGAGTAAGGATTTCTAATGTCATGGTTGTATAGTTTTAAGTAATGAGATTTGAGTGGTGAGTTAACTTTAAACTCACTACTCATCACTTTTAACTTCTTAATTATTTGCTTCTGCTAATAATTTTTTACCTTTTTCAATAGCGTCTTCAATGCTGCCTACCAGGTTAAACGCTGCTTCCGGGTATTCGTCAACTTCGCCATCCATGATCATGTTGAAACCTTTGATGGTATCTTTAATGTCAACCAATACACCTTTTAAACCGGTGAACTGCTCGGCCACAAAGAATGGCTGAGAAAGGAAACGCTGAACGCGGCGTGCGCGGCTTACTACTAATTTATCTTCTTCAGATAACTCGTCCATACCTAAAATGGCGATGATATCCTGTAACTCTTTGTAACGTTGTAAAGTTTCTTTAACACGCTGAGCGGTGTTGTAATGCTCATCGCCCAGGATAGCCGCACTCAGGATACGTGAAGTTGAATCCAAAGGATCCACAGCCGGGTAGATACCTAACTCGGCAATTTTACGTGAAAGCACGGTTGTAGCATCTAAGTGGGCAAATGTTGTTGCCGGTGCAGGGTCAGTTAAATCATCCGCAGGTACGTAAACGGCCTGTACAGATGTAATTGAACCACGTTTTGTTGATGTGATACGCTCTTGCATGGTACCCATCTCTGTTGCCAGGGTTGGTTGGTAACCTACTGCAGATGGCATACGGCCTAACAGCGCCGATACCTCAGAACCTGCTTGTGTAAAGCGGAAAATGTTATCGATAAAGAAAAGGATATCGCGGCCTTTACCTTCTTCATCACCATCGCGGAAATATTCTGCAAGGGTTAAACCAGATAGCGCTACACGTGCACGTGCACCGGGAGGCTCGTTCATCTGTCCGAACACAAAGGTTGCTTTAGATTCTTTCAATGCTTCCGGATCGATAACAGAAAGATCCCAGCCGCCTTCTTCCATAGAGTGCATAAATGCATCTCCGTATTTTATAATGCCCGATTCCAACATCTCGCGCAGTAAGTCGTTACCTTCACGGGTACGCTCACCTACACCTGCAAATACAGATAAACCTGCGTAAGCTTTAGCGATGTTGTTGATCAGTTCTTGAATTAATACTGTTTTACCTACACCGGCACCACCAAACAAACCAATTTTACCACCTTTTACATAAGGCTCTAAAAGGTCGATTACTTTAATACCTGTAAACAAGGCCTCAGTTTCGGTAGATAGATCTTCGAAACGCGGAGGGGTAGCATGGATAGGGCGACCGGATGATTTATCCAGGTTGGCAATACCGTCAATAGCGTCGCCAACAACGTTGAATACGCGTCCTTTAATACCTTCTCCAACCGGCATTTTAATAGCCGCTTCGGTATCTAAAACCTTCATTCCGCGCAGCAAACCGTCGGTCGAGTCCATGGCGATCGCGCGCACACGGTCTTCACCCAAATGTTGCTGAACTTCTAAAATAATTTTTTGTCCGTTATCTTTTGTGATCTCAAGCGCATCATAAATTTTAGGAAGATGTGCATCATCAGCGAAACTAACGTCAACTACCGGACCAATGATCCTTGATATTTTTCCAATGTTTGGCATATATAACCTGGTGTATTAAAGAATTTAAAATGAAACACATACCCTTATTAAAAAACGGTACTATTTCAGAGGCGCAAAGTTAAGGTTTATAACCAAATATTTAAACAGATATAGTAAGAAATTTCAATGTATTTTTTCAAATGCTTTTTATTATGTTTGATGCCCAATTATAAACGCGGTTTACATCAACCCAAAAAATAAATTAATGAAAAAAATTTTACTCCTCTTTATGTGGTTATTGCCTGCGGTTATTTATGCCCAGGGTTTTCAGGTTAACCTCAACGGCCAAAAACAAATTGGAATGGGCCATACAGGCGTTGGTTTAGTGCAGGATGGTGCGTCGGTTTCGTTTAACCCGGGTGCCGTAGCCATGCTGCCCGAAAACTATGTACAGGGTGGTATAAGCCCACTTTTTTTTAAGTCGGCATTTAACGCGGCAGGCAGTAACATTGTAACTTACAACAAAGATAAGGTGGCAACGCCTTTTAATGCCTACGCTGTTTGGGGCCCTAAGAACGCTGCCTGGAAATTAGGCTTAGGCGTTTACACACCGTTTGGCGGCTTAACCGACTGGGGTAACACTTGGGAGGGCCGGTACGTATTAGAAAGCCTTGACCTTAAAGCCATCTTTTTTCAGCCAACTATCAGCGTTAAGCTGGCAGATTTCCTAAGCATCGGCGGTGGTTTTATCTATAATTACGCCAGTGTTGATCTGCAACGCGGCATCCCATTGGTGAGTGCTACTAACGAGATTGGCAAAGCCCGGCTTAACGGTGCCGGCCACGGTTATGGTTGGAATGCAGGCATCTACATGAAGACAGAAGTGGGGATGACAGTTGGTATAACCTACCGGTCTGAAGTGAACACTAAAATAAAAGGCGGTGATGCGTTGTTCAGTGTGCCGGGCTCATTGCAGGCTAATTTTCCGAAGCCTAATACATTTAATGCCGGTATCCCATTGCCTTCGCAGGCATCAATAGGTTTTGGTTTTTACCCGTCTTCAAAATTAACCTTAGCGTTAGATGCCAATGTTGTTGGATGGCATTCTTACAAGGCACTTGCCTTTGATTATGCTAGTAATACACCAACTTTACAGGATACCTATTCGCCCCGTAATTACAAAGATGCATTTAGCCTGCGTGGCGGTGCGCAATATAAAGCTACCGATAACTTCGCTATCCGCGCGGGTGGCGGTTACACCAGCACTGCTGTTGCCGATGGTTACGTAACACCCGAGGTGCCGGATGCCAACCGTTACTACCTAACTGCCGGTTTGGGTTACCGTGTAGCTAAACATTTAAATATCGATCTTTCTTTTGAGTACGAGCATTTGGGCTCACGCTTCCAAACCAACATCGAGTCTAACTTATCGGGCACATTCAGAACAAATGTTTACATCCCCGGGATCGGAATTGCTTATCACTGGTAATCTTTATTAAATACATGAAAACGTTAAATACCTATTTTTATATAGCTGCATCCCTGTTTGTACTGGCAGGTTGCAAACCCGAAATTAAAACAGCCAACAAGGCAACTACAAATGCTGATTTTAGCCGGTACATAGCCGTTGGTAACTCGTTAACCGCAGGTTATGCCGATGGTGGTTTATACCTGGAAGGTCAGCAAAACTCTTATCCAAGTATTATTGCCAAACAAATGGCAGTGGTGGGCGGCGGCACGTTTACCCAGCCTTTATTTAATGCCGATCAGGCAAACGGGTCGGGTTATTTGCAATTAACCGGTTTTACGGCTACAGGCTCGCCGGTTACCCGTACCGTTACCGAGAATACAGCTATACGCGGCCAGGTTACCGTACCCGGCTTTGGCAACGTAACCCTATACACCAAGTACACCGGCGATATTAACAATTACGGAGTGCCCGGTATTAAATTACAGCAAATAACTTTTGCGCCATACGGTAACCTTAATGGTTATTTCGAGCGGATGTTGCCCGGTAACGCGCCAACTAATTCCACTACCTATTTAGACTTTGTGACCGCAAAGCCCTTTACCTTTTTTACCGATTGGCTGGGTAATAACGATGCCTTAGGCTACGCCACATCCGGCGGCGCAGGCGATGTGCTGACAGACAAAGGCACTTTTGCAGCCTTGTACAATGCGTCTATCGCTAAATTAACCGCCAACGGCCAGAAGGGTGCTGTAGCAACCATTCCGGATGTTACGTCTATCCCATATTTTAATACGGTTACAGTTGGTGCCGTATTGGCCGCCGTAAAAGCTGCGAACCCAACAGTTGCCAATTTGTATATCAGTGCCCGCACAACAGATGCCGATGGTACTGCAACTTATGCTGCGCGCCCTGCAACTGCTACCGATCTTATTGTCCTTACGTTCCCAACCAGCAAAATAGGCACCCCGGTTGCTACCCCTGCAGGTACGTTGCCGTATGGCTTAACACCGCTTACACCTATCGAGAACCAGTATGTATTGGATGTTAACGAAATTTCGCTAACCAAAAACTACGTGGTTAACTATAACAACACCATAAAATCTATCGCTGCAACCAAGGGACTGGCGGTGTTTGATGCTTACACGTTTTTAAATGGTGTTAAACAAAATGGTTTGGTGGTTGATGGTGTAAGCATAAGCTCCAGCTATATCAGCGGGGGCTTATTCTCTTTAGATGGTGTTCACTTAACCCCGCGCGGTTATGCAATTGTAGCCAACGAATTTATTAAGGCTATCAACAAAACCTACGGATCATCTATCCCAACGGTTAGTGTATCCGACTATAACGGGGTGAAATTCCCTGTTAAGTAGTTTGTGGTTTTGAGTAATCAGTTCTGGGTTTTAAATAGATTATTTAAAGCTCAGAACTTTTTTATTTTAAAATACTTTCACTACTCACTACTCACTACTCACTACTCACTACTCACTACTCATTACTCACCATACCACTCACTACTCAAACTCCAAAACTATCTTCCCCATATGGTCGCTGGTTTCCATCAGGGAGTGTGCCCGGGCTGCGTCTTCGGCTTTAAAGATTTTATAGATCACCGGCTTTATCCGTCCGGAGATCAGCAGCGGCCAAACATGAACTTCAAGTTTTCTCGCAATAGCGCTTTTGAAAGCCACATCGCGTGAGCGTAGCATCGAGCCGGTAATGTTTAAGCGTTTACGCATCACGGTAGATAAGTCGATCTGTACGTCTTTCCCTTTCATGGTGTTAATGAGCACCAGCCGGCCTTCATCGGCAAGGCATTGCAGGTTAGGCGTAGTGTAGTCGCCGCCTATCATATCTAATATTACATCTACACCCTTATTGCCGGTAACCTTTAAGATCTCCCGGCTAAAATCGGTTGTTTTATAGTTGATGGCTTTTGTGGCACCTAACCCTTCGCAAAAGCTGCATTTTTCATCGGTGCCGGCCGTGGTGTAAACGGTGCTGCCTAAAGCGGCCGCCATTTGTATGGCTGTTACACCAATGCCGCTGCTGCCGCCATGTACCAGCAAGCTTTCGCCCGGCTGCAAGTGGGCACGGTCAAATACATTGCTCCAAACGGTAAAGAAGGTTTCGGGGAGGGCTGCCGCCTCAGCAAACGACAAACAGTCCGGCACGGGCAGGCATTGTCCTTCGGGTACGTTGCAATATTCGGCATAGCCACCACCAATTACCAGCGCGCATACCTTATCGCCAATTTTCCATCGGGTAACATTCGCGCCCGTTTTGGCAACAATACCGGCAACTTCTAATCCGGGAATATCCTGCGGCGCGCCGGCAGGGGGAGGGTAGTTGCCTTTGCGTTGTGCCACATCCGGGCGGTTAACCCCGGCTGCTTTAACCTGCACTAATACCTCGTTTTCACTAAAGGCAGGTATCAGTCTCTCTGCAGGTTGTAAAACTTCGGGCCCGCCGGGTTGGGTAATGATGATGGCTTTCATACCAACTCAACATCGTTGACGGGTTATTGTTGATTAGCTTCAATCAAATCCCAAAGGTTGCCGTACAGATCTTTAAAAACCGCCACGGTGCCATACGGTTCTTTGACAGGCTGGCGGATAAATTTTACACCTTTATCCCGATAGGTTTGATAGTCGCGTTCAAAATCATTGGTATACAAAAACAGGAAAACCCGCCCGCCGGTTTGATCGCCTACGCGGCTTAACTGCCGGTCGTTTGCAGCACGGGCAAGTAACAGGCAAAAACCTGCCGATGCAGATGGTGACACCCGTACCCATCTTTTGGTTACACTGATGGTTGTGTCTTCTATCAAAGCAAAGCCAAGTTTATGGGTATAAAAGCTAATGGCTTCATCGTAATCTTTTACCAGTATCGTTATAAGCCCTATGCTATTTGTCATGATCTGTTTTTTATTTGTCATAAACCGTTACCGGCTAATTTATTGTTATTAAAGTGCTTTATTTGCATAAAAACACAAGCTATATGTCGATACAAACAGGCCAGCCGGCCCCACAGTTTACATTGAAATCAACCGATCTGAAAGATGTTTCTTTATCTGATTTTAAAGGAAAGAAAGTAGTGCTTCATTTTTTCCCCTTAGCCTTTACCGGCGTATGTACTACCCAGCTTTGCACCATGCGCGATAGCTTTGGTTATTACGATGGCTTAAACGCCCAGATCCTGGGCATATCGGTAGATTCGCCTTTTACCCTGGGTAAGTTTGAAGAAGAAAACAACTACCAGTTCCCTTTACTGTCTGATTTTAACAAAGATGCATCGGCAGCTTACGGCGCTTTGTATGCCGATTTTATGGGCATGAAGGGTGTATCTAAACGTGCGGCTTTCGTAATTGATGAAGATCAGAATGTGATATACGCGGAAGTACTGGAAAACGCCGGTGACCTGCCCGATTTTGATGCTATTGCAGAAAAAGTGAAGTAATTTCAGAAAAGTTTGCAGCAAATGGAAAAGAATTCTATTTTTGCAATCCGTTAAAAAAAGGACATATATCGGTTATCGGTACATGTTTTACTACCGGGAAAGGCACTTGTAGCTCAATTGGATAGAGCATCTCACTACGGATGAGAAGGTTTGGGGTTCGAATCCCTACAAGTGCACAACAACTTTAAGCCTTTCTGTATGCAACGGGAAGGCTTTTAACTTTAATAACAAAGGGATGCTTAACTTAGTACTGTTTGGTCCGCCCGGAGCAGGGAAGGGTACTCAATCACAAAATCTTATCGAAAAGTACGGTTTAATTCATCTTTCGACAGGTGACTTGTTGCGTAACGAAATAGCGAATGGTACCCAACTTGGCCTGGAAGCAAAAAAGCTGATGGACGATGGTAAACTGGTGCCTGATGAGGTGGTGATAGGGATGATCAGCAATAAGCTGGATGCCAACAAAGGTGCTAGGGGCTTTATTTTTGACGGTTTTCCGCGTACGGTGGCACAAGCCGAAGCGTTAGACCAGTTGCTGGCTTCTAAAGACTCAGAAATTTCTGGCATGATTGCGTTAGAGGTTACTGATGATGAGTTAGAGCAGCGCCTGTTATTACGCGGTAAAAGCTCTGGCAGGCCCGACGACGCTAATCCTGAAGTGATACGCAAACGTATTAAAGAATATAACGATAAAACCGCACCCGTTGCAGGTTTTTATCAAAACCATAACAAGTACACCAGCATAAATGGAATTGGTTCGATAGATGAGATCTTTGGGTCTATCAATTCTGTAGTTGCAGGGTATTAATCAGTCCGTCAGTCGGCGGGTCAATAAAGTCCGTAAGAAGGAAGTATTTAATTTCTTTACTTTCGGACTTTACTGACTTTCGGACTTTCCGTCTCCAAATAAAAAGCTATGTCTCAAGGTTCAAATTTTGTCGATTATGTAAAGATCTGCTGCCGCTCTGGTAAAGGCGGTGCGGGTTCGGCACATTTGCACCGTGATATCCTAACCTCTAAAGGCGGCCCGGATGGCGGCGATGGGGGCCGTGGCGGGCATGTAATTGTAAAAGGTAACGCCCAGTTGTGGACCTTGCTGCACCTTAAATTTCGCAAACATGTTATAGCCGGCGACGGCGACGCCGGGGGCAGTTCTTTAAGGTCTGGAAAAACCGGCCGTGATGAGATCCTGGAAGTGCCGCTGGGTACAATTGCCAAAGATGCCGAAACAGGAGAAGTGCTTTTCGAGATCAATACTGATGGCGAAACAAGGATTTTGACCAATGGCGGCCGTGGCGGCCTGGGCAACTGGCACTTTAAAACCGCTACCAAGCAAACGCCCCGTTTTGCACAGCCCGGCGAAGAAGGCCAGGAAGACTGGAATATACTGGAGCTGAAGATCCTTGCCGATGTTGGTTTGGTGGGCTTCCCAAATGCGGGTAAATCAACTTTGCTATCGGTAGTTTCTGCGGCCAAGCCGGAGATTGCCGACTACGCTTTTACCACGCTGGTGCCCAATCTGGGTATTGTAAGCTATCGCGACAACAAATCGTTTGTAATGGCGGATATTCCCGGTATTATCGAAGGGGCATCACAAGGCAAAGGATTAGGGATCCGTTTCCTGCGTCATATCGAACGTAACTCGGTATTGTTGTTTATGGTGCCTGCCGATACCACACGTACCATTGCCGAAGAATATAGCATTCTGTTAAAGGAACTGAACGAATACAACCCCGAATTAATGCACAAGCCCCGCGTGCTGGCCATTACCAAATCTGATATGCTGGACGAAGAGTTGCAGCAAGAGATGGTTAAAGAAGTGCCGGGAGATATCCCATATGTTTTTATCTCATCCGTAGCCCAGAAAAACATTACCCAACTTAAAGATCTGCTCTGGAAAGAGATCAACCGGTAACCTTATCAATCAGCTAAACAGCAAATATTCCCAAAAAGAGTGTTAGCCCACGTTTTTTACAAACAGTTGATCTTGAGTGATTTAAGCCTATTTTTAAGAAAAAGTGTAAACCTTTGTTAACCGTTGTACACTTTTTTTAAGCCCTTATGTCACCCTGAGCATGTCGAAGGGTAAGTGTGTTAAATGGTTCGACAGGCTTACCATGACAGTTGATCTTTGTCTCCCAAAGCTTGTCGAAGGGCAAGTGTAGTAAATGGTTCGGCAGGTTCACCATGACAGTTTATCTTTGTCACACTGAGCTTGTCGAAGGGCGAGCGTGTTAAATGGTTCGACAGGCTCACCATGACAGTTCATCTATGGCACCCTGAGCTTGTCGAAGGGCGAGCGTAGTAAATGGTTCGACAGGCTCAACCTGACATTTGTTAAGATCTGTCCTTGGTTTACACAGCACCAACATACCCCATCTAAATTTTCTGTAATTTCGCACCCTTAATTATCATATCATGAGGATTGCTATTAACGGCTTTGGCCGTATAGGGCGCATATTTTTACGAACTATATTATCCAAACCCGACATACAGGTAGTAGCTATAAATGATTTGGCGGATACCGTCACCATGGCCCACCTTTTTAAGTATGATTCGGTACACAGGGGCTTTAAAGGCACAGTAACCAGTGATGCCGCATCCTTAATTGTAAACGGGGCAACTATTCATACCTATCAGGAAAAAGATCCGGCTAAACTGCCCTGGCAGCAACTGGGCATCGATCTGGTTATCGAGTCTACCGGTAAGTTCATCACCCGCGAGGGAGCAACTAAACATCTAACGGCAGGTGCTAAACAGGTAGTCATATCTGCCCCTCCGGGCGATAAAGACATCCCAACTGTTGTGCTGGCTGTAAATGATGATGAGGTCGACCTTAGCTCGCCAATTTTGTCCAATGCGTCATGCACCACTAACAACGTGGCCGCAATGGTAAAGATACTGGATCAAAACTGGGGCATTACCGATGGCTACATCACGACCGTGCACTCTATGACCGGCGACCAAAACCTGCATGATGCGCCACATAAAGATTTAAGACGCGCAAGGGCAGCATCGGCATCCATTATCCCCACAACAACGGGTGCGGCAAAGGCTATTACGGCTATATTCCCTCATTTGGAAGGCCATTTAGGTGGGGCAGGAATACGCGTACCTGTACTGAACGGCTCCCTCACCGATTTTACCTGCAGCCTCAAAATGCTGCCCACCGTAGCCGAGATCAATGCCGCCTTCAAGCAAGCTGCCGATGGGCCAATGCAAAATGTACTGGAGTACACCAACGATCCCATTGTATCTACAGATATATTGGACAACCCGCACAGTTGTATTTTTGATGCGCAGCTTACGTCGATAGTGGGGGGGTTAGTTAAAGTAGTTGGCTGGTATGATAATGAAATGGGTTACAGCAGCCGACTTGCAGACCTGGTAGAAAAAATAAGTAAGCTTAAATCATGATAAAGTTTATTACAGCCTATGATGTGCTGCCCATTCGTAATGAGGTGTTACGCGATGGCCGCTTAACCCCGGATGAGTGCCGGTTTGCAGGCGATGATGCCGAAACCGCGTTCCATTTGGGTTACTACGTTGGTGAAGAATTGGTGTGCATAGCGTCGTTTCACCCGCAAGCCTATGGTGATTTTAAAGGCAAGGCCTACCAGCTGCGCGGTATGGCCACTACAGAACCTTATCGTGGCAAAGGATATGGCAACATGCTGGTAAACTTTGCAATTACCTATATGCGCGGGCAAAAGGTAAATTACGTTTGGTGCAACGCCCGTAAAAAGGCTGCGGCATTTTATTTAAGCCTGGGTTTCGAGATCATCTCGCCAGAGTTTAAGGTGCACGGCATTGGTCCGCACTATGTAATGTATGTTAAAATACAGTGAAGTTTAGAGCGCTATCAAACACCTTTTTAACTTTTACGTTGCCTATTAGAATAAATTTGTTCAATTTGCCCCCGATCAAAACCCATACATACTCATATGAAAACAATAGATCAGATCAGTTTTAACGGTAAAAGAGCACTTGTCCGTGTGGACTTCAATGTCCCCCTGGATGATGACTTTAACATTACCGACGATAACCGGATGACCGCGGCTTTGCCAACCATTAAGAAGATACTTAAAGATGGTGGCGCCGTAATATTAATGTCGCACCTGGGCCGCCCTAAAGATGGCCCTACAGATAAATACTCTTTAAAACATGTTGTTAAACACCTGTCGGACCTGTTAGGCCAGCAGGTAGATTTTGCTGATGACTGCATTGGCGCGCAAGCCGTTGAAAAAGCAAAAGCTTTAGATAAGGGCGAAGTGTTGTTGTTAGAGAACCTTCGTTTTTATAAAGAAGAAGAAAAGGGTGATAAAGACTTTGCAGAGAAGCTTTCGAAGTTAGGCGATATCTATGTGAACGATGCCTTTGGCACTGCTCACCGTGCCCACGCCTCTACTGCGGTTATCGCACAGTTTTTCCCGGATGCAAAATTCTTTGGCTACCTGATGGCTGCCGAATTAACTAATGCCGAGAAGATCCTGAATGATGCGCCAAAACCATTTACCGCTATCATGGGCGGCTCTAAAGTGTCGGACAAGATCGAACTGATCGAAAAATTGTTAGATAAAGTAGATAACCTGATCATTGGTGGTGGTATGGCTTATACCTTCGCCAAAGCAGATGGTGGCAACATTGGTACTTCACTGGTTGAAGCTGATAAACTGGAACTGGCTTTAAGCCTGGTTAAAAAAGCCAAAGAGAAAGGCGTTAACCTGTTGCTACCTGTCGACAATGTAATTGCTGATAAATTTGCTCCTGACGCCAATACTGACGTTGCGAAAACAGGCCAGATACCCGATAACTGGATGGGACTGGACATTGGCCCGGAAACAGTGAAGATCTTTAGCAAAGTGGTAGAAGAATCAAAAACCATCCTTTGGAACGGCCCGATGGGAGTGTTCGAAATGGAGAAATTCCTGGTAGGCACCAAGGCTATTGCCGAGGCAGTAGCCAGGGCAACCGATAACGGTGCTTTCTCCTTGATCGGTGGCGGCGATTCTGCTGCTGCAGTAGCCAAGTTTGATATGACTGACGACGTTAGCTATGTATCAACCGGCGGCGGCGCGTTGCTGGAATATATGGAAGGTAAAGAGTTGCCGGGTGTAAAAGCCATCAACGAGTAAGCCTCGTTGTAACATATTTATGAAAGCCTCCCGATTTATTCGGGGGGCTTTTTGTTTTATTTGTATTTTTAAAGCATCAATCCCCATTTCATGAAAAGATCTCTCCTTATCGCCTTTTGTTTTATCTTCTCGGCAATCGCTACACAAGCACAGCAACCGGGTGGTGCCGATGCGGCCTACGTAAAAGACAATTACACCAAGTTTGAATACCAGATACCCATGCGCGATGGCAAAAAGCTGTTCACATCGGTGTATGTACCTAAAGATCAAACTAAAAAATACCCCTTTATGATGGATCGTACCTGCTACAGCGTAGCGCCGTATGGTGTAGATAAATACAAAGGCAGCCTTGGCCCGTCGCCGCAGTTTTTGCATGACGGTTACATATTTGTTTACCAGGATGTTCGCGGCCGCTGGATGAGCGAAGGCATCTACGAAGAAATGACCCCCGAGCTGGAAGTGCACAAAACCAATAAGGATGTAGATGAGGGGACGGATACTTATGATACGATCGACTGGCTGTTAAAAAACGTAGCCAATAACAATGGCAAGGTAGGGGTATGGGGTATTTCTTATCCGGGTTTTTACACTACTACTGCGTTATTAAGCCGCCACCCCGCTTTGGTAGCCGCGTCGCCGCAGGCACCTATTGCCGATCTGTATCGTGATGACGCTTTCCACAACGGCGCGTTTATGCTGGTAGCCAACTTTGGGTTTTACCCGGGCTTCACTAATCGCCAGGACGATAAGCCAACACAGCGCCGCGCCAAAGGCTTTAATATGGGTACGGATGATGGTTACCGGTTCTTTTTAGATATGGGCAGCATGCGCAATTCCAATGTTAAATATTACAAAGATACCATTCGCTTGTGGAACGAGATGATGGATCACCCTGACTACGACCAGCATTGGAAGGACCGTAATGTGTTGACCCACCTGCATGATATTAAAACAGCTACCCTGGTTACCGGCGGCTGGTATGATGCCGAGGACTTGTACGGTGCGATAAATACCTACAAAGTTTTAGCGCAAAAAAATCCAACTACTCCCGTTTACTTTGCCATGGGCCCGTGGGTGCATGGCGGCTGGGCACGTGGTGCCGGCGATCATTTAGGCGATGTTAACTTTGGTGGCCCAACCGGCCCTTTTTACCGGGAGAAGATTGAATTTGCATTTTTTAGCCATTACCTGAAAGGTACACCACTTGATATGCCGAAGGTATCTACGTTTGAAACCGGCGTCAATCAATGGAAAACTTATAAAACCTGGCCGCCGGCAGAGGCTGGCGAAAAGAACCTTTACTTTTTGCCGGGTGGTAAGCTATCGTTCACCGCGCCTGCTGCCGGAAAAGATGATTATAAGGAATTTGTATCCGACCCGATGAACCCGGTACCTTTCTGGGATGGCAAAACGGACGATATGCAGCGCGAATACATGACCGCCGACCAGCGCTTTGCCGAAAAACGGCCTGATGTGTTAACTTATCAAACCGATGTGCTGGACAAGGATGTAACCATTGCCGGTAACATTTGGGCTAACTTAAAAGTAAGCACTACAGGTACCGATGCCGACTGGATTGTGAAAGTGATAGACGTTTACCCGGATAGCACCAGCGCTAATAAATTTACCGGCAAGGAGATTAAAATGGGCGGCTATGAGCAAATGGTACGCAGCGAAGCTATGCGCGGTAAGTATCGCAACAGCTTTGAAAAACCCGAGCCTTTTGTGCCAGGCAAAGTAACCCCGGTTAGTTTTGAGTTGCAGGATGTACTGCACACTTTTAAGAAGGGCCACCGCCTAATGGTACAGGTGCAAAGCACCTGGTTCCCGCTTATTGACAGGAACACCCAGCAGTTTCAGGATATTATGAAAGCAAAAGACACCGACTTTAAGAAAGCCACACACCGGGTGTATAGCTCAAAACTACACCCAAGCTTTTTAAAGATGAGGGTGATGTAATTAAAAGAGGCGCGATGTATCGCGCCTCTTTTTATTTGTTCCATTATTATTAGGTGCTAATACTTTCCACTAATCCAGCTGCAGCTTCCTCTTGTAGCTATACCTAATGATTTTAATGTTTACCATATTAATTGTGCAGGGTACCCGTAAAATTGCAGTGCAGTATGCCAAGCGTTCAACTATTTAACTTCAGGTTATCGATAAGAATGTTATTTTTACCATTCTAAACCTTATTATGAAGAAATTTTTACTTGCAGTAGCAGTGTTTGCTACTTTCATCTTAAACGCAAGCGCGCAGTCAGAAAACTTCCGGGCCTTTAAAGTCGATATTAGTCTGGGTTATGCATCGCCCGCAAATTCAACAAATTCATCAAGTGGTGGCGTATCGTTCAGCCTGCATCCGCATTACCGTTTAACAGATCAGTTTGCAGTAGGTATCCGTGCGGAAGCAGCGTTGCTGGCCTATCAAAACGGTGATGAATTCGATAACTTTTCCAGTATAGCTTCACTTAACTCTTACAGTTTAACTGCCGAATATTATTTGATGGATGGCGGTTTCCGCCCGTTCATTGGCGCCGGCGGCGGTATCTTTACCCAGTCGGCAATACAGGTGGTCGATGCAAATGGTGACACCAATGTTAGCGGCACCCTGCTCGAATCGAAGTTTGGTGCGTTCCCAGAGGTGGGGTTCGAAGTGGGGCACTTCCGCGTATCCGGCGACTATAACTTTTTACCAAACAAAGCCGGATATTTAGGTGTAAAGATGGGCTTTTTCTTTGGAGGCGGCCGTAAAGATTCCGGCTCATCGCGCGGCGGCAACCGCAAAGGCCGCGGCGGCAAATATTTGAACTGGGAGGGATAACAAACCCCTGTTAGCGGTGTTTATCACTTATGCAGTCTCTTATTAGTATCGCCATTACGGGTATTCAGCACGTTGGCATCCCGGTAACCGATATCCAAACCTCGCAAGCGTTTTATAACCGTCTTGGTTTTATCAACGTAATGCAGGCTAGCTTTGGTGCTGCAGATGCCCGCGGTACTTGTATTATGATGCAGCGGGATACTATTGTTATTGAACTTTATCAACTGCCAGAACCTGAGCTGCAAGAGATCGGCAGACGGGATAACGGCCACATCGATCACATTGCCTTTAACGTGCCGGATATAGATGCGGCGTACGCAGCCATTAGCAGCGCCGGTTTAAATATAATTGAGCCTGAACCTGTTTTTTTACAGTTTTGGGAAAGGGGTTGCAAGTATTTCAATATTACCGGCCCCGACGGCGAACGTTTGGAATTCAACCAGCGACTTTAAAAAACGCAATTAATCTGATTGTAGCGTATTTGATGGATGCGCCGTAATGTTACTAAATACATTACGCTGATGTTAAAAAACCTCCTCATCCTGTTACTCTTATTGCTTGGCTTAAGCGCATGCAATAAAAACAGTACGCAAGGCTGTACAATGGCCTGTACTGCACAATACGTTTATAATTACTATGGCATTATACTAACCGACAGTAAGAACCCGGACGCCAAATTTATCAATATCAGCGTTATAAACCAGCGGACCAATAAGCCGGTTGTTTTACCGCTTTACCCACCTAATATAGATTTTGTTGCAGGGTTTTTGCTCATTGCGGCAAATGACAATAAAGGAGAATTTTCTACCGGTGGCGACAACATCCGCATAACGGCTACTAACGCTGTTACTAATCAAACCAAAAGCGCTGTTATTAGGATTTCGGGTGGGTGTAATTGTAGTGTTGCTAAAATTTCAGGCCCGGATAAGCTGGAGTTTTAACGGCGTGCCAATGGGCAATTATTAAATCCAATTTGTCGTTTAGTTGTTAAAACGTATTATTACGCAGTAAACTTCCGAACATGAACATTAAGCAGGGATTATTGATAGGCTGTATGGCCTTTGCCGGCACGATTGCAAAAGCACAGACTAAACTTTATCATGAGCCTTACCGCCTGCAGGCACATTTTTCGCCACAAGCTAAATGGATGAACGACCCTAACGGGATGGTTTACTACAAAGGCACTTATCACCTGTTTTTTCAGCACTATCCTAAAGGTACCGTTTGGGGGCCGATGCACTGGGGGCATGCCGTTAGTAAGGATATGATCCATTGGAAACAAATGCCTATAGCGCTATATCCCGATAAACTGGGCTATATATTTAGCGGCAGCGTGGTGGTTGATGAAAAGAACACATCCGGCCTGGGCACAAAAGATAACCCGGCTATGGTAGCCATATTTACCCATCACGACCCAAAAGGCGAAAAGCTTGGCGCTATCAATTATCAAAATCAAAGCCTTGCCTATAGTCTGGACCAGGGTAAAACCTGGTTAAAATATAAAGGCAACCCGGTGCTTAAAAACCCGGGAATAAAAGACTTTCGCGATCCTAAAGTGTTTTGGTATGCTCCTGGCAAAAAGTGGATCATGAGCCTGGCAGTTTTAGATCATATTACCTTCTATTCGTCGCCGGATTTAAAAACATGGACAAAACAAAGCGATTTTGGACAAACGCTGGGTGCGCATGGCGGTGTTTGGGAATGCCCGGATTTAATACCTTTAAAGTTGGGCGGCAAAGATTATTGGGCGCTGTTGGTGAGCATTAATCCGGGTGGAACTAACGGTGGTTCGGCAACACAATACTTTGTTGGCGAATTTGATGGCAGTAACTTTAAACCGGTAAGCACCAAAACTAAGTGGATTGATTACGGGCCGGATAACTACGCAGGTGTAACCTGGGGCAACACGGGTAACAGAAAAGTATTTTTAGGTTGGATGAGTAACTGGCTGTACGCCAATGAAGTGCCAACCGTTAAGTGGCGAAATGCTATGACCATTCCGCGCGAACTGTCTTTAGAAGAGGTTGGAGACGATATCTACCTGGCATCTAACCCGGTTAAGGAATTGAAAAATATTTCGGCAAAGACAATCAAGCTGGATGAAAAGCAGCTGGCGGGCAGCAATAATATTTTTTCAGTTATCAAGCAGAATTTAACCCAATACAAGCTTAAGTTCCGCACAGATAATTTGACGGGCTATGCCGTTACGCTCGCTAACGAAAGCGGCGAAAAGCTGATCCTGGGCTTTGATAAAGAGAACAACCGATATTACCTAAACCGTACCAATGCCGGCCGAAACGATTTTAGCAAGGTATTCACCGGGGTGGCCTACGCCCCACGGGTTGATATTACACCAGCTTCCGACGTAGAATTGATTGTAGATGCCTCATCTATAGAAATGTTTGCCGATGGCGGCTTAAGCAACCTTACCGGTGTGTTTTTTCCTAAAAAGCCTTTTACCCGTTTAAGCGTTAGTACTAACGGGATGGAATTAAAGGATGTGGAGATAACACCGCTGAAATCGATCTGGTAAAGGCTGGGTGAACTTAATTTTACTCAAGCACTGTTGTGTTGTGATAAACAAATACGCGGTCGTCAAAAATCAGTTTCAGCGCGTTTGCGAGCACGGCGGTTACTACTTTTTTCCCTGCTTAACCATGTCTTTTAAGGTAAGCGAATGGTTAGCGGGAGCATATCAGGCGACAGGATTCGCATGAACTTCACCAGCAACAGGTAATCAAATTCCTTATTTCAATTATCTCCATCATTCGCTTTTCTCAAGCGATGTTATCTCTGTTAATAGCTGCCAACAGGCCTGCACGGTCGATACATTTTATAACAATGATGATTACTCTAAAATCGGGGGTAAATCAGCTCTCAACCCTATAAATTACAGGCAGTTACCATATGAAAATCCACCCCCAAAAATGTTGAAAACTTTTTGGTGGTAAAAAGTGGTAGAAAGTGGTAAAAGTAATATACTTTTACGTTACAAAAATTGTCGACCAATACGAATGCCTTACTTAACCGGTGAATTTGAATGTAAACTAGATGCCAAGGGGCGGATGATGATCCCTACAGGCCTCAAAAAGCAGCTTCCTGAAGCTGACGCTGAGGGCCTTGTGATCAATCGTGGCCTCGAAAAGTATCTGGTTATTTACACAAAAACTGAGTGGGACAAGAAGTTGGATGAACTAAGCAAACTTAACGAATACGACAGGAAAAGCCTTCAGTTTGTAAGATATTTTACTGCCGGCGCAACAACTTTGATGCCTGACAGTGCAGGCCGTGTCAATTTGCCAAAAAACCTGATGGATTATGCCGGCATAACCGGTGAGGTGGTTTTAAACTGCATGCTGAATAAGGTTGAGGTGTGGGATAAAGCTGCACATCAGCAAATGATCAATAACGAACCTGAAAATTTTGCTGAACTGGCCGAGGAAGTAATGGCTAACAAAAGGGGAGGGCGTAATGAGTAATTACCATACCCCTGTAATGCTGCAGGAATGCATTGAAGGGTTGGCTATTAAACCTAACGGTACTTATGTAGACGTAACCTTTGGCGGTGGCGGCCATTCCCGCGAGATCATAAAGCACCTGGGTAGCAACGGCCAGCTATTAGCATTTGACCAGGATGCAGATGCTCAGCAAAATTCGATAGACGATGACCGCTTTGTGTTTATCGATCAAAACTTCAGGTATCTCAAAAACTTTACCCGTTTGCATGACGCTATCCCGGTAGACGGGATCCTTGCCGATCTGGGTGTGTCATCATATCAGTTTGACCAGGCGGAGCGAGGATTTTCTATCCGGTTTGATGCCGAACTGGATATGCGAATGAACCAGCAATCTGAATTGAGCGCCAAAGAGGTGGTAAATAATTACAGCGAAGCCGATCTGCACCGCATTTTTGGTATGTACGGCGAAATTCAAAATGCAAAATCGCTGGCCAAAACCATTGTAACTGCAAGGCTTAACGGCCCGATTATTACCGTAGCCGATCTGAAGAACGCGATTAGCAACCTGATCCCGCGCGGTAAGGAAAATAAATACCTGGCGCAGGTTTTCCAGGCGCTGCGTATTGAAGTTAACCAGGAGCTAGAGGCGTTGAAAGAATTTCTACTGCAAACCAGCGATGTGCTGGCGGTTGGCGGCAGGCTGGTGGTAATGTCTTATCATTCGCTGGAAGACAGGCTGGTAAAAAACTTCATTGCCAAAGGGAAATTCAGCGGCGAATTAGAAAAAGATATTTACGGGAATGACAACCGCCCTTTTGATGCGGTAACCCGCGGGGCGGTAACAGCCACCGATGAAGAGATAAGTAACAACAACAGGGCGCGCAGCGCTAAACTTAGAATAGCTGTAAAAAGATGACCAATCGTTTACGTACAGAAATTCAGGAAGAAGAAATAATCGCGGAGAAGAAACTCATCGTGGAAGAAAAGCCTGTAAAGGAAATTCCCGATAATTTTTTTACCCAGCTGTTTGCCAAAGGTACCATCAGCACAGATGATGCAACCCGCGCGCTGCCGTTCATTCTTTACATAGCACTTTTAGGGATGTTTTACATTGCCAACAGGCATATATCTGAAAATACGATCCGTGATATTGATAAGCTAAGCCGCGAAGTGAAAGAGCTGAGCTGGGAATATAAAAGCAGCAAAGCCGACCTGGCTTTTAAAAGCACATTGACGGAGGTGGCTAAACGTGCCGATACGCTGGGGATCCGCACATCTGAAACGCCGCCGCAAAAAATAACCGTAAAGGAGGATATACAGCAATGAGTATCAGAACTAACATACTGCTAAGGGTTTACCTTGCGTTTGGGTTGATCCTGCTGTTTGCAGCGGCCGTATTGTTCCAGCTTTGCAGGGTGCAGTTTGCACAGGGCGATAAGTGGAAGGCAATGGCCAAAACGATGTCTACCCGTTACGAAACCATCGAGGCCGCCCGTGGTAATATATTTTCTGTAGATGGCAGCCTGCTGGCAACATCGGTACCCGAATATGAGGTGCGTATGGATATGCTGGCCGGTGGCATTGCTGATGAAAAGGTATTTGATGAGAAAATAGACTCCCTTGCGATGAAGTTATCGCAGGTTTACGGCGACAAATCGGCCAGGGAGTATTCACGAATATTTAGAGATGCGCGCAGCGATAGCTCGCGTTACCAATTGGTTAGGCGGAAGGTCACCTATCGCGAGCTAAAGGAACTGCGCAAGTTTCCCATCTTCCGGATGGGTAAAAACAAAGGCGGGTTAATCATTGTGCCGCAAAACAAACGCATTTTGCCATTCCGGTCATTGGCAGCACGTACTATAGGCTACAAAAATGACAACGTTAAAAATGCTGTAGGGTTAGAGGGTGCTTATGCCAGCTACATCAACGGCGAAAGCGGCAAACGTTTAGAGCAGCGTATTGCCGGCGGCGTTTGGAAACCCGTTAACGAAGATGACGAGATAGCGCCTAAAGAAGGTGCGGATATCATGTCGACCATCGATATCAATTTCCAGGATATTGCTCAAACCGCTTTAGAAAAGCAATTGGTAAAAAGCGATGCCGACCACGGCACGGTTATATTGATGGAGGTAGCAACCGGCGAGATCCGTGCGGTAGCCAACTATAACCGCATGCCCGACGGTAGCTTTAAAGAAAAATTCAACTACGCCATAGCAGGTAACCAGGATCCGGGTTCTACTTTCAAAGTGGCTTCTTATATGGCCTTGCTTGATGATAAGATGGTGGATACTAATTACAGGGTAAGTACCGAAAATTATAAGATCCCGGGTAACAGCCATATCATAAAAGATTCGCACGGAAGTATTGGTACTGTATCTGTAAAAAAGGCATTTGAAGAATCGTCTAACGCTGCGGTGGCATCATTGGTCAATAAATATTACACAAATAATCAGTCGAAATTTACTGATCATTTGTACGATTGGCACCTGAATGAAAAATTTGTTTTACAGATACCCGGCGAGGCACAGCCGGTAGTTAAAAACCCGAAGAATAAAAGCTGGAACAAATACATGACCCTGCCGCAAATGGCTTACGGGTATGAAATGCAGCTAACCCCTTTAAAAATGCTGGCATTTTACAACGGTATAGCCAATAACGGTAAGATGGTGTCGCCCTTGTTTGTAAAAGAGATCAGGCGGTTAGGTAATACAGTCGAGCGTTTCCAGGCACGTACCGTAACAGAAAAAATGTGCTCTGACGTCACCTTGAAAAAAATGCAGGAAATGCTGGAGGGTGTTGTGAGTGAAGGTACCGGTAAAACCAACGTAAAAAGCACCATGTTTAAAATAGCCGGCAAAACGGGTACCGCGCAGGTTGCCGATGGCCGTAATGGTTATAAAGGCAAAAAGCAATATCAGTCGTCGTTCTGTGGTTACTTTCCGGCAGATCATCCCAAGTACTCGCTGATCGTGGTAATCAATGATCCTAAGAACGGTTACTATGCAGCGTCAACCGCAGGTCCGGCCTTTAAAGAAATTTGTGAGAAAGTTTATGCCAGCGATATGAAGATTGAGCGCGCTCCGCTTACACTGGTAGGTAACACCACCCTGCCTAAATACAAACAAGGCAATATAAAAGCACTTAAAAAAGTGTACGATAAGCTGGGTGTAAAACCACTATACGCGTCTATTAACAACAATGGCATCGATACCAGCAGTGGCATACCTGCAGAAGAAAATAAGTATAAAACCGGGACTGTGCCTAATGTGACTGGCATGGGCCTAAGCGATGCCTTGTTTGCACTGGGCAACGCGGGTTATAAAGTAAAAGTGATGGGCAGCGGCTCGGTCGAAAAGCAATCGGTAACGGGTGGAAGCCAGATACCAAAGGGTTCAAAAATAACAATAGAACTGCAATGAGATATTTGAGCGAAATTATAGATGGTGTGGCATTTACCGAACTACAGGGTAGTGCCGACGTAGAGATCTCTTCAGTGGTTTTCGATTCACGCAAGGTAGTGCCGGGCTGCATGTATGTTGCAATAAAGGGCACCGCTGTAGATGGGCACGATTTTATTGACCAGGCTATTGCTGCAGGTGCTGTTTGCGTTATCTGCGAGGAGTTGCCGGCGCATACTGCCAACGAGGTTGACTTCCTGATGGTTGCAGACTCTGCCAAAGCCCTGGGGACTATTGCTGCTAATTTTTACGAAAATCCATCTTCTAACCTGAAACTTGTTGGGGTTACCGGTACTAATGGTAAAACCACTATTGCTACGCTGTTATATAAGCTGTTCCGTGATATGGGATACAAGTGCGGGTTGCTTTCTACAGTAGAGAACCAGGTAAACGGCCGTATCGTTCCGTCAACTCATACCACGCCAGATCCGGTAGCGCTAAACGAGCTGCTGGCACAAATGGTTAATGAGGGCTGCGATTATTGTTTTATGGAAGTGAGCTCACACGCGGTATCACAGCATCGCATAGAAGGCCTACGTTTTTCCGGCGCAATCTTTTCTAACCTTACGCACGACCATTTAGATTATCATAAAACGTTTGATGCCTACCTGAAAGCTAAAAAAGCATTCTTTGACGGGTTGCCAAAAAGCGCCTTTGCACTTACTAACAGCGATGACAAAAACGGCAATGTAATGCTGCAAAATACATCGGCATATAAAAAAACCTACGGACTCAAAAGCATGGCCGATTACCGGGCCCGTATAATAGAGAACCAGTTTGGCGGCTTGTTGCTGAATATAGATAATGAAGAAGTTTGGTTTAAGCTGGTAGGCACCTTTAACGCCTACAACTTGCTGGCAGTTTACGCTACCGCCATGTTACTGGATCAGGACAGGTCGAAAGTGTTGGTAAGCCTGAGCAAATTAACAGGGGCCGAGGGCCGGTTTGAATATATCGTATCGCCAAACAAGGTTATCGGCATTGTTGATTACGCCCACACGCCGGATGCCGTGCAAAACGTGCTGAGCACCATTCATGACATCCGTAAGGGAAACGAAAAGGTTATTACGGTGATAGGCTGCGGCGGCGACAGGGATAAAACTAAACGCCCGGTAATGGCTAAAGTAGCGAGCGAGTGGAGCGACAAGTTGATAATGACATCAGATAACCCGCGTACCGAAGACCCTGCACATATCATTAAGGATATGGAAGCTGGTATAGACCCTGCATTTAAACGCCAAACCCTAAGCATTGCCGACAGGCATGAGGCGATCAAAACGGCCTGCATGTTTGCGCAGCCGGGCGATATTATCCTGCTTGCTGGTAAGGGACATGAAAAATACCAGGAGATCAACGGGGTGAAAAACCACTTTGACGATATGGAAGAATTGACGGAACAGTTTAAGCAAATGAGTTAACCAATAAACCGATGCTATACTACCTATTTACATACTTGTACAAAAATTACAGCATACCGGGGTTGGGGGTGTTTCAGTACATCACATTCCGGATGGCTATGGCAGTAATAGTATCGTTATTGGTAACTACGGTTTATGGCCGCAGGCTGATAGATTACCTGCGCTTTAAACAGGTTGGAGAAACTGTGCGCAACCTTGGGTTAGAGGGACAGATGCAAAAATCCGGTACGCCTACAATGGGTGGCATCATTATCTTGCTGGGGATATTGATACCGACACTGCTATTTGCCAAACTGGATAATATCTACATCATAATGATGCTCGTAACCACCATTTGGCTCGGTGCTATCGGCTTTTTAGATGATTATATCAAAGTTTTTAAAAAGAACAAAGAAGGCCTTGCAGGCAGGTTTAAAATCACCGGGCAGGTTGGGCTGGCGCTTTTCATCGGGTGGACAATGTACTTTAACAGTTCTATTACCATGCGCCAGGAAGTTAAGCTGCCGGTTAAATATGATGTGCCGGTTGATTTTCATATGCGCGGCGATAAACAGGTTTTAACGCAGGATATCAAATCTACCAAAACCACAATGCCGTTCTATAAAAACAACGAGTTTGATTACGGTAAGGTGCTTAAGTTCATCGGCCCCGGTTTTGAGCATTATTCGCTGATGGTATTCATGTTCTTCGTGATCATCATCATCACCTTCATATCAAACGGGGCAAATATTACTGATGGTATAGATGGATTGGCAACAGGTACATCGGCTATTATCGGCCTCACGCTGGCCATACTGGCCTACGTATCCGGTAATACAATGATTGCCGATTACCTGAACATTATGTACATCCCCAATTCGGGCGAACTGGTAATTTTTGCCGGGGCATTTGTAGGGGCATGTGTAGGCTTCCTATGGTACAATTCTTACCCTGCCCAGGTATTTATGGGCGATACCGGGAGTTTGGCCATTGGCGGTATTATAGCCGTATTTGCTATCGTGATCCGTAAAGAATTATTGATCCCCGTGCTTTGCGGCATTTTCGTGATCGAAAATATGTCGGTGATATTGCAGGTAGGGTGGTTCAAGATCACCAAAAAGCGTTTTGGCGAAGGCCGCCGGATCTTTTTGATGGCGCCATTGCATCACCATTACCAAAAGAAGGGTTTCCATGAATCGAAGATCGTTACCAGGTTTTACATCATCTGTATTTTCCTGGCAATTATCACCGTGATAACATTGAAACTGAGATAGTATAAGAGAATAGTTAAATGAACGAGGACAAAAACATACCGGGCAATCCTGCTACCTCTCCTTTAAACAGGGGTGGGCTGGTGCGGCTTGCCATACTTGGCGCCGGCGAAAGCGGCGTAGGTGCGGCTTACCTGGCTTCACAGCAGGGGTATGATGTTTTTGTGTCCGACTTTGGGCCAATAGCTGATCATTACAAGCAACAACTGCAAAGCTGGAATATAAAGTTTGAGGAGAACGGACATACGGAAGCTTTGATCTTAAATGCCGCTGAAGTGGTAAAGAGCCCCGGTATACCGGATAAAGCACCGATAGTAAAAAAGCTGGTAGCGAATAACATCCCGGTGATATCTGAGATTGAGTTTGCCGGCCGTTACAGTAATGCCAAAATGATTTGTATAACCGGGTCAAATGGTAAAACAACAACAGCGAGTTTAACATACCATATTTTAAAAAACGCAGGGCTTAATGTAGGCCTTGCAGGTAATATAGGTAAGAGCTTTGCCTATCAGGTTGCGACCGAGAAATTTGAGTGTTACGTGCTGGAGATCAGCAGCTTTATGCTGGATAGTATGTACAAGTTTAAAGCAGATGTGGCAGTACTGTTAAATATTACGCCCGACCATCTGGACAGGTACGATTACAAACTGGAAAACTATGCGGCCTCTAAATTTAAAATAACGCAGAACCAGACAGGTACCGACCATTTTATTTATTGTGCCGACGACGCCGAAACCCAAAAGGTTATGGCCGGCAAAGAGATTGCAGCGCAGCAGCTGCCCTTTTCTATTGAAAAAAAGATTGAACCGGGCGCATACCTGGATCAGGATAACCTAATTATAAACGTACATCAACAACATTTTACAATGTCAATAAACGAACTGGCCCTGCAAGGGAAGCACAACATCTACAACTCAATGGCATCAGGTATTGTTGCCAAGGTGCTGGAGCTTCGTAACGAAACGATGAGAGAGAGCATGGGTAATTTCCGCAATATTGAGCACCGGCTGGAGTCGGTAGGCAAAATTTCGGGTATCAGCTTTATTAACGATTCTAAAGCCACCAATGTAAACTCAACATGGTACGCGCTGGAAAGCATGACCACCGATGTTGTATTAATATTGGGCGGAGTTGATAAAGGCAATGATTACAGCATGCTGAAGTCGTTAGTAAAGCAAAAGGTAAAGGCTATTGTATGCCTGGGTAAAGATAACAAGCGTATTCATGATGCTTTTGAAGATGATGTAGAAGTTATTGTAAACACATCATCTGCAGCTGAAGCTGCGCAGGTAGCTTATCACCTGGCAGAAAAAGGTGACACTGTTTTACTGTCACCTGCTTGTGCCAGCTTTGACCTGTTCAAGAATTATGAAGACAGGGGCAAACAGTTTAAAGATGCGGTAAAGGAACTGTAGTAAACCTACTGCTTTAATAAAAAAAAATGAATCAGGCAATAAGTAATGTACTAAGTAATTTAAAAGGCGACCGGTGGATCTGGTTGATCGTGATATTGCTTTCGGTATTATCGTTACTGGCGGTTTACAGCGCTACAGGCACTCTGGCCTATAAGCACGAAAAGTCTAACGAATCGTACCTGGTAAAGCACATGGCAATGATCATAGGCGGTATCGCGCTGATGTATATTTCGCACCGGTTAGATTATCGCTGGTATGCCGGTATTTCTAAGATCCTGATGGTAATTACCATCCCGTTATTAATGTATACACTGGTTTTTGGTAACCACGTAAATGATGCAAGCCGTTGGATAGCGATCCCCGGTACCGGTTTAACTTTCCAAACTTCCGATTTGGCTAAACTGGCACTAATTACTTATCTGGCCCGTACTTTATCGCGCAAGCAGGAAAATATCAAGGATGTAAAGCAATCATTTATTCCTATAATGGGGGCTGTTTGTTTAGTATTTGTACTTATTGCATGGGCTAATCTTTCTACTGCTTTAATGTTATTTGGCGTAAGCATTTTACTGCTGATCATGGGCCGTGTGAGTGTTAAGCAAATTGCGGTTGTGTGTGTTGCCGGTGTTATGTTACTTGCCGGTATTATGATGTTAGGCCCGCGCAGGCACATGTATATAACGCGTATCCAAACGTTTATGCACCCGGATAAGGCTGACAAAGACAAGTCCTTCCAGTCAGACCACTCTAAGATAGCTATCGCTACCGGTGGCGTATTGGGTAAGGGGCCGGGAAACAGTACCGAGCGTAATTACCTGCCGCACCCATATTCGGATTTTATATATGCCACTATTGTTGAAGAGTACGGCCTTTTGGGCGGGTTTATGCTGGTAGGTATTTACCTGTTCCTGTTATACCGGTGTATTAAAATTGTAACAAAGGCGCCTAAGGCTTTTGGCGCATTGCTGGCTGCGGGGTTAAGTTTTAGCTTAACTATACAGGCATTTGCCAACATGGCGGTAGCAGTAGGCCTTGGCCCGGTAACAGGGGTGCCGTTGCCGTTGGTAAGTATGGGTGGTACATCTATATTGTTTACAAGTATTGCTTTTGGTATTATATTATCGGTTAGCCGTGATATAGATGAGCCCAAAAAAGTAGTAGTAGGAGAAATAAGGGAAGTAGCGTAGTTGAAATTAAGGTTTTGTTTCAATTAAGGATAAGCGTTAACTAATATATCAGGATGAGTAAAAGAATTATCATTAGCGGCGGCGGTACAGGAGGGCATATCTTCCCGGCTATTGCTATAGCCAATGCGCTGAAAAAACTCGATCCTGATACCGAGATATTATTTGTTGGTGCCAGCGGCCGCATGGAAATGGAAAAAGTACCTGCGGCAGGTTATAAAATTATCGGGCTGGATATCCAGGGCATTCAGCGTAAGTCCGTCTGGAAAAATATCATGTTCCCGGTAAAGCTTATAAAAAGCGTTAGTAAAGCAGTGCAGATCATCAAGGATTTTAAGCCCGATGCGGCAGTTGGTGTAGGTGGTTATGCCTCGGGCCCGCTCTTGTATGCGGCATCATTAAAAGGCATCCCAACACTTATACAGGAACAAAACTCTTACGCGGGCATCACCAATAAATGGTTAGGTGCAAAGGCTAAAAAGATCTGTGTGGCATTTGACGGGATGGAGAAGTTTTTCCCATATGACAGGATCATTAAAACCGGTAACCCTATCCGTAAAGAATCGGTAAACATAGCCGGCAAGCACATGCAGGCATTGGAACTGTTCAACCTGTCATCGTTAAAAAAAACCATCCTGATAACCGGCGGAAGTTTAGGTGCACGTACTTTGAACAACAGCATCCTGGCGGGCGTTGACAAGATCATTGCTGCCGATGTGCAGGTAATATGGCAAACCGGTAAGTTTTACCATAAAGCTATACTTGAAGCATTGGGGCCTGATAAAAACGAAGCTATTTGTGTGGTAGAGTTTTTAAACCGTATGGATCTGGCTTTTGCTGCAGCAGATGTCATCATCTCCAGGGCAGGAGCAGGCACTATTGCCGAGCTTTGCGTGATCAGGAAACCGGTGATAATGGTGCCTTCGCCAAACGTGGCCGAAGATCATCAAACCAAGAACGCGCTGGCACTGGTTGAAAGCCAAGCAGCCCTTTTTGTTGCCGACCGCGATGCCGAGTCAAATTTGGTTGACCAGGCTCTGGCGTTATTAAACGATAAGGAATTACAAAAAACATTAAGCAACAACATCGGCGCGCTGGCCTTGCCAAACGCCGATGAAGTGATTGCAAAAGAGGTTATCCAAATAACAAACAACAATTAAATCGGCTAATCCCTGCAGGTGCGGGGATAGCCTTTTTTTAAAAGAGAAAATGGAATTAAGCAACATACAACGGGTTTACCTGGTAGGGATAGGCGGCATAGGCATGAGCGGCCTGGCGCGCTATTTTCACCATTTAGGCTGCGTAGTATGTGGTTATGATAAAACGCCTACGCCATTAACAGATAAGCTGCAGAGCGAAGGCATCCAGATTATATTTGTTGACCAGAGGGATTTGATCCCGATGAGTTTTCAGCAGCCTTGCGATAGTACGCTGATCATCTATACACCGGCTATTCCAAAGGATTCTGATATCTTAAACTATTTTCAAAAGAAAGGTTTTGAGCTGCAGAAGCGGTCGCAGGTATTGGGATTGATCAGCCGGGGAATGTTCTGTATAGCAGTAGCAGGTACGCATGGTAAAACTACCACATCGGGCATGATAGCACACATCCTGAAAGATTCCGGCAAAGATTGCTCTGCTTTTTTAGGTGGCATCAGCACCAATTATCAAACCAACGTACTTTACGGCGATAACAATATTGTAGTGGTTGAGGCAGACGAGTATGACCGCTCTTTCCTCACGCTGCATCCGGATGTAGCCATCATTACATCGATGGATGCGGATCACCTGGATATTTATGGCGATCACTCGCATCTGACTGATTCTTTTAAACTGTTCGCTTCTCAATTGAAAACCGGCGGTACGCTTATCTACCGCAAGGGCCTGCCTTTAGGCGATGGGTTAACTTACGCTATCGACGGCGAAGCAAACGCTGTGGCATCAAACATCCGGATATCGGAAGGTAACTTTTACTTTGATTTTGATAACGGCGTTACTTTCATTCCCGATATTAAAATGGGCATAGCCGGGATCCATAACATTGAGAACGCTACGGCCGCTATAGAAGCCGCACTGCATGTAGAAGTATCGCTGGCTGCCATACACGAGGCCCTTGGCTCTTTTAAAGGTATTAAGCGCCGGTTCGAGTACATTGTGCGTAACCACAAACATATTTACATTGATGATTATGCGCACCACCCCGAAGAACTGCGGGCAGCGATAACTTCGGTTAAAAAGCTGTTCCAGGGTAAAAAGTTAACGGTTGTTTTTCAGCCGCACTTATTTACCCGCACGCGCGATTTTGTGGACGGCTTTGCTGAGGTGCTTGATATGGCTGATGAGCTTTTGTTACTGGATATTTATCCGGCGCGCGAATTACCCATTGAGGGCGTAACCAGCGAGATCATTTTGAACCGGATGAATCTCCGGAATAAACGCATTTGCAGTAAAAAGGAAGCATTGGATATTGTACAGGCAGAAATGCCCGAACTGCTGTTAACCGTTGGCGCAGGAGATATAGATAGTTTGGTTGAACCTTTAAAAGCCATTTTAAATGTTTAAGAAACGCATTTGGAAACCTTTACTGATTGCGCTTGGGTGGACTACCTGCCTGGCTGGTTTGGTGGTGCTGATGAGTTTCATCGAGGTAAAAAAGTCGGAGATGGTTTGCAAGGCCATTAAAGTGTTTATCCCCGGTAACCAATACTTTATAGACAGGCAGGAAATTGACAATATTTTACAGATGAGCAGCCATACGCTGATAGGCCGGCGCATCGACGGAATTAATATCCACGAATTGGAAAACAAACTCAAGATTAATCCATTTATTGAGTTTGCAAAGGTGTACGCCGATATGGACGGGGTGATACATGTAGAGGTAAGCCAGCGCCAGCCTATACTGCGTGTGATGAACCGTTTTGATCAGGATTTTTACGTAGACCAGCATGGGTTAAAAATGCCGTTATCGCAAAACTTTACCGCCAGGGTGCTTGCTGCCAATGGGTTTATAGATGAATTATTTGCCAACAAGGTAGATTCATTGCACACGGCGCTTGCGCGGGATGTATTTAAGACCGCCGATTTTATTCGCCGCGACTCTTTGTGGGATGCACAGATAGCGCAGATCTATGTAAACGAACAGCACGAAATAGAGTTGATACCACGTGTGGGCAGCCAACGTATATTGCTGGGCAACGCCGATTCTTTGAGCCTTAAATTTAGTAACCTTAAAGTTTTTTATAAGCAGGCACTACCTATGGTAGGCTGGGATGCTTACAAGCTCATCAATATCAAATATGCCAACCAGGTGGTTGGGGTTAAGAATGAAACCCTGCAAGATTCGTTAAAAGCGGCTGCGGCCCACAAAGCGCGCATGGCCGATTCAGTGGTTCATGCCAGTACTACGGCCGCAAAGGTAAACCCGGATTCGGTGATCAGGGCAGAAATAAGCAACGTGGTTGATGAACCAGGTGAAAAAAAACCAGCCGTAAAAATTGCTGAAGCAAAGCCAAAGGTGATAAAACCTGCAGTACCAAAGCCGGCTAAAGTGACTGCAGCGCCGAAGGCTGATAAGCCGGCGGTAGTAAGAACTGAGAAGAAATCAACAGTGGGTAAGCCGGATAGCAAGCCTGCTGTTAATAAAACCGAAAAGAAGACATCTATTAAAAATCAATAATATGGACAAAAGTTCAACACAAGAAAAAAGTTCGCCAATTGTAGTAGGCCTGGATATCGGGACTACAAAAATTTGCGCAATTGTTGGCCGCAGAAGCAAGAACGGCAAAATTGAGGTTTTGGGAATAGGTAAAGCAGAATCAGCCGGGGTAACCCGTGGTATGGTATCTAACATCGATAAAACCGTACAGGGCATTACCCAGGCAGTAGATGTGGCCGGTTCCCAGTCGAACGTAGAGATCAGAATAGTGAACGTGGGTATAGCGGGGCAGCATATAAAAAGCTTACAGCACCGCGGGTTAATAACCCGTAAGGACCTGAACACGGAAATAGGACGTAAGGACATTGATAAACTGGTGGAAGATATGTATAACCTGGTGATGCCTCCGGGCGAAGAGATCATCCATGTGCTGCCGCAGGAATTCACCGTAGATAATGAGCCCGGTGTAAAAGATCCTATCGGTATGGCCGGCGTACGTTTGGAAGCTAATTTTCATATTATATCGGGGCAGGTTACCGCTATCAAAAACATTGTGAAATGCGTTAACAAAGCACAATTAGAAAGCCAGGAGCTGATACTGGAGCCACTGGCATCATCGGAGTCGGTTTTAAGCGACGAGGAAAAAGAAGCAGGTGTGGTATTGGTTGATATTGGCGGTGGTACTACTGATGTGGCTATCTTCCATGAGGGAATCATCCGCCACACTGCCGTTATTCCGTTTGGTGGTAACAGCGTAACAGAAGATATTCGCGAGGGCTGCTCGGTAATGCGCAACATTGCAGAGCAACTGAAAGTGAGGTTCGGATCGGCCCTGGCCGAAGAAAATAAAGAGAACGAGATTGTTTGCGTACCCGGGCTGCGCGGCCGCGAGCCAAAAGAGATCTCTGTTAAAAACCTGGCATTTGTTATCCAGGCACGTATGGAAGAGATTGTGGAGCATGTGTACTATGAGATCAAATCATCAGGCTACGAGAAAAAATTGATAGCAGGTATTGTGGTAACAGGCGGCGGTGCACAGTTAAAGCACCTTACACAGTTAATTGAGTATGTTACCGGCCTGGATTGCCGCGTGGGTTACCCTAACGAGCACCTGGCTAAAAACGAAGTATTACCAAAAGGCATTTATGAAGAGCTGCAAAGCCCAACTTTTGCTACTGGTATTGGCCTGCTGATCAAAGGAATCCAAAAAATGGAATACAACAGTGTGCCCGAAGCACCTGCGCAAGCCAGGGTGACGGTAAAATCAGAAAAGGCAAAATATACCGACGATCGTAAATTTGGTTTGTTGGGGAAAATATTGGAGTCGGGCAAAAAGTTCATCAAGGACGATATTAATGACGAAGACTTTTTGAAATAGGCACTTATCAATTATTGCCATAGCGAAGGGTTAGAGAATTCTTCGTAGCGGAAATTTTAATTGAGCCTGCAACTTATTCACAACGTAAAACTTTTCCACATTGTGCACAAATGTGGAAAAAGTCTGTGGATAAAGTGCTAATATTACAATAACAAAATCTATCTGATCATCAGATTACATTTAGCTGAAAACAAGGATTATGCAGTTTGAGATGTTAAAGGAAAAATCGTCAATCATCAAAGTAATTGGTGTTGGCGGTGGTGGCGGCAACGCGGTAAACCACATGTACAGGCAAGGAATCACTGGTGTTGACTTTATTATTTGCAACACGGATGCCCAGGCTTTGGAGTTAAGCCCCATCCCTAACAAGGTACAGTTAGGGGCAAGTTTAACAGAAGGTATGGGTGCCGGTTCAATTCCCGAAGTGGGCAAAAACTCGGCTATCGAAAATATCGACGATATTAAACAGATGCTGGGCGCCAATACCAAAATGTTGTTTATCACAGCAGGTATGGGTGGTGGTACAGGTACAGGTGCAAGTCCTATTATTGCCAAAGCCGCCCGCGAACTGGATATACTTACAGTAGGTATCATTACCACTCCGTTTTCTTTTGAAGGCAAACGTCGTAAGATGCAGGCCGACGCCGGATTGGAAGAATTGAAAAAGTATGTCGATTCGTTCCTGGTGATATCAAACGACAGGCTGCGCCAGATCTTTGGTAACCTCACCATGAGCTCGGCGTTTGGCCAGGCCGATGATATCCTTACAACTGCTGCTAAAGGCATTGCCGAAATCATCACATTACCGGGTTATATAAACGTCGACTTTAAAGATGTGCGCACGGTGATGAAAGACAGTGGCGTATCTATAATGGGTAGCAGCGCTGCCGAAGGCGAGAACCGTGCTTTAAAAGCGGTTGAAGGTGCCTTGTCATCTCCGCTGTTAAAAGATAACGAAATTGAAGGTGCGCGTTATATCTTATTGAATATTAGCTCGGGCCTTAAGGAGGTTACGATGGATGAAGTAAGCATTATTACCGACTATATCCAGGAAGAAGCTGGTTTAGCCGCCGACCTGATTTGGGGTAACTGTGTAGACGAAAACCTTGGCGAAAAGCTTTCTGTTACCATCATTGCTACCGGTTTCCAAACCAAAGATGAGCGTGAGCAGGAAATAAGCAATAAAAAGATCATATCAATGCTGGTGCCCGAAAGCGCACCGCTGGTAAAACCGGTTAATGAATTTATCACCCCGGTTAACACAGATGAGACAGCGTCGGTACCCTTCATGAAATTGAAGGATGAGCCGAAACAAACCGGTTTATTCGACCTGTTTGCCAAAGCAGAAGAGCAGGATGCCAAAGATAATGTGATCAAATACGACCTGAACGACGAAGTGCCGATGCCTGACGAAGTAGAATCATCGGATTTTACGTTTAAGGTAACTGAAACAGTGATGAACTTTGAGCCTGTAAAAGCCGAGGTAAAACAGCCGGAGCCAGAGCCGGAACCTGTTAATGCCGATGAGAACAAAACGGATGAGTCGATTGAAGAGCAGTTGCGTAAATCGCGCGAGCGGATCATGCGCCTAAAAGACCTGAGCATGAAACTGCGCAACGGAAATATCCAGGAGATGGAAAACATCCCTGCTTACAAACGCAAAGAGATTGCCCTGCAGCAAACTCCTGCGTCTGACGAAAGCCAGATATCGCGTTTCTCATTATTGCCGGATAGTGAAGGCAAAACAGAGATCAGGAACAATAATTCGTTCCTGCATGATAATGTAGATTAGATCGTTGTATCATAGGTCATAAAATAATAGGGGTGCGGTTAACGTGCCCCTTTTTGTTACCGGTAAACGTTTGTAACAAATTTACTATGAAGTCTTCGCCATGTGCAATCGATGTGTTATAATCTATTCTAAAAAGTAATAACGTTGTGCCTTGGCCGTTAATTGGGTATATTTGCTTTGAATAAAAATTAAGATACCGGTTTGGATTTATTCGATAAAATAACAAAAAACATGGGCGGGCCTATTGGTCAGCATCAAAAATGGTCGCACGGATATTTTTCGTTCCCGCGGTTAGAGGGAGAGATCCATCCGCATATGATGTTTAATGGCAAAGAACACCTGGTTTGGAGCCTGAACAATTACCTGGGATTGGCGAATCATCCGGAAGTACGTGAAGCAGATGCCCAGGCCGCTGCCGATTACGGGATGGCCTACCCAATGGGTGCACGCATGATGAGCGGAAATACCAAACATCACGAAGAGCTGGAGAACGGACTTGCTGAATTTGTTGGTAAAGACGCTGCGTTTTTGCTAAACTATGGCTACCAGGGCATGGTATCTATTATAGACGCGCTGGTTGACCGTAACGACGTTATTATTTACGATGCTGAGTCACACGCTTGTATCGTGGATGGTGTACGCCTGCACATGGGTAAGCGCTTTGTTTACAAGCATAACGATATTGAAAGCTTTGAGAAACAGCTGGAACGCGCTCAACGCATGGTTGAGCAGACGGGCGGCGGCATCCTGGTAATTACAGAAGGGGTCTTTGGTATGTCGGGCGCGCAGGGTAGGCTAAAAGAGATCATCGCTTTAAGAGAAAAATATACCTTCCGTTTGCTGATTGACGATGCACATGGCTTCGGTACCATGGGCTCCACAGGTGCCGGTACGCACGAAGCACAGAATTGCATCGATGGGGTTGATGTTTACTTTGGTACGTTTGCCAAATCAATGGCGGGTATTGGCGCTTTTGTAGCTGCAGATAACGAGATCATCAATTACCTGCGCTATAACATGCGCTCGCAAACATTTGCTAAAGCGTTGCCAATGCCGATGGTATTAGGCTTAAAAAAGCGTTTCGAGCTTTTAAAGACAAACCCGGAACTTCGCGAAAAACTTTGGGTGATTGCCCGCGCTTTACAGAACGGATTGGTTGAGCACGGTTTTGATATCGGCATCACAAATACTATGGTTACCCCGGTATTCTTAAAGGGCGAATTGCTGGAAGCTACCAGCCTTACAATGGATATGCGCGAGAACTACAGCATCTTTTGCTCTATAGTAGTTTACCCGGTAATCCCTAAAGGCTTAATTGAGTTAAGGTTGATACCAACTGCTATGCATACGCTTGATGATGTACAGCGCACCCTGGACGCTTTTAGCGAGGTAGCATCCAAATTAAAACAGGGTTATTATAAAGAGCATAAAATGGCCATAGCCTAAAAAATTCTTTTCGATAGTAAATGCCATCTTTTAGGATGGCATTTTTATAGCTTCAATCTCACGGCCGCTGTTGGGTAGATCTGCAACACATCTTCCGTGGTAAGCACATGGTAGTTTGTATTTATCCGGGTGCCAAATGCAAGTGTTTTGGTTAGGTTGTACCACAGTTGCGGCTCTGCAAAAAATGAGAATCGTTTGCCGTGCAGGTTCTCTGTTAATTCATCACCATGATTTTTATTTTCCGTCCAGACGGAAAAATCACCAGCAAATTCTGCTTTGTAGTTAAAAAGCCCCTTATAGAAATACAAGGTAAACATCAGGTCTTTACTTGGTGTGGTATAAGGCACATACCTAAAATTAAGAACGCTGCTCATAAAGGCATTCCCTATTTTAAACGGATAACTTACCCCGGCCGAGTAAGTGTTTATAATGTAATAACTGTACTGCCTTGGGTTGGTAATGCCTAATCCGCCCGTATATTGCAAATTCAAAAACACCTTAGGTCTCCAGAAGCGGAGTTCTTGCGAAACTTGCATATAGTATTTTCCGATGTTCTGTTGCTCGCCGGTAAAGTCGGCCTGGAGTTTCAACAGGAATGATCCCGGTTTAATGAAAAATTTACCGGTATCGGGCGTCTTAAAATATTCAAAGTAAAGTGTAGCGAAATTTTTGGCGTTACGGGATGGGTCTAACGTGTGCCTGGCGTCATAATGCAGTTGAAGGGTCTGGGCATTTACTTGCAGGCAGCAGCTTAGTGATAAAATTAAAAAAAGGTATTTCATGAATATATAATTAGATGGTGATCTGAAGCATGGCACAAAAGTGCCGCGATCACAGCAAATAGTGCGGAAGCCTTACGGAAACGTAGCGGAATTGTATATTTACGCTTATGGAAGAACCGGATTTCAGTATTTTTTCAGCACTGTACCGCGAAGCGTATTTACAGTGTTTAAAACAGCCACTTTCAAATCCGCTTACTGAAACCGAAAGCAAACTCTTTTATCAGCAGATACTTGATCGCACCGGTTTAACTGTTGGCTGGCGGAGCCTTAAAAACTATTCGTTTTTTGTGCTGGGTACTGCACGGGAAGAAAACCCCTCTGTCGCTTCGATGGATACGATAGCGCGTTATGTACTCGGTGCCCCTTACACCAACGATATTGACCGCAAGAACCACGAAAGTCATCATCCTTATTGGTTCAGGTACCGCGAAATGCATTTGGCGCGCGTGTCAGTACAATTACCTAAACGCGGTAAAAGCCGGGAGATATTGGCGGTAATGGCGATAGTGGCATTGCTTTCAGCTTTGGTAATCTGGTACAATCGCAGTGTGCATACGAACGTTATAGAAAATTTTACCGACCTAAGCGAAAACGGTATCCGGAACCGGGGTTGGCAAGTAATAAATAAAGACAACTACTACTGGGCAAAACGCAGCATTAAACCCGGCGTGCTCGCGTTATTTACGCTTGATGGAGATAACTGGCCGGATGGAAAGACTAAACCCGGAATAAAGAATTTGCTTTTAAGGCCGCTCGAAGAGCGGTGTTTTACAGCTGAATTAGACCTGCAAGATTTTGTACCCGAAGGCGAGTGGCAGCAGGCGGGTTTATTGTTACTAAGGGATAGTACTTTGAGTAGCCCTACCATACGTTTATCCCTCGCATTTAACGATCTGTTTGGAGGGTACAAAAAGGGAAACGAAATACTGGTGCAAGCTATCTCATCATCCGGGCTTACCGATAAGCCGGAAGAGTTTGTACATGCGCCTGTTTTAACCAGCGATAGTACCGCCCAAAGAGATACCTTATTAACTAAAAACCTTGCGTATAGCGCCCTGCGGATTGAAAAGAATGGAAAACAATTTCGTTTTTTATACGCTGGCGGAGCGGTTAATAATGCCGCATTCAGGCAATTGGCAATTAAAGAGTTTTCATTTGAACCACGTTACATCGGCATATTCGCTATAAAGGGGCAGGGCACTAAAAGCGAGGTGAAAGCAGTGATTGTAAAGACATTTTTATTAAAGTATACCAATTGCGAGTAAGCGCAATGATCTCTATTATTTGTGCTGATCTAACCTTATTTATTTATCGGCAAATAAATAAATTAAATAATAAGAAATTAAAGTAGCGGCAGTCGGGATGAACCGTGTTAAATGCATCAGCTAATTGATAATTGTAGCGTTAAGCGTTTGTACAATCAGCTTAAAATGTGGAAAAAAACAGGTTTAAAGGCAGTTTTTTTATAGGGTAAAAATTTTTATTTATCAAAAAACGCTTTAGATTAGCTTTAATTAAAACAATAAACCTCAAAATTAAAGGAGTAATCACAATGAAAAAATTTACTGAAGTAAAAGAACTGGTTGCATCGCTGGAAGCTGATGCTGACAAATTTTATAACAAAGGCAACAGCGCTGCTGGTACCCGTGTTCGTAAAGGTATGCAGGACCTAAAAAACTTAGCGCAGGCGATTCGTTTAGAAGTACAGGAAGCGAAAAATAAAGCGGAGTAATATTGATAGGTTATTTTACTTTAAAGAAAAAAATCCGGTGAGCGCTTAGCTAAACCGGATTTTTGATTTTAATATAGTGTGTGCTGCTAACCAATCGCAGCTATTTGCTCTTTAATTTGCTGTGCGGTGCCTTCACTCACCTGCACAAGGGGCAGGCGCACGGTATCTCCGCACACGTTTAAGTGTTTCAGCGCGGTTTTAACGCCGGCCGGGCTGCCTTCGGTAAACATCAGGCGGGTAAATTCTATCATACTATAATGTGCCGGATGCGCGGCTTTATAATCGCCGCCAAGGCATAACCTTATCATGTCAGAAAACTGGCGGGGTACAGCGTTACCTACTACCGATATAACCCCTACAGCACCCATCGCTATCATTTGCAGGCTTATCGGGTCATCACCGGATATTACCAGGAAGTCTTCGGGCTTATCGCGCATCAGCTGGTTAAGCAGATCAAAGTTTCCGGAAGCTTCCTTTATGCCGATTATATTTTTAAAATCTTTAGCCAACCTAACGGTGGTTTCTGCGCTTACGCTGCTGCCGGTACGGCTGGGTACATTGTATAAAATTACTGGCAAAGGCGCTGCTTCTGCAATGGCCTTGTAATGCTGATAGATGCCTTCTTGTGTAGGTTTATTATAATGAGGGCTTGCAGATAATATGGCATCGTAACCATCTAAATTGAACGCCTTAATTTCGGCAACGGTTTCATGAGTATTATTGCCGCCTATGCCGGCCACTAATGGTAAACGCTTATTCACGGCTTTGGCGGTAAATTCCCACACCTGCTTCTTCTCGTCCTTGCTCAGTGTGGCGCTTTCGCCGGTTGTACCTAATGATACCAGGTATTCTATCCCGCCATCAACCAGGTGATCTATCAATGCTTGTAAAGCAGGATAGTCTACCTGTCCGTTTGCCTGAAAAGGAGTTACAACGGCAACCCCTGTTCCGTGAAATTTGTTCATCTAATTAAATGTTAAAAGGACGCTAAGATATGTAAATGTGCGCACATGCAAATTACAAATGTGCAGATGCTACAAAGCATTCAGGTATCAGCAAGCATAGAGTAACTAAACGGCTCTTGTCAGATCACCCCATGTAAAGCGCCACCCTTAACGCCCATAGCATCTACCAGTTTTTCAACTGCAGGGTCGCGTTCCAACACCGGGGCGTGGTGTGGTTTAATGCGGGCGTCGATAATAAGCGGGCCATAGCAGCCCCAATGTTTATGCTCGGTAAAGCTATTGATCCCGTAAATATCATGCGATGGATTGCTGCGGGTAAAAGTTACCCAAACAAAGTTGTTGATACTGTGCGCTGTAAAACCGGCATCATCACAAAGTACTATTAACGGCAAGCCGCTTAACTCCGTTTCGCCCAGGTGCTCCTGCAAAATCTCCATCATTAATGGCATGTCGCTGGTGCGGATGTTCTTTGGTACTTCAATAGCCAGCACGCCCGGCATCACCATTTTATGATGCGCAAACGGTCGTGGTAAGGTAAATGTTGCCGGCATTTCGCCCCAAAGTTCACGTTTGATATCGCCCGCGATGGTAAAGGCTACCTTGCTGCCGGTATTTAAACCATTGCCGCTATAGTCGAGTGTATCTATGGTAGTCCGTGTGTGGAAATGCAGGTCGCGGGTTAAGTCCACCCTTTGCAAAATGTGTTTCAAAAATGCGCCGATATCATTAACATTAAGCGTGGGGTCGTCCTCTTTAGCGGCAATAAATAAATATTTAGCTAAACTTAACTGTCCTTTACCTAAAATATGGTTGGCAATGGTAATGATCTCCTGCGGGCGGCGTTCCTTCACGTAAGGGGTGTACCGTTCACTGCCGATAGCAAATAACAGCGGGTGTACGCCGGCAGCGTCTACGGCATTAACAGCATGCAAACCGGGGATCTCTTTAGGGATGGCGCTGCCCGTAATGTCATGTATCAGGGCGCCAAAACTGGTGTCTTCCTGCGGCGGGCGGCCAACTACCGTGAACGACCAGATAGCATCCTTACGGTGATAAACATTGTGCACCTTCATTAACGGGAAGGGGTGTTTCAAGCTGTAGTAGCCCAAGTGGTCGCCAAATGGGCCTTCCGGCTTATTCTCCATTGGCATCACGGTGCCTGTTATCACAAAATCAGCATCTGCAGAAATGCAAAAACCCTCATTGTCATAAAAATACCTAAAGCGGCGGTTACCCAGTGCCCCGGCAAAAGTCATCTCTGATAGTCCTTCGGGCAGTGGCATTACCGCTGCAACGGGATGTGAGGGCGGCCCGCCTACAAAAATGCTTACTTTAAGCGGTTGGCCCTTGGCGTTAGCTTTGGTTTGATGCACCCCGATACCACGGTGCAATTGGTAGTGCAGCCCGATCTCTTCGTCCTGCAGATACTCGTTCCCGCCCAATTGAATACGGTACATGCCCAGGTTGGCATTCATTATTCCCGGCATATCGGCATCTTCGGTATAAACCTGGGGCATGGTTACAAACGGGCCGCCGTCCATAGGCCAGTTTAAAATTTGGGGCAACTGGGCGATGGTTGTTTTACTAAAACGGACGGGCGCGCCCCTGCCAACCTTCATAGGTAGTGCAGACAACGCGGTTAAAGCAGTGTTAGCATATTTGAAAGGGTTTTTAATGGCTTTTATCGGGTCGTTTTTGATCTCTACAAGCGTTTTGATCTTACCCAGTGTGTCGCGAAAAATAAACCTCGACCTGTCTAACGTCCCAAATAAGTTTGATACCGCAGGGAATTTACTGCCTTTAACATTCTCAAACAATATCGCCGGACCCTCGTGCTCAAAAACACGCAGGTGAATTGCTGCCATTTGCAAATGCGGATCAACCTGTTCTTTTATCCGGATCAGGTGACCATGTTTTTCAAGGTCGGCTATACAAGCCTGTAAACTTTTGTAACCCATTTGGGCAAAGATATTACACGTTAGGCATTCTAAAATTATATTTAGGTAATGAATCTACTTTATTCTTAATCTTTTGCCGGAATTTGTATGGCTAATAGCAAATTGAATAGAGCTGAAGTAATAATTGATTTGATATTACTTTTAATTGTAAATTTACATTATGATCCGTAATAACGCCATCTTTCAATCACCAGAATTTATTGACCTGTGCCGGGTTCATAAAGTGAAAGAGCTTTATGCCTTTGGGTCGGTAGGGCGCGGTACCGATAATGATACAAGCGACATGGATTTGATAGTTGAAATTGATGAGCCTAACCCAATATATAAAGGTAAATTGCTATTAAGCCTTTACAATAAATTTGAACAATATTTTAATAAAAAAGTCGACCTGCTTACTTTCGATTCTGTGAAAAACCCAATCCTAGAAGAATATATAGGCACATCAAAAAAAATAGTCTATGCCAGAGATTGACAGGAAGATAAAACTGTTCAATGATATTATTAACAGCATTATTTTAATAGAGCAGTTTCTTGGAGGTATAAATCTATTCGAAGAATATACAGTTGACACAAAAACCAAAAGCGCTATTGAGCGTCAATTAGGGATTATTGGAGAAGCTGTTAAACGAATTAAAGATATTGACCCGGAGGAGTTAATCCGTTTCCATAGTGATATAATAGGGTTTAGAAATATATTGATTCATAACTACGACGGCATTGACGATGCTATCGTGTGGGCAATTATCAAGGATGACTTGACCGCTCTTAAGGCGGAAATTGCTTCAAGACTTGACATTGAGCAGTGATCTTTCCTCCTGCACATTCGTTCTAATAAACTTATCTTACTTTTACCGCGCAACCAGTTATTGATCTATGTCGGTACTCGTATTCACGCTAATAATTCTTGTAGGTGCTTATTTTGCCGGCCTGCTGGGTTCGTTGACCGGCCTGGGCGGCGGGGTTGTGATTATTCCATTGCTTACGGTTTTGCTTGGGGTTGATATTCACTACGCTATCGGTGCATCACTGGTATCGGTTATTGCCACATCTTCGGGTTCGGCCGCGGCATATGTAAAAGAAGGGATCACCAACATCAGGCTGGGCATGTTCCTGGAGATAGCTACTACACTGGGCGCGCTGGCCGGGGCATTACTGGCAGTTTATGTCCCTACAGAATATATTGCGATCTTATTTGGCGCTATCCTTATCTTTTCGGCAATCATGTCATTACGCAAAAAGGCAGAGCAGCTAATCACCGAGCCAAGCTACCTGGCAGCCAAATTCAAATTGTACGGCAGCTACCCTGATGGTAACGGCAATGTGATACAATATGGTGTAACGCGCGTTAGTGGCGGCTTCTTTATGATGCTTTTTGCAGGGGTAATTTCGGGGCTGCTGGGGATAGGTTCGGGTGCGCTTAAAGTAATCGCGATGGACAGCGTTATGCGCATCCCGTTCAAAGTATCAACCACTACCAGTAATTTTATGATAGGCGTTACTGCGGCGGCCAGCGCGGTGGTTTACCTGCAGCGTGGCTATATAGACCCGGGGATTTCTATGCCGGTGGTGATTGGTGTATTGCTTGGAGCTATGACCGGGTCTAAGATCCTGGTGCACACCAAATCGTCGGGCTGGCTGCGTTGGGTATTTGCGGTTGTAGTTACCGTATTGGCGGCGCAAATGATTTACAAAGGGGTTACCGGTAACGTTTAACATCATTTAAATAACCCGTTGATCAGGGCATAAGGGATAGCACCCTCTGCAAAGTCATATGAGCCTTGCTTTAATTGTTGCGCTGCGTTAAAAAATGCGCCATACGCTGCCCGCGCCAATAACGATCCTACACTCACTCTTTTCACTCCCAAATCGGCTAAACCTTTGAGATTGAATGTTGGATGGTTTACTGTTAACAGCACATTGACAGGTTTGGGTGCCACGGCATTTACAACCATTTCTACCTCGGCAAGTGTTTTTAAACCTGGGGCAAATAGAACATCGGCACCCGCATCCGCATAAGCCACTAAACGCCTGATCGTATCGTTAAGATCGTCTATTCCATAAAGCAGGTTCTCGGCCCGTGCAGTCAGCATAAACGGATAGGGCAGGGAACGCGCAGCGTCGGCAGCAGCTTTTATACGCGATACTGATTGCTCAAGAGGATAAACAGGCGCGGCAGTGTTGCCGGTAGCATCTTCGATCGAACCGCCGCAAAGGCCGGTTTCCGCAGCAGCTAAAATAGTGTCAGCGCATGCTTCCGGGCTATCCCCGTAACCATTTTCCAGGTCGGCCGCGATAGGCAAACCGGTCGCTGCTACAATCATTCGCGCATTCTCTAAAGCTTCTGCCCTGTTAATTAATCCGGCTCCATCGGTTTTGCCTTTGCTGAAAGCCAGCCCTGCGCTTGTGGTAGCCAAAGCCTCAAAACCTAACCTGGCCAGCAGCTTTGCCGAACCGGCGTCCCAGGGGTTGGGGATCACGAAAGGGCCGTTGCGCTCATGCAGCGCTTTAAAAGCATTGGCTTTTATAAGCTGTTGGTTTTGCATAATATAAGTATGGAATTTAGTGCGCCGTTAAGTTACAAATTTGCCTTTACCGCATTGGCGATAACTAACAACTGTGGGTAAAATATTGTATTATTGTTTGATGAAACGCCTTTTCAGCAACCTTACCTTTCAGGTGATTATCGCGATTATTTTAGGCGTATTGGTAGGCTTAAATTTTAAAGAATTTGCGCCAACTGCGCAGCTCATCAGCCAGGTGTTTATCAAGCTCATCACGATGCTGATAGCGCCTATCATCTTCTTTACTATCGTTTTAGGAATTGCCGGCATGAGCGATATGAAGAAGGTGGGCAGGGTAGGCGGTAAGGCCCTGCTTTATTTTGAGCTGGTTACCACACTGGCCTTGATAATCGGCGTTACAGTTGCCAATATTATAAAACCGGGGGCTAACTTTATTAACAATCATGTAAAGGTGGATATGGCCAAACTGGCCACTTACGAAAAGGCGGCCTCCGAAATGAAATGGGGCGATTTCATCGCGCATATTGTACCGGGCAACGTATTTGAGGCGTTTGCTAAAGGCGATATCTTGCAGATCCTGTTTTTTGCCATATTGTTCGGTTTCGGCTTAAGCCGAATGGGTGAGGCAGGACAATCAATCATAACCACGTTCGATAAACTATCTAAAGTATTCTTCAATATCATGAAGATAGTGATGCGGGTAGCGCCTTTAGGTGCTTTCGGCGGGATGGCGTACACGATCAGCACTTATGGTTTGGCAACGTTAAAACCTCTCGCCTTATTGATGGGTTCGGTTTACCTAACTATGTTCCTGTTCATTTTTGTAGTGCTGAACCTCATCGCTTACTTCTTTAACTTCAGCCTGTGGCAATATTTGAAGCATATTAAAGAAGAGATACTGATTGTGCTGGGTACGTCCTCATCAGAATCGGCCCTGCCGGGGATGATGGAAAAGCTGGAAAAATTCGGCTGTTCCAAATCAGTAGTGGGGCTGGTGATCCCTGCAGGGTACTCTTTTAATCTGGATGGTACTACCATCTATCTTTCCATGTCGACCATATATTTAGCACAAGTATTCAAAATAGATCTTTCTATCGAGCAGCAGCTTACCATTATCGGTATCCTGATGATCACATCAAAAGGCGCGGCAGGTGTAACCGGCAGCGGGTTTATCGTACTAACATCAACCTTAGCCGCGATTAAAGTTATCCCGGTAGAAGGGGTAGCCATATTGCTGGGCGTAGACCGTTTTATGAGCGAAGCGCGGGCCATTACCAATGTAATTGGCAACGGCGTAGCTACGATAGTTGTTGCTAAGAGTGAAGGGGAGTTTGTAAGGCCGGATTAGACAATTAATAGTTGGTGGCTAAACGCGGTCTGTACTACTTTACAAAAAGCAAGGCCGCAATTTATTTGATGTTAATAGATCCGGTTGTAAAGCAATAGTATTTGCAGGGATAAAACTATACTTGATGCCGGTTTATGGCAATCCTGTAAAAAAGTAATTTTAAAAATCGTCCCTATAAATGTTTGAGGGGCGATTTTTTTTTTAGATTTGCCCTACAAAAACAAAAAGCCGATGAGCGTTCTCGTAAATAAAGATTCAAAAGTTATCGTACAGGGTTTTACCGGTAAAGAAGGCAGCTACCATGCTGAGCAAATGATTGCTTACGGTACGCAGTTAGTTGGTGGTGTTACACCGGGTAAGGGTGGCCAAAGCCATTTAGACAGGCCTGTTTTTAACACGGTTAAAGATGCGGTTGACCAAACCGGAGCCGATGTATCTATCATTTTTGTTCCGCCTGCTTTTGGTGCAGATGCCATTATGGAAGCTGCTGAAGCCGGTATTAAAGTTATTGTTTGTATTACCGAAGGTATCCCTACAAAGGATATGATACAGGTAAAAGAATATTTATCTGATAAAGACAGCCGCCTTATTGGCCCTAACTGCCCGGGTATTATTACTGCCGACGAAAGTAAAATTGGCATTATGCCGGGCTTTATCTTTAAAAAAGGTAACGTTGGTGTAGTTTCAAAATCTGGCACGCTTACTTACGAGGCGGTTGACCAGGTTGTAAAAGCTGGTTTAGGTATCACAACAGCGATTGGTATTGGTGGTGACCCTATCATCGGCACGCCAACTAAAGAAGCTGTTGAGTTGTTGATGAATGATCCTGATACACACGGTATCATCATGATTGGTGAAATTGGAGGTGGGATGGAAGCTGATGCTGCACGTTGGGTCAAAGAAAACGGTACTAAACCGGTTGTTGGCTTTATTGCCGGCCAAACAGCGCCTCCGGGCCGCCGTATGGGCCACGCAGGTGCAATTGTTGGCGGTGCCGATGATACTGCCGCTGCTAAAATGAAGATCATGGCCGAATGCGGTATCCGCGTAGTGGAGTCACCTGCTGAAATTGGTGCTGCCATGGCCGAAGAATTAGCAAAATTAGCATAATTACCCCTAAGCCTTTAAAGGGTATAGGATTTTAGATATATAGATCCTGGTCAATTTGGCCGGGATTTTTTGTGTAATTCAGTTGCTAAATTCCTTATCTTACAGCAACCAATTATACACCATGAAAAAGCTGCTTTTACTTGCCCTGCTTTTTATCAGCGCGTTAACTTTTGCTAAACCGGGCAAACCGGTTGAAACTCCGGAATTCATCCTCAAAAACTACGACAACTTTTTTAGTTACCTAAAAACACACTATAAGCCTAACCAGGACCTTATCGCTTATGATGTTAACGGCAAGATGATCGGCAAGGCGATGTTTTTTGAAAAGCTGATAACCAGCAAGTACCTGCCCGTGCGTTTGTATGGCGAAGATGGAAAGCTTTATTATAAATTACACCGTATGACCGCCGGTCAGTCAAAAGATATGGGAGGTTATATTAGCGGTTATGCAAACTCCTGGGCGGGCAATTATCGCAAAGAAGGCAAACGTTTTCCGGCTTTTAATTTTGTTGACCTTAATGGTATTAAATACAACACAGCAAACACAAAAGGAAAAGTGCTGGTGGTAAAATGCTGGTTTATTGGCTGCCAGCTTTGCGAAAAGGAAATGCCGGAGCTTAATGCCCTTAAAGCGCGATACAAAAGCCGTAAAGATATTGTGTTCATTAGCCTGGCACCAGACTCTAAAACAAAACTGCAGGCTTTTTTAAAACGCAAACGCTTCGATTATCCTATAATACCAAGTCAGGACAATTTTATGGTGAAGCAGCTTGGAATAACCGAATATCCTACCCATCTGATCGTTAATAAGCAGGGGATGGTGGTGAACGTGGTAAATGACCCTGAAGAGATTGAATGGGCGCTGCAACACAAAATATAGTCGCTGGTTATTCAATATACGAATTGTTAGAGCAGCGCATCTGCATCTCAATTCCCCTCCGTCAAGGCTGTGTAAACATCCTGCGCCCAAACAAAATCTACGCTCAACTTGTCGTATATTTATGTAGTAAGTCCGAAAGTCGGATGACCGAAAGTCCGAAAGATAAGATCGTTAAATCAATCTTGTAATCGGTAAAACACAAAATAAAAACAATGCAATATAATCAATTAACCCCCGAAGAAGAATATATAATATTACATAAAGGTACTGAGCGCCCGTTTACCGGTGCGCTGCTGGATAATAAGGCCGAAGGTGTTTACGTTTGTAAACGCTGTGATACACCCTTATATACATCCGAGTCGAAGTTTGAATCGCATTGTGGCTGGCCAAGCTTTGATGACGAGATTGCCGATGCTGTAAAACGCGTACCTGATGCCGATGGCCGCCGGGTAGAGATCGTTTGCAACAATTGCGGCGCACACCTTGGCCACGTGTTCCAGGGCGAATACCTTACTCCTAAAAATACACGGCATTGTGTTAACTCCGTGTCGATGAAGTTTGTCCCGATAGAGGATCTTAAAAAGTAAAATTGACAAAATCCCGGAGAAAAAAACTTCGGGATTTTTTGTTTTCCACATAATTTTCTCTTAACAAAAACAAGGGGTAGAATTAACATTGCAAGCGGTCTATAAACCGCGTTTTTAATGCGGTTTACCTAAAGGATTTGAGCCGGTTTTGTCGTGCTTTTGTCATGTCTTTACAGCCCTAAAAAATCTTAAAAAAAAATTGCCTTGTAGTGCTTAGTGTACAAAAAAGCCTGTTTAAATAGCTGTACTGCAAGAAGTTGAAATTTAACCGGTACCGCAAAATAATTACATAAAAAACTTTAAGTGTTTATAACTTATAGGTGATGTTAAAAACTTAGACTAACAGCCTATCCACCCTTACCCTATCTTTGAATCATAAGTTCTTTTAACGCTATCTGATTTGCCGGCAATCTGGCCGGTTATGAAAAACAAACCCGTCTTAGTAATGGGGCTAATGTGCAAATAAATAGTTAAGCAACGATTAGTGCGAAGGATGTAGCAGTGAGTAAAAAAGGTCAGGAAAAATTTAATTTTCGGCCGCTAACAAAAAACTCGCATGGTATACCTGTCTGCTATCGGCTCGTACACATAGTGGTTTTAAATAGTGTTGAACGGGGTAAGAAACAGAGAAAAAATTATAAAGAAGAGCGACATGCAAGAGGAAACCGAATTACTGCTAAAAGAGAACAAAGACCGCTTTGTGATCTTACCCATAAAATACCCTGCTATATGGGAAATGTATAAAAAAGCTGAAGCAAGTTTTTGGACAGCAGAGGAGATTGATCTTTCTGACGACCTGAAACACTGGGAGGGACTTAATTCGGGCGAGAAGCATTTTATATCACACATCCTGGCATTTTTTGCTGCCAGCGATGGTATTGTTAACGAGAACCTGGCCATCAATTTCATGAGTGAGGTACAGTTACCGGAGGCACGTTGCTTTTACGGTTTCCAGATCATGATGGAGAATATCCACTCAGAAACTTATGCTTTATTAATAGATACTTATATAAAAGACCCGGCCGAAAAAGACCGCCTGTTCCACGCTATTGATACCGTACCCTGTGTAGGTAAAAAGGCGGAGTGGGCACTACGATGGATCAACAACGGAAGCTTTGCAGAGCGTTTGGTAGCATTCGCGGCGGTGGAGGGTATTTTCTTCTCGGGTAGTTTCTGCTCTATCTTCTGGCTAAAAAAACGCGGCTTAATGCCGGGGTTAACCTTTAGCAATGAGCTGATTTCGCGTGATGAAGGCTCGCACTGCGAGTTTGCCTGTATGTTGTACAAAATGCTGGATAATAAATTATCTACTGAAGACGCAACCAAGATCATTACCGATGCGGTAGAGATTGAAAAAGAATTTGTAAGCGATGCTTTGCCGGTAAGCCTTATTGGTATGAACGCTAAAATGATGAGCCAGTATATTGAGTTTGTTGCTGACAGGTGGCTGGACGAGTTGGGCTATCCTAAAGTTTACGGCGCATCAAATCCGTTCGACTTTATGGAGATGATAAGCCTGCAGGGTAAAACCAATTTCTTTGAAAAACGCGTTGGAGATTACCAAAAAAGCGGCGTAATGAACAGCAGCGCAGAAAGCAAAGCGTTTTCACTGGACGAAGATTTCTAAGTTAGCAAATAGAGCGTAGTTGATTGGAGATTAGTTAAAACCAAATCAAATCGGTGAAATCATGCTAATCATCTTAATCGGTGAAATTAAAAGAATTATAAAACATTAAATAACTACTAACCACTTACCATTCACACCTCACAAACATGTTTGTAGTAAAAAGAGACGGAAGAAAAGAAAGCGTAAAGTTCGATAAGATCACAGCGCGTATTGAAAAATTATGCTACGGGTTTAAATTGGTTGACCCGATAGATGTAGCGAAAAAGGTAATTGAGGGATTATTTGACGGCGTAACCACGTCAGAACTGGATAACCTTGCTGCCGAAACGGCCGCATCGTTAACCATTAAACACCCGGATTATGCTTTGCTGGCATCACGTATAGCGGTTAGCAACCTGCATAAAAATACTATTAAATCGTTCTCTGAAACGATGCGCAACCTGTACGAGTATGTTGACCCTAAAACGGGTAAAGATGCTTCATTATTGGCTGATGATGTTTACGAGGTGATCAAAAACAACGCTGAGCTTTTAGATAGCACTATTATTTACGACCGTGACTTTGGGTTTGATTACTTTGGTTTTAAAACCCTTGAAAAATCGTACCTGTTAAAACTGAATGGTAAAATAGCCGAGCGCCCGCAGCACTTGTTTATGCGCGTATCGGTAGGTATCCACAAACACGATGTGGAAAGCGCTATCAAAACATACCACCTGATGAGCGAGCGTTGGTTTACACATGCTACACCAACCCTGTTTAACGCAGGTACACCAAAACCACAAATGTCGTCATGCTTCTTGTTAACCATGAAGGATGACAGCATTGAAGGTATTTACGATACCTTAAAGCAAACTGCCAAGATTTCGCAAAGCGCGGGTGGCATTGGGTTAAGCATCCATAATGTAAGGGCTACCGGTTCATATATTAGCGGTACAAACGGTACCAGTAACGGTATCATCCCGATGCTTAAGGTGTTTAACGATACTGCCCGTTATGTAGACCAGGGCGGCGGCAAGCGTAAAGGCGCTTTCGCTATCTACCTGGAGCCATGGCATGCAGACATCTTTGAATTTCTTGACCTGCGTAAAAACCACGGTAAAGAAGAAATGCGCGCCCGCGATTTGTTTTATGCCCTGTGGGTATCAGACCTTTTTATGCGCCGTGTAGAAGCTAACGAAGAGTGGACACTGTTTTGCCCGCATGAAGCACCAGGACTGGCAGATTGCCATGGTGCCGAATTTGAAGCATTATATGAGCGTTACGAAGCCGAAGGCCGGGGCCGCAAAACCATTAAAGCGCAAGAGCTTTGGTTTGCCGTGTTAGATGCCCAGGTAGAAACCGGTACACCATACCTGCTGTATAAAGATGCTGCTAACGCAAAATCAAACCAGCAGAATTTAGGTACCATAAAAAGCTCAAACTTGTGTACCGAAATTATGGAGTACACATCGGCAGATGAGATAGCTGTTTGTAACCTGGCTTCGTTAGCATTGCCACGCTTTGTTATTGATGGTAAGTTTGACCACGCAAAACTTTACGAGGTTACTTACCAGGCTACTTTGAACCTGAACAAGATCATCGATCATAATTACTATCCGGTTAAAGAGGCCGAGTACTCTAACCTGCGCCACCGCCCAATTGGTTTAGGTGTGCAAGGTTTAGCCGATGCATTTATCCTGCTGCGCTATCCGTTTGAGAGCGAAGAAGCACGCCAGCTGAACAAAGAGATCTTTGAGACCATTTACTTTGCTGCCATGACGGCATCTAAAGACCTGGCTTTAAAAGATGGCGCTTACGAAACCTTTAAAGGTTCGCCGCTATCTAAAGGTAAATTCCAGTTTGACCTTTGGGATGTAAAACCGGCAAGTGACCGTTGGGATTGGGAAAACCTGCGTTTAGATGTAATGAACCACGGTGTGCGTAACTCCCTGTTAGTAGCGCCGATGCCAACCGCATCAACTTCGCAAATATTGGGTAATAATGAGTGCTTTGAGCCATATACCTCAAACATTTATACCCGCCGTGTATTAAGTGGCGAGTTCATCATCGTGAACAAATTCTTACTGCGCGACCTGGTTGACCGCGGCTTGTGGACAAACAGCATGAAAGACAGGATCATTACCGCAAACGGTTCCATCCAGGATATTGCAGAGATCCCTGCCGATATCAAAGAGCTTTACAAAACTGTGTGGGAAATTAAGATGCGTAACATTATAGATATGGCCGCCGATAGGGGTGCTTACATCTGTCAGTCGCAGTCGTTAAACCTGTTCATTAATTCGCCAAATGCGTCAAAATTAACTTCAATGCACTTTTACGCATGGAAGAAAGGCTTAAAAACAGGTATGTATTACCTGCGTACACAAGCAGCATCGCAGGCGGTTAAATTTACCGTTGAGAACCAGGGCGGTAAAAACATGGATCCGGTTATCCCGGAAGTGGTTAATCAAATTGCCGATGAGATACCGGCCGGCCCGTCTTGCTCTATGGAAGAGGGATGTGTTACCTGCAGTGCCTAATCACCATAATCTTACATAAGTTAAAGACCGTGCAGCGAAAGTAGTACGGTCTTTTTGTTTATATTGGGCTGGGGAAACTTCGCGCATAAGTGGTGCGTTGGGAATACCGACTACAAAATAAGAGTACAAGTTAACCATTCAAACAAACTTAATGAACAACCTTGTAATCAAATCTATTTGTAATTCGATTTTATTGTTTATAGCATTTATTTTTTTTAGTTGTAACAGTAGTACTCCTCAAAATAAGATAGTGATTTTCTCTTTGAAAAAAATTGCACTAAAATGCGACACAACTGGTAATGAAATGGGTAGAATTATATTTGAACTGAATATTACTAATAAAAGTCAAAATCCGATAATTTTAACAAGATCCGATTCTGAAAGTACCGATTCGTTAGGTCATTGCTTTTTAATTAGTAAAAAAATGTTTCGTGATACCCTTAACTTGTTAGTCAAAAATGAATTTGTCGGGCAACTTGAAGTCGGGAAATCGGCACAAATTAATGCCTTGTTAGATTATGACAAATTAAAATACGTTTTGAAAAACTGTTTGAACAGAAATATTAGCGTAAACGACCTTCGCAATTTTTTAAATTCAAAGGAAAGCTACACCTTAATTTACGCCCCATCCAAAAGTTCAACAATATACAAAATTGGAAGATCATCAAATCTTCAAATTAGTTGTAACCCATAATGTACCATCGGCGCGATTATGCAGCATTGGGATAAACAAAGGAGTACACGCGCTAATAAGCCAACCCAGCTGTCATGCTGAATTTATTTCAGCAACCCACCCGCAAAGTAGACAGCTTAATGTCACCGTCCTGAGAGATCCTGAAACAAGTTCAGGATGACAGCGGGAGTAATATACATGACTGCGTGGTGCGATAAAGTTTGATGTTGGTGGCGCTACTTTGTCAGTGATTCGATATCGCTAATTATTAAATTACTGATTGTCACGTGTTCATGATAATTAACAGCGTTCACGGCCGTGAACGTGAACATACTTGGTAGAAATAAATAACCCCGGCTGGTTAAGGGCCGGGGTTAAAATAGCAATGTTTAAGAGGCTAAAGCCTTTTAAATAAGCAGGCTTTGTTACAATTTGTCGGATGTTAGTTCATCGTCGTCATCGCTCGCCAACTCATCGTCGTCTACAAGGTCGTCATCCTCGTCATCGAGTAAGTCGTCGTCACCTTCGCCATCGGCTTCGGTATCCACGTCATCCAAGTCGCTCAGATCGTCCGATTCGGTATCAGTATCGGTATCTGAAAGATCTGTATCAGCACCAGTTAATGTATCACTACCGGTTTCAGGATAATCTTCCTGATCTGCGATATCCCTGTCAACAGATGTGTCTTCAGCATCCGACGAATAATTCTGTTGTTCGTCCGGAAAATTTTGATCGATTTCCATAATTTTAAGTTTGTTGTTTGTATATGTACGACAATCGGTAACCATGAAATGTTTGTTGTTTTTATCGTTTAAATTAAAATAATTTCGATTGATAAAATAATCACTACCTTTAGGATAATTGTAATCTTAAAGGAAAGATAAATACACTTGAATATTTATAACCTTTATGTAATTATGATGTTATATAAAATCGAACCCGCAATTTTTGCGTAGGTTAGCATATACAAACATTAAACTTTAAATACCATGGGATTAGGCGCACCAGAGATCATATTGATCATATTAGCGATTTTATTATTATTTGGCGGTAAAAAGATACCTGAATTGATGAAAGGCCTTGGAAAAGGAATGAAAGAATTTAAGAGCGCACAAGACGGCACATCAGAGCCGGCGCCGGTGACAGAACCAATCAACAAAGCATAAATGAAAGGCCCCGCACGGGGCCTTTTGCTTTTGTATTAATTGAGCATCCGATAATTAATTAATATTCTTTTCCGGCAAGCAAATATCAAATCAGGAAGCACCTAAGGTAGGTATACCTTTTACGCTTCAATGATCGATATCCGCGCTAACTTTACGACATTTGTTAAACCATGGACGATAATTGATTGACCATAGGCTATTAAGCAATGACTAAACACGAGATCATCAGTTGCGACCGCTGCGGTACAGGTATAGAGTGTAAAGCAAATTCTTACACCAAATGCCAGTGCAGCATAGTGCAGCTGAATTTGAACGAAGTGCAATACATCAGCGAAAACTACGAAGGCTGTATGTGCGCCAAGTGTTTATTGGAGTTGCAGGCCGAGTATCAGGAGAGTCTGCAGGTTTGATCATGTCCGTATTTTCCGCACAATATTATTGCGAGTTTGACCGGTTCTTTTCTGTGAAAATTGAAGATGATGGCCGCGTTGCCTATGCTTACCTAATGCAGGGTAACGATGAAGTTGCCGATGTATGGCTATACAACCTGGCTGCCGCGCCGGTTGCCAGCTTTTGGAATGAAGCGGACAAACCTTTTGTAAATCCCTGTTGAATATCTGGCTACAGATGCTGCAACCTTGCCAATCAGATCTGAAGATGATGTGCGCTGCGAATGGATAGAAACCAGCGACGGCATCATCGAAGTAGATATACTGATTCGCGGTAAATTCATAGCACAGCTAACACCCGGTGCCAAACCCGGCTTATCGGTACTGGTAATTAAGGATGGTCCGCTGGCACTTAAGTATTAATACAAACCTGTGTGCCTCCGGCATCATTGCGAATGACCGACAGCAATCCTCAAATTAAGGTTAGGACGGATTACCTGCATAATCGTTGTCTTCACTTACCACCTCATCTTTTGCTTTAGCAACCGCATCTTTTAAATATACTTCGCCTTTGTAAGGCTCAATTACCGAATGAAAACTAAAGCCGGCAACATGCAGCAGGTAATAGGTCATGATATCGCACCAGCAGATTTCATCATGAAACATCGGCACCTTTGGGAACTTTCCTTCCTGTTTGCTTAACTCCTTGTTGTAATTATACTCGCCATCATGTTTTACAATCCATGCTTGAAACAGATCCATTTCAGCAGGGTCAGAAAAAACGATCTTGAAAAAAGTCTCCTCGGTACCTCTTTAAGGTCGTCGTTCATGTAGTGATGGTACTTATGGCGGTGGCGGATGATCTTGGCGGTTATCATATGGGCTGATTTGTATTAACCTAACACCAAATAGGGATAAGCGTTTTAAATATTTGCGGTGTGGTGTGCTGTCTTACGGGCTTTCCGCCTTTTTAAACTTTCCGACTAAATTTCTATCTTCGCATCTTTGCATAGCACACTAAATTATGAAATTACTTGAAGGTAAAACCGCACTGATCACCGGTGCATCAAAAGGCATCGGCCGTAAAATAGCCGAGAAATTTGCCGAGCACGGCGCTAATGTGGCGTTCACCTATCTGTCGTCTGTTGAAAAAGGCGAGGCACTTGAAAACGAATTGCAAAGTTTTGGTACGCAGGTAAAAGGTTACCGCAGCGATGCATCCAAATTTGATGAGGCTGAAAAACTGATCACAGACATTGTAGCAGATTTTGGTACGTTAGATATCGTTGTTAACAATGCAGGTATTACCAAAGATGGTTTACTGATGCGGATGACCGAAGAGCAATGGGATGAAGTGCTGAACGTTAACCTGAAATCTATTTTCAATGTAACCAAGGCAGCATCCAAGATCATGATGAAAAACCGTAAAGGGGTATTTATTAACATGAGCTCGGTAGTTGGTGTGCAGGGCAATGCCGGCCAGGCCAATTACGCGGCTTCAAAATCAGGTATTATTGGCTTCTCAAAATCGATAGCGAAGGAATTAGGCTCACGTAATATTCGTACCAACGTGGTGGCACCGGGTTTTATCCGTACCGAAATGACCGAAGTTTTAGACCCTAAAGTGGTTGAAGGCTGGGCTGCGGCTATCCCGTTGAAACGTGCCGGCGAAACCGAAGACGTGGCAAATGCCTGTGTGTTCCTGGCATCAGATATGGCAACTTACATTACCGGGCAGGTGATCCCTGTAGATGGTGGAATGTTGTAGGAAAGAAATAGTATTAAAAATTATATTAACAAAGGAGGCAAGCATTAGCTTGCCTCCTTTGTTGTAAATGAATGGCAAACAAGCTGTCCATTTCCCAAACTATTATCGATGTAGCTACTGACCGCGGACCTGATAAATCAACCTGCCCGAGTGAAATTGCCCGGGCTTTATTCCCAGCCGACTGGCGCAAGCATATGCAGGAGGTAAGGGATGCCGCCATTGGGTTGCAACATGCCGGCAAAGTAGTGATTACTCAAAAGGGTGAACCGGTTGATATCAACCACATCAAAGGCCCAATCCGTATCAAATTAAAATAGCCCTTATCACAATAATTTCGCATTTTGCAGGTATGGTTCTTATGAGCATCAAGCGTTACTCAAAACTCATCACCCTCAACTAAATGTCCGTCACCTGGGGATCAGCTTCAATATGGTGGATACCTGCCTGCCTGTTATTGGGCTTGCTTTACGCATGGCTGATGTACCGGCAACCAGTGCAATTAGCTAAACGGCCGCGATACATTTTGTTTTCTTTCAGGGCAGCAGTAGTATCCATCTTAGCCTTACTTTTAATGTCGCCTTTAATCCGTACAGTAAGCTATCAGCCACAAAAGCCGGTGATACTGATTGCGCAGGATAATTCGGAATCTATTAAGCTGTTTTCAAAGTCAGGGGATATCGGTACATCCGTTGACGGATTAGCAAGACTTAAAGCACAATTGGGAAATGATTATGAGGTGCATGAGTTTACGTTTGATAGTGGTCTTCACGATGGATTAACAGGAAATTTCAAGGGCAAACAAACCAATATTTATAACGCTCTTCATCAACTGAACGAGCGGTTTGTGAACCGCAATATCGGTGCGCTGGTGCTTGCCACCGATGGCTTATCTAACCTGGGAAGCGACCCGCAATACGAAGCGCGCAACATCAAAACCAATATTTATACTGTTGCCCAGGGGGATACGGTACCCCGCCGGGATTTACTGATCGGCAATGTCAACTATAACAAAACAGTTTTTTTAGGGAATGATTTTGAAGTAGAATTACTCGCAGAGGCTTACCAAAGCCAGGGCGAAACCATGCGCTTAACCGTGACAGAAGATGGCCGCCAGGTAGCCGCTCAGAACATCAATATCACATCCGCAGCTTTTAAAAAGGTGTTGCCGCTAAAACTGAACGCTGATAGAAAAGGTATCCGCAAATTTACGTTCAAGCTGGCGCCTGTTGCAAATGAAATTTCTGTACAGAACAATATCGAAACTATTTACATAGAGGTGCTTGATGCGCGGCAGAAAGTGCTGCTTCTGTATGATACACCGCATCCTGATGTCAGCGTTATCAAAAACGCTATCGAAACCAACCGCAACTTTGAGGTAAAGCCCAGCCTCCTCGCCGATATGAGCTCACTATCGATCAGCGATTATAGCATGGCAATACTTTATCAGCCCGGTGCCGGAAGTTATGCTAAGCTGCAGCAGGTGCTTGGCAGTAAAATGCCGCTGTGGTTTATAACCGGTGCGCAGGCCGAGATTCAGGGATTGAATACCTATCAAAAAACAATAAAGTTATCGGCCGGCCGGCAGGAAGTGCAGGAAACCTTTGCGCAGCCGGTAAGCACCTTTTCGGCCTTTACCTTATCCGACTCTACGCAGACTAAACTAAGCAAATTGCCGCCGCTGTTATCGCCTTTTGGTAGTTACGAAGCAGCTTCATCTGCGGCAGTATTACTTAAACAAAAGATAGGCAACTTAGCAACCAACTACCCGCTCTTGGCATTCAATGAAATTGGCGGCCGCCGTGAAGCGGTGCTGACAGGCGAAGGTTTGTGGCGATGGCAACTGGCCGAATACCGGCAGTTTGGCAACCACAATGCTATCGACGAGTTGTTTAGCCAGGCGGTGCAGTACCTAACGGCTAATGCTAACCGGCAATGCTTTAGAGTGTACTCTGCTAAAAACGTGTTTGATGAAGGCGAAAGCATCCTGCTGAATGCCGAGCTATATAATGATGCGCTTGAACTGATCAATATACCCGATGTCAGCATCAGCATTAAAAGCAGTACAGGGAAAAACTATAGCTTTTTATTTAGCCGCACCGGCCAAAGCTATCAGTTAAATGCCGGGGCTTTGCCGGTTGGCGATTACACTTACCAGGCCGTTACCAAAAACGGCAAGCAAAATTTTAAGGCCGGCGGTCAGTTTACGGTAAAGCAACTGGATCTGGAAACCCGTCAAAGCACAGCCAATCATAAAATGCTGAGAACGATAGCTGTACAATCGGGCGGTAAAATGCTGCTACCATCGCAGGTGGGCCAACTAGCCGATCTGATCCGTAAAAACGAAAACATCAAAACCGTTGTTTATGAAGATAAAAAATACAGTGACATCATCGACCTCAAGTGGATTTTTGTACTGATCCTTTTATTGCTCAGTACTGAATGGTTTTTGCGCAAACGCGAAGGGGAAATTTAAAAACACATTATCATTTCGAGGAGAAATATTCTGCGTCTGGTAAAGTCTGCACATTGCCCGTAGAAGTTTATCCTTATCATTCTAAATGACATAATTATAATATCATGAAAAAATTCATCATTTTATTACTCTTAACAGCAACCGCAAATTTAACCCGGGCGCAACAGCTCAACATTGGCACTTACAACCTGCGGTATGCTAACAAAGGCGATTCTACCGCGGGTAACGGCTGGGGGCAGCGCTTGCCGCATATAGCCAAACTGGTTTTATTTCAGGACCTTGATATCTTTGGTACGCAGGAAGCAAAGTTTCATCAATTGAATGAACTAACCGATAGCCTGCCTGGTTACAAGTGGTTTGGTGCAGGCCGCGATGACGGGCAGCATGCCGGTGAGCACTCAGCTATCTTTTACAAGGCGGCTAAATTCAGTGTGCTGAAATCAGGCAATTTCTGGATGTCGACTGTTACAGATAAACCTAATAAAGGCTGGGATGCCGCACTGCCGCGCATTTGTACCTGGGTGCAATTCAAAGAACTAAAAACAAGTTTTACGTTTTACTTTTTAACCTCCACATGGATCATATCGGCGTTGTGGCCCGCCGCGAAAGCGCGAAGCTGGTGCTGGAAAAAATCCGGCAAATGGCCGGTAAAATGCCAACCATCCTTACGGGTGATTTCAACGTCGATCAAACATCAGACAGTTACGCGGTGATCAATAATTCGGGCATATTGAAAGATACTTATGTGTTATCGCCGGTGAAGCTGGCGCCAAGTAATACTTTCAACAGCTTTGATGCCAATACTGCCGGTGATAAACGCATCGACCACATTTTTGTGACCAGGGAGTTTAAGGTGCTGCGCTATGGCGTACTTACTAATACCTACCATGGCCGCACCCCGTCAGATCATTACCCGGTAGTAGCTGTAATGGAGGTAGTCAAGTAATTATGAAAATTACGAAACATAGGACATCAAATTTAGATCATTAAGTAGTTCGGTTCAAAATTCATTATTCGATAGTCAATCAAGCAAAAAAATCTATCTTCGTTATCATGTCGCCTACCGGAGCTAAAGAAAAAATAGCGGCCCTTACTGCCGAATTAAGAGAGCATACCTACAATTATTATGTATTGGCTATGCCTACCATATCCGACTATGACTTTGATCAAAAACTGGAGCAGTTGGCCAAACTGGAGAAGCAGTACCCGGAATTTGCAGATCCTGAATCGCCAACGCAGGTAGTGGGCGGGGATATCACCAAAGAATTTGTAACCGTAAAGCACCGCTGGCCGATGCTGTCGTTAGGTAATACGTACAATGAGCAGGAACTAATTGAATTTGATGCACGCGTGCGCAAAGCTATAGGCGATACCTTTGAATATGTATGCGAACTTAAATTCGACGGCTTATCAATGAGCCTTACCTATGAGGGTGGGAAACTTGCGCGTGCCGTTACCCGGGGCGATGGCACCCAGGGCGACGAAGTGACCACTAATGTGCGTACCATTCACAGCATCCCTAAAAAGCTGGCAGCGGGTAACTATCCCGAACTGTTCGAGATTAGGGGTGAGGTATTTATGCACCTAAAAGCTTTTGAACGTTTAAACAAAGAGCGTGTAGATAACGGCGAAGTGCCTTATGCTAATCCCCGTAACTTTGCATCGGGCACCATGAAACTTCAGGATTCCGCCGAAGTGGCACGCCGCCCGCTGGATTGTTTCCTATACGGCTTATACACCGAAAAAACACTGTTTAAAACCCATTGGGAAAGCCTGGAAGCTGTTAAGAGCTGGGGCTTTCATGTGGATAACCATAGCCGTTTGTGCAGCGATATTGCCGGCGTGCTTGATTTTATTAATCATTGGGATACGGAGCGCCACCAGCTGAGTTATGATATCGACGGTATTGTTATCAAGGTAAATAACTATTCGCAGCAACAGGAGCTGGGCTTTACGGCAAAATCGCCGCGCTGGGCCATATCCTATAAATTTAAAGCCGAAAGGGTAGAGACCGAACTGCTTGCCGTTACTTACCAGGTGGGCCGTACTGGTGCCGTTACCCCGGTTGCTAATTTAAAACCTGTTTTGCTTGCCGGCACAACGGTAAAACGCGCAACGCTGCATAACGCCGATGAAATTACCGAGCGCCTTAAACTGCATGAGCATGATACCGTTTTTGTGGAAAAAGGCGGCGAGATCATCCCGAAGATCATCAGCGTAAACCTGGATAAGCGGCAGCCGGGTGCGCTGCCTGTTAAGTATGTTACCCACTGCCCGGCCTGTAATACCGAACTGCTGCGGAACGAAGGCGAAGCCGCATGGTATTGCCCGAATGATGAGGGCTGCCCACCGCAAATTGTAGGCAAAATGCAGCATTACATTGGCCGTAAGGCGATGAACATTGATGGCCTTGGCGATGAAACCATAGAAACGCTGTACCGCCAGGATTTTATTAAGCACATCAGTGATATTTACCGGCTGATAGACCGTGCAGATGAATTGAAAAAGCTTGGGCGTTTTGGCGAGAAATCGATCAACAACATGCTGGATGGTATCGAAAAATCAAAGGAGCAGCCGTTTGAAAAAGTATTGTTTGGTTTGGGGATCCGTTACGTAGGCGAAACGGTTGCCCGCAAATTGGCGGCGCATTTTAAGAACATTGATAACCTTATGGCTGCTACAGCCGAGGAACTGACAGCGGCCGAAGAAATTGGCGGGCGCATTGCTCAAAGCATTACCGAATATTTTGCCGACGAAAGCCACAGCGCGGAGATTGAAAAATTAAAAGCCAGTGGCCTGCAGTTTGTTGCCGAAGAAAAAGAAGTAACCCTTGCAAGTGATAAGTTGAGCGGGCAAAGTTTCATTATCTCCGGCGTGTTTGAAAAATACTCGCGTGATGAACTGAAGGATTTGATAGAAGCTAACGGGGGCAAGATTTTGAGCAGTATATCTGCCAAACTCAATTACCTTGTTGCCGGCGATAACATGGGCCCGGCAAAGCTGGAGAAAGCAAATAAATTGAACATTCCTATCATCAGCGATGAAGATCTGCTGGTGATGATCGGTTAAGGAAATAGCAATGACAACAATCAAATGGGGTATTATAGGCTGCGGTAACGTTACTGAGAAAAAAAGCGGCCAGGCGTATAATAAAATCGAAGACAGTAGCCTGGTTGCCGTGATGCGCCGCGATGCTGCAAAAGCTGCAGATTATGCCAACCGCCATCATGTTGCCAAATGGTATACCGATGCCAATGAATTGATGGACGACCCGGAAGTAAATTCTGTTTCCATTGCTACCCCGCCGGCCAATCACCTGGACTATGCGCTGGCGGCGATAGCCAAAGGGTTGAATGTTTATGTAGAAAAACCTGTAACCCGCAACGCACAGGAAGCTGAAGCAATGGCTGATGCGGTAGCACAAAGCGGCGCCAGATTGGTGGTGGCACACTACCGCCGGGCGTTGCCTATGTTTTTATACGTAAAAGACCTGTTGGATAAAGGTGCCATTGGCGAAGTACGAACGGTACAGATCCGCATGTGGCAGGATAGGGAACCGAAGGTGCCGACCTACCCGGGTACTAACTGGCGGTTGGATCCTGCGGTATCCGGCGGTGGCTATTTCCATGACCTGGCACCCCACCAGTTAGATTTGATGCTGTTTTATTTTGGACAACCTGAGCTTTACAATGGCCACAGTTTAAACCAGGGAAATTTTAGCGCGGCGGACGACCACGTATGCGGGCAGATCATTTTCAGGAACAAGGTAGTTGTGAACGGCTCCTGGTGTTTTAATACTGCAGAAAGTGAAACCGTTGATACATGCGAGATAGTAGGTACAAAAGGTAAGATCACGTTCCCGTTCTTCGGCACATGGGTTGCTTTAAAAAACGGGGACACTGAAGACATTAAACAATTTACCCACCCGGATCATATTCAACAACCTATGATCGCAAAAATAGTATCGTATTTTAAAGGCGAGGGGCCAAACCCCTGTACTATCGACGAGGCCGTAGTGCTGATGAAGATAATGGATGCGTTTACCATGAATCACTAAGGATCGGGTAAAAGCTAAAGACAATTCATTCGTCGTTAATAAGGCTTAGAACGTCACCGGAACGTATGGTTTTGGCTTTCGTAAACAAGGAGAGCCTAACCCTCCTTGTGATATTGTATCAGCAACAATTAATCTTTCTTTTTCGGCACTTGAGCGCCCTCTTTACGGGCTTCAGACAAGCCAATGGCAACAGCTTGTTTTTTGCTGGTCACCTTTTTACCGCTGCCACTTTTTAACTTGCCTTCTTTCATTTCGTGCATAGTTTCCTCAACCTTGTCACTTGCTTTTTCTGAATACTTTGCCATAGTAGTATTTTTTAAGTTTACCTGTAAGCAAAGCAAAATGACTGCCAAAGTAAAGCTTTCCCCTTAAGTGTCTTGCATGAAATCAATTCACCTTTTCCAGCGCATCGATATCGTTTGAATTGATCAGCAGCAGGTTTTTGGTAATTTTTTCGGCATCCCAGTCCCACCAGGCAATTTCGTTAAGGCGGATAATTTGTTCATCATCATATCGGGTTCGGATCAATCTGGCAGGGTTGCCGCCAACTATTGCATAGTCGGGCACATCTTTAGTAACTACCGATTTTGCCGCTATAACAGCGCCGTTGCCGATCTTTACACCGGGCATGATAATTACTTCAAAGCCTATCCAAACATCGTTTCCAATAACCGTATCACCCTTATTAGGGAATTTGCCAATAAGGTTGTCCTGGTCAATGATCTTTTCCCAGCCATTTTGAAACACCGCAAAGGGGAAGGTTGAGATAGGCATGGTTTCATGATTGGCACCGTTCATGATAAACTTTACACCCGATGCAATGGCGCAAAAGTTACCGATGATCAGCTTATCGCCGATAAAGTCAAAGTGATAGAAAACGTTACGTTCAAAATTTTTCGCATCGTCAAAATCAGCGTAATAGGTATAGTTGCCTACTATGATATTAGGATTGGTGATTTGATTTTTTAAAAAAACAAGATTGTGGTGCCGCTCCATAGGATAAAGCGCATCTGGATTTGGTCCGTTAAGCATAAATAAAATTTAATATATAAGTTCTAAGCGTTAATAAACACAAGGCCTGTGTTCTTACCAGGATAAGAAATGAAGAAACAAAAGATATTTGCTAACAGGCCGCTTATACTATCACCGGGGTAAATTTTAATTATCGGATAACCAAAAGTAGAAAAATATTTTTGCTACGTAAAAGATTATAAGGTTCTTTATACGATGGAACCTATCTCAGAGACCGACCTGATCTTGAACGAAGATGGCAGTGTTTATCATTTAAACCTGCTGCCCGGCGATATTGCAGACACCATAATTACCGTTGGGGATATGGACAGGGTAGGCGAAGTGAGCAAATATTTCGATAGTATCGAACTAAAAAAGGGCAAGCGGGAGTTTATCACCCATACCGGGCGTGTAGGCAATAAGCGCATCACCGTTATTTCAACCGGGATAGGTACGGATAATATTGACATTGTACTGAACGAACTGGATGCGCTGGTTAACGTTGACTTTGCCAGCCGTTTGCCTAAAGATCAGCTCCGGCAGCTCAATATTATCCGCATCGGCACATCAGGGGCTATTCACGCCGATATCGCTGTCGATAGCCTGCTCGCTTCTTCGGCGGCATTTGGTTTAGACGCGCTTGGCAGTTTCTACGAAAAAGAATACAACGCCGATCAAAGGAACATGGTTGACGCGTTCATAGCCAGCTTTGACCCACACAATAAAATTGCTTCTTATATCGCCAGCGCTGGCCCGTTATTGATCAATAAACTTGCAGAAGGGATACAACAAGGCATTACTATAACATCGCCGGGGTTTTACACCCCACAGGGCAGGCAGGTGAGGGCCAAGGCTGCCATACCAAACTTGATGGAGATCATTACCAAATTTCGCTTTGCTGGGCAGCGAATTACCAACCTGGAAATGGAAACCGCCGGTATTTACAGCCTTGCAAAGTTACTGGGCCATCAGGCTATATCTTTTAATGTGATACTGGCCAACCGCGCCCTTAAAAAGTTTAGTAAGCAACCTGCGTTGGTTATGGATAAGTATATTAGTGAAATAATAAGCCGGATTAGCGACAGGTTGTAAACTATGCGGCTAATTTAACAGGATATAAAACATATAAAATTGTTGTATGTTCAGCAACTACATTTAATACCCCACTATATGCCGCTAACAAAACTTAACGCACCCTTTTACGAACGCTTGGCACTTGTCCTGATTGCTTTTTGCGCCATGGGTTACCTGGTGCTGCTGGCTAAAGAAATTTTAGATCCGCTGATCTTCGGCTTCCTGTTCGCGGTTTTGCTATTGCCTGTTTCAGATTTTTTTGAAAAGAAATTAAAGTTGCCGCGCAGCGCATCGTCATTCCTTTCAATTTTATTACTGGTTGGCTTTGTGGGCGGTATTCTTTACCTGGTAGGCGCACAGATCTCTAACCTGGCTAACGACTGGCCAATGCTGAAAAGCCAGGTGGAGCAATCATTAACCAACCTGCAGCAGTGGGTGCAGGGTGCATTCCATATCACTGCAAGTAAGCAAATGGTTTACGTGCATGATACGGGTAAAAAGATCATGGCATCGGGCACTGCAGTTTTGGGCACAACCTTCGGGGCAATCTCTTCACTGCTATTATTTTATATTTTCATCCTCATCTTTACCTTCTTTATACTTTTTTACCGCCGTTTGTTACTCAGGTTTGTACTAAGGGTTTTTGAGGACGATAGCTCGCACGTGGTGCTGGATATTGTTGAGAACATCCAAAAGATCCTTCGCCAGTATATCTTTGGCCTGCTTATCGAAATGATAATAGTGGCCGGGGTTGCCATAGCTGCGTTTTTTATCATCGGCATCAAATATGCAGCTCTGCTGGGCATAATTGTAGGTTTATTTAACATAATCCCTTACCTGGGTATTTTTACGGCTTTGTTGCTCAGCACGCTCATTACTTTTGCAACGGGCACACTGGCCGAAACCGGTATAGTGGCTGTAAGTGTGATAGTTATTCACGCAATAGATGCTAATTTCCTTTTACCTGCTATTGTAGGGTCAAAAGTCAGGCTAAATGCGCTGATCACGTTTATCGGAATAATATTAGGTGAAATGATCTGGGGATTATCCGGCATGTTCCTTTCCATCCCGATCATCGCAATTTTCAAGATCATTTTCGACAGGGTAGAGTCGCTGAAGCCATGGGGTTACCTGCTTGGCGGCGACTACGAGTATAAGGAATCGGCACAGAAAAAAATGAAGACTGAATAGCGCTTTATCGGGTTAGCTGATAAATGCGGAAATATAGCGTTGCTGCGTAAGCCATTAATATAAAGGTATTGAGCACTAACAGCCAATTGAGGTCTGCTTTTTGATATTTTTTTAGTGAGCATATAACAAGCAGCGCAACAAAGCCAATGATCAGTAAAATCGGGAAAGCCAGCGTCCACATGTTTTTAGGCATCAGGTAAAGGTGCGACAGGTGTGTATCGTCGCCTTTTACAAACGGGATAAGCGCCATTAGCAGTAAAACAAAAAAAACACGAACTATGGCCTTCGCAGCTATCTGGCTAACTTTCATAACAACTGCAAATTAAAAGCTTTTCAAATAAATTCCGGTATATATGTTTCCTGGTAAAACGGATTAGTATTTTTGGGGAGTATAATTTACAGATATGCAATATTTCCGTAGCGTTTTATTCCTGCTGATTGCACTGCCGGCCATTGCAATGGCACAAGTAAAGCAACCGCCCGCCTTTCGTGTGGTGCCTTTGGGCGTTTTGGGTGGTATCGATGAAAGTAACCTGTCGGCGTATATGATAGCGCCATCCGGTTCAAATAATTACGTTTGTATGGATGCAGGGACATTGCACGCCGGGCTGGTGAAAGCGGTAGCTGCAAAAACTTTTAACATACATGCAGAGCAGGTACTTAAGAAATATATCAAGGGATATTTTATTTCACATGCGCACCTGGATCACTTATCCGGCCTCATCATCAATTCTCCAGATGACAGCACTAAAAATATTTACGGCTTAAAAAGCACCTTAACTACCATTAAAGATCATTATTTTAGCTGGCAAAGCTGGGCAAATTTTGCCGACGACGGTGACGCCCCGCGACTTAAAAAATATCATTACAAGCCACTGGAACCCGGCAGCGAAACGGCTATCGATAATACCGAATTAAATGTGCAGGTGTTTCCTCTTAGCCACTCCAATTTAACCAGCACCGCCTTTTTGCTGCGTAGCGGAGACAGCTACATTTTGTACTTAGGCGATGTTGGCCCGGACGAGATAGAGAACAGCAAAAACATGCTGCACCTTTGGGAAGCCATTTCGCCACTCATTAAATCTAAAAAGCTTAAGGCAATTATGATAGAGGTATCTTTCCCTAATGAGCAGCCGGACAAGACCTTGTTTGGGCACCTAACCCCAAAATGGCTGATGAAGGAGCTAGGTGTATTGAACAGCCTTGCGGGATCTTTGAAGGGGCTCAATATAGTTGTAACTCACTTAAAGCCGCCTGCTACCAGCATTTTTAAGATCAAAATGCAATTGAAACAGGAAAATACTTTGGGATTGAATTTGATCTATCCTCAACAGGGTAAAGCGCTGGAGTTTTAATTTATTTGTCAGTCAGCAGGTCTAAGCAGGTTTTCGACATGCCTGCCAGGCGCGTGTTAAGCGTTTTTAAACCGTTATCGTCTTTTATAAATTTGTAGTAGCCTTTAATAAGGGCCAACGTTTCTGGTGTAGGGTCGCAAGCTTGTGCTTTCTCTAAATGTGGGAGCATTTTATTTACCTGAGCAACATATTGGCCAAATAACCGGTTATAATCTGCACCGGTGCTGGCATTCAGTTTTTTCGAAAGCTCATCAACCTTTTTGCCATATAAATAACCCAGGGCGCGCTGAGCAACGTAATAGTCGGGCACTGCGGCCACCACCTTTTCATATAATGGCTGCGCTTTTATAGATTGTGAATCATCTTCATACAGGTTGCCCAGCGAGTAATAGAAACTAATGCGTGCTTTATCTGTGAGTTGACCGGCGTTTGGCATTAGCGCTTCACCCAACTCCAGGGCCGCAGCATTGCGGCCTTCGGCCTTCGCCAGATTGAAATCCAGGTAAGCGTTATATACCTCGTCGGCAGTTTGGGCGGTTGCGTTAATGGCCGCGAACGCAATTACCAGCACCAGAATGATCTTTTTAAGCATAGCAAATCTTGTTAAGCTAATATCGGTTTTTACTTGTTTAACGGTTAAAGTATTTTATTAAATATGCCTGTTTGACCACGCAGGCCAGTCTTAGTTTAGCGACTTCCATTTTTGATACTGCTTACGCATACATTGCCCGCAGGGACGGTAGCCCATTGTTATCGCCTCGCGCTCGCTTTTAAAAAACACCCGGTTAAGCGGCTTCATCCGCTTGCCGGATGAGCAATTAAGCATGCCGTAGATCTTTAACTTTCTGTTACCGGCAAATGTAATTTTATACTGATCGATCAAAATTTTCAATTCCTTGCTGCGCAGATAAGGCGAGCCCGACAAGCTGTTATGCGCTATCATTTAGCATCATGAAAAATTATGCCGAGGGTATACCTTTCGCCCTGTGTAATTTGGCTTACCCCGTGTTTCATGTTAACGCGGTAGTGGCCCCGGCTGCCCTGTACCGGCCTGTAATTAGTAGTAAACAGCAACACATCCCCCTTACGCGGGGTAAGCACTATTGCCCTTGATTGCATCCGCGGGCGCTGTTCAACCAGTACAAATTCGCCACCGCGGTAATCCTGCCCGGGTTCATTCAAGAACACTACCAGTTGCATCGGGAAAAAGATGTCGCCATACAGGTCCTGGTGTAAGGCGTTATAGCCGCCGGTTTCATATTTTAAAATCAATGGCGTAGGTCGCAACTGTCCGTTGGTGCGGCAAAGTTCTGTCAGTTCATTTAGCGTTAAAGGATACTGCCTGTCGATAGCCAGGGTCTGCATCCAATGATTGGCAACAGGGGCAATAAACGGGTAGATCGATTCTCGCAGTTGCTGAACTACTGCGGGTAAAGAATAACTGAAATATTTGTATTCGCCTTTGCCATAACCATGGTGCTCCATTGTAATGGTTTTACGGTATAATCCCGATTCAGTGTACCCGGTGATCGACTCGTCGCATGTAGAGTCGTTAACAAGGTTAGGAATAAGAGCATAGCCGTTGGCGTTCATGCTTTCGGCTACCCCTATCCAATCTGCCTGTGCTACATTTTGTTGCAATCCCATCTTATACGGCTTTTAAAATCTCCATTTGTGCGGCTTCCCAGCCTATTATGGCGGTTTTACGGTTGCTGCCCCAGTGATACTGCCCAAATTCTCCGGTTGACTTGATCACTCTATGGCAAGGGATCAAAAAGGCAACCGGGTTAGCGCCAATCGCGCTGCCTACT
>NZ_CAXVWK010000114.1:0-8204 GCF_964263795.1 Mucilaginibacter sp.
TACATCACCGGTAACAATGAACTTTGCAGATGGCCCCATACGGGTTAAAAACATCTTCAACTGCATATCGGTGGCATTTTGCGCCTCGTCCAATATCACAAAACAGTTATCCAGTGTACGGCCGCGCATAAATGCTAGCGGTGCAATCTCGATGGTACGGTTCTCCAGGTATAGCTTCAGCTTTTCGGCCGGGATCATATCATCCAGCGCATCGTACAACGGGCGCAGATACGGGTCGATCTTTTCTTTCAGGTCGCCCGGTAAAAAACCCAGGTTCTCCCCTGCTTCTACGGCCGGGCGGGTTAAGATAATACGTTTAATCTCTTTGTTCTTTAACGCCCTTACCGCAAGCGCTACTGCGGTGTAAGTTTTACCGGTACCGGCCGGCCCGATTGCAAACAGGATGTCATTTTTCGACAGGCTATCCACCATGCGGTGCTGGTTAGGCGTACGTGCCCGTACCATAATTCCGTTCGGTCCAAATACAAGTACTTCGCCGTTGGCAAATTTATCTTCTTTAGTAGCTTCACCTGTTGCCGGTTTGGCCGATGGCTTAGCGCCTAAAATGCGTTCTACGTCGTTAACGTTAAGGCTTTCGTATTTATCGATATGTGCAACAAGGCTATCAAATTTCGCCTGGAAAAGATTCAACTCCTGCTCATCGCCCATCACTTTAACCTCACTGCCGCGCGCAACTATTTTAAGCTTAGGATATTGCTTTTTTATGATCTCGAAATGATCGTTGTTGGGGCCCCATAACACGGCTGGGTTTACCTGGTCAATTGATAACTTTAGCTCGTTCAATAGTAATTGATTTTTATCGGTTACGAATTTTTATGAATTAAAAATTGAATATTTGCACCTTTAAATGCTTTACAAGATTAGCAATAAATATTATAAAATTAATGGCAATTATAACATTAACTACTGACCTGGGCGATAAAGATATTTATCAGGCTGCCCTTAAAGGTAGTATTTATAAATTGCTGCCAACAGTAAATATTGTTGATATTACTAACTATGTTGCACCCTTTAATGTGCAGCAGGCCGCCTTCATTTTAAAGAACAGCTTTTATTATTTTCCGGATGATACGGTGCACCTGATAGGCATTGATACTGTGTACAATACCTACACCCGTTACCTGGCTATCCGCTATAAAAACCACTTTTTTGTTGGAGCCGATAACGGCATCTTTTCACTGATGTTTGAGCAGGAGCCGGATGAAATTGTGGAAATTAATATCATGCAGGACCTGAAGTTTTTACACTTCCCGCTGGCAGATATTTTTGTGAAAGCTGCTTGTCATTTAGCCGATGGCGGTACCCTTGCAGAGATAGGTTTGCCGGTAACCAGTGTTGAAAATAAAATGACGCTGCAGCCGGTTATTGAGAAGAACCTGATCAAAGGTGCCGTGATCTATATCGACTCTTTCCAGAATGTGATCACCAATGTCACCAAAGAGTTTTTTAACCGTGTGCAGCAGGGTCGCCGGTTTATCCTGTACTTTAAACGTAACGAGACCATAAGCCAGCTAAGCTGGCATTATAACGAAGTTCCCGAAGGAGAAAAATTGTGCCTTTTCGGCATCAGCGATCATCTTGAAATAGCTATTAACAAAGGCAACGCCAGCGGCCTTTTGGGGTTGAATTTAGGCGATAGTGTGATTATTGATTTTCAGTAGACGATTCGTTTTCTCTATCCTGCTTTAATTTGATCAGCGCGATTATCTGCAAGCCTATCCCCACTCCCATCATTGCCCCTCTTACAAAATCGGGTAATAAAACATATCTTGTAAGTACCTGAGCGAATACGATTACAATAAGGCCAGCGGATAACAGCATCCCCGCACGTTTTGATATTGATTTGATCTTCATCGTCTTTAGTGATTATGTTAATCCAATTTAACTACACTCATTTATTTAATCAAGCATGATAATCGGTTTTATTATAATTAAACATTCAAGACTAAAAGGTTCGCTAATCATCAATTGGCTATCGGCATAAAATCTTTACTTAACTCGGTTGACGGCCACTTGTCAAACCTCTTGAGTGAGCTTGACGGCTATCCCCTCACCGTCACGTCAAATTTACCTGCGCATTCACTAAACACAACATTTAAACCTGTAGTTTTGCATTCTTAATAACCCCCAATCTATACATGGCACGAGGACGGCTGAATAGCGGCAGTAAAGCAGAGGCAGAATTACCAAAAGCAAAAATAAACCTGGATAGTTTACGGCGAATTGCTAAACTCATTTCGTACTTAAGACCGCACCGGGGCAAATTTATTGCTGCCATCATATTTCTTTTCCTATCCAGCTTAACCGGGCTGGCGTTCCCATCATTTTTAGGTGCATTGATCGATGCTGCACAAGGCAAACAGAAATACAAGTTCCTGCCCCCTACAATAAACGCAATAGGCACCCTGGCCTTTGCAGTACTATTTGTTCAGGCAATTATTTCGTTTTTCAGGGTAGTATGGTTTGTGCAGGTGTCAGAAAAAGCGCTTGCAGATATTCGGAGGGATACTTACTTCCGCCTGGTTACGCTGCCTATGAACTTCTTTGCCAACCGCCGGGTGGGTGAATTGAACAGCCGTATCTCGGCAGATCTTTCACAGATTCAGGATACGATGACAACCACCTTTGCCGAGATGATCAGGCAGATGGTGCTATTGGTGGGCGGCATCACGCTATTAACCATAGTATCTTTTAAATTGACGTTGGCTTTGCTGCTGATGCTGCCGGTACTGATCGTAGTAGCGGTAGTGTTCGGTAAATTCATACGTAATTTATCGCGCCAGGCACAGGATAAGCTGGCGGAATCGAATACCATTATTGAAGAAACACTACAAGGCATAGCTAACGTTAAGGCCTTTGTAAACGAGGCATACGAGGCTGCCCGTTATAATAAAAACCTGCGCGAGGTAGTGAAAATCGCTGTTAAAGGCGCGGTGTTCCGTGGCATTTTTGCGTCCTTTATTGTGTTCTGTTTGTTTGGCGCTATAGTAGGGGTCATTTGGTACGGATCGGTACTGGTAAGCCATCACGAGCTTTCAGTTGGTAGCCTTACAACATTTATTTTGTACTCGATATTTGTAGGGGCGGCCATGGGCAGTTTCCCTGAGTTGTACGCCAATATGCAAAAAGCCGTAGGTGCAAGCGAACGTGTGCTGGAGATATTGGACGAAACCGGAGAAGACGTTTCTATCGATGCCAGCCAAAATGAGATCAGACAAAAAATACAGGGCAACCTGTCATTTAATAATGTGGTGTTTGCTTATCCCTCACGTTCAGAACTAACGGTATTAAAGGACGTATCATTTAGTGCCGATGCAGGGCAGCGTATTGCTATTGTTGGGCCAAGCGGGTCTGGAAAATCAACCATGGCGGCGTTAATATTGCAGTTTTATCATCCACAAAGCGGTACCATTCAATTTGATGGCAGGGATGCAGGCGAATTTGCGTTGACCGATATTCGCAACCAAGTGGCCATTGTACCACAGGATGTATTACTGTTTGGCGGTACCATTAAAGAAAATATTGCTTACGGCAAACTAACAGCAACCGATGATGAGATTATCGCGGCAGCGAAAAAAGCCAATGCCGACCAGTTTATTACATCCTTCCCCGAGGGTTACGATACTGTAGTTGGCGAGCGTGGCGTTAAGCTATCCGGCGGGCAGAGGCAGCGTATCGCCATTGCGCGGGCTTTACTTAAAAATCCATCGATACTGATCTTGGACGAGGCCACTTCGTCGCTCGACTCTGAATCGGAACGCCTGGTACAGGAGGCATTGGAAGTGCTGATGAAAGGCCGTACATCAATGATCATTGCGCACCGTTTATCTACTATTCGCGAAGCCGATAAAATTATCGTGCTGGAAAAAGGTGTTGTTTTGGAAACCGGTAATCATCAGCAGCTGATGGAAAATGAGGAAGGATTGTATCGCTATCTAAGCCAGCTGCAGTATGAAACTGCCCAGAACTAATACTTACATTTTAATTATCAATTACTCGAAATTCCACCAAACTACCTTTTTAGGAGGATATCCCAGCGTGTAAGGTTCTCCAATGCGAGGCACATTTAACGGAATACCCAATTTTGCTGCGGCAGGCAACAGTTTTTTTATAGGCTCGTTCCAGGCTTGATCGGCCGCGTCAAATTTAGCCCAGTGGATAGGCTGCATCATACGGGCGTTTAAATCTGCAGCTGCCTGGGCAGGTTGCTCCAGCCATAAATGAGCCCAGGGCCAATTGGTGCTGTATTGCCCACATTCTAAAAAGGCCATGTCGAACGGGCCGTATTGCTGGCCTATTTGTTTAAAGAGCGGCCCGTAACCGCTATCGCCTCCATAGAACATCCGGTACTGGCCTGCCTGGATCACATAAGACGCCCACAAGGTTTTATTCGATTTAGCATAAGTGCGGTTGCTGCGGTGCTGAGCCGGTGTAGCAGTAATACGCAGGCCGCCAGGTAACGTAAACGACTGGTTCCAGTTCAATTCGATAATCTTTTTAGAATCAAATCCCCAGTATAACAGGTCGGCCCCTACACCCTTAGGTACAATTGCCATTTTGATCTGGTCCTTCAATCTTTTAATGGTGCGGTAATCCAGGTGATCGTAATGATCATGCGAGATGATCAGTACATCAATCGGCGGCATGTCCTTAGCGTGATAATTGGAGGTACCTTTAAATGCTGTAACCAGCCCGGGTATGGGGCCTGCATGGTTACTAAAAACAGGATCGATCAGGATATTACCCTGCCTGGCTTTTATAAGCAACGACGAATGCCCAAACCATACCACGGTAGGTGCAGCTGCCGTTAACGTTTTTAAATTAGTTTTAACCCAGGGCAACCCGCGGGAAGGCCTGGTAACCTTAGAACGGTTATGTAATAACAAAAGCAACTTATTACGTTTTACCGTCGAATCGGCACGCTCAGCCAAATTCTCAAATCCGCCATTTTTATAGTTAGCTAATGTATCCAGCTGGGAAAGCTCCTCGCCTTCCGGGTTCTTACCTACCGATCTAACGAGGCCGCAGCCGGCAACAACTATCGACAATGCAGCAAGCCCAGCCCTCAAACAAGTCATTTTCATTCTCAAAAATAACGCTTAAGCCTAAAAGATTATTTTAACAAAGCAGATTTAGTACGAAGGTACCATGTGTCAAAATGGCTTTTCTACTCATCATTTTACAATTACAGAACACTGTCGGACCGAACTTTTAAGGATTTATCATTATTATTGCATGAGGCAGCTTACCCTTGTAAGCGGCCTGTGAGCGATATAGATGAAACTAACGATACATGGCGCTGCCCGGCAGGTTACAGGCAGCATGCACCTACTGCAGGTAGGGCAATACCGAATACTGATAGACTGCGGGCTGGATTACGAAAAAGACCATAATATACATTTAAACGAACAGTTTACCTTTCGGCCGGAGGATATTGACGTAGTAATACTTACACATGCACATATCGACCACTCGGGCAACCTCCCTACACTGGTGCGAATGGGTTTTAATGGCCAGATCTTGTGTACCCCGCCCACTGCTGACCTGACAGAACTATTGCTAATAGATTCGGTAAACATATTTTTGTCTAAAGCGCAAAAAGGTAAACGACACAGTCGTAAACATAAGCACGGCAGCAGCGGCCCTCAGCCATTATATCTGCAAAAACATGTGATGGATACGGTTGAGCGTTTTGTAACTATAGGCTTTAATAAACCTTTCCGCATTACCGGCGATATTGAGCTGACTTTCATCCAGGCAGGGCACTTGTTAGGTGCCGCAGCTGCTATTTTAAAAGTGAACGATAACGGCGTCGAAAAATCTATCGCCTTTACCGGTGATATCGGCAGGAAAAATTACCCGGTTTTAAATGATCCCGAGCCGCTCCCTGCTGTTGACTATATTGTTTCCGAAGCGACTTACGGCGGCCGCAATCACACGCGTGACAAATCTGTAGAGGAGGCTTTGATTGAAACCATAGATAAAGTTTGCGTTAAAGAACAAGGCCGTCTGATCATCCCTGCATTCAGTATCGGTCGCACCCAGTCATTAGTGTTTGCGCTAAACAAGATCTTCAGCAGCGGTAAGCTACCACCGGTTAAGGTTTTTGTGGATAGCCCGATGGCTGCCCGTGCTACCAGCATTTTTAGAAAACACCACCACCTGGTGAATGAAGAAGCGCAGGAATTTTACAATAAGCAGGGTGACGAATTTGATTTTGATCACCTAACTTATGTAGAAAGTTTGAAAGACAGCCGCCAGGTGTCTAATTATTATGAGCCCTGCATTATCATATCCAGCGCAGGGATGCTGGAGGGTGGCCGAATACAGGACCACCTATTTTACAATATCCAGAATTACTACTGCACTATTTTGTTTATCGGCTACTGCGCAAAAGGCACGTTGGGTTACCGCTTGTTACGCGGTGACCCTATCGTGCACATCAAGGACCGCGACCTGGCTGTATATGCCACCATCAAAAAAACCGATGTATTAAGTGCACATGGTGATCATGATGATCTGATGAATAACATCCGATCGCAGGACGCGGGCACACTTAAGGGCGTTTATCTGGTGCATGGCGAAGAGAGCAGCATGCAGGCGCTAAGTGATTCGTTAGAAGCTGATGGTTATAAAGTTACCATCCCAAAAAAGGACTTAGTTTACGAATTATAACACTCGCTCAATAGGATGTTGGAGCAATTTTAATCATAATAAGTCTCTGTCGCTGCTATCAAGGTGATAAGTTCTACAACCGGCTCTGACTCTAACCCGCTTGCCCATAGTTCTTCATCAAATTTTTTAAAGGATGCAAGCGAAGTTAATACATCGTGTGCATCGTCGTTTTCGAACTGATCGAAATGCATAAAGGTTTTGCCGTTCGGAAGTAACCATGTGCTATATCTGATACCTGGGTGATTGAGTTCTTTTAGTTCCTCAACGATACCGGCAATGTTGGCTTGGTTTGTTGGCGCAAATGCCGCCGTAGTGGTATAATTTACTCGTAACGCCTTCATAAATTGTTTGAATTTTATTATACAAATTTATGTATAAGACAGGTTAAGTGTTAGGCTAATTACGACAGCTTGATGGGTGTATTGCGGCGTTTTCTTTCTATTCCTGAGTCCGCCTATGTCGCTTAATTCTAATCGCGGTTAAACGTTTCCCCAACCATGAGCCAATACATCTGCCAAGTGGATAGTTTTAATGGGCAGGTTATTTTTGTCTATGTAGCCTTGCAGGTGCAGCAGGCAGGAAGCATCGGTAGAGATAATATAATCAGCTTTGGCATCCAGTGCATTATCTACTTTTTGCTGTGCCATAGCGCTGGATATAGCATCGAATTTAACAGCAAAAGTACCGCCGAAACCGCAGCAGGTTTCGCCGTCCTTTAGGTCAACCAATTCTAATCCTAATACTTTGGAGAGCAGTTGCCGCGGTTCATCTTTGATATTGCATTCCCGTAATCCGCTGCAACTGTCGTGATAGACGGCGCGTCCATCCAGTTCGGCGCCGAAATAATCTACCTGCAGTATATTCACCAAAAAATCGCTTAACTCGTAAATATTGCTCTGAATGTTACGGCACTTATTATGCAAAGTGGTATTTGTGAACAAATCGTTGTAATAGTTGCGTACCATACCTGTACACGACGCTGACGGCGACACGATCACGCTGTCTTCATGAAAATCGTTCAGAAACTTTGTGCCTACTGCCTTGGCATCGTCCCAAAAGCCGGCATTAAAAGCAGGTTGCCCACAGCAGGTTTGTTCGAGGTTATACTTAACTACGCAGCCAGCCTTTTCTAAAACCTTAACCGTATTAAACGCCGTTTCGGGGTATAACTGATCTATAAAACAGGGGATGAATAACTCTACGGTCATGTAACAGATTAAAGAGCGCTAAATTCCGATTTTTTCTGCACTTTTTTTTCCGCATTCAGCAGGTTCAATAACATAATCAAACCAATCACAAAAAATCCGCATAACACCAGTGTAGAATTCCGCATGCTGCCAGTCCACTCCTCTATCAACCCAAAACTGAATAGGCCGCCAACTATCGCCAATTTTTCCGTTACATCGTAAAAACTGAAGAACGACGCTGTATCGGTGATATGCTCGGGCAGGTATTTAGAGTAAGTGGAGCGAGATAACGATTGGATGCCACCCATTACGAGGCCTACA
>NZ_CAXVWK010000115.1:0-8764 GCF_964263795.1 Mucilaginibacter sp.
AAATCACCAAACCGGCAATCATCCAGATAAGCGCGCTAACCTGAGTTTCGGCAGGTAAGCTTACAATCATACCGGCACAAACTATAATACCTAAGATAGGCACCAACGGCACTAATGGTGTTTTGAATGGCCTTACCAAATTAGGATCGCTCTTACGCAAGATCATTACGCCAACGCACACCAGGATAAACGCGAAGAGTGTACCTATCGATGTCAGGTCACCTGCAACACTACCCGGGATGAACGCGGCAAATAACCCGACAAATACAAAAAGGATGATATTGCTTTTGTAAGGTGTGCGGAACTTAGGATGAAGGTCTGAAAAGATCTTTGGTAACAAACCATCGGTAGACATGGTGTAGAAAACCCTCGACTGGCCCATCAACATCACCAGGATAACTGACGAGAAACCGGCAAGGATAGCAACTGTAACCAGGGTTGATAACCAGCCATAGCCGTGCATGTAAGTACTGATAGCATAAGCTACTGATGCCTCTTTACCCGATTTCATGAAATCCTGATAAGGAGAAACACCTGTTAATACCCAGGAGAACAAAATATACAAAATAGTACAAACCACTAATGAACCTAATATACCGATAGGCATATCTCGCTTTGGATTTTTAGCTTCCTGTGCTGCAGTCGATACGGCATCGAAACCGATGAAGGCAAAGAAAACCACACCTGCTCCGCTTACAACACCACCCCAGCCATGATTAAAGAAGGGTAAATAAGAGTAAGTTTTACCGCTTGCCAATACCACTTCCGGCGCATTGGCAGGGATAAGGTAAGGGCTATGGTTAGCCGGATTGATGAACTGCCAGCCTATGGCAATAAATACCAAAACGATTGCCACCTTAATAAATACAATGACGCCGTTAACTGTAGCAGACTCTTGTGTGCCTTTAATTAACAGCAATGAAAGCAATGCAAGTATAAATAACGCCGGCAAGTTGGCTATACCGTGTACTGATGTACCATTTTGAATAACAGACTCTAAAGGTGAATGGCACCACTCATAAGGTATCGTCCCGCCGAGGAGCTTGTTGATATATTCGCTCCAGCTGATTGATACAGTGGCAGCACCCAGCGCATATTCTAATATCAGCGCCCAGCCTATAACCCAGGCAACAATTTCGCCCATGGTTGCATAAGCGTAAGTATAAGCGCTACCTGCAATAGGGATGATAGAGGCGAACTCTGCGTAGCAAAGGCCGGCAAACGCACAACCAATGGCTGCAACAATAAATGACAATGTTACCGCAGGCCCGGCGTGCTCGCCAGCTGCCGCAGCAGTCCTAACAAATAAACCGGCACCGATAATAGCACCTATACCCAATGCAATTAAGCTACCCGCTCCAAGCGTTCGCTTCAGGCTGCCTTCCGCATCAACCGTAGAGGTTAGCTGTTCAATGGATTTTTTTACAAATACCTTCATGTGTTAAATAATAAGATCAGTTTAATAGTAAATCAGTTTCCCAAACGTACTTAAATTTATTGAAAAGATAAAGGGCAGAATGTAACAACGGTAAGGTTGTTAATAAACAGAATTATAATTGTGGAAATTGTAATATAAGTGTGAGTCACACAGAACTTCGATTGCTGTAGGCTATCGAAATATAATAGAATGGCAAGGATGAGTTTCTTGTTGAAATTAACCCGATAATCAACAAAATGAAGTAAGTATTTCCAGGCTAAAAAAGATGAAAAAGGTTAACAAAGGTTTACACTTTTTTTGAAATTTTTGATTTATTAATTGATAATCAATTACTTGTGAAAAACATGGGTTAACACTCCTTTTAGGAATAGTAAGCTTTCCTGCATTACTATGGCAGAGCCCTCCAGATGAACAAAGGTGTGAGTATCACGTTCATTAAGATCATCGGCCAGCCCATGCTTTTACTCGCTATTTTTAACAAAATCATGCCCGTTATCCCGCCTCCGAAGAGCAGCATGGCTGCGCGAAGTAAAGCAGATAGTCTGAAGTGGGCAGGTACGCGTCAATTTTTACCAGATAGAGCAGGTCTGGGCAGGTAGAGATCATATGTATAGGCAAAGTAGATAGACTATTGCACAGGTGAGTTTTTTATCCATTCAGTTAATCTGCTCAAAATACATGTCGCTATCACTGGCATATATTAATTTTACTTTATTTTCAGCAGATAATTCAACAGTCGAAATCCATAAGCCATCACCGCCATTAAAAAAAGTAAAATTTTTAAATGTAACCTGTCGGGTATTAAAAGTCCATTTCCCTTTGTTAACGAGTCTTTTCCCATCCTGGTATGAAAAATGTTCATAGGTGTTGTTGTTAAAGATTTTTATTGTATCTGGCCAATTTTCTCCTCTAAAAGCATAAGTTCCTGGTAACATTTTATTTTCTACTGATTTACAGGCATACAGAAAGATGGATAATAAAATAGCGCTCCACGCATTTTTTCTATTCATATATAAAGTTACTTAACAAAAATGTAGCTTAATCTTTCCTCAATGAAAAAGCCCTCCGATTTATCGGAGGGCTTTAAAATATATTTTAAGTTACTACGCTTTTTTCTCCGCCTGGATGGTATGCACATTCATCGATTGTACTTTGATCTCCTTCTCGATATGTTTATTGGTATCAACCGCGTGGTTTAAATGCGGCGCGATAACGAGAGAAACGATCGACATCAGTTTGATCAGAATATTCATCGACGGACCTGAGGTATCCTTGAACGGATCGCCTACGGTGTCACCTGTTACCGACGCTTTATGTGGTTCAGATTTCTTGTAATAGATTTCACCATTGATCTCTACCCCTTTTTCGAATGATTTTTTGGCGTTGTCCCACGCACCGCCGGCGTTGCTCTGGAATATACCCATCAGCACACCAGATACGGTAACACCGGCCAGCAACCCACCCAATACTTCGGGGCCAAAGGCAAATCCAATAATGATAGGGGTTAGTAATGCAATTAATCCGGGCGCGATCATTTCACGGATAGAAGCCTTGGTCGAGATCTCTACACATTTTTCATACTCCGGGCGGGCTTTGTATTCCATGATACCAGGAATTTCGCGAAACTGGCGGCGCACCTCTTCTACCATCGCCATTGCGGCACGGCCCACTGCCGAAATACACAAGGCCGAAAAGATGAACGGGATCATGCCGCCCACAAATAAACCTGCTAACACGTTGGCTTTGTAAATATCGATATGCTCGATACCTGCAACACCTACAAAGGCGGCAAATAAGGCCAGTGAGGTTAACGCTGCCGATGCAATGGCGAAACCCTTGCCTGTTGCAGCAGTAGTATTACCAACAGCATCTAAATTATCTGTACGGCCGCGTACCTCTTCGGGCAGGCGGCTCATTTCGGCAATACCACCGGCGTTATCAGCAATCGGTCCAAAAGCGTCGATAGCTAATTGCATAGCGGTAGTTGCCATCATACCGGCAGCAGCGATAGCCACACCGTACAGACCGGCAAAATAGTAAGAACCATAAATACCGGCGGCCAGCACTAAAATTGGCAACACGGTTGATTCCATACCAACTGCCAAACCGCCAATAATGTTGGTTGCATGCCCTGTTGCCGATTGCCTGATAATGCTCATTACCGGTCGTTTACCCATGGCGGTGTAATATTCGGTGATGATTGACATCAGCGTCCCCACTACCAAACCCACCACGATAGAACCGAAAACTCCGTTTTTGGTAAATAACAGTGAACCCGCTTTAATGGCACCGTTAGCATCCTCGTCGCGCACCATGTGGAAGGTATCATTCGGCAGCATCCACTGAACTAAAAAGTAAGTAGCAATGGCGGTTAATACAATAGATGCCCAATTACCTATGTTCAGCGCGTTTTGTACGCTGTCGGTTTCGTTTTTAATTTTCACCAATGATGCACCTACGATAGAAAATATTAGGCCTAAACCGGCAATTACCATTGGCAGTAAAACCGGTGCTATACCACCAAAATTATCATGCGATACTATCTCGCGGCCCAGCACCATCGTCGCCAGCATAGTAGCCACATACGAGCCAAACAGATCGGCACCCATACCGGCCACATCACCCACGTTATCGCCAACGTTATCAGCAATGGTAGCAGGGTTACGTACGTCATCTTCAGGAATACCGGCTTCTACTTTACCTACCAGATCGGCGCCTACATCGGCTGCTTTTGTGTATATACCGCCACCCACACGCGCAAACAAAGCTATTGACTCTGCACCTAACGAAAATCCGGCAAGCACATCAAGCGCTTTGGCCATATCCTCACCGTTAACGGTTGCACCGGCTACATTTTTCACATACATGGTATAAAAAACGATAAACAACGACCCCAGGCCAATAATGGCCAAACCGGCCACACCCAAGCCCATTACGGTACCGCCGGTAAACGAAACCTTAAGTGCCTGCGCCAGGCTGGTTTTTGCAGCTTGGGTTGTACGTACGTTTGATTTGGTTGCAATGCGCATGCCCAGGTAACCGGCAAATGCCGACAGGAATGCGCCGATAAGAAAAGAAATGGCAATAACCGGACTGGATGTTGCCACCGTGGTGCCCGAGTAAGCCAGTAATAAACCGGCAACAACCACAAAGTAGCTCAGGATTTTCCACTCTGCCCGCAAAAACGCCATTGCCCCATCTGCAATGTAGCCCGCAAGCTGGTTCATAGATTCATCGCCGGTAGGTTGTTTGGTAACCCATGCCGACTTTACAGCCATCACAAGTATGCCTACAAGGCCAAACACCGGGATCAGGTAAATTAAGTAATTGTTCAAAAGATCCATATGAATTAGTTAGTTTATAAATTGCTGGTTTTGAGAGACACAAGCAACGTTTAATAATTGGTTTCCGCAAATTAGCAAATTAATTTATTTACAATACTATGTCAATTATAAAGTTTATCTACATTAAATGTTTGATAATATAAATTCAACTTTAAAGCTGGCAGCAACGCATTCAAAAGTGCTATCTTTAAAGAAAAACAAGTAATGATTAAGTTCAGTATTAGCATCCACCTCACCCAATAAAACAGCATCGGCGGCAAATTCGGTATTCCAGTCTGTTTCCAGTTTATAAAATTGACCCCAGGGTAAATCATCATCATTATACCGGTGTTGTCCCATAAAATATCCTTCATCGTTTGTGCCACCGGTAAAATATTTATGGCATTTTGTGAAAGTTAGTTTACCTCTATCATTTTCAGAAAATCTTTTATAAATAGAGCAGTTTAGAAAAAATTCGACAACCACTGTATCATCAATTATAAAGATTTTCTCCTCCGGTGCGCCTAGGTCCGCATTCCAATCGATGTTTAGTTTGGTAAATTTCATTACCAATAATAATAATTATCCCTAACTTATGCGCTTTAAACTAAACCTTAATGGCTAACGACCCTCAACAAACTAAAATGAAGCACGAACTGGGGCTGCTGGATGGCACCATGCTGGTGGCAGGCTCCATGATTGGTTCTGGTATATTTATAGTAAGCGCGGATATCATCCGCAATGTAGGCTCGGCCGGTTGGCTCATAGCTGTATGGGTGATAACCGGGTTGATGACACTTACCGCAGCCCTTAGCTACGGCGAACTGAGCGCCATGTTCCCAAAGGCGGGCGGCCAGTACATCTATCTTAAAGAATCGTACAACAAACTGGTGGCTTTTTTATACGGCTGGAGTTTTTTCGCGGTGATACAAACCGGTACTATCGCCGCTGTAGGGGTAGCCTTTTCCAAATTTACGGCGTACCTTATCCCTGCAGTAAGCGAAGATAATATCCTTTTTCAGCAGGGCTTTTTAAAGATTAGTGCTGCGCAGGTAGTTTCTATCGTGCTAATATTTTTACTTACCTATATTAATACTAAAGGGGTGAAGGGCGGTAAAGTTATCCAAACCACCTTTACGCTTACCAAGTTACTGAGCTTGTTTGGTTTGATCATCTTTGGCTTCCTGGCTTTTAAAAGCGATATCTGGACAGCTAACTGGACAAACGCCTGGGACATGCACAAACTGGCTGCCGACGGATCTAAAACCAGCTACACGCTTGATGCTGCTTTAGGGGCTATCGCGATAGCTATGGTTGGCTCTATTTTTAGTAGTGATGCCTGGAACAACGTAACTTTTATAGCCGGCGAAATGCGCAACCCTAAACGCGATGTAGCCCTAAGCCTGTTTTTTGGCACTATGATCGTTACCATTATTTATGTATTGGCCAACGTAGTTTACACCGGCGTACTTTCACTGCATGATATCGCTACTGCCGATAAGGACCGCGTGGCGGTAGCTGCTTCAAGTGTAATTTTCGGCAACATCGGTACATTGGTCATCGCGGTAATGATCATGATCTCGACCTTTGGCTGTAACAATGGTTTGATATTGGCCGGTGCCAGGGTATATTATACAATGGCAAAGGATGGCGTCTTTTTCAAAAAGACCGGCGAACTTAATAAAAATTCCGTTCCCGAATTTGGCTTATGGATCCAGGCGATAGTGGCTTCAGTGCTATGCCTGAGCGGCCGGTACGGCGATTTGCTGGATATGATATCGTTTGTCGTGGTGGTATTTTATGTATTGACCATTGTGGGGATCTTCGTTCTGCGGGCTAAACGGCCCGAAGCCGAGCGTCCTTACAAAGGATTTGGCTACCCGGTTATCCCTGCGTTGTATATTTTAATGGGGGTAACTTTTTGTATCCTTTTATGCGTTTATAAAAGCAATTACGTTAAGTACGGCTTGGGCATCGTGTTGATAGGCATCCCTATCTATTATATATCACAACGAAATGTTAAAAATACTGATGAAGCGGGCCTGGTTAATTAGCCTTGCATTACTACCTGGGTTTGCTTACGCCCAAACCCTTCAGCAAAAAATCCAGGCGGCTTACAACCGGCTGCAGCAGGATGCACAGTGCCAATATGCCACCTTATCGTTAACGGTGCTGGATGCCAAAACAGGCGAACAGGTTTTTGCTGCAAACCCCAATGCAGGCCTGGCACCCGGATCGACACTTAAGACGGTAACCAGCATTACCGCCTTCAACGTATTGGGTAAAGACTACCAGTACCAAACGCAGTTGGGATACACCGGTAACATTAGCAACGACGGTGTACTTACCGGCGATGTGATCATTAAAGGCGGCGGCGACCCTACCCTGGGCAGCTGGCGCTACGCAGCAACTAAAGAAGGTGTCGTGTTAAACATTATGGTGGCCGCTTTGAAAAAAGCAGGGATCAAAAAAATTACAGGCCGCATTATTGGCGATAATGGGATCTTTAATGGTCAGTCTATTCCTGATGGATGGATCTGGCAAGACCTGGGCACTTATTATGGTGCAGGTATTGCCGGCCTTTGCTGGCGCGAAAACCAATTTGATATTGCGTTAAATACTGCAGGTGTTGGCAGCCCGGTAAGCGTTGCGGGCACTATTCCTGCTATGCCCTACCTGCAATTCAAAAGCGAAGTAACTAACGGAGCGCCCAAAACCGGCGATCAGGCTTACTCTTACCTGCCCGGCTTTAATAGTAAAATAATGTACCTAAGGGGAACGTACGCGGTAGATCAAACCAAAAAACGGATCTCGGCAGCCATTCCTGATCCTGCATACGATGCCGCCCTCCGCTTAACCGATACGCTGAAAGCTTTAGGCATTACCGTAAGCAATGAGCCGCAATCCTCAATTATGCTGGCAGATAAAGGACAAGCAGTGCCACAGGCAACTAAACCACTTACTACAATCCTGTCGCCCGAACTGAGCAAGATTGTTTACTGGCTTAACCAAAAGAGTGTAAACCTTTATGCAGAGCAACTACTGGTAACCATTGCAGCGAATAACAAAAAACAGCCGGTAACCGGCAATGGTGTAGATGCTATTAAAGAGTTTTGGGAGCAGCGCGGTATCGACAAAAAATCAATGAACATATTTGACGGCAGCGGCCTTTCTCCGCAGGACAGGATAACTACCTTTACCATGGCGCGCATCCTGCAATCAACAAAAAAAGAAAAATGGTTTGGTGATTTTTACGACAGCCTGCCTGTTTACAACGATATGCACATGAAAAGCGGGAGCATCAATAGCGTACAGGCTTACGCCGGTTTCCAAACCAGCCATGGCCGTGAGTTGTGCTTTTCTATCATGGTAAACAATTACAACGGCCCCGGCAGTGGTATCCGCGCAAAAATGTTCAAGGTACTGGATGAGTTGAAGTAAGTTCTTAGGTCGGTTATTTAATTAGCAACAGCGATACCCCGGCAATTGCTGGATTTAGTCTAACTCCGCAAGTTTCGGGTTCTCTGCCTGCGATGGCCGCGATACATTTGTGTTATAAATTCAGATCATGGAAACACAAAACAACATCAACTATAGCCGCATTGCCGATGCCATTGCCTATATAAAAGCCAACTTTAAAACCCAGCCCAACCTGGATGAGGTTGCCGAAAAGGTTAACCTGAGCCCCTTTCATTTTCAGCGCATGTTTAGCGAATGGGCCGGGATCAGCCCTAAGAAATTTCTTCAATACTTAAGTTTGGATTACGCCAAAGGTATCTTAAAAGATCAGCAGGCTACCTTATTTGATGCCGCGCTTGAAACCGGCTTATCGGGCACCAGCCGCCTGCATGACCTTTTTGTAAACATAGATGGTATGACCCCCGCCGAATACAAGAACGGCGGCAAGGCTTTATCTATCAACTTTAGTTACGCCGAAACTCCTTTCGGCAATATCCTGGTGGCATCTACCCCAAAAGGAATTTGCTACATGGCTTTCGCCGAT
>NZ_CAXVWK010000116.1:0-3389 GCF_964263795.1 Mucilaginibacter sp.
AAATTGCTGCAACGTTCTCTCAGGCTTTCGCCAACCTCTACAATATGTGTGGAGATCACAAAGAAACAATTCCTGTTTTCTGAAAAAGCCTCTGTAATAGACAGCGTGGCGTCGTAAGCATCTTTTACATTTGTTCCCTTAAAGAGCTCGTCGAAGATCACCACCAGATCCTTATCCGCGGCTACCTGTTCAGCAACGGTTTTCACCCGCAACACTTCCGCGTAAAAATGGCTGTAGCCTAACCCCAAGTTATCGGGCACATTGATGGACGAATACAAGCCGTCCTTAACTGAAAATTCCATGTGCGATGCCGCAACCGGGAAGCCCATATGCGCCAGGTAAATACTTATCCCAAACGCTTTCATCAAAGTAGATTTTCCCGCCATGTTCGCACCAGTTAAAAACAGCACGTTATTAGCTTCACTAAGCGACAAAGCGTTGCCAACGGCATTTGGTACAGCCGGGTGATAAAGGCCTGTTATGGTAAGCAAGTTGCCCGTACGTGGGTAAGCCCTGGCATAACTAAAGCCTTTTGCTGCTGCAACTTTCGCTACCGCCAGGTAAACATCCAATCGGAAAATCATAGCAGTTAATTGCTGCATTTCGGCATAAAGGGCCGTACGCAATAAATAGTCGTATCGGATAAGTTTTGCAATCTTTAACTTTTTGGCCTCGCTTTCCGTTCGCAACCAGCTTAGCTTTTGGCTGCCGAATATGTTTTTTACGATAGTAAGCTCACCAACATACGGGCTTTGTTCATCGTACTGTCTATTTGCGAAATCATAAAATCTGTTTAACAATTCGATGGTTTTACATACTTCAGTGTTCAGCATTTCGTAACTAGTACCCTGTGCCGTAATCTGGAGAAATCTTTTCGATAATGTATTTATACCTACTTCAAGGATGCTACCACCAGCCGAGCCAAGGTAGTTTTCCATTACCTCAAACTCATCTGCTGTAAACGGGAAGGCTACAAAATTTTTGGTGAAGTAGCTAAAAAGAGTGCTCCGCTTATTAATCTCTTCGGCATCAGTTAAAGGTTTTTGGAACATGGCATCCATTACCTTTTTACCGCCCGCGGTAACCACTGTATCAAACAGGCGGGAGATCGAATTATTTTTATGCCTGCCGGGGATGTTCAGATCATCCAGCGTTTGTTTGTCTGCAAAGAAACTCATAGCGCTGTGGTTTTATTTTCACGGCTTTTGATGATATCCAAAATGCCTTCGTTGTTAATGATGATCATCCCGTGGCGGTCTGCTGTAATGCCGGGCTCAATTGTATAAGTGTACTCCGGTATGTTCCCGTTCATTTTGGTGGGCAGGTAAACAAAATTTATATTATCGCAACTTTCGCGCAAAATATCACCTGCTTCGATGATGTGGGTTGACACCAGGAACATACAATTACGCTTTTGGGCAAATGCTTCGGTAATAGCTATAGTGCCTTCGTAAGCATCCTTTACGTTGGTGCCCCTAAACAGCTCATCAAATATGATGAACAGGTTTTTTGACTGGCCTAACTCCTTCGCTACTTTCTTTACCCTCAATACCTCGGCATAAAAGTGACTGTTACCAGAACTCAGATCATCTGGTAAATTGATTGTTGTATACATACCATCGCGGATAGAAAACTCCATATGCGATGCAGCTACCGGGAAACCCATATGCGCCAGGTACAAGGCAATACCTAACGATTTCATAAAGGTTGACTTGCCGGCCATGTTGGCACCAGTCAGAAAAATAATATTACTCTCCGGTGTGATGTTAATGGTGTTGGCAACCGCATTGTTAACCAATGGGTGATATACCCCGGTTATCCTTACAGCGTGTTCATTACCACTAAGTGCTTTGGGGAATATGTATCCCCGTTTTAAAGCGATCTCGGCTATAGAAATGTAGACATCGAGATGGTAAATAGCGCTTAATAACTGCCTGATCTTGTGAGAGAATTTAAACCGTATCAGATCATCGTAATCAACTGTGGTTGTATAGGATAACTTGCCAACGTACTTATCTTTCAGCAATACCTGCAGGTCTTCGTCTGTCAGCAAAGCCATCATACCCTCCATTTCTTTTTGGTAAGGAGTTTGCGATGCTGATGTTTTAATGGTGGAAATAAAAGTATTAAGGCTTTGAAAAATGCCGATGATAGCTACAATGCCATTGTATATCAATTTATAATCGCCTTCGGCAGATAGCAAGTTACCAACTTTGCGAGCCAGGTTGTTATCGCTGTGCGATAGTTTGGTGCGTGGATCTTTCATGTTCAGATAGATCTCGGCACTATCCAACTGCTCGGTTTCGAACGGGAATTTAACTTTTATACTATTAAAATATTTCAGGATCCGGCTGCGCTCGTTAACACTTTCTACATCCGACAGCGGATAGAGGAACATCTTTTCCAGGATATCCGCGCCTCCACGCGTATTTGTATTATTGTATAAATTAAACACAGAACCGGCACCCGGCCTTCCTAAGATATTAAGGTCGTCAAGCGTTTGCTTATCAGTATTGAAACTCATGTTACAGGTTTATCATAAGCCCAGTAATGCGGGGAAGGCTTGCACCGCCCTCCCCTTTACTGCACTATTAACTCATCAACTAAAACTCTCTTAATTTCTTCTTCTTCTGAACAGGGTGATCGCACCCATTATAGCTATCAAAGCGGGTATTGCTGCCTTACAAAGCCACATCAACGCGGTTATTTGTCCCCTCGATACTTTTATATCCGTATCTGCAGCCGGTGCACGGCTAACATCAACAGGAAATTTACCGCCGCTAAACCACCTGAACAGGCCTTGCATAAACTCTTCACTGAAGCGCGAGCGCGGGCGTGGCAGTTCAACATTGCTAATGAAATCGGCATCGCCCAATACAACTATTTTTTGTTGTTTACCATTGATGTTACGTGTTAAAGTTATCGCGGTAGGGAAAATTCCTTTTTGATCTCCTGTGGCCGCATGAAAACTCACATCGGCGGTAGCCAGATCTATCGATCCTATCCTGGGTGCCGGAATGGGTGCTGCAGGCTGGGTTGATATACCGACTGCAACTACCCCCGCTGATGGCATCTTAACCGTATTAACCGCCGCCTTTTCAGGTGCTTGAAGAGCCAGCTCATCGCTCAGCGCGGTTTCAGCGAACATCTTATTCCATCCACCCTCAGCGCTTGTTAAAAGCGGTTCGATCTTAAAAATGCCATTAGTGGCATACTCAATCGCAGCAGCGCCTTGTAGTGGGATGCCTGAATCTTTTTTTTGTAGCCTGGCTAAGTTCGAATCGATACCTGATACATTTTTTGAAAGTGCGGTAATTAAAACTCCAGGACTAAGATCCTTGTTGGGCTTAACCAAGATCCCCGATTTTAAACGGACGCCTAGTTGATGC
>NZ_CAXVWK010000117.1:0-3178 GCF_964263795.1 Mucilaginibacter sp.
ATAAGGAAAAAATAAAGATTGCATTTTTAAACATCATTGTTAACGCTATAGAGGCCATGGAACCCGGTAAAGGCGTACTGACCATTATCACCAAGGGAGAGAACGATCGTTGTGTGATTGAATTGGCAGATAACGGTTCAGGCATGGATAGAGAATCACTCGGTAGATTATTCGAACCGTATTTTACCAGCAAGCCCAAAGGCAATGGACTGGGTTTGACCAATACACAGAACATCATTCTTAACCATAAAGGCACTATTCAGGCAGACAGTGAGAAAGGTAAAGGAACTACGTTTACAATTGCACTAAATTTTGCCAAGTAAGAAAGCTTTATTTGTCGGCATAAAAAAGCCCCTGCTATTCACAGGGGCTGTAATGTGTAACCTTTTTACAGGCTTTCAATCCATTTGATTACTTCATCTTTTGTTTTACCGAGTTTCTTCTGAACGCGGCCTACTAATTCATCATCTTTTCCATCTTCGTACATCAGGTCATCATCGGTTAGGTCAGCATATTGTTTTTTTGCTTTACCCTTCAGATCGTTCCAGGTACCATTCATCTTTAATTTCCAACTTTCCATAATCTTAATTTAAGATAAAAAATCCAGATTCCGCTATCACGCTGCGCCGCGGATAACGCGTAGCAAAACTGCAATGATAGCAACAACAAGTAGGATGTGTATAACGCCACCAGCGTGGTAACCAAGAAATCCAATTGCCCAGATAATTACTAAGACAACTGCGATTAGGTATAAGAGATTTCCCATCTGAAATAAATTTTAAAAAATGATAAAATAAAGTAGCAATTGCTAATTATTATATAAATTCTTTGCCAGAAATGTTATAAGTGAACAGGGGGCCGGATTTTTAACCTTTGGGGAACAAAACTGTTGAAGGAGATACGGTGTCGGCCCGATTGTAGACATTTGTCTACGATTATCAGAAGGAGTCACCTCAAATTATCCTTCCAAAATTTTTTTTACCGCATAATCGATCACCTCTCGGGTAAACGGTTTGCTAATAAACAAATCGGCACCTTGTATATGTGCTTTCTTACGTTCAGGCAGCCCGTCATGCGCGGTAATCATTACAATTTTTACCTGGGGGTATGTTTCTTTTACAAACTGAATAAAGTCGAGCCCAAACCCATCGGGTAAATGGTTGTCAAGAAATATGATGGAAGGAACATCGTGTTGAAGCGATAACCTGGCGGATGATAAATTGTTTACAAATGAAGGTTTCAGGTTTTTTTGACGAAGAATACCACTCAGCAGGAAACATATATCAACCTCGTCATCTACAATCAATGCTTTCAACGGGTCTTTAACGGTAGTATTTGTAGTATCCACGACGGAGCCGATTTTAAGATAGGTTTTTTTGTTTTTTGTAAGCTGCAATTAATCTGCCAGTAAGGGTTTGCGCAAAATTCTTAGCTGAATCATCCGGCCATTTATTAAACGAGACTAGTAAGCGGCGGCATTTTTTTCTAATATTGCGGGTCGGACCGAATCAGCCATTTCAAGAAACAGCCACCTGTCACGGCCGTGCTTTCAACCAGGGCATTATGTCAAAAATGAAGACGATTTTCAATTTTTTTAAAGAGGTATTTTCGGGCTTTACAGATGATAAAGCGCTTAAATTCAGCGCTTCACTATCGTACTATACCGTATTTTCAATAGCGCCTTTTTTGGCTATCATTATTTCGGTAAGTGGCTTTTTTTTCAACAAGCAGGCCATCCAGGGCGAACTCTATCCGCAAATTCATGAACTGGTTGGCGACAGTGCGGCCATTCAGATCCAGGATATGATTACCAATATTCACCTGTCGGGCAACAGTTTTTTTGCTGCCGCCATAAGTTTGCTGGTGTTAATAGCTGGTGCTACGGGTATTTTCGTGGAAATCCAGGACTCGATCAACCATATCTGGGGTTTGAAAAGTAAGCCAAAACGCGGGTTAATTAAGATGTTGCTTAACCGGCTGATCTCTTTTTCGCTCATTGTAAGTCTTGGATTTTTGCTAATGGTATCCCTCCTGCTGAACACGTTGGTAAATGCGCTAAGTAAACAATTGCTTCGCCTGTTACCAGGCAATGGTGTTTATGTGGTGGATGCGGTCAATAATTCAGTGATGTTTATATTAATATCACTTCTTTTTGGCATTATTTTTAAAGTTTTACCTGATGCCAGAATAAAATGGAAGGATGTTATGGTAGGAGCCATCACAACCGCAATCCTCTTCATGATCGGAAAATTCGCCATTGGTTTCTATCTGGGTCACAGCAATATGGGAAATATCTATGGCACTGCAGGCTCAATAATTATTGTTATGTTATGGGTGTATTATAGTGCCGTAATTTTATATTTTGGCGCGGAATTCACCAAAGTGTACGCAAAACATTATGGCGGGGAAATCCGGCCAAATGATTATGCCGTATGGATACAGACCAAGGAGATTGAGCTCCCCAAGGCGCTGGAATGAACTTATTTAGTTAACTTCAACTTAGTATAAAAAAAGCAATATGAAGCGTATTCTCCTGATTGATGACGACATGGATATGTGTACTTTACTGGGAAGGTTTTTACAAAGAAAGGGCTTTGAAACAGATGCCGCTTACAGCGGCAATAAAGGCATCGCCAAATTCAAAGAGCAGCACTTTGATGTGGTATTGTGCGATTTCAGACTGGGCGATAAGGAAGGACGTGAGGTTCTCAAGGAAATAAAAGAAATTAATCCCCACGCAGTTGTTATTATCATCACGGGATATTCTGATATTAAAATAGCAGTTGATGTTATCAAACACGGCGCTTTTGACTACATCACAAAACCGCTGATACCCGAAGAGGTTTTGAATGTCATCAATAAATCTCTGCAGGAGCCTGCGGCTGCCGGCCCCAGCGCTTCAGGCACTAAAAAAAGTAGCAGCAATTCTGCCGGCGACGGAGAGTTCCTTCGCGGACGTGCGGGTACTACCAAAGATTTATACAATCAGATTGAACTGGTGGCGCCAACCAATTACAGTATCATTTTGTATGGCGAAAGCGGTACCGGAAAGGAAGTAATGGCTAAAACCATTCACCTCCAAAGCGCGCGGAAAGACAAGCCATTTGTTGCACTTGACTGTGGCACACTTTCAAAGGAATTAGTGGGCAGTGAATTATTTGGTCATATGAAAGGGTCT
>NZ_CAXVWK010000118.1:0-41192 GCF_964263795.1 Mucilaginibacter sp.
TTCCAGCTAACCTCGCCGTACCCCTTCTGAGGTGCTAGCTGTACAGGAGGGCTTCCAATCTTAGCATTGGCCTTTGCAACTGCCACAGCGCGCTTTGCGGCTTTGGCAATACCCTCTTTAGTAACCTCGTTTGTTGCAGCAAAACCCCAGCAACCGTTTGCAATTACACGCACACCAACGCCGTACGATTCGGTATTGGCCACGTTGAGCACCCGGTTCTCACGGGTTATCACAAACTGATTAAGGTAACGGCCAATCCGCACATCTGCGTAGCTGGCACCCGCCCCTTTTGCGGCGGTTAATCCGGCATCTGCCAATTCTTTTTTGATCTTGGCATCAACGGGGTTAAGCGCTTCCTGCGGATCGATACTTTTGCCGAAACCAGGCATACCTGGCAGCATTAATGCGCTTGCGCCCATCCCGGTTAAATAAATAAAGTCTCTTCTTCTCAAAGTTTATCCTCCAATTTGTTTAAGCCATCCCGGCTTGGGAAAGCAATGTTTATTTAATTCGTTGAGATGAAATATCTCCGGTATTCTGTTAGTTCGGCAGCGGCACATCGTTATGTACCGATTCTTGACTGCGACACCGTTGTATCGGTCGCTTAATGTTGTATTGAGGCCTGTCGCCCTATACTATAAATAAAAGAACTATACTTTTACTTACGAAATGATCTATCCGGATATCTTGGTTTCTATCCACAAGAATGTGCAAGCTGCAAGCAGCAGGATATAAAAATATATTTTTGGCACATCAATACGCATAAATTTATGTATCTGTTTTGTTACAATAGATAGTTTAGAATACTTTTTTTCGTAATCTTTCGTTTTGCCAATCTTTTCCAACGCCCGGATGCCTTGCCAGTCAGTTTTGGGATAGGTATACGAATAGCTTAACCGGTTGTTAGCTAGTACTGATTGCCAGCCGGCAGCAAGAGGACGGTATAGCACCTGCCACTCAAAAGGCACATATGGATTTTGCATTACAGCAACGTTTTGGCCATTAACCATCACCGACGATGCATTGGGAGTTTGCAGCATCAACTTTACTGGTTGCCCGGTAAAAGGTAAAGGTGCACTGGACAATCCAACTGCAAAATTGTTATTCCGGCGAGCAGCCGCATTGATCAACGCGGACCATAAACGGGTATAGTCCTGCTTGTTGCCCGCCAGCATCCAACTGAATGTATTATTGAGCGTAGTAAATACTACCTTGCCTGCGCCTATCAAGGTACTGTTAGCTAAAACTGCGTTTTGCGCATTGGTAACAACCGGTTGGGTGCCGTTTTGCAATATAATGTGCGCCAATCCTGTATTGAGTTTACCAAAACTTTTTTCACCACTAATGATCAACTGACCCGGCGCCGGATCTTTACCCAAGGGCCTGTCGACCGGAAATGACCGCTGCAGCCATCCCTGTTTACCTGTACTATCTGCTTTGGCAATTATGCCAAGGCCCCCGTCGCTAACGGCTTGTTTTAAAGCACTGCTTTCTGCCCCATTAAGGTTGTTAAGTACAGATAACTCGCCAATAACTACATCAAACTTATTTAAAGTTGCCGCTTGCAGTCTTCCCATGTTAAATTGCGGCAGGTTAATAAATTCGGTATTAAACTTGTCTTTACTGATAGCCGATCGTAACGCAACGGAAAAGCCGTTACTGCTTAGCCAATTCTTCAAAAATTTCGTTTCGAAATCGGGCGAGGCTGAAAGCATCAACACACGCTGTGATTTGGCCGGCTGCACTTGTATGGGTAAATTCCCCTGAATTCTATCATCGGCAAATAGTTCATAAACGGCCCTGCCGATAACCTTAGGGATAGTTTTCAAAGTGAAACTTGATGTAGAAACCGCCGGGATGATAACAGAATCTAACCCGGTATTTAAGCCTTTTAGCACCAGTTTAACCGGCTGCTTATTGCTGTTATGGTATTGGCCCTGCACATATAATGCTTCGCCAACTTTGGGCGAAGAATTATAGCTTAACGAGGTGACCCCGGACGGATATTGAACGGGATGAAAAGCGATGGCCCGCCCGCCCAACTGCTCCAGTTCATAATCATTAAGCCCATAACCATAAATGTGAAGCTGACCGTTATGTGCAAGTTCTTCAGGCGTAATTAATTGTGCTTTGCGCACCTCTGCTTTTACAGCCGCATCCAGCGTAAACAATTTCGTATTAGATGGTATGCTATCTATATCGAATCCCGCGGTTAGCAGTATTACTTGCTTATCTGTTGGTTTTATCACTTTCTGATAACTAAGCGGAAGGATAATGCAACCAAGCGCCGCACAGGCAATTAATACTGCTGCTATACGCCACGGTAACCAATGCTTGTTTTGCCGCCTTACCTCCAGCCATACCAACCCCGCAGCAAGCACTATGCAAATGGCAACAACGATGTACATCCAGTTGGCTTCCATTACCTGTTAACTTTTTTAAGGTTTTTAAAATAGCTTTTAGATAAGCCCATATCATTAGCGCTTGCAGCTGCCTGAGGTGTTATTTTAGCGGCAGTCAAGGTTTTTTGAATAGCTTGTTCTACCAGGTTAACATCAGCCAGGCTTACTTTTTGCGCAGATAAAATTCGCCGCATGGCGCTTAAAGCAGGTAAATAAACGCCGGGCTGTGCCGATGCGATCTCACTTAAACGCTGGTTGGCCAGCTGTAAAGTGCGGTGATCTGCGGAAGCTAAAAACGGCTTCAATTTTAATCCCTCTAACACAGCAACGGCATTCTTCAACATTAATTGGTTATCAATAGGGGTCTTGATCTCTTGTTTATTAACCGGCTGGATAATCTTGTCAAGTTCGCCGGCAAGCCGTTTCTCTGGCTTAAGCGGGGGCGGGTTATAAGATGTTTTGGCCACATAGGAGCGCGACTTTTGCTGCAGGTCTTTCAATAGCCTTAACGCTTTGTAGGCAAAAGGCAACGCTGCCTGCGGTTTGTATAAACGCAGTTGTAGTTCGGCCTTCCACATCTCGGTGAGGGTAGCTTTAAGCTGCGCTTTTATGGCCGGTTCAAAAAATTGGGCATCGGCAGCCTTGTCGTGGTCGTCGGTATACGCTTTCAGTATTTTGTCGGCGTTGCTAAAATCTTCGGGGGTGCTTAGTTCATCGCTTCCTTTCGGGCCCTCCTGCGTTTCGTCTTCCTCACCTAAAAACTTGCCGTACCGCAGGCGTAGCAGTTTTTGGTCTATGCCCAGATCATTACTACGCGCATTGAATTTTTCAACGGTTATACTGTCCTTATCCTTCAGTAACTTCTCGGCATCTATAATGATCTGGCGCTCACTTCTAAAAAACTCGGGCTTCACGTTACCCCCAGAGAGCACGCCATCCATGCTTAACAGCTCAGCAGTGTCCTGTATAGACACCGTGAATACATCGGTACGGCTTTGCTGCCGGTGGGTATCCTGCGCCTGCACGTAAAAATACAACTCGTCGCCAGGCTCCATTTTAAGGGCCGGGAGGTCAATCAGTTTTTGCACATTATACTGCCCACGGTGCTCACTAAACGATGTGCCAAAGTTCAGTTTATATTCGGTGAATTTCACTCCTTCGCCGCGGCCCTTCGCAACAGTTGCCACAATAAGCGCATTGGCAATGCCGTAATCGTCGTTTAATGATGCATTGATATTGACCCGCTGAGCCTCGCCAGCATCAATGTACGTATATTGCTTGGGTGTTTTCACATGAAGCACCGGCGGCGCGTCTTTAACCACCTGTACCTGGTACAGATCAGAAAGTTTATCGTCGATACTCACCTGGTAAAAGCCAGACTTGTTTAACATTCGCGCCGCAGACCATTTGGTATGATCTTCAACATTCCGCAATGCGATGCGTTCTTTATCGTTAAATATTAAATAAGTGTGTTTTACAGCGATGTTTGTTTTAATAGTCCAGCTAACGGTAGCGCCCTCCTCAACAATCATATTGAACCTATCCTGCGTGTGTTTGGCTTTGCCTGTATAAGCCGGCGGCGTAATGATCAGGGCTACCTTCTGTATTTGTGGCAGCACTTTTTCGGGCGGCGCAGCGCTGCTGCTAGCTTCGGTGTTGTTGGCCCAAATAACACCCGCCTTGTTGTGCTTTACTGTTTTACTCAACATCCATACCAGGGCCAGCGACCCTGCAAGATAAAGTAACGACTTGAGAAGTGGTTTTGCAAAGTACTGATGGCGTACTTGCAAATTACCTAATGTAGCAGCGGCATTTGACCGCGCAAGCAATTGCAAAGTGTTCATCCCGTCAGATGGTAGCAGCACCAGGTCGGTACTTTCCTGCATGTCGGGATATTCTTTATTCAAAAACCCGGCGATGGCCTGATCAGTTACCAACCAGGGTTTGTGTATAATTAGCAGCCCGACTAACGCGATCATAAAAATAACCACCACCCAAACTGCCGGAAGTTGAAGCACGTAATAAAATACGCCACCTACACTTAACGCAATAGCCACGGCAAGCGCTACATCGGCAAATAGCTGATATGTTATCCACCGGCGGCGCAAGCTTTGTATTTTATCTAAGCCCTGATCAGCCATTTGCGGTTACAGTTTTAGTTTGGTTTGACAGCCAACGCTCGGCAGCAAATAGTATTACAAGCAATAACCAAAAATACCGGGATAAATCTGTTTGCTCTGCCGGGCCGGCAATTGTTTCCACTTTGGTAGTTCCGTCTATTTTATCTGGCTGAATTTCGCGCTTGGATAAAATGCGTTTGTCAAATTTTGATGGCAGCTGATATTGCTTTTCAATCATCAGGTCCAGCAGTAGTTTTGGGAACGCTTCATTCCATGTTAAATCAGTAAAAGCTGGATTAAAATGGGTATAAAAGTTAAAAAAAGTAGCTTTTTTATTCACCTTTTTTTCCAAAACCGGGGATCCAAATCCGTTGACCCAAACCGGTTCGCCGTTGTTAGTGGCAATGATCATCTTAGTTAAAGCCACTTTTTTCCCCGAACGGATCAGTCCTTTTTCTGTATCAATCCAAGATTTTACAGCAACTACTTTTCCCCGCGCATATTGAAATATGTTACGACTGATGCCGGCCTGCTTTTCGCCCGCCGGTTTGTCAGACAACCAAAACAACCAGGTTTGATTTTCAGCTATCGTATTAGGATTAAGATATTGATTAATAATAACCTTACGGCCGGTAAAATTTGCAGCAGCAGTAAGCGCCGCCTTTAAATAGCCGGCATCCAACGAGTATTTGCCAGTATAGATAGCGATCTTTAAAGTCGTCGTATCAACCGGCAGGTTGAACTCCGTTCCTTTTAAATTTGCGATAGGCTGGCCGTTTTTTACGCTAATAGCTACATCGGCATTCCCCTCATTACTTATGACTTGGTTAGTGTAAACCACCCCTTCGGGGCTGCTGTTGCCTATGATTACCCTAACGGCACCGTTAGGGGCGAGTGAGGCATCTGCTATCCATCTGGCAACGCTATCACCTTGATTGTAAACATTCCAAACCAACTTTAACGGACTTGCAGGTTTAATTCCAACGAAGTGCCTAATTCCACTCGGGGTGAACACTTGCAAAGGCAGTTCGGAAGATACTTTGCTGTTTAGCTGTCGCACCAAATTCCAGTAGTTATATGAAGATGGACCGTCTTTTAAGGTAGAATCGGCCAGGATCTTAGGCAGATCACCTTTGGCAAAGCCCGCATTAAAATAGTGAAACTGATAGCCCACCCTTGTCAAAGAGTCTATCTTAGGTTTAAATATTTCATAGGCCTCCCGCATATTTGCCTTTGAAATGAGTACCCAGCCTTTCACTTTTTCGGCAGGTTTTACATGCTCCCAAACAGGGACTGCTAAAAGAAAAGCTAACACCGTTAATAACGAGCACCGTAAAATAAAAAGTAAAATATCAAGTAGTTTAAAACTACGGCGATTACTTTTTGACGCTTCGGTAATTAGCGCAATACTTCCGATCTTGAGGCTTTTACCCGGCCGGGTATTCCATAGGTGTATCACAACCGGGATGCTTACCGCTGCCATCGCAAAAAACCATACGGGAGTTAAAAAGTGCATATCCTTCAAAATCCTTTTTTACGTTGTACCAGGAATTCTCGCAGTGCTTCATCAAGTGGCCGGGCAGTGCTGAGCATTTTATAAGAAATGCGCCTGGCCAACAGATTACTTTTAATGGCTGCCAAATGTTGCTGTAAACGCTGCTGGTAGGCTTCTTTGGCCTGCTGGGTATTCACCTGAATGGTTTCGCCGGTTTCCAGGTCTTCCAATGTTGCGAAGCCTTTAAAATCAAAATCCAATTCATTTTGGCCCATCAAATGAAAAACGATTATTTCATGCCCAAGGGCCGCCAGAGTATTAAGCAGATTACTGATCTCGCTATCGGCCTGATAAAAATCGGTAATAAACACCAAAAGTTCTTTTCGGCCATTGCCTGCAAATAATTCTTTATAGTGAGCGGGTTTGGTAAAGGTCCCCGCAGGATCAACATGCGCCAGGTGATACAGTAACCGCTGTAAATGCTGGGGATCAGGCTTAGATGGCAGCGAAAACAAATCGCCATCCTTAAATATATTCAACGCTACCGAATCGCCCTGCAGATTAGCGAGGTATGCCAGTGATGCCCCTAAAAAACGCGCGTAATCTATCTTCTTAATGCCATTATCATCGTGGTTCATAGATGCGCTGGCGTCCACCAAAAACCTCACAGATATACTGGTTTCTACCTCCGATTCGCGAATGTAGTACCGGTCGCTGCGGGCAAACATTCGCCAGTCAAGCCAGCGAAGATCGTCGCCAGGCTGATAGCTTCGGTACTGACTAAATTCCAGCCCGGGCCCTTTAACGGTGCTTTTATTAAACCCGTTCATAAAGCCGTCAATAACCGTTTTTGCCAGTAACGGCAAATCCTTAATGGTCATTAATACTTTAGGATTCAGCAATGCGTAGGGTTTAGATATTTGTTAAACAAAGATTAGTTGTAATTACTTCAGACAAGGATATACCTACAGGCCGCCTTTTCGTTCTATCACCCTGATCAATTCCTCAGTCACCCGGTCAGAATTAATACCCTCTGCCTCTGCTTTAAAATTCATCAGGATACGATGCCTTAAAACAGCCGGTGCCATTGCATGAATATCTTCCATTAGCACGGTGTATCGGCCTTTTAGCAACGCCCTGGCTTTAGCAGTAAGTATAAGCGCCTGGCCCGCGCGCGGGCCGGCGCCCCAGCGAACCCATTCCTTTACGTAGCTAACGGTGGTGGTATCGGGCCGGGTAGCGCGGATGATACTGCTCACATAGCGTGTCAGATCTTCATTGATAGACACCTGCCTTACCAACTCCTGCGCCTGGATAATCTCTTCGGCGGTTATAACGGCCTGTACATCGGCCTTTTTGGCTCCGGTAGTACGGTTCAATATGGCAAATTCCTCCTGCTCGGTTGGATAGCCAATTTTTATTAACAACAAAAACCTGTCAAGTTGTGCTTCAGGCAGTGGATAAGTACCTGCCTGTTCTATAGGGTTTTGTGTAGCCAGGATAAAAAATGGCTTGTCCAGCGGATATGTTTGTCCGCCATAAGTCACCTCAAATTCTTGCATGGCCTCTAATAAAGCCGATTGTGTTTTTGGCGGCGTGCGGTTTATCTCATCAGCCAGGATAATATTAGCAAACAATGGCCCTTTATTAAACTTAAAAAAGCGCTTACCAGTTACATGGTCTTCTTCCAGTATTTCGGTGCCAACAATATCGGTCGGCATTAAATCGGGTGTAAACTGGATGCGCCTGAAAGCCAGGTGCAGTGCCTGCGACATGGTTTTAACAATAAGCGTTTTAGCCAGGCCGGGTACCCCCTCCAGCAGGCAATGCCCGCCTGCTAAAAAAGCCACTAACAGTTCGTCCAGAATATGATCTTGCCCCACAATAACTTTTTGTATCTCGGTTTTTAACTGTGGCAGTTTGGCAAGCAGCGCCTTTATTTGATCTTCAGTAAGTTCCAATGCGATATACTTTAATGCTGTTTAACGGTAACGGTTAGTTGTAATATTCCTTTCACAAGATATTATCCTTTTAACTATTTCTGTTATTTTTTTATAAAAAATTCAATAAAGTATCTAAAACTTTACAAGTTGTGCAGTTTTAAGACAATGCAGACAAAATATTTGTCTTAATTTTAAAGTTTATAAGAAAATGGCTCAAGGCGCAAAATTTACTTTCACCAGGTTAAGCTACCATAGCGGCGATTGGGATACCGACCAGCGGATGCCGTCTAATTTGCTTAATTCATTGGTTGAGTATACTACCATACCTATTGATCCGCATGAAAAAATAATTCCGCTTAGTAGTGAAGACATCTTTACTGCGCCATTTCTTTACCTGAGCGGCCATAAATTGGTGCAGTTCGATACTATCGAGAAAGCTAACTTTAAAAAATACGTGCAGAACGGAGGTTTTGTATTTGTTGACGATTGCAACCACGACATCGACGGACTGTTCGCCAAATCTTTCGAGGCGCAGATGGCTGCTTTGTTCGGGCCGGCGGCGTTGAAGAAGATCCCGAATAATCATAAACTGTACAGTTCGTTCTTTAAATTCGATAAAGGCCCGCCTACTACCGCATTTGAATTAAATGGTTGGGGCGATGACCTGGTACATGATTATTTAAAGGCTATTGAAATAAACGGCCGAATAGCCGTTTTATACAGCAGTAAGGATTACGGTTGTGAATGGGATTACGATTTCCGTAACAAACGCTTCCTGGCCGAGGATAACACTAAATTCGGTGTAAACATAATTGTATACGCTATGAACTCTTAAGGCGTTTTGGGGTTACCTTTGCAACCTTACTTTCTTTTTGAATGACAGACAGCTACTACATCCTGATAGACGGCGTAAAAACCGGCCCTTTTACCTTCGAGGAATTAATTGATCGTGGTTTAGATACCGGCACCCGGGTTACACCTGCCAATGGCAGTAACTGGGAGAACGCGTCCGACGTTCCGGATTTTTACGAATATTTTTACGCTAAAGGGCATATTTTCCCTACTGATGATAATTTGGCTACGTTTTGGTGGCGCCTCGTAGCTTACCTGTTAGATATGGTGGCCATCTACATCATCCTGACGTTTGTAATGGTGATCATCGTTACGTTTGCACCCACCGATGGCCTTAAAGAGTACCTGGAAGGCTTAGACACCAAAAATTCAATGACCCAACTTAAGCTCAATTTAATTGGCTTTGCACTTTCTGTGGTTTATAACACCATATTTGAAGCTACACCTATGCGCGGAAGTATTGGTAAAAAGCTTTGCAAAATTGTGGTAGTTGATGCCGACGGCATGCGCCTGAGTATAGGCAAGGCATTTATCCGCAACGTAACTAAATTTATATCGGGAGCAGCGCTGTGCATCGGTTACCTGAATATCCTGTGGGATGAGCACCGCCAGGCGTGGCATGACCAGATTGCCCGCACTTACGTGTTGAAGCCTGAGTAAGCGGCCACTTAGTCAAAGTGTTCACGTTCACTGCCGTGAACGCTCACTTAAATTGTAAACAACTGATAATCAAATCCCTTAAAAAATCAATGGTGACAAACTACTGTCACCAAAAAGTCCAGGAAAATTATTCTCAACGCAGAAGATTCCTCGCCGCTGTGCTTCCCCCGGAATGAAACTGGTGGTTTTCACAACCTATCCTTTATTACCAGCGTATCGGCTACCATATCATGCAGGCATTGTTGCTTTTTGTTAAAGAAACAGGTAAGGTAACCTAAGAAAAAGGGCGCGGTTGACAGTAGTTTGGCAAGGTTACGGGCGACAGCTTTAGACCGGTCAATTGGGGCACCCATAAGGTCGGTCACCCTCACGTGCATCAGTTGTTTGCCGTAGGTAGCCTGCTTGTCTGATGTTTCCATTTTCACATGGTAAATTAACTTTCCAACTGGCGTTAAAGCCATTACGCCAAAGCTGATAACAGCAGTTAGTATCTGGCCAGACTTTTCATTGGATGTAAATACTACCGATGCGATTATTGCCACCGCGATTGCTATACCGACAAATACACCTAGAACGATCAGCCAGTCGATAACAGAAGCAATGGCCCTTTGATCAAAACTACCAAAATACTGTATAGGTAGCGCCCGTTTGGCAAAGCCGAAAAGCTCACGCAACGCTGCCAGCTCATGCGCCTCTTTATAATCATCCATTTGGGGCGTCTTAACAAAATCGCCGGATTTGATATTTTTTGCGCGGAGCTCTTCAACGCTAAAAGGGCCGGCGGGTTTACCGTCGACCACTAATATGTATTGATCCTGATCTGGAGGAACATTTAAACCGGAGGGCGCCATATCATCAAAAATAACAGATAATTATATTAAACCCTCCGGGTGATGTAATTATTAATAACGGGTTACTTTAAAGTCGGATACGCCGCCTTTCATATGGATGTACATTTTGTTTGGCGCGGTACTAAAACCCGCGGTTTGATAAGTGCCATCACCATTTTTAACAAAGCCATCATAATCTGTAGATGATAACCCGGAATTCGATTCAATACGAACCGCCGCATTGGTTGGTACTTTGATATTTACTTCAGATACACCCGTAGATACATCGATATTGGTTGTAGTTAACGGCTGGCCCATTTTGATATCAAATGATGCTGCGCCGCCGCTTATTTTTAACTGTTTGATTTTTAATTTACTCAAATCGAAATCAAGCTTGGTTGCACCGGCATCTACATTCATTTCCCACTCGGGGCGGGTATTAAGTTTAATGTCTGCCGAGTTTGATTTATCGCTATCCCAGTTAAAGTTGTTACCATTCTTCTTTTTCATGTGCAGGCCCAGTACCGGCACATTGCCATTCATGCTGTGCTCAAACTGAAATTTGTTGTAAAACTCGCGGGTAACTGCGCTGAACAGTTCGGTGGTAGTATCTTTAAGGGTGTATGATGTACCGCCGCCGCTAATATTCAGAATAGCAGATGTAGCTGCCGGTGTGTAAGGCTGGCTGTAAGTACTGCTGCCTTCTACCTTGACAATCCCTCTCGAGTTATTGTCGCGGCCGTTGTCATCATCATCGTCGTCGTCATTATCATCACTGCCATCGTTATCACGATCATTATGGTGCCAGCCGTTATGGTTCCAACTGTAGCGGGGAAAGAAGTAGTTGTTATCTACGTGTGCAAAAATCAGCAGTGCAAAGCCGGCTACAACCACGCTTAGTTTTAAAACGGTTGCCCAGGTAGAGCGGTTATTTGCAAACACCAGGTTTACACCGCCCATTATCAAAAATATTGGCCATAAGCGGAGCAGGTTGCCCCAATGAAAATCAATTACATTATAATTGTTAAGCAGGAATATGGCTCCTATTGCCACCAGGATTAAACCCGGTATCATTTTATCGCTTCTCATCTTAGTAAGTTTAAAGTGTTGTTTACTTATAAAGTTGTTGAATTAGTATGGTCGTCTTTTTTGTCCACGTCGCTGCCTTCAACTGTAGCATCGGTTACTTTGCCATCAGCATCTGCAGGGGTTTTCCATCCGTGTTTTTGGCATGCTTCTTTTTTCTGTCCGGTAAATATCAGCATGGCACCAATGGCAACTAATATAACAGGCCAGGTTTTTTCAAAATCAAAATCCGGGAAAATGTCAAACTCATCCAATAAAAATATCCCACCCAGTACAATCAGCACCACTCCGAAGATAAGGCCTGCGGCAGATTTTTTTGGCGGCGCCGGTGCAAACGGTTGGCCCTGGCCTGCCAAGGGCGGCGGCACGCTATAGTCTACCTTACCGGTGTTGAACGGATTGGTAAAGTTGGGGTTAAAGTTGGTATAATCTACACCCGGGTTAAAGCCGGCATTTGGGTTGGTAAAACCGTACGGTTTTTTTGGCAATACAATCCATAAAACAATGTAGGGTAAAAAGCCTATTCCTTTTAGTAAAAGGCATAGTACAAATACCACACGTACCACAGATACGTCTACATTAAAATATTCTGCCAGGCCTGCGCAAACACCACCAATTGTTTTGCGTTGTTCGTCGCGATAAAGTTTCTTTTCCATTTTATTTAGTGTTTAAGTGTGTTTAGCCCCCTCTAAATCTCCCCCGGTTAGGGGAGACTTAATTTTTTCAAGCCCTCCCCAACCGGGGAGGGTTGGGTGGGGCTTATAACTGGCCCGGTGCAGGTTTAATGATCATTTCATCAACGTTAGCGCCGGTGCTCATTCCCAAGATGGTTACAATTGCCGATGCTATATCTTCAGGCTTTACCATTTTGGTTTCATCAACCTCCTGGCCGCGCCATGAATCTGTCAATGTCGATCCCGGAATTATCGCTGTTACTTTAACACCGTATTCCTGCATTTCGAGCCGCATTACCTTATTAAGACCTAAAAGTGCATATTTAGTTACACTATACACGCCTGCCTCTACTACAGGGTTTATAGCTGCTACAGAGCATATATTGAAGATGTGCCCTTTACCGACAGAAACCATACTTTTACCGAAGAAACGGTATAGTTCATAGGCCGGCATCAGGTTAGTATCTACCTGTTTTTGGAAAGAATCATCACTATCATTAAGTATAGTGGAGTACTTGTACATACCCACATTGTTTACAATAATCTCGACGAAACCCAGCTTTTTCTCGGTGAATTCGGCAAATTTTTTTAATTCGTCGCGCTTGCTGCAGTCGGCAACGGTAGCAGCAACAGTAATTTTAGGATTCGTGGCCTCCAGTTCGGCTTTAAAATCAAATAATTCTTTATCGTTTCGAGAACAAATTGCCACGTTTATTCCTTGTTTAGCAAAAGCGATAGTTACGGCCCGGCCTATGCCTTTGGTGGCACCGGTTATTAATGCATTTTTCATGTTAGCATGTATTATATTTCAAAGCCCGTTCAACACATTTGTTTTTACGTAAATACAGCAACCGGCTTCATTTGATAAGTATCTTATTTTAATTGAGTGAAGTTAACAGGCTGCAAAGCTTAAATTAAAAAATGTATTTTTAACCGATTTTTACCAGCAAAATGTTTCAAAGTTTAGGAAGATACATACTCTTACTGCAGTTGAGTTTTAGAAAGCCCGAAAAATTCAGCGTTTACTGGCGCGAAGTAATGCTGGAAATGGTATCTGTAGGTATCGGCTCACTGGGCATCATCAGCATCATTTCGTTATTCATCGGTGCTGCTACTACTATCCAGGTAGCGTTTCAGTTATCCAGCCCGCTGGTGCCGCGCAGTATTGCAGGCAGCATCTCGCGCGACTCTAACATCCTGGAGTTTAGCCCAACCATTTCATCATTGGTTTTGGCCGGCCGCGTAGGCTCCAGCTTCGCATCGCAAATTGGAACCATGCGCGTTACCGAGCAAATTGATGCGTTGGAAATTATGGGCGTAAACGCCCCGGGTTATTTGATATCGCCTAAAATTATCGCAGGCATTACTATGGTACCCATGCTGGTGATCATTTCTATTATGCTTGGGATTACCGGTGGCTACATCGCTTGTTTTGTTACCGGCGCTATTAGCCCTGCAGATTATATAATGGGTGTTAATGATGGTTTTGACGGTTTAACCATTCGCGTGGCGCTTGTAAAGGCCCTTGTTTTCGGTTTTATCATTGCGTCGGTGTGTTCTTACCAGGGTTTTTACACTAGTGGCGGCGCGCTTGAAGTGGGCCAGAGTGCTACTGCCGGCGTGGTTTACAGCTGTGTTTGGATCTTATTTGCCGATTTAATGGTAACCAGCTTAATGTTATGATCGAGATCAAAGATATTTATAAAACCTTCGGTGATAACGATGTACTAAGAGGCATCTCTGCAACCTTCCAAACCGGCAAAAACAATCTCATTATTGGCGGCTCCGGTTCAGGTAAAACTACCTTACTCAAATGTATTGTAGGCTTACACGAACCAACCAAAGGACAGGTTTTTTTTGAGGACCAGAACTTTACCGAAATGGATTTTACCCAGCGGGTGCCTATTCGTACCCAGATTGGTATGCTGTTCCAGAACTCGGCTTTATTCGACTCAATGACGGTGGAAGAGAACATCATGTTTCCGCTTAATTTGTTCAGAGATCAGTCCAAATCTGAAAAACAAGACCGCGCCAACTTCTGTCTTGAACGCGTAAACCTGAAAGATAAAAACAAACTATACCCGGCCGAGCTATCCGGTGGTATGAAAAAGCGTGTTGGAATTGCCCGTGCTATTTCTATGCAGCCGAAATATTTATTTGTGGACGAGCCAAACTCCGGTCTCGACCCAAAAACATCTATCCTGATAGATGAACTGATCAACGAGCTGACCACCGAGTACGATATGACCACCGTTATTGTAACGCATGACATGAACTCGGTGATGGGGATTGGTGACCACATTATATTTTTACACCAGGGCCAAAAGAACTGGGAAGGATCTAACAAAGAAATTGCCCACACCGATAACAAAGAACTTAATGACTTTGTATTTGCCAGCAAGTTTATGCAGGCGGCTAAGGAGAAATTGTAGTTTCAGTCGGAAGCTGACATGACCGAAAGTCCGAAAGAAGCTACTATCGTTTCAGGTTAAAAATCTTCCGGACTTACTAACTTTATTGACTTTCGCACATCAATAAAATGATCAATTAGATTGTGTAAATTTGCGGCGTTTATATTTCTTTTAAAACCATTAAACTTCTTCCGGACTTTCGGTCTTCCCGACTTTCGGACATTAACAAAATGATCCAACTTCTTACACCAACCCACTGGAAAGATTACGAGCTGATTGATTGCGGCGACTTTGAAAAACTGGAGCGCTTTGGCGATACGATCCTGATACGCCCGGAGCCACAAGCTGTCTGGAGTAAGGCTTTGAGTGAGGCGCAGTGGCAAAAGATCCATCACATTAAATTTAAAGGCCGCAGTGCTACCGCCGGCGACTGGGTTAAGAAAGACCAGAAAACGCCCGACCGCTGGCACATTGAATATAAAAACAATGATGTTGCAATTAAATTTCGGCTGGGATTAACATCGTTCAAACACCTCGGTATCTTCCCGGAGCAGGCTGTTAACTGGGATTACATTTCTGATAATGTTAAAAAATTCCAAACCCCTAATCCGAAAGTGCTTAACCTGTTTGCTTATACCGGCGGCGCATCACTTATTGCCAAAGCTGCAGGTGCAGATACCACACACGTTGATTCGATAAAGCAGGTAGTTACCTGGGCTAACGAAAATCAGGAACTGTCGGGTATTAAAGATATCCGCTGGATGGTAGAAGACGCCCTTAAGTTTGTAAAACGCGAGGTTAAACGCGGCAAAACCTATAACGGCATCATACTTGACCCTCCTGCTTATGGCAACGGGCCCAACGGCGAAAAATGGAAGCTGGAAGATAACATCAACGAAATGATGACGGACGTGATCCAACTGCTGGACCCGGACGAACACTTCCTGATCCTAAACACCTACTCGTTGGGTTTTTCATCGGTAATTATCGAGAATTTGATCAAACAGGCGTTCCCAAAAGTACAAAACCTGGAAATTGGCGAATTGTATTTGCAGGCAACCGCAGGCCCAAAACTACCCCTCGGTGTATTTGGCAAATTTTATAAAAATAAGTCTTGATAACTTATCCGGAATTCTATCTTTACAACAACTATATTTAGCTAAATATTAAATATGCAGGCATAATATCCCTGTTACTAACAAACATCATCACACCTTATGAAATTTAAAAGCGTAATTTTCTCTGCCCTGTTTGTACTTTGCACGGTAGTTTTTTTAACCAATTGCAACCAGGGCGGCGGCAAAACGGCAGCCGGTAAAAAAGGTGACAGCACCGCTACCGCGAAATCTGAAGAAGATGCGCCCGATACGCTGAGCGTAGCAAAATCAAGCTACCCGCCAACAGATAAAGCACAATACGATTCCCTGTTAAAGTTTAATGCACATGGCGATACCAGCGGCCGCTGGCCTGTTAAAGGCACACCTTACCCGTTAGGCGGTGCTATATTGCCATACAAACGCGTGGTTGCGTTTTACGGTAACCTTTACTCTAAAAAAATGGGCATCTTAGGCGAATTGCCCCCTAACGAAATGCTGGCCAAATTAAAAGGCGAAGTTAAAGCCTGGAACAAAGCCGACCCTAAAACACCTGTACAACCGGCGTTACATTACATTGCTGTTGTTGCACAAGGCGATGGCGGTAAAGACGGCAAGTTCCGTTACCGGATGCCGTTCAAACAGATAGATAGTGTTCTGGCCCTTGCCAAGAAAGCACACGCCATTGTTTTTTTAGATGTACAGGTAGCACTAAGCACCATACAGGCAGAATTACCTTTATTTGAAAAATACCTGGCGATGCCACAGGTACACTTTGGCATGGATCCGGAATTTTCTATGAAAGACGGCAGCAAACCGGGCAGGAAGATAGGTACTTATGATGCTAACGACATTAACTACGTATCCGGCTATCTGGCTAATATTGTTAAGAAAAACGGCTTGCCGCCAAAGATCCTGATCGTACACCGCTTTACTAAGAAGATGGTTACTAACTACAAGAACATTAAACTGCGCCCAGAGGTGCAGGTAGTAATGGACATGGACGGATGGGGCGAACCAGACCTTAAAACGGGCACTTACCGCTACTTCATTAACCAGGAGCCGGTACAATTTACAGGCTTTAAATTGTTCTACAAAAACGATATCAAAAAGGCGCCGCACCACATGCTAACGCCCGAAGAAGTTTTATCACGATATAAACCTTATCCTATTTACATTCAATATCAGTAGTGAGTAGTGAGTGGTGAGTGGTGAGTTAAAATCTTGCAAGCCTTAAGTTGTTTCAGCTTAAGGCTTTTTTTATGTGTTAAATTGGGAGATTTAAAACTTAATTGCATTTTTGACTACCGCTATGAACTACTCACAACCCACCACTCACCACTTACCAATAAAATTCGGCGTTATCGGTTGCGGGCGTATTGCACACCGTTTTATGCAGGGATTACCCGAGGTGCCGGGTGCCAGCCTGGCGGCTTCATGGTCGCGCAGGGCAGAAACCGTGAATGCGTTTGCCGGGCAATATGGCGGCATTGCCTGCAGTAGTTTAGATGAACTGCTGGCCAGCGATATCGACGCCGTTTACCTGGCCACCTTGCCTGATAGCCATGCCGAGTACTGCATCAGGGCATTGCATGCGGGGAAGCACGTACTTTGCGAAAAACCGGCTACGATAAACCTGCCCCAATTGGACAAGGTACTTGCAGTAGTTAAAGAGACCGGCCTGCTTTTTATGGAAGGCATGAAACCGCCCTTTTACCCGCTTTACGTAAAACTGAAAAAGCATTTAAAAAGCGACCCTATTGGCGATGTGGGTTACGTTAGGGCCGGTTCATCCGTTGCGGATATTAGTAATGATCACCCAAATTTTAGCTACGAACTGGCCGGCGGCAGCCTGATGGGTATAGGCATCTATGAGGCCTTTTTGGCGATAGACTGGCTGGGCAGCACGCAGGCGGTACAGGCAATGGGCCACTTTGGCCCTACGGGGATTGATACATTCGCTATCTTTCAAACCAAACATTCTGGCGGTTATGCGCAGGTTTATACAGGGTTCGATCTGCATGGCAAGGGTGATGCATTGATCAGTGGTACACTTGGCCACATTACTATCCACAAAAACTGGTGGAACCCTGGCCGCGCAACTATCGATTATCTGGATGGCCGCAGTGTGGAGATCAATGAGCCCTTTATTGCCGGTGGGCTGAATTACGAAACCATCCATTTTTGCGACCTTATCCGCAACTGCGCAACGGAAAGCCCTATTATTCCGCATGAAATGTCGCGCCAGATGATCGCTATGATCGATGAAGCACGCAAACAGGTTGGGTTAAAATTTATCGGCGAGTAATTTTAACAATGCCAACGCGTGGGCAGATTATTGAACCTGGTTAAATGCAGTAAACGCGGCTATTAAACTTGCAATAACAGCTTAAATATTTCTAAACGCTATTAATAACAAAGGCCGGATATACCGGCCTTTGTTATTAATTTATTCCTCTGAATATCCTGCTCCAGCGGATCTTGCTGAAGAACGATGCATTATCGTCCCAGCTCATCCAAACAAACAGGGCCTTACCCACGATATGGTCTTCGGGTACAAAACCCCAATAGCGTGAATCGGCAGAGTCGTGACGGTTATCGCCCATCATCCAATAATAGTTCATTTTAAAAGTATAGCTATCAGCTTTAACACCATTGATCATCACTTCCGATCCGTTGATCTGTACTTTGTTGCCTTCGTATATTTCAATGGCGCGGCCATAAACAGGCATGGTTAAACTATCCAGCTTAACTGTCCAACCTTTTTTAGGAATAATTATCGGGCCGTAATTATCTACGTTCCAGTTAAAATTGCCGTTATTAGGCGTTAGTTTATACTTAGGGTAAGCAGCCGGGAAAACCGAATTATACGGATCGGCAATCCCTTTTGGCCTGATGTTCTTAACAATCGATTTCACGTTAGAGTACCCTTTTAGTTTAGCTGCCGCTTCCTCGGTCATGGTTGGAAAAGGGATGTTATCGTAATTAGATACATTCAGTTCTTCCAATATTTGCGGGTTCATATCTACATCGTTAGTGGTAACGGTATAGTCGGTTTGTTCGCCCGGCGGGTTTGGGGCAGCTTTGCCGTTTACATAAACCTGCGCATCAACCAGGCTTAAGGTATCGCCGGGCGCACCCTGGCAGCGTTTAATATAGTTTTCTCGCTTATCTACCGGGCGATAAAAGGGCGAATCGGCTTCCATTGGGTAGTTGAACACAACTACATCCCCTTTTTTCACCTCACCTAAACCGGGCAGGCGGTAGTAAGGCAATTTAACGCCATCCCAATATGCTTTGGTACCTAAAATAGGCATGGTGTGATGGGCAAACGGAAAGGCGATTGGGGTCATTGGAGTGCGGGCACCATAATTGACTTTGCTTACAAACAAAAAATCGCCTACCAGAAGTGAGCGCTCCATAGAAGGCGTTGGTATGGTGTACGCTTCGATGAACAACGTACGGATAAGGGTGGCGGCAATAACAGCAAAGATGATCGCATCCGTCCATTCGCGGGTAGCGCTTTTCTTTTTAGCTTTCTCTTTGTTATTATCTTTATTCCAGAATTTCCAGTTCATTTGTTATTTATTGGGGTAGTAATGATCATTATTTATTAAAGTCGAACATATCCTCGACAGAGTAAAAACCCTTTTTGTCCTTCAGCCATTCAGCTGCCAGTACGGCACCAAGGGCAAAGCCATTGCGGTTATGTGCGGTATGTTTAAATTCAATGCTATCCACTTCGCTGTCATATATAACGGTGTGGGTACCGGGTACGCTTTCTATCCTTAAAGATTCTATCAGTAACTGATCGGCAGGAACGTTACCCTCATCCGGCGCATCATCGGTAGTAAGCACATTAATCCATCCGGCTTTGCTTTCCAGGTTGTTGATTATGCCCTCGGCAATGGTGATGGCGGTTCCGCTTGGTGAATCGAGCTTTTGTGTATGGTGAATTTCCTCTACCTGTACATCGTAATAAGGGTAGCCGTTCATGAGCTTGGCTAGCATCTTATTTACATGAAAAAAGATGTTAACGCCCACACTAAAGTTGGTAGCGTAAAGCAGCGAACTTTTGGTATAACTGCATTGCTCCTTTATCTGAGCCATCTCGTGGTGCCAACCGGTTGTGCCAACCACAATGGGTATCCCTGCAGCAAAGCAAGCTTCAATGTTGCCCAGTACCGTTGATGGGGTACTAAACTCGATAGCTACATCTGCCTTTTGAAGATTTTCGGTAGTTAGCTCATGCAGCGTATCATGATCTATGGTCAATACAATTTCGTGTTTACGGTCAAGGGCTATCTTTTCGATGATCTTACCCATTTTACCGTAACCTAACAATGCAATCTTCATGAATAAATTTATTGGTGCCTTTACTATTTAAGCGTAAAGGTAATTTTTATACCCGGAATATACGCATCTGTTGAGGTAAGCATTGCATAAGTAGGCTGCTGATTAATAAAGCCGGGGCTAACTTTTATAGAAAGGTCATTATCCACAGAAAACGAGCTGATAAATTTGGCTTCTACATAAGCCTCTACTGCCTGTATGCCCCATACAGCTACTACACCTAAAATGCTTATCTGAAAGTTACGCTGATAGTTACTTACTATCTCTGTAAAATAGGTGGTAGACTGGCCAGCATAAATAGCATATTCGGCTTTATACTTCTGATAAGCTTCGTATTCCCTATCGGTAGGTAAGGGTACGCGCCCCAGGTTTTTGATGTTGTAAAACGCCAGGAATTTTTTGTAGCCGCGCTGGCTGTCTACGATTGAATAACCCAAGGCGCCTAAACCACCGTAAATGGCAGGTATTTTCCACCAGGCACCCTTTTTATTATACAGCTGCCCCCATCCGGGGATGATGAGCGAACGTTTAACAGCAAGGCTGGGTATGTGCGTAGTATCCGGATGGTACTCTTTGTCCTTTTTTACTTTGGGTACAAAGCGCTGGCCGGCATCATTAACTTTTTTAGGCGGTGCAATAATAACGGTATCAGCCGGTTTGCGTACCACTGTGTCCTGGGTTTGCGCCTGGGCACAAAAACCGGATAGCATTAAGATTACAACAACCAAAAATTGTTTAAGCATAGTTACCAATCCAGCATTTCCAGTATACGGCCCAGATCATCTTCTGACAAGAACGGTATTTCGATAGATCCATTGCCCTGGCTGTTAACTTTAAGCTTAACCCTTGTACTGAACTTACTTGCCAGGTCGTCCTGTATCTTCTGCATCTGATAGGGCAATGTTTCGGGCTGCTTACCTTCCTTTTTTACCGGCGATTGCTGCACTTCGCGCACCATCTCTTCGGTTTTACGAACAGATAGCCCGTTCTTTATGATTTGCTGGTGGATGTAGATTTGCGTAGCCGGGTCTTCAACCGCTAATAAGGCTTTGGCATGGCCCATGGTAACGTCGCCATCGCGCAGGGAGGCCTGTATGGTTGGCGGCAGTTTTAAAAGCCTGAGGTAGTTGGTAACTGTAGACCGGTTTTTGCTTACGCGGTCGCCAAGTTCTTCTTGTTTCAAGCTCAGTTCCTCAATCATCCGCTGAAAGCTTAAAGCAACCTCAATAGCATTCAGGTCTTCACGCTGAATATTCTCTATCAGTGCCATCTCCAGCATCTGCTGGTCGTTAGCGGTACGGATGTAAGCGGGGATCTGCGTAAGGCCGGCAAGTTTACTGGCGCGCAGCCTGCGCTCGCCCGAAATCAGCTGGTAGCTATGGGCGTTAACACGCCTAACGGTGATCGGCTGTATAAGCCCCTGTAATTTAATAGAGGCGGATAAATCGGCAAGGGCCTGCTCATCAAACCCGGTACGGGGCTGATAGGGATTAACCACAATCTCGCTGATCTTGATCTCGTTTACCGAGCCAAGCGAGTTGGTTTCAGATACATCGCTGTTGCGGTTAGCTTTATTATTGCTGTAGCTGCCTTTATTATGATTTACGCTGTCAGAATCATTTAACAGGGCGCTTAACCCCTTTCCGAGCGCGTTTCTTTTCTCTGTGCTCATAGTAGTTTACGCTGTTACTGTAGTGGCCAGTTCTTCATCCTTTACCAAACCATTCTTACGAATAATCTCGCGGGCAAGGTTTAAATAATTTACGGCGCCTTTACAGTTCGCATCGTGCATAATAACTGATATCCCAAAGCTTGGCGCTTCGCTTAAGCGGGTATTGCGCTGTATAATGGTATCAAACACCATATCTTCAAAGTGGGTTTTTACCTCATCAACCACCTGGTTTGACAAGCGCAGGCGCACGTCATACATTGTTAGCAAAATGCCTTCAATCTCAAGCGTGGTGTTTAACCTGCTTTGTACAATTTTTATGGTATTAAGCAGCTTACCCAAACCTTCTAACGCAAAGTACTCGCACTGTACCGGGATAATAACAGAATCGGCCGCGGTTAAGGCGTTAATGGTAATTAAGCCTAAAGATGGAGAGCAGTCGATAATAATAAAGTCATACTCATCCCTGATGTTTTCCAGCACCGCTTTCATCTTATACTCGCGGTTGGTCAGGTTAATCATTTCTATCTCGGCACCCACCAGGTCGATATGCGCGGGCAGCAGGTCGAGGTTGGGGGTTTCGGTTTTTTGGATAGCATCATGCGGATCGATATCATTGATGATACACTCGTATATACTGTTCTTGATATTACGCGGATCGAAGCCGATGCCTGATGTAGAGTTGGCCTGCGGATCGGCATCAACCAGCAGTGTTTTATATTCAAGTACGGCTAAACTTGCGGCCAGGTTTATTGATGATGTAGTTTTTCCGACGCCACCTTTTTGATTGGCTAAGGCAATAATTTTACTCATTCTATCTGTTCAAAAAATTTATAAACGCGAATTATAACAACGAAAAACAAAAACAGAAATTTCTATGTTTGCAATGTTTATTTATCCGCCGCTAAAGATACGGTTTTTAACAATTCCGAAATCCACAGGAAAGGCCAACTTACAAACATAATTGGGAGCAATTATTGAATTAGTGAACGACTGAATTAGTGATCTGAACACTTAAACAACTCCTGAACCAATCAATAATTCATAGATCTTTAATTCGCTAATTACAATGGTAACTATCATCGCATCAACCAACCGACCCGGCAGCTCTACCCTAAAACTGGCGCAGTATTATCAAAGGGAACTAGCAAAAAGGGGGTTGGAAACCAATCTGTTGCCGTTGACTGATCTCCCTGACAATTTGATCAAAACCGACCTTTACGGGCAGCGCAGCCCCGAGTTTGAAAAGATACAGCAGCTGATAACTGCTACCCAAAAATTCTTATTTGTTATCCCTGAATATAACGGAAGTTTCCCCGGCGTGCTGAAGGTTTTTATAGATGCATGCAGTTTCCCCGAGAGCTTTTATGATAAAAAGGTTGCCCTTGTGGGCTTGTCATCAGGCAAGTACGGCAATATCCGCGGCATAGACCATTTTACAGGCGTTTGCCATTACCTGCACCTGAATGTAATGCCCTTAAAAATCCACATTGCATCTATCCGCAAGGAGATGGATGAGGCCGGCAATATCACTCCCGAGGATACCCTGAAATTTACGGGAGAGCAGATGGATAAATTTATTAAATTTTAAGTTACTTTATTATATTAGGGCTCTAAACCTTATTAATGAAACTGTTAAAGCCCATCTTGTTACTGGCAATATTTTGCCCCATCGTTTCATTTGCGCAAAGCAATTACAAACCAGGATACATTGTCACCATTAAGGGTGATACATTGAAAGGTTTTATCGACTACCGGGAATGGGACCTTAACCCAAAATCAATTAATTTCAAACAGACCGGGACTACTTCGGCAAAAACCGTAACGCCTGCCGATGTCAGTTATCTGAGCATAAACGATTTGGAATCCTTTCAAAAATATGCCGGCAACATTAGCAGGGATGAAACAATGGTTGACAGAGTAATTGGTGGACGAGATACCAGCTTTATAACAGGCGACTTTTTTTTACGTGTAATGCAACGCGGCCGTGTGATTGACCTTTTTAGTTACACAGACGGCATTAAACCCCGTTATTTTTACCGGGCCCCCGAGGATAATGTAATCCATGAGTTAGTGTACCGGATTTATACCAACGGCAACAAAACCGTTACCGAGAATACTTACATTCAACAGCTTACCACCATTGCCCTAAAGGCGAACGTAATGGACGACAAGTTACAAAATATGATGGACCATGCTGATTACAATGCACTTGAGCTGCAGCGCCTTGTGTCAAAAATGAACGGATTAAGTAATAAGGACCTGAAAATTAAAACCGTTGATAACAATAAAGATGTTGATGTATATGTGGGTGCTGCACTAAATGCAACTACTACCAAACCATACGGGCAGTATCAATCTGCCGGGGGTAAAACCTACACTTCCTATTTACCAAAAGTGCTATTCGGAATAAACGCTTACGCCAACCCTAATACCCGTAAGCTGGTGTTTTCATTAGAAGCCGGTGTGAGTATGGCGAAATATATATCAAACTATATTAATGTCAGGCCACCTAACACACCTATAAGCTATACCTTTAATCAGATTTTAGTGTCATTACGGCCACAGATCAAGTATAATTTTTATAATACCGATAACTTTAAAGTCTATGCAGGATTAGGTTATGATTTAGGAACGGCTTTCTATTCGAACGAAAAGTTTATACGGCAGGCCGATGGTGCCGATGCAAGCACTGGTTTTCTGCCGCTAAACTTTAACAAAATGTCAGGCGCGGCAGTGTATAAGGCGGGGGTGCAAATTAAGCGTAAGATTGAGATCTACGGCACTTACCTTGCAAACGGGGATCTGTCTGTAGATAAATATTTTGACTTAAGGCAAAAAATGGTTCAAGTGGGTATAAACTACACTTTAGGCCAGTAGTAAAGTTTACCTAACCAGCAATACCCACCCCGAGCGGATAGCTGTTTTATTTTGCAGATCGAGGGTGTAGTAGTAAGTGCCGGCCGGTAAAGGCTGCCCGTTGTAATTGCCATTCCATGCTTTTGCATAACCCCGGCTGCGAAATACCTGCCTGCCATCGCGGGTAAAAATGGTAAGAAGGCTCTCCGGATAGGTGATCAGTTGATCGATATTCCACAGATCGTTAACGCCATCGCCATTTGGCGAAAAGGCATTGGGGATGCTGATCTTTTTATACACCCGCACAAAAACATCATCGGTAACAATTCCGCAATTATCCTGCGATTCGGCATGCAGGGTATAGGTAACATCACTTGTTGGGTTAGCAATGGGTGTGAGCGAAGCCGGGTTGTCCAGATGATCTGCCGGTGTCCAGTAGTAACGCACATTATCACCGGTTACAATACCGTTAAGTGTTACAGATTCCCCCTCCTGTATGGTTATATCGGCACCCGCGTTTGCAGCCGGGGCTTTTAAAACCGTTACGGTCACCTGCTTGCTTTCATCAAAACAGCCGCCGTTATCAATCCGCACATGGTAAGTAGTGGTAGTTGCGGGTGTGGCAACGGGGTTTGCAATATCATCACGGTCCAGCCCTGCGGCAGGTGTCCATTTATACGTTACGCCGCCCCCGGCCTGTAATTCGGTGCTGCTGCCTTCGCAAATCGTAACGTCGGCGCTGATCGCAGGGCTCACTTTAGGTAAAACCTTAACCGTGGTTGATGCCGTAGAAATACAGCCTTTAGTACTGACTGTTACGGTGTAGAGGCCATCCTTACTATTATCTGCCAGGTAAGCTACCACCGGCGATTGCTCGGTAGACGTAAAGCTGTTTGGGCCTGTCCAGCTATAGGTGGTGCCGCCGGTTGCGGTAAGGCGCAATTCTTGAGTTTCGCAAACGGTTATATTAGCGGCAATCCCTACCACAGGCAGCGCATTTACATTTACTGTTAACGCCTGCGAATAGATCCTGCAGCTTATTGCCGATGCCGAACCGTTCAGGATGCCGATGCGGTATTGGTTTTTACCGGCTGTAGCGTTGGTTAGTGTTACATTAAGTGTAGTAGCCGTTTGCCCGGTAAGGTCTTTCCAGCCGCTCCCGTCGTTTTTGTTTACCTGCCATTGATAGTAGGGATCATCGTACCCCACCTGCGATGCCTTTAGCGTATAGGTGCCGCTTTCGCCTTCGCAAAGGTCGCGATCGGCGGTTGATGTTACATCGCCGAAACCGGCTTGTATAGTAGGGCCGTAAGGGCTGAAGGTGATATCATCCAGCACCAGATCGTTGCCGTTACCGCCCGGAGCGTTGTTACGCATCTTTACCACAATATCCGCCCCGTTAGATGGCGTAGTGAATGATGTACCATACTGTACGAACGTGGTAAAATCACCCTGCGGAATATCGCCGGTATTATAGGTTTTAAGTACGGTTCCATCAGCCGTTTCAATAGAAAAGGTAATATTAGGCCGGATATGGGTACGGGTGCTGGCCTGGTCGCGGATCACGTTCATGATCCATGCCGAAAACTGGTAGTTAGTGTTGGGACAAAGCAAATCTCCCCTGGCCTTTTGAACGTAAAAAATTCCGGGGTCGTAAGATGAGTTGATGATCATCATGTACCCGTTGGGGTCGCCGGTATGGTCATGCGGTATTACCTGCCAGGTGCCGCCGAAACAGTTGCCAAGCGCGCTGGCAATGGTGTAAAAACCATCGCCGGGGCACATTTCAGCAGTGTATCTAAAGTTGGTTACCGTGGCGGGCAAAGCAGGGCCGGTACCGTAAGTAGTACCCGCGCCAAAGGTTTCATTGATCACCGGATCGCCCAGGCTACCGCCGGCCAGTTGTGCAAACGCCGGGGCGCCTATCAACAGCATAAACACTAAAATCAATAACCGGAAATGGCTAACTGGCATTATTTGATCCGTATAAACGGCTTATCATCAAAAATATAAATATACACGTGTTAAGCGTAACCATCCCCTTTTTATGAAACAATTACTAATCAGTTTAAGTTTAATAAGTTCAAACATCTATGAAAATGATTAAGCAAATACTCTATATAACATGTATTGCCATAGTAACAACGGCTTGCTCGCAAAATAAACCTGACAAAAGTAAAAAAGCAGAGGTTAGCACACCTACACAACAGGATGTAAAACTGCCGGCCCCCTTCGAGACTAAATCCGTTAAAAATTACAGCAAGGTAGTTGGCTGGCCCGCTGGTAAAACCCCGGTTGCTCCGGCTGGTTTTACAGTAAGCCTATTTGCCGACAGCCTTAAAAACCCGCGTAATATTTACATCGCCCCTAACGGCGACATCCTGGTATCAGAAGCAAATACCGAGATGAAGGGTGTTAAAAAAATAGGGGCTAAGATCGTGGGGGCGGCAGGTTCGCAAAACCTGGGTAAAAGCGCTAACCGCATCAGTATTTTCAGGGATGCGGATGGAGACGGTAAACCCGAAATGCAAGGTGTATTTTTGAGCGATCTTAACCAGCCTTACGGGATGCTGATATTAGGTAGCTCCTTTTATGTAGCCAATACTGATGGCTTGTGGAAGTACGATTATAAAGCGGGCCAGACCAAAATTATCACGCCCGGTAAAATGATCGTATCGCTGCCTGCCGGCGGTTACAATAATCACTGGACGCGCAACATTATTAGTAATGCCAATGGCACCAAAATTTATATAGCGGTAGGATCCGGCACTAACCTGGCTGATCATGGAATGGATGTGGAGAAACGCCGCGCCAATGTATTAGAAATAAACCCTGACGGTAGCGGCGAACGTGTTTATGCCAGCGGCTTACGTAACCCCGCAGGTATTGCTATACAGCCTGGCACAGGCGTTTTATACACCGTGGTAAACGAGCGCGACGAACTGGGTGACGAGTTAGTGCCCGATTACCTTACCAGTGTTAAAGAGGGCGGCTTTTACGGATGGCCGTGGGCGTATTTTGGCCAGCACGAAGACCCGCGCCTTAAGGTAAAACGCCCGGATATGGTTAAGAAAACTATCACACCCGACCTGTCGTTAGGTGCGCATACAGCATCCCTGGGGATTGCCTTTTACACCGGAAAAAAATTCCCGGCGAAGTATGATAACGGTACTTTTATAGGGCAGCACGGCTCATGGAACCGCTCTAAATTATCAGGATATAAAGTAGGGTTTGTGCCCTTCAGCAACAATAAACCGGGTAATGCAATGGAAGACTTTTTAACCGGCTTTGTGGCCAATGCAGATAAAAATGAGGTTTACGGACGCCCGGTTGGCGTTACGATAGCCAAAGACGGCTCGCTGCTGGTTGCAGATGATGCCAGCAACCGCATCTGGCGGGTGAGCGCTAAATAAGCTACTTATCATTTTTTAAATAATAGCCCTTACTAAATGTGAAGGGCTATTATTGTTAGTTTCATTGAATTTTATGATCAAACATTTCCTTTACGTAATTTTTATGGTGATGGCCGGGCTGGATACGTTTGCCCAAAATCAACCGTCTAAAACCAGCCCGGATACTACGAGGCAGCTTAAGGCAGTTACTGTTAAAGCTTACCTGTCCGAACAGCGTGTATTAAATGTGCCGGCTTCTGTAAGCGTATTATCGGCAGCGAGGCTGCGGGTACAGCCTGACAATTCTTTTGTATCTGCATTAAACACCGTTCCCGGCGTGCGGGCCGAGGAACGTTCGCCGGGCAGTTACCGGCTCTCTATCAGGGGTAGCTTGCTGCGATCGCCGTTTGGGGTTAGGGATGTTAAGGTTTACTTTGACGAAATCCCCCTAACGGACGCGGGAGGTAATACTTATCTGAACGCACTGGACATTGGCAACATACAGCATATCGAGATCCTGAAAGGACCGGACGGGAGCTTGTTCGGTGCAAATTCGGGCGGGGTAGTTTTAATAAACCCGGTTAGCGGAAAAGCCGACAGCACCTACCTCAACGCGGAGTTAAATGGTGGCTCGTATGGCTTATTTCATCAGAAAGCTAACCTGCAGATCGGCAACAGCAAAAACAGGCTCAATCTGAGCCAATCCTACCAAAACTATAATGGCTACCGCGAAAACAGCCGGATGCACCGCAACTACATCCAGGCTACGGATGCTTTACCCTACGGTAAAGGAAATGAGCTGCGGGCCATCGCCCTGTATTCTGACCTGAACTACCAAACACCCGGCGGCTTAAACCTGGCGCAGGTAACGGCTAATCCGCGTTCGGCCAGGCTGCCAACTGCTACCTTACCCGGCGCTGTACAGCAAAAGATAGCTATCGATACCAAAATACTCTTAGGAGGGCTGGTCAATGAGGCGCGGCTCACCAACCGGATCCGCAACGTGGCTGCCATTTTTGGCAACCACGTAGATTTTGCCAATCCTTTCATTACCAATTACGAGCAGCGCAGCGAAAATACTTACGGCTTCCGCACCTATTTCGAACTGGCAGCCACCCCCCGTAAAAACTTCGACTGGAAGCTGAACATTGGGGCCGAATTGCAGCAAACCAACTCGCTTATCAGCAATTATGACAACAACGCGGGCGAAAAGGGCAAAGTGCAAAAGATAGATAAGATCAACACCAATCAGCATTTCTTTTTTACCCGTTATGCTGCGGATATTTTTAAACGGCTGCATGCCGAGGCGGCTGTGAGCCTGAATTATTACCAGTATAAATTCAAAAACATATCGCCGTTAAATGAAGGCCAATTTACTCCCCGCAATTACACACCACAACCAATGCCAAGGCTGGCGCTATCCTACCAGGTTACCAACGATTTTATCTGGAGGGCATCCGTTAGCCGCGGTTACTCTACCCCCACCATTGCTGAGGTGAGGCCTACTGATAATATTGTGAACACCAGCCTGAAAGCCCAGGACGGATGGAATTATGAAACGGGTTTTCGCCTGCGCAATAAAGATGAAAGCATGCTGCTGGATGCATCGGTATTTTATTACCGGCTCAACAAAGCAATTGTGCGCCGGCTAAATCCAAATGAAACAGAATTTTATATTAATGCAGGCGGCACAAACCAGCCGGGCTTTGAAATAGCCTTTACAGATTGGCTGATCCGCCAGAACAGGAGCAACTTTATCCGCGGGTTACAATTTAACACATCGTTTACCTATAGCCGGTTCAAATTCAGGGATTACCAGGTTGCGGGTGCCAGCTACTCAAACAACGCGCTCACGGGTGTGCCTAAAGAGGTTTTAGTGTCGTCAATACAACTCAACGTGCCTGCAAATTTATCGGTGTTTGTACAACATAATTATACATCAGCCGTACCGCTTAATGATGGTAACACGGTGTATGCTAACAAATACCATTTGTTACAAGCCAAAGCGTCATGGCAGCACAAATTGGGCAACAAAGCGCGGTTAGAACTTTACGCCGGGGCCGACAATCTGCTAAATCAAAAATACAGCCTCGGCAATGACCTGAACGCCGTTGGTAACCGGTATTACAATCCGTCTGCCCCCCGAAATTACTTTGCAGGGATAAGTGTAGCGTTGTGAGTTAGCTGATAAGAAATAAACATTAAAGGGAAAATTTGATCCATCCGTTTCCTTCGTACCCGAAGATAAACTGTTTGGGATGGATAATTTCTGCCAGGATCTCAACTGAATCGACGATGCGCGGGCCGGGGCGGTTAAAATACTGGTTCCCGTCGGCAATGTAGATGCGGTTGTTTTGAACGGCCTTTAGTTCATTGAAACCGTCTTGCTGTATCAGGATATAGATCTCGCGCATGGTGCGCTCTATTGAAAAACCACAAGGCATCAGCAAAATAATATCAGGGTCCTGCGCCCTTATCCCTGCCCAATCAATGTACGGTGAATGCTTACCCGCCTGGGCAAGTACGGCCATGCCACCTGCAATGGCAACCAGTTCGGGCACCCAATTGCCGGATATCATCATCGGCTCCAGCCACTCTATGCAAGCCACGGTTGGTTTGTTCTCCATAAATTTTAGCTTATGGCGAATGATGTCAACACGTTCCGTAAGGTCTTCCACCAGGCGTTCTCCGGCGCCGGTTATGTTCAAGGCATTTGCTACGGTTTGGATATCGCCAAATATATCCTCCAGGCTGTTGGGTTGTAGGGAGATGATCCTGGTTGGTTTTTCCAGGTAATTATCCAGCGCCTGCTCTACCTCGGTCAGGGATACCGCGCAAACCTCGCACTGGGCCTGGGTGATCACCACATCGGGCGACAAAGCTTTTATCACATCGCGCTTAACCGTGTACACTGATAAAGCATCTGCAAGAATCTCCTTTACTTTTACATCGATCTGGGCGCTAGTCATCCCGTCAGAGAAATTAGCTTCCGAACATACCGGCAGCTGCTGCACACCTTCCGGGTAATCACACTCATGAGAGCGGCCAACAAGGTTTTCCTGCAAACCAAGTGCACAAACAATTTCGGTAGCGGCGGGCAGCAACGATATGATTTTAGAAGCAGGCATAGTTTAAACGTACAGATTTTGGATGTGCAAATATGCGAATTAATGACTTGCGTAAATAGCAAAGCGGTAAATTGGCTATCTCTCTGTTGCCGCCTGTGCGATAAAAGCACCCCTGCCCTTTAGCTAACTAAACTCGCATTTGCAGATAAACGAAACAAAGACCGGAAGAGTTGCGTTTTTTCTGCGGTGTAAAATATATATTTGGGCAGATGATATTCCTAACCTTCTTTATCGGGATCATAGCTAATTTTATTGGCTATATACCGCCCGGTAATATCAATTTAACGCTGGTACAGATCACCATAAACCGTGGGATGAAACAAGCCCTGCAGTTTATTATCGCGTTTAGCTGCATTGAGTTCATTTTCACCTTTGTAATAATGCTGGCAGCAAAATGGCTATCCGGGCAGGTTAAGCTGGATACCATTATTGATTGGGTGATGGTAGTGCTGTTCGGTACGCTCGGTACAATTACCTGGCTAAACCGTAACAAGCCCCAGCAAACCACCTATTCGCAGCATGCCAGCATTAAATATGGCATCCTTTTGGGGTTTTTAAACCCTATGCAAATTCCGTTTTGGATGGTGACGGGCACTTACCTGATCACCCACCAATGGATAGAGGACGGCCGTTTGGCACTTGTGATCTTCAGCATCGGTTCTGCCGGCGGGTCATTCCTGGCTTTATTCCTTTACGCCAAGTTTGCCAAATACCTGCAGGATAGATTTGCTTTGAGCGCGAAGGCCATCAACGTTGGTATCGCGGTATTATTTTTTGGGTTTGCAGCCTACCATATTTTCAAGCAGATCTACCTGGTATTTTTTAAGCACCATTAAGTATCTGATTTCCGCAAAGGGTAACATGATATATTGCCTATCATATAACTGCTCCTAAACTGTTACCTTAGGAATTTGGGGGGCTTACCTTTGTGTTAATATTCCAGATCTTCTCGGCTTTGCGGCCAATGAGCCAAAACGACGCGGCAAGGATAGAAAAGAACAGCGTTTTGTTGGTATGATCCCAAAAGAATTCAAAGTACTTGGTATATAAAAAGATGATCAGGAAGGTAATACCAAACTCACGGGCAACAACATCCTTGTTTTTTAAGCCATACAACAGGAAAGCCCCTGCAACCACCGCAGATATAATGCCCCAGTAAAACAAACTGATCTGTTTAATTTGCCACCAGGTATCGATGCTGCCGTAATTGCCAAAAATGCTGAACAGCCAAAGCGACATAAACAGGTAAAGCATCCCCACCACGTAGGTAAGTTCCCAAAAGTAAGCAAACCACTTTTTGCCTTTCAACAGGTGGCAGGCACCTACCAGTACCAGGCCAAAAACCACAAACCTCAGCGGATAATTCATCCCTAAAAAATATAGCGCCCACTTGGTTTGATAGCCGGTTTCGGTACCGAACCAACTGCCTAAAGATACCAATGCAAACAGCCAGATCATTCTTGAACTCATTCGCCAGGCCAGGAAGCCGTAAACAAACACCGATGCCAGGAATAGTAAAGAATAGTGCCCCGAGCCGTTATCAAACGTTTTGCCCAGATAAGCAATGCAGCAGGCAGTAAATAGCACCCCGGTAAATATAACGGCCTCGTTGCTGAAAACCTGCTCGGGGAAGCGCTTTTGGCGACGGCTGCCAATATAGAACAAACCTGCAGCCATAGCACCCGATAGGATACTGATAACAATATCAGGCGTGTAGTAAAGCTTTTGCAACCATCTGATAACGGCGTCGTCAACTATTAGCGAGCCTACAGCCACTACACCACAGATCAGTGCTATCCAAAATGAATACTTGGCCAGCCGCATCCAGTCGAAACCTTTTACATTATAGGAGTTGCGCAATTGCTCGGCCTGCGCCGCTTCAATTAAATTATGTTTCTCCCAGTGGGAAATGGTATTATTAAGAAATTCGCTTTCCTGCCTGTCCAGGTTTAGTTTAGCCATTGGTTAATAAGTAGCTGTCTAATCAAATCTATTGATTTATATGAAAAGTAAAAAGCAGAACAGGAAAAATACATCGCGTCATTGGCAACATTGACTTAGCCAACTGTTACTAATCAGGTGTTGAATTGCGGAGAGTCTATTACCAGCAGCGCCTGTACATCCTGTTTGTCTTTACCCAGTTGCACAACTAATTCATCAAGAGACGCGAATTTGATATCTGCCCTTACAAAATGCAGGAATTCCATACGTAACTCTTTGTTGTAAATATCAGCGCTAAAATCAAAAATATTCACTTCGATATTGCGTGTCATGCCGTTAACGGTTGGTCGGTGACCGATGTAGGCCATGCCATTATGCTGCTGGCCCTCTACTTTAACCTTTACGGCGTAGATCCCGTCCGACGGGATAAGTTTGTACTGCTCGCCCACCATCAGGTTGGCAGTGGGGTATCCCAGTGTACGGCCTAATTGATCGCCACGGATCACGCTTCCGGTAATAAAAAACGGGTAACCAAGACATTCGTTGGCTATCTCAATATCGCCATCCAAAAGCGCCTTACGGATACGGGTAGAGCTGATCGCAACATCGTTAATATCCTGCTCCGGTATCTCTATCACTTCAAAGGCGTAAAGTGGTGCATGGGCAAGCAGGTCCTGCAGCCCCCCCTTACGGTCTTTACCAAAGCGGTGATCGTACCCTATTACAATTTTTTTGGTGCCTATTTTATTCACCAGAACATCACGGATATAGGCCTCTGCTGATTGATTGGAAAAATCTCTTGAAAACGGGGTGATGATCAGGTGGTCGACACCCAGTTGGGACAGCAGCTGCGCTTTTTCGTCTATCGTGGTGATCAGCTTGATGTTTTCGTCTTCGGGGTGTAAGATCATCCGCGGATGCGGAAAAAAAGTTAAGATAACGGTTTCCCCACCCGATGCTTCCGCGAGTTCTTCGATGCGGGCGATAATTTTACGGTGGCCAATGTGTACGCCATCAAAGGTACCGATTGTAACCACGGCATTAGCCACGGGAGTAAAGTCTTCTAAACTATTGTATATCTTCATGGTAACGGCACAAAGGTAAGATGACAAAGGACAATGCCGAAAGGTTTTGCTAATTGCTGTGTAAAATTACCTGTCGGTTTGTTGGGCAGGTTGCTCTTTTAGCGAGCGGATGATGTTTACCAGTTCCATTACCTCATGGGCATCCCGGATACTATAGTTACCGCTACGCGTACGGCGCAAGGCCGACATGTAGGCACCGTTATTTAAAGCCGCGCCAAAATCGTTTACCAGCGAGCGGATGTAAGTGCCTTTGCTGCAAACCACCCTAAAGTCTACCTCGGGCAATTCGATGCGGGTGATCTCAAATTCAGAGATCGTAACATTGCGTAGCTTCAACTCTACCTCTTCGCCGCGGCGGGCTTTTTCGTACAGGCGTTCGCCGTCAACCTTTATAGCGGAGTGCGCGGGAGGATATTGCTGAATATCGCCGGTAAACCGGGCGGTGGCGGCTTTTATCTGTTCGTCGGTTAAATGACTTGTTTCAAACTTGGTTTCCGGTTCGCTCTCCAGGTCATAGGTTGGCGTGGTAGCGCCTAAAACCATGGTACCTGTATATTCCTTCTCTTCCGCCTGAAAAGTATCTATCTGTTTGGTCATTTTACCGGTACAGATAATCAGCAGGCCGGTAGCCAAAGGGTCAAGCGTGCCTGCGTGGCCAACTTTAAGTTTTAGAGGCTTAAATGAATTACGGATCTTGCCCACCACATCAAAGCTGGTCCACTCGTAGGGTTTGTTAACCAGTAGTAACTGACCGTCGGCAAAATCTTGAATGGAATTGAACATGAACCGTGGTTATAACTGGATTAAAGGATTTACTGATAATCAGGAATGATTTTGGAAGATCCGGGATTCGATCCTTAAATCCATCAATCGTGTATTAGATGACCTGTAAATTATGGCCAGAAACTATTAGGATAATAATGATCCCACCTACTACAATACGGTACCAGCCAAAAAGCTGAAAACCGCGTTTTTCTAAAAAGGTGATGAAAGTTTTAATAGCCAACAAAGCTACCACAAAAGCAATTACATTGCCGATGGCTAACAGCTTGATCTCTTCACCGGTGAAAACATGACCTTCTTTATAAAAATCGTAAAGCTTTTTTGCTGTTGCTGCAAACATGGTTGGCACCGCTAGAAAGAAAGAGAATTCGGCGGCGGCCTTGCGGCTTAGCTTCTGGCTCATACCACCAACAATGGTAGCGGCCGAACGCGATGTACCGGGAATCATGGCCAGGCATTGAAAGAAACCGATCTTCAGCGCGGTTAAGTAGCTGATCTCTTTTTCTTCCTTAACATCCGGCTGGTTAAACCATTTGTCAACAAACAGCAAAATGATACCGCCCACAAATAAGGTGATACCAACAGTTAATGCACTCTCCAGTAAAGCATCGATCTTCTTACTGAACAGCAACCCGAAAACCGCTGCGGGGATAAAAGCCACTACCAGCTTGAAGTAAAAATCTAATGTCTGGAAAAAGCGTTTGAAGTAAAGCACCACTACCGATAGGATGGCGCCTAACTGTATGGCGATAGTAAACAGCTTAACAAAATCGTTGCTGGCAATACCCATTACAGATGATGCAATGATCATATGCCCGGTTGATGATACCGGCAAAAATTCGGTGATGCCCTCGATAATAGCAAGGACAATAACGTGTATTAGATTCATGAGTTAGCTGCCGGCTTTTTAAATATAGCGTAAAAGCCTAATCCGAAACCTGCCAATACTACTATGGGTGCTAACACGATTTTTGTATTGCTATAAATATCTGTAGTACCGCTCATTAAAAAAAAGCCTAATGCCACAATAGCAATACTGATGATAAGGATGCGATAATTTTCTTTACCGAATATAAATTGCACCGGTGCTGCAGTTGGCTGCGTTTTAGTGGCGGCTGCCGGTCTTATTGGTTGTTGTGCCATGTCTTGATTAATAATTTGTTGTCCCGATTGCTATCGGGATAGTGAATATTGATTACTATCTGTACAGATCGTATATTTTTAAACGTAAAAACTTGTTAACCGCCAGGAAGGTGCTAAAGGCCGATATAAATATGCCCAGGCCTATTACTCCTAAAAATACAACTGCAAATTCGGTACGGGTTTGCAAAATTACCAGGTCGGGTATCTGGTTATTTGCCAGGTACAAGGTACCTATTAAAATAACTACCGCTATTAAGCCGCCAAGTAAACCGTGCCATATACCGTACAACAAAAACGGCTTGCGAATAAACCCTTTTGTTGCCCCAACCAGCTGCATCGACTTGATCAGGAACCGTTGCGAGTAAATAGCCAGCCTGATAGTATTGTTGATTAATGCTACCGATAACACAACAAAGATACCTGCGAAGGCCAGTATGATCAAACTGATAGAGGTAAGGTTGGAGTTCATTTGGTCTACCAGCGATTGCTGATATTTTACCTCTTTAACCAAAGGGTTCTTTAACAGTTCGGCCTTGAATTTATCAATGCCGGCGTTATTGGCATAATCGGCCTTTAGGTATACATCCAGCGATTGCGATAGCGGGTTGTAACCTAAAAACTTCACAAAGTCTTCGCCCAGGTCCTTCTGCAGGTTGCGGGCGGCAAGTTCCTTACTTACATAAGTGGTTTGCTTTACCATCACATTACCGTCCAGCTGCTTTTGCAGTTGCAATACATCCGTTTCATGGGCCGAATCGTCCATGAAAATATTTAACACGATATTTTCTTTCACGTAGCGCGAAAGGTTATTGGCATGAACCAGTATTAACCCTAAAAGGCCTATCATCAACAATACCATAGCAATACCAAAAACGGTTGATATATAAATGGTCTTTACCTTTTTTACCGATTCGCTTGCTTCAAATTCTTCCATTTATTGTAGATATGAGATACTTAACGCATTATCAATTTGCGAAATTAACAAACCCGCCCTAAAGGTAAAAGTTTATGCTGTATAATTAACAATAATTAACGGATGTCTGCTTCACCGAATGTATCAATACGATCATCGGCACAATACCTTAATGGTTGACAGCCACCGTTTATTAATCCAAAAAAACGAACAAAGGTTAACAAAGGTTAACACTTTTTCGTTAAAAAACAGCTTAAATCACTATCAGTCAATTATTTGTGCAAAATGCGGGTTAACATAAAAACTAATACTTTAGTTGTTTCTCATAGTGCAATTTTAGGCTTTGTTAATTTAGAAAGGCGCCTGCCACAGGAAACAAAATCGTTCTGTGGCCTGTTAACTAAACATGACAAAGCCAGCAAACGATCACGATAAACCATCACCATCTGATACGCCTACCAACAGGCCTGCAGATAACGGCCATGAAAGTGTTACCAAACGCGAGGACAATCAATACCACGCCGACGAACCGCAGCAGGAAAATGTAGCCGGTTATTACGAAAACGTGGAACAGCCGGTGAACCCGATTAAAAATCCGCCAAAAGAGGATCAGCCTGATGTGAGCGATGACGACAGCCGCCGCCTGGAATCTAAATAGTTAGGCTATCGGCTTGGCTATACCGGCCGAGTTAAACTGCAGATCGTACAGCTTGCGGTAATAGCCGCCCTCAATTTTTAATAATTCCTGGTGGGTGCCGCTTTCCATTATTTCGCCATGATCCAATACGATGATCTTGTTGGCGTTTTGTATGGTTGATAGCCTGTGTGCTATTACAATAGCCGTACGGCCTTGCATCAGTTTATTTATAGCGTTCTGGATCAGCAATTCCGTTTCAGTATCAACCGACGAGGTGGCCTCATCTAACACCAATATGGCAGGGTTGTAAACCAGCGCGCGGATAAAAGAGATCAGTTGCGCCTGCCCGGCAGACAGGGTTGCGCCGCGTTCCATTACGTTATAATCGTAACCGCCCGGTAAGCGCTCAATAAAATCATGCGCGCCAACATCTTTGGCGGCTTTAATAATTTCTTCGCGGGTGATAGCCGGATTATTGAGGCTGATGTTATTGGCAATGGTATCTGTAAATAAAAATACATCCTGTATTACGGTGGCAATTCGCGACCGCAGGTAATCCGTCTTATACTGCCGGATGTCAACGCCATCTACCTTAACTTCGCCCTTTCCGATATCGTAAAAACGGTTAAGGATATTAATAGTAGATGATTTTCCGGCACCTGTTGCCCCTACCAAAGCAAGCGTTTCGCCGGGCTTGATGTGGAAGTTTATATCCTTTAATACCCAATTCTCTTCATTATAGGCAAACCAAACGTCGTTGAACTGGATATCGCCCTGTAAAGCGGCAGGTGCAAGTGTACCCTGGTCTATAGCAACTTCGTCGGTATCCAGTACCTTAAAGATGCGGTCGGCCCCTACCATGCCCATTTGCAGGGTATTGAATTTATCGGCCAGCTGCCGTATTGGGCGAAACAGCATATTCAACAGTACAATGAACCCGGTAATAACACCCGGCGTAACGCCACCCGGCGAGGCCGATATGCTGTGCATTTGCTGATCGCTTAGGATGCGTTTACAACCATACCAAACCAGCAGGGCCATACAAATGGCAAACAGGATTTCTACAACCGGGAAAAAAATGGAGTAATACCAATTAGAGCGGATATTGGCATCACGGTATTTCTGATTTACCGACCGGAATTTGCGCATTTCCTGCTCTTCGCGGGCAAAGTATTGTATGATGCTGATCCCGCTGATGTGCTCGGCCAAAAAAGTATTCAATTGGGCAACCTGCGTACGCACCTCCTGGAAGGATGACTTGATCGCCTCTTTAAACACGTAAGTAGATGCGAAAAGTAAGGGCATCGGTATCAGTGTGATCAGCGCCAGTTTCCAATCCTGGTAAAGCATAATACCAATAACGGCCACAACCAGTAGCAGATCGCCCATTATGGAGATCAACCCTTCAGAAAAAATATCTGCAATGGTTTCCAGGTCAGATACCGTACGGGTAATGAGCATACCTATAGGCGTACGGTCAAAATATTTTAAACGAAGGCTGGTAATGTGGTTAAAAATATCTATCCGCAGATCCTTAATTACCGATTGGCCTAATGAATTGGTAAGGTAAGTTTGGTAGTACTGGGCCACCGTAGCAATTATAAGCTGGCCTATCATCAGCTCAACCATAAATACCAGGCCATGGTAATCATTTGCAAGGATGTATTTATCCAGGGTAAGTTGTATTAGTATAGGCTGCGCCACGGCTATTGCCGCTAAAAATATGGTCAGGAATGCGGCCACTATAAAAGTGCGGTTGTAGGGCTTTACGTAATGCATAACCCTGCCAAGCAGTTTCCAATCGAGCGCTTTACCTGTTACTTCTGCCATTCTTCTTTATTTGAATTCTGAAGGTTAAAATTCGGAATTACTTTTACTTTGTTAATGCGGTGATCTTAAATGTATAATTGATTATTTAAACCACTACAAATACGAATACTTCACCTCTGTTAAATACAACCCGCAAGCCGGGACACTGGTACCTGCCTTGCTGCGGTTTTTACTTGCTATTATCTTCCTTATTGCTTCGGGCGGCATCTCGCCTTTGCCAACTGCCAGTAAGGTGCCTACTATGGCCCGTACCATATTGCGCAAAAACCTGTCGGCCGAGATCTTGAAAACGATTCCGTTTTGGGTCTGCTCCCACACGGCATTTACAATTTTACAATTATTGGTCTTAACCTGCGTATTAGATTTACTAAAACAGCTAAAATCTGTATATTCCATGATAATTGCCGCCGCCTGGTTCATTAACTCCAGATTGGGCAAGTCGCGCAGCAACCAGGAGTACCCATGCTTAAACGGATCCTTATCAAAATGGATATGGTATTCGTAAGAGCGCAACGTTGCATCAAATCGTGCATGCGCATCAGGCTGAACAAGTATGATATTTTTGACGGCGATATCATTCGGCAGCAGGGCGTTTAGGCTGCGCTTGTCTATGTCCAATGGTCTATCGTCTATGCTTGCTACATCTGCATGTGCAAAAAACTCTTTCGCATGAACGCCCGTATCTGTGCGGCCGCAGCCGGTAGTTTCAATAGGTTGCCGCAACAAGGTGGTCAAAGCTTTATCAAGCAATTCCTGTACCGTTACGGCATTGGGCTGCACCTGCCAGCCGTGGTAGTTGGTACCATCGTAGCTTAGTTCAATAAAATAACGGCTGGCTGCAAACACGGCGCAAAGTTAAGTTTTGTTTTATAAAGGCTTTAAAGGTTTTATTGTTATAAAGGTTATAAAGATTATTTTTACGGCGAATTACATGGTTAACTAACACCCGCAACCTTTACAAACAAGTTATGCTACAACGAATACAATCCATATACCTGCTGTTTGCCTCATTAGTACTTTTCGGTTTATTTGCTTTCCCGCTGGCGCATAATATTTATGTAGATGGCAAATTGGTGAACGTATCTATAACCGGCGTTTACGAAAACGTCAACGGCCAGGATAAACAACTGCAGGATTTTATGGCCCTGGCTATCTTAACAGTAGTAGCCGCTATCATCCCCCTTATCATTATATTTCTTTATAAAAACCGCAAGCAGCAGATCGCTCTATGCTACGGCGCTATTTTATTGTTAATAGGTTACAGCTTCTGGATGGCCCAGACCGTTAAAAAAGTTGTTGGAGACATTAAACTGGAATACAAAAACATGGGGATAGGATTGTTCTTGACCTCGTTAAGCATTGTGCTTATTATTTTCGCCGTAAAAGCTATTCAGCGCGATGAGAAACTGGTACGATCGGCGGATCGGTTGAGGTAAGTCAACGTTTAACTTTAAGCAGCGGATTATCTAATTCGCCTTTTTTGATTAATTAAATGATTTATACCCACGGTTTTCTTTGCTACTGTAAATATCTGCAACAGCCTTTGGCTTACATTCCCCTTTATTCCATTATCATAACTCAAGTTTAAACCTGCATTGATTTTCAGCCGTTTAACTTTAAAAACTGTCATAAATTTGCCATTATCATAAAATTGAAAACAGGTATTTGATTTTGTGCGAATTAGTGCTACCTTTGCAGCCGATTTGACGATGTAGTCAAATACGTTATTTTAATTCATGAACCCATTTATTAATCTGGGAATCCGTCATGATATTGTTAATGCCATCTCTGAGTTAGGATTTGAAAATCCTACGCCAATCCAGGAACAGTCAATTCCGGTATTGTTAACAGGCAGCAACGATTTTGTCGGATTAGCCCAAACAGGGACCGGT
>NZ_CAXVWK010000119.1:0-48302 GCF_964263795.1 Mucilaginibacter sp.
TACCATCGCGAACGGTTGGTTCAAAGGGCGGCGTTTTCCAAAGCTCTAAAGGGTCTGGTGGTTGCACATCATAGTGGCCGTAAGTTAATACGGTAGGTAAGGCTGGGTCGATGACCTTTTCGCCGTACACAATAGGGTAGCCTGCCGTTTGGCAAACTTCAACATTATCGGCACCGGCGTCGGTTAATTTTTTGGCTACGTAATTGGCAGCATTTAAAACGTCCGGTTTATATTTTGGGTCGGCACTAACTGATGGGAAACGCAGCAGTTCGAATAACTCGTCGAGCAGGCGCTGTTTATTATCGTCTATATATTGCTTAATTACTTGCATAGATGCATGGGTTTATAGGGCAAATATAGTGTAGATTATTTGGAGGCGAAAGGATGAAAGTATTGGAAGTTCCTTTTGCAAAACCATGTCATTGCGAGAAGCGCAGCGACGCGGCAATCTCGTCGCCAATGCATAACCGCTTTGCATTCGGTGAGATTGCCGCGCTATCGCCCGCAATGACACTTTTATTATTTATTTACTCTGCTACTTTCTCAACAACAACCGCGGTGCCATAAGCCAGTACTTCAGTAATACCTTGCATTACTTCGTTTGCGTCATAACGCATACCTATAATGGCATTGGCACCGATAGCCTGCGCATGCTGGATCATAAGGTGGTAGGCCTCCTGGCGGGCGTTTTCGCATAGCTCCACATAAACAGATAGCCTGCCGCCAAAAAGCGACTGTATGCCACCTGCAAAATTGCCTACAACACTGCGGCTGCGTACGGTTATGCCACGAATTACGCCTAAGTGCTTAACTACTTTATAACCCTGCAGATCATTACCGGTGGTGATGAGTGAAATATCCATGTTGGTTTGTTTTGATGTATGGTTTAGATGCTACTTTCTTACAAATGTTACGATGGCCGGGTTAACTATCTCCGGCTTTTCCAGGTGAGGCAGGTGGGCCGCATCCTCGATAGGTAAAAACTGAGTCTTTAAAACGCTGCGTATAGAGTCGCTGTATTTGAAGGGTACGGTTTGGTCTTCCTTGCCCCATACCAATAACACCGGCTTATGAGTAGCGTTAAGGGCAGCGCTGCTTTCGCGGCCATTGTAGTGATAATTGTAATTGGTAGATACCAGCGCGTGCCTGAAACCCTTATACTCCATTTGCGGAAGATAGCGGCTGATCCATTCCGGATGCAGGTCGGCATAAATAAAATCGTTTATCTGGCTATTGGCCCTGCTATCGGCGGTTATCGCTTCCTTAAACTCAGGTATAAACTGCGGCACACGCGTTTTGGTGCGCGAATAACCGGGATCGATCAACACTACCTTATCAACCATCCCGGGGTTATCTACCGTAAAATCTGTCGCCAATGTACCGCCAAATGATACACCCACCAGGTTTACCGGCTTTTTAAGGTGCAGTTGTTCTATCAGTTCGATCAACTGGTCCTCATACAATTTTTTGTTGTACAGTACATCCGGCCTGTCGCTATAGCCCCGTCCATACATATCGTAGCGTAAAACTTTAAAGCCGTTCTCTACCAGGTATTCAAAAGTGCCGTCCCATATATAATAAGGCACGCTGAAGCCATGTAGTAGTACAACCACTTTGCCGGTATCCTGCCCGTCTAACTCATAGTGTGTTTGCCCAAGCGAAAGGGTTATAAATGAACCTGTAGTGACAGATTTTCTTACCTGGGGGGTAATTTCCTTTTTCTCTTTATTCTTAACAAAGTAAACAATGGCAAGGGCAGCGGCTGCAAAAATTACCAGGACAATCCCCGTGATCAGCAGGTTTTTTAAAAACTTCATTTTGGGGCAAGAAAAATGTTAAGCGGTTTAAAAAATAAAAGTAAGCGAAATATTTAATTTAGCACCTGTAAAGATAAACACATTATGCGTATCACTATTATTGGCTCGGGCAATGTAGCCACACACCTGGCCGCGGCTTTTAAAAATGCCGGGCACCGCCTGGTGCAGATCTGCAGCCCCACTATGCACAATGCAGCGCTGCTTGCCTACCATGTTGGTGCGGAAGCCATTGACGACCTTGCCGATATTAATGCCGATACCGATATCTTTATCATATCAGCAAAGGATGACGCCATCGCTGCTGTCGCATCCGGGCTGGCCCAATTCAATAAACTTGTTGTACATACATCAGGCGCGGTACATTTAGAAGCCATCCGCCATTTTACGGATAACGCAGGTGTGTTTTACCCGCTGCAAACCTTCAGTAAAACCAAAGAACTTGACTTTAGGTCGGTGCCGCTTTGTATCGAAGGGGCGGATGACAGCATCACCAAACAATTGGAAGAACTTGCCCGCAGCGTCAGCAACAATGTTTACCGCATCAATTCTGACCAGCGCAAGGTACTGCACCTGGCAGCAGTGTTTGCCTGCAACTTTACCAACCATTTATATAGCGTATCGCAACAACTACTGGCCGGTAGTGAATTGAGTTTTGACATGCTGCGCCCGCTTATTGCCGAAACTGCCGACAAAGTAAAAGCCCACTCACCGGTTGATGTGCAAACCGGCCCGGCTGTACGTAACGATGTGCAAACGATGGCAAGACACCTGCAAATGCTTGAAGACGAACCCCGGTTGCAAGCTATCTACGAAATGTTAAGTCAGGATATTATCAAAAACCATAACAAGGCAGGCGGGGATAAGTAATTTTGTTACTTTTGCCAAAATGAATATTTTTAAAGTAACGATAAACTTTGAGGAAGCCGACCACGAAACCGTGGAACTGGCTATTGCCGAGGGGGAATCTGTTTTGGACGTTTGCCTGGAGAACGGCATTGAACTACAGCATAATTGCGGCGGCGTTTGCGGATGCAGCACCTGCCATGTATATGTTAACAAGGGGATGGACAACATCCAGGAGATATCTGACAAAGAAGAAGACTTTATTGACAGGGCCGTAAACCCCCGCATTACATCGCGCCTGGGTTGCCAGTGTGTAGTGATTGATGGTGACATTGAAGTTACCCTGCCCGATCAGTCGTCTTTTATGGGACACTAACAATAGGCTTTACGTACGACGTTTTACGTTCTACGTTTTTCAATAGTAATTATAATAGAGACGTATAACTTTTTACGTGTAACGTACCACATACGATGAACGATCAGAAATTCGCGCTTCCAATACACTGGAATGATTACGAAGATATTGCCATGAGCCTGTACGAAAAGTTTGGCGACGATTTTGGTGAATCGAAAATATACCGCATTCGCTTTACCGAATTGCTGGAGTGGGTACTAAGCCTGCCCAATTTTGCCGGTACCCGCGAAGAGGCTAATGAAGGGCACCTGGAGCAGATCCAGAGCGCCTGGGTTTACGAATGGCGGGATAACAAATAGTTTCGATGTGCTGAAGTGCAAATTTAATTTGCAGATGCTATGAAATCGGTTAAATCAAGTCCTTATCGGTGTATATAAATTCCATGGAATCTTTTTTAAATAAGCTTAAAGATATTACCACGTTTATTTTTGATGTGGATGGCGTGCTGACGGATGGGTCGATATTTGTGACCGAGGATGGGGTACAAAGCCGTGCATTCAATATAAAGGATGGTTATGCGTTGCAGCTGGCTGTTAAGTGCGGTTATAATGTTGCAGCAATATCTGGCAGCCGTTCAAAAAGCGCCTTGTTCCGGCTGAATAGTTTGGGGGTTACTGATGTTTACATGGGCGCCCATACCAAAACCGAACGTTTTAAGATCTACATCGAAGAAAAGAGCATTAATCCCGGCAACATCCTATATATGGCCGATGATATCCCCGATCTTGGGGTGATGAAGCTGGTGGGGCTGCCTGTTTGCCCTGCTGATGCTGCGGAAGAGATCAAATCCATTTGTACTTATGTATCGCCGTTTGCCGGTGGTAAAGGCTGCGCCCGCGACATTATTGAAAAGGTAATGAAGATCCAGGGCAAATGGATGTCAGCCGAAGCTTATAGCTGGTAAATGCATATCAAAAGTTTAAAGTAAAAAGTCAAAACCCGACATGAGTAGCTTTCCTCAAATTATTCTCGCATCCAAATCACCACGCAGGCAGGAGTTGTTGCGCTTGATGGATATTGATTTTCGGGTGGTTTTAAAAGAGGTGGACGAAAGTTATCCTGATGGTTTAACACCTGCAGAAATTGCCTTATATATTGCTTTGAAAAAGGCTGAAGCTTTTGACGAAGACGTTACCGACGAAGTTGTTTTAACAGCAGATACGATTGTAGCTATCGACGGATTGATCTTAGGCAAGCCGGAGTCTGAACAGCACGCGGTAGAAATGCTGCAGCGCTTATCCGGAAAGGTACATGAAGTTTACACCGGTGTATGTTTACTGTACAACGGCGAATACAATAAATTTTACGACAGGAGCGAAGTGTTTTTCCGTAAGCTGACGGATTACGAGATTAGCAGTTATGTGGAAGAATATCAACCCATGGATAAAGCCGGCTCCTACGGCATCCAGCAGCGAATTGGCCTTATCGGCATCGAGCGCATTAACGGGTCATACACTAATGTGGTTGGACTGCCTACCGAAAAAGTTTACCAGCAGCTGGTAAGGCTGAAAAGGTAGTACAGTAATCGGAAAACTGTCGTTCCTAACGATTAACGGTGATGTGGTAATCGTGTTAAAAGTAAACAGGCAGTATTGGAGACCCAATTGCTTCGATATCTCTCGCGATGACAATTTTATTGACTTCTCTTCCATTAAAGCTTCTTCATATTATTCTTTCGGTTCACATCCGGTAGCGCGTTGTCCGGGTCGATAACAACGCTTTCCACATCCTGTGTGGTTGGCAACACATATATGGTTATTTTATTTTGCAGCCAGGTTTCTACAGGGAAGTAGGTGCGCTGCTTTGTGCCATTTTTAAATCGCGCTTCAACAGTAAACGGCATGGCCATTATATCTTTATTAGAAATAGTTATTTGTACGCCTTTGCTATGGTCCTTACTTACATACCGGGCATCTGTCAGTGCAATATCCAGGTTGTAATTGTTGTAATACCAGCCACGCCAAAACCAGCTTAAGTCTTCGCCCGCGCCATTTTCCATAGCCCTGAAAAAGTCATCCGGCTGAGGATGTTTATAAGCCCACTTGTTGATATAGTTTTTAAAGGCATAATCAAACCTGTCCTTGCCGAGGATCTGCTCCCGCAGTAAGATCAATCCGAACGCGGGCTTAAAATAAGTGAACGGATGGCGGTATTTTTCGGCAATGGCATCGGGCTTGGTCATGATGGTAGGTGCGTTAGGGTCACTGATGAAGGGAATGATCTCGTCTGCCGGGTTGCCGCCTTGCTCAGCGTATTCACTGTCGCGTTTAGGAGCATACTCGCCCTTGTTAAACACATCAGATGCGTATACATCAATAAAGGTATTGAAGCCTTCGTCCATCCAGGCAAAGCGTCGTTCGTCGCTGCCTACTATCATCGGGAACCAGTTGTGGCCAATTTCATGCGCGGTTACCCAAAACAGGTCTTTGCCCTTATCAGTTATCCCGTCGAAGACAATGCCCGGGTATTCCATACCGCCGGCAATACCCGCTTCGTTCACTGCAACGGGGTAAGGGTATTCGAACCATTTAGACGAAAAATATTCGATGGAGCCCTTCAGATATTCCGTTGCCCTGCCCCAGGCATCGTTGCCGGCACTTTCTACCGGGTAAACCGACATGGCCATGCACTTTTTACCGGTGGGCAAGTTAACCCGGGCTGCATCCCAAATGTAAGCCTTAGACGCGCCGAAGGCCACGTCTCGTGTGTTCAGCATACGGAAGTGCCAGGTAAGGTTGCCTTTTTTTCCCGGTCGGGATGCCGGGTCCGTTACCTCGGCCGCGGTGCGGATCATTACAGTTTTGTCGCTGTTGCGTGCGGCTTCCAGCCGGGTAAGCTGTTTAGCGGTCAATACATCCGCAGGGTTCATCAACTCACCTGATCCGGCTACGATCATATCAGCGGGCAGGGTAATCCGGTAATCAATGTCGCCGTATTCGAGGTAAAATTCACCGCTGCCTAAAAAAGGTGCGGTATCCCATCCGCGTGCATCGTCATAAACGCACATGCGGGGATAAAATTGGGCTATCTCGTAGATCTTGCCATTTTTGGTATCTGAAAAGGTAGTTCGGTTTCCAAAGTTACCGGGGATGGTGTAATGATATTTGATAACGAGGTTTACCTTAGCGCCTTTGCCTGCCAGCGCTAACGGCATACGTACCTGCATGCGGGTATCAGTGACAGTATAATTTACCGGGGTTACCTTGCCATTTACAGCAATGCCTACCGACTCGATACTATAACCGTTGGTGTGCTGAGTTGGCTGTGTACCTGTCACAAAGTTAGATCTCGCATCTTTTTTATAAGTATTTTGATCCAGGTGCAGCCAAAGATATTGCAGGGCATCCGGGCTATTGTTGGTGTAGGTAATATTATCTGTACCGCTGATGGTTTTTGCAACCGTATCAAGCGTAATGTTCAATTGATAATCTGCCCTGTTTTGCCAGTACCTGGGTCCGGGATTACCATTAGGTGAGTGCATTTCGTCGCCATTTTTGGTAAAGTTTATTGGGGCAAACAACAGTGATGGCTGGTAATTGCTGGCAATAGTATCGTTGGTATTTTTCTTTTGCGCGTAGGAAAAGCAAGCCGATAATAAGAGCAGGATGGTAATGGTGTAAATTTTCATGCAGTGGGCTAAGAGATCGCAATATACAAAGGATGCCATAGATCCAAAGCGCAGAGGCTGCAAAATTTAACCCAGCATCTGAGCCAGTACGCCTTCCTTAAGCGAGTAGGTACTCATGGTCACATCGGCAAGGCCAATTTTCTGCATAATGTAGATGGTGAGCAAACTGGCTACTACGATCATATCTACCCGTACGGGGATGATGCCTTTAATGGCCGCTCGTTGGGCATGATTTGATTTTGCCAGCCGTTCAATAAGGTCAAGCAGGTCATCGGTGTCAAATTCGTAGGCTTTAATTTGTTTCAGGTCGAACCTGCGACCCTTTTCCAGTTCAATCACTTCTTCAAAACTTTCGAAAGCTCCCGAAGAGCCGATAAGCGTGCGGGGACGGTATTTAAGCGCAGCGGTGAATAAGTCGTTCAACTGCCCGTTAAGGTAGCTGGTCATTGCTTTGATAGATATTACCGGTATAGGGTCAACCTTATGGAATTTGTCCATCAGCCTTGCCGCACCTATTTCAAAACTTTGTTTCCATAACACTTCGTTTTCGTTGCCTATAATGAATTCTACACTACCGCCACCAATATCCATCACCAGTACATTTTTATCTGTCAGGCAGCCGCTGGCTTCGATGCCGCTAAAAATATAAGCAGCTTCCTGTTCGCCGCTGATCAATTCTATGCTGATCCCAGCCTTATCGTTCACTGCTTCAATAAATTCTTTACCGTTTTCAGCGTTACGCAAGGCAGATGTACCTATTGCCCTAACCTGGGTAACATGATGATCAAGGATATGGTCTCGAAAGCGCTGCATGGTGGCCACCCCGCGCTCAAAAGCTTCGGGCTGTATAAAGCCCTGGTTAATTCCGCCTTCGCCAAGCTTAACCCCTTCATGCAGGTGCAGCACTTCGGTAAAGTTACCGGCAGTGCCTTCTGCTATTAATAAATGAAAAGTATTTGTACCCAGGTCCATCACGGCAACACGTTTATTTTTGCCGGGCATATTTTCATTTTGCATGGTTACTAAAGTAAAAAATCCCTTCAAAGGTTTTGGCCTTTGTAAGGGATTTTAAAATTATGATAGGGTTTACGGTTTACTCTTTGTAAAAGAACCATTTAGCCAGTTCTTTAAAGCTTGCTTTTTTGCCGTACATTAAAACACCCACCCGGTAAATGCGCGCCGCAACGTAAGTTGTGAACAAAAATCCGATGACCATCAGCCCCATAGACAGTGCCAGCTGCCACGGTGCCACACCACCAAAAGGGATGCGCACCATCATAGCTACCGGCGCGGTGAATGGGATGATAGATAACCAAACAGCCAGTGGACTGTCCGGAGCCTGAAACAGCACCGATACCGACAATATATAGGTGAATAGCAACGGCAATGTTATCGGGAACATAAACTGTTGAGTTTCAGTTTCACTATCAACTGCCGAGCCTACCGCAGCAAACAATGCGCTGTACAATAAGTAACCGGTTAAAAAGTAAAACAGAAAGCAACCCAGAATATATCCGAATGGGATAGTGGCCAGTACGCCGAGCATTCCGGTCATGGCGCCGCCCGGGCCTGCGAAGGCTTGCCCTGCTATTTTGGTAGAAATAATAGACAGGATGATCCATGCGCCAAACTGGGTTAGCCCCACTAAACCCACGCCGATGATCTTACCCAGCATCAGCTGGAATGGTTTTACAGAGGAGATCACCACCTCTATTATACGACTGGTTTTCTCTTCTATCACACCACGCATTACCTGCGCGCCGTAAATGAACAGCGCCATATAAATGAATATGGCGCAGGCAATACCTATACCCATATTGGTGCCTACGTTGGCATCTTTAACGCCGGTTTCGGTAACCTCCATCGCGCTGATAGATATCTTATTTTTGTTAAGAGCATTTAAAAAAGCCGTATCGATATGGTGGGCCACCATGCTTTCGGCAGATGCAATAGCGTTCATTTGCTTCTCTACTTCGTTGGTCAATTTAAAAGATGGCTTCTTTTTCGAAAGGATCTGCACCACATCTTTTTTAGCATAACCGGCCGGGATAAGCAGGATGGATAAGTCCTCATTCTTATTTAATTCCTTTTTTGCTTCCGCTAAGTTTTGGTTGCCCGATTCATATTTGATGTTTTTACCACTGTGGAATTTACCGGCAAACACCTTGCTCTCGTCAATTACATTTACCACCTGCTCGGTACTAAGCTCCTGGTTGCTTTTAGCCACATAACCAACCACTGCCGACATGCCCAGTATCAATAGGGGCACCACAAATATCATCACGATAAACGCTTTTTTGCGTACACGGGTAATGTACTCGCGCTGTATAATTAGTAATACTTTATTCATGGTTTAGGCTTTTTGGTTTACTTTTTCGATAAAAATTTCATGCATGCTTGGGATAACTTCCTGCAGCATATTGATACGTGCCTTTGGGATAAGGTACTGCAGTACATCGTTAGAATTACTTTGGCCGTTCAGCTTTATGCGGATGGTGTGGTTATTTTCCTCGCTTACCATTTCCTGTACCACGGTAAATGGTTGCGCGCCGTCAAAACTTAGCTTTTCGCCGGCGTACTCTACCAGGTAAGTTTCGCTACGGTACGAATTGCGGATAGCTTTAACTTTCCCGTCCAGTATTTTATGCGATTTGTTGATGAGCGCAATGGCATCGCAAAGCTCTTCTACCGATTCCATACGATGGGTACTGAACAGGATGGTAGCACCGTTTTTATTTAATTCGAGGATCTCGTCTTTAATGATCTCTGCATTTACCGGGTCAAAACCGCTAAAAGGCTCATCAAGGATGATCAGATCAGGTTCATGCAATACCGTAGCTACAAATTGCGCTTTTTGCTGCATCCCTTTTGATAGTTCTTCTATCTTTTTTTTCCACCAGGTTTCCATACCTAGTTTGTCAAACCAAAACTTAAGGCGTGTGGTAGCGTCGGCGCGGCTCAGTCCCTTAAGGCGGGCGAGGTAGATCATTTGCTCGCCGATCTCCATTTTTTTGTAAAGGCCACGCTCTTCGGGCAGATAGCCGATGCGTTCGATGTGGCTTTGATTAAGCTTTTGGCCGTTAAAGTACACTTCGCCACTGTCAGGCGCAGTAATTTGATTAATAATACGGATGAGTGAAGTTTTACCGGCACCATTTGGGCCAAGCAAGCCATAGATCTGGCCTTTTTCAACTTCTAAACTTACATCGCTTAACGCGCGGTGACCGGCGTATTGTTTAACAATGTTGCGAATGCTTAGCATATCAGGGTTTAGTTTTTGATTTAGATATGCAAGCTGATATTTTGTTACAATATTCTTATTGAGAATATTGCGGACTATGGGTTAAGTCTCTTTTGAAGTTCGGGACGTATTGTTGTTAAAAAAAGAAGCCCGAAATCATAACGACTTCGAGCTTACCATTTATCTTTCGGACTGTCGGTCATCCAACTTCGAACTACCTCTTACTCAAAATATTCCTTCATCCGTTCAAAGAAACTTTTTTCGTTTTTGCCCGGGTTGGGTTTAAAGTTAGGGGAGCTCTGTAGTTTTTCTAATATATCGCGTTCTTCACGGCTAAGCGCCTTTGGTGTCCAAATATTAATGTGGATCAGCTGGTCGCCGCGGTGGTAAGAGTTTACTTCCGGTACACCTTTGCCTTTTAAGCGCAATATTTTACCGCCTTGTGTGCCCGGCTCAATCTTTATCTTGGCTTTACCATCAATGGTTGGTACTTCAACGCTGGTACCCAAGGCTGCATCAACAAAGTTTACATGCAGGTCATAAATAACATTATTGCCGTCGCGTTTTAAAGTTTCATGCGGCACTTCTTCAATCAGGATGATCAGATCGCCGGGCACGCCACCGCGTGGGGCCGCATTCCCTTTGCCGCTCATGCTTAGCTGCATGCCTTCGCTTACACCTGCAGGTACGTTAATGGTAATTGTTTCTTCGCCGCGGGTAACACCCTCGCCATGGCAAACGTTACACTTAGCCGTAATGGTCGATCCTTCGCCGTTACAGGTAGGGCACGTGCTGGTGGTTTGCATCTGGCCCAATATCGTATTGGTAACCCTGCGCACACTACCCTGGCCACCACAGGTTTTACAGGTAGAGAACGACGATTTATCCTTAGCACCGGTACCATCGCAGGTTTTACAAAGGATCTGTTTGTTAACCTTTATTTTCTTTTCGGCGCCATTGGCAATTTCTTCAATGGTCAACCTAACCTTTATACGCAGGTTGCTGCCGCGGGCAACACGGCGGCCACCGCCACCCTGCCTGCCACCACCGCCACCAAAGAAACCTTCGAACGGGGAGCCACCACCGAATATGTCGCCAAACTGGCTGAATATGTCGTCCATATTCATGCTGCCGCCACCATAACCACCACCGTTTGGCGATGACGCGTTGGCAGCATGGCCAAACTGATCGTAGCGCTGGCGCTTCTCAGGCGAGCTTAATACTTCATAAGCCTCTGCAGCTTCTTTAAATTTTTCTTCGGCCTCTTTATCACCCTCGTTTTTATCCGGGTGATATTTGATAGCCATTTTACGATATGCTTTTTTTACTTCATCTGCATCAGCGCCTTTGCTCACACCAAGCACATCGTAATAATCTCTCTTAGCCATATTTTTATTTCGAATTTCGAATTTTCAATTTCGGATTTGCTGAATGTTGGATTGATGGAAAATTTCGATTTAGATTCGAAACTGAACATCCATACCGCTAAATCTATTTTTACGCCCCTACAATAACTTTTGCAAAGCGGATAACCTTTTCATTCAGTTCGTAGCCTTTTTCCATCTCATCCATCACTTTACCTTTCATATCATCGGTAGGTGCAGGGATGTTAGTAATTGCCTCATGCAAGTCGGCATCAAAAGGGGTGCCTATGGTTTGCATCTCTTTTAGTCCTTTTTGCGCCAGAATATTTTTCATCTTATTCTGAATCAAAATAACACCTTCTTTAACTGAAGTTACGTCGGTAGCGTTTTCCATTGAACGGACTGCACGCTCAAAATCGTCCAGTACCGGCAATAAAGCTACAATGATATCTTTGCCCTCGGTTTTGCGGGCATCCTCGCGCTCTTTAACCGTGCGGCGGCGGAAGTTATCAAACTCGGCATACAGGCGTAAAAACTTATCATTAGCCTGTGAAAGCTCTTCTTTATGTTTTTCTTCTACAGATTGCTGGAGCTCAGCAAACTCATTTTGAATGGCTTGCTCCTGGCCGTCAGTCTGTCCGTTTTCGTTTGCCATTTCAGCGGTGTTTTCAGGAGTTTCTGAATCTTCCTTCTTTTTTTTCTTTAACATGTCATTAAAATTCATAGCAAATAATGCTAAACAAGTATCCTGCCATCGGCTTAAACCCGACAAGCTGGCAGTAGTTAGTAAATTAATCGGTTAAGTTTGCAGTTTCGATAAGTATGATCGTTTCAGTTGGCAGCCAAGCTAGCAGTTAGCATCGATCTGTCCGTCAACTAGGCTATCTGCACATCCTCTAAAACTTTACCATTTTCGCACTTGATGATGCGCGATGGAAACGTGCGGATGATATGATAATCGTGCGTGGCGATCAATACCGCGGTACCCGATTGGCTGATCTGTTTCAGAAGCAATACGATTTCTTCAGATGTATCGGGGTCAAGGTTACCGGTAGGTTCATCCGCCAGGATTATTTCCGGGTTATTCAATAATGCACGCGCTACAACCACACGCTGCTGCTCCCCACCGGAAAGCTCGTGCGGCATTTTTTTTAATTTAGAGCGAAGGCCAACCTTTTCTAAAACGTCGAGGATGCGGTCGCTGATCTTTTGTTTATCGTCCCAGCCGGTAGCCCGCAACACAAACTGGAGATTTTGCTCAACAGATCTATCCGTAAGTAATTGAAAATCCTGAAAAACGATGCCCAGCTTACGGCGCAAATAGGGCACATCTTTACTTACCAGCTTACTTAATTCATATCCGCAGGCGTGGCCTGTGCCGTTGGTAACATGCAAATCGCCGTAGATGATCTTTAACAAGCTGCTTTTACCAGAACCGGTTTGCCCGATAAGCCAAACAAAATCGCCTTTATCAATATGCAGGTTTACGTTTGACAGTACCAGGTGCTTTTGCTGGAATACATCAACGTTGTTTAGTTTTATAATAGAGTTTCCTACCATGTAATTTACAGCTCTAATTTTAATATTTTGCCAAAAGGCAGTTCTTTCACAATGTTCATTATGTAATCGTACTTATCGCTCAGGCCAATTTTATCTAACGATTTTTCGGGCCTGTCTACCCTGAAATAGGCAAGCAATGTGAACTTATCGTCCCTAAGCTGCACATAATCGGGTATTTTGGCAACGCCTTTTACTTTTATGATATACATTTTTCGTTAACTAAAAGCCTGCAACTGCCAAAGCTTTCATGGCAAATTTATCTTTTTTTACGGACATTGCCTGAATTCGCTTTAAGCTAAAGCAGACAAGAATTCCATGGTGTCTATATTGTCGGCATAATCCCAAAGCTTAGGGTGCTGGCTTTGCCCAAAACCTACTACCTGGTTGGGCAGTTGGATAGGTGCGCCGGTTACCACGCATTGCAGCTGTTCAGTTTGTTCCAGCAACATCCCACGTGCAGCATCGATATCCTTATAGGTTTCATAAAACAGTACTGCCAGCGGCGACACCAGGCGGGTGTCCTGCTTTAGCAGTAAAAAACCGTTGTCCAGGTGTTCGTCGCGGTTCACCAGGTAAATAGATTTATTGTAATCGTAATTGTTATTGTACTTATGGTGATTGATGATAGGGTTATAAGCCTCTATCGACTCAAAAAAGAAATTAAAATTGTATCCTTCAGGTACTAAAAGTTTGGATACGTTGCGGCACCCTAAACCATAGTAGTCGAAAATATCATGGCCTAAGTTAAATAGTTCTTCGGCAAATTCATCGCCGGTTAGTAAAGCAATGCTGTTACGATTTTTGCGGATGATGTTGGGCACTTTACCAAAATAGTATTCAAAGTACCTGGAAGTATTATTACTGCCGGTCGCGATTATCGCGTCGAACCCTTCCAGGCGGTCTACAAAGCTAAATTGCTCTTTGTAGCTGGTTTCGATATCTACCAATTTGCTCAGTACAAATTTTATCAGCCTTGCATCCTGCGACGAAGCTTTGATCAATGCGTGGTTACCGGTAAGTAAAACGCAAAGTACATCATGAAAACCAACCAGCGGAATGTTGCCGGCCAGTACCAAACCTACTTTTTTTATACTGTTGTTTTGCAGATTATAACGCAGTAACCACTGTTCCAGATCGGCGGCGTTAAGCATTTCGCCCGTTGCAATTATGGCATTTAAAACGCTGGCAGGGGTGAACCATGCATTATGCTGCCGTTCCGACTCGACGATATCCATTAGCTGGCTATCCGGGGCGGCAAGCTGTTTACCTAACTCTGCAAAAACGTTCGTAGCGGCTGTAATATCTAATTTTGACATATATATGTTAAGCAGGTAAACCCTTAAGGGCTTTTTTTGTTATATTTGTAGTCCCTCAAAAGAAGGTGCAAAGTTAACTCAGAAAATAAGAATATTTAAACAATATGGCGATTATAATCACCGATGAATGCATAAACTGCGGAGCCTGTGAACCAGAGTGCCCAAACAATGCTATTTATGATGCGGGGGCCGGATGGAGGTTCTCTGACGGTACAGATCTTAAAGGGGTTATTGATTTTGGTGATGGCAATACTTTAAATGCAGAAGAAACGCAAGCTGCTTTAAGTGACGATATTTACTACATTGTTCCGGATAAGTGTACCGAGTGTGTCGGGTTTCATGACGAGCCGCAATGTGCTGCCGTTTGCCCGGTAGACTGCTGTGTTGATGACGAAGATGTACGTGAGACGGAAGAAGAACTGCTGGCCAAGAAAGATTGGCTGCACGTTAACGGCTAACAGGCTATACTTAAAATACTAAAGGGGATGCAGCTAATGTATCCCCTTTTTTGTTGTTGAAACTTTATAAGAGGTATTACGTATTAAGTTTTACTAAATTATGGAATACGGAATTTGTAACCTGGCTATTGTTCCGATGCGGGCCGAACCAAGCGACAGGAGTGAGCAGGTCTCGCAGGTTTTATTTGGCGAAACTTTTGAGATTACGGAGTGGATGGAGAAGTGGGTGCAGATAAATACAACCATCGATAATTACACTGGCTGGATAGACCGTTTGCAATTTACCATGCTGGGCCATATGGCGTATAAGCGGCTTTTACAAACGGCGGCGCCCTTAACTTTCAGGCCGGTTACACAAGCATGGAAAATTGTTGATAATACTGTTATCTACTTGCCCGCAGGCAGTTCACTGGCGTTTTTAGAGGGAACTACCAGTTATGTAGGCAATCAAAAATTTGAAATTGTAGGTGAGATTGGCGAAACGGACAATATGGACAACATTGCCCGGTCATATCTTAATACACCGTACTTATGGGGCGGCCGTACTCATTTCGGAATAGATTGCTCGGGCTTTACTCAAGTGGTATTCAGGCTTACAGGGAAAAACCTGCGCCGCGATGCTTCTTTACAAGCCCAGGACGGCACAGCGGTTGAATCGCTTAGCGAGGCTGTACACGGCGACCTGGCATTTTTTGGAGCAGATGAGAATAAAATAACACATGTTGGCATTTTACTCGGCAACGGCCAAATTATTCATGCATCGGGGAAGGTTAAAATTGATGCTATAGAAAATGAAGGTATTTACTCTGAAGATCTTAAACGTTATACCCACAAGCTGCGCTGCATCAGGCGCTTTTATTAATATCGGTTATCGGATCCATGTACTTAATGTTAGCTACGCGGTCGGCACGTTTTTGAGCTACGTATATCGACGCTGCTCCGAAAATTACCCCGCCAACCACCAGTATAAATGTCCATGTATCAAGCGGGCATTCTGTGGCATAAGGGTCGTCGCCCCCGCATGGCAATTCCAGATCATCATCTAAGACCGGGTCACTCTGAGCCCATACTCGCGTCGGCATGGCAATAAATACACAGATTGCAAGTACCCATACGGCTTTTTTAAGTGTTGCGCTGTTTGCTAATAGCATCTTTTTCATGGTATAATCTCCTTCTCTGGTTATGGGTACTATTTCTTTATAAATTTCGACCGGCCTATCAGTTCGCCGTTGGGTTTACTCAATTCTACCAGGTAGGTACCCGGCATTAATTGACCCACATTCTGCGTCCAATTGTTTCCCTGTATATTTTTTTGAATGATGAGTATGCCGTTGTAGCCGTATATTTTAGCAATGCTTGATGCAGGTGAACCGGTTTGCGGCAGTGTTACGTTGATAAGTTCGGCAGCCGGGTTAGGGTAAATGCTCATTACCGCCGCGCCCGTCAAAGCATCTCCAATGATCACTGTTCTGGGATCGGACAGGGTGGACTTGTTTAAAATGTCGTTTTGTTTTAACCGGTAAGTGTTAGCACCTTTAACAGGGTCTGTATCTGTATAACTATAATTTTTTTTACCATTGCTTTGCACGTTGTAAACAGAAGTGTACATGCCTGAAGTTCCGGGTTGCAGTTTCTCAATTTCAAATCCGGTAAAGTTTCCTTCATTAGCTACTTCCCAATTTAGTTGTATGTTGCTTTGATCTTGCTTGGCATTAAAAGATATCAACTGGTACTGTGGCTGCGGTTTGGGGCGGATAACGATCTCGAACCGGTTTCCTCCAAAGGAGGAAGTATCGCTGCGGGTTATCCTGAAATTATAAGCTCCATACCGGCTGATGTTAAGCGAATCTTTGATCATGCGGTCCTTAAGCCACACGTCATACAGCGTATCAATATTGCGCATCCCTTCTATCTTAAGCTGATACAAACCGTCTGCCGTCGCATTCACATACAATTTATTCTTAATACCCGGCCGGTAATCGGGCAGGTGATTTACGGCGGTACGTATACCATCTTCGCTGTAGCTTGATAGATACACCTGGGATGACGCTCCGTCAAGGTCTTTTGCATCCTCATCGTCAAACTTTGATGATGAACTGCTGCTGAAATAAACGCCGCAATAGTCGTTTATCAGGCTGTCCTTTTCCAGCTTTAAGTAAAACCCTGTTGCAAGCGCTTCTTTGGCCGGAATACCCATTAGAAGCGGAATCGGCTGGTTGCCGGTAGCTTTTTGCGTTTCGCGGAAAGTAAGTGTGGCGTTGGTATTAAGGGCTTTTACAATAAAGCCCTGCCCGCTGGCCACATACTGTGTCGCTTTAGGGCTTGATCCTCCTGTACTGCTATAGACGATGTATTGTTGGCCAGGATTAACGTTATCCAGTACATAAACATTATTGCTTATACCAGCGGCGTTATTGGCAATAACAGTAGCAAGGTTAAGTGTAGCCGGGTAAGGGTTCCCCACCATATTATAGCCTGCAGATGTGCCAAGGGCACTGTTGTACGATAACTTAGTATTAATAGGGGCAACTGTTGCACCTGCCGGCGTATACCAAAGCCTGGTCACAATATCCGATTGGTTTAGATTGCCAGTAGCGGTGATGATAGTATTTTCCGGCCCGGCGGTTGGTGTGCCGCTTGCTTTTGTTGACGGGCTGCTGGTGTTGCCCACAAAGTAAAAAATATAGCCATTGCCAACCGGCACCTGTAATGATCCGGTAACGCCGGATACGTTTACCGTGTTATCAGCATTAATGCTGGTGATACCTTTATGCTTGCCGGAGTTAAAAGTGGTGTTGCTGGGCACCACATCTTCCCGATATAGGTAGATGGTAGGATTTGAGTTGGTTACCGTAAAGCCAGTACCCGGCCCACCGGTAAGGGCTGTATTACCAATGTAACCCAATGAGAACACGCCGGTACCATTGATATTTACCGGAGATGACAGCATACGGTAGCCCCGAGCCGTATAGACATTACCTGACTTGGTATTGCCGCCAATAAGGTATCGCTGCACATTAACATTACCGGTAATGCTGCTGTTTGCAGGGATAGCAGCAACCGCCCCACTCGAGGCGCTGCCCGAAAAAATAGTAAGGTTGCCATTGGCGTTTAACGTTGAACTGCCTGCAAGGCTCAAAATGCCGTTTGTAGCCACGTTAAACTTACCGGACGACATGGTTTTAGTACCACCGCCTAAAAAACTTACGTTTTTAAAAGTAACGCCTATGCCACCGTCAGAACTACCGTCGGTTAGGGTTTGGTTGCCGCCCTTAAACGCCACAGTAGGATTTTGAGTAATTACATCAACTCTGCCATTGCCCGAGCTCCAGTTGCCGGCCACGGTAAGGCTGTCACTTTGCACATTCTTTACGCCGGTATTAGCGAACATTATGTTTTGATAATTAGCCGGTGATCGCCCAAAACGCGTTTGGCTGGTGCCATAAACAGTTTGGTCGTTAGCGCCATCATAAATAACGGTGCTCGTAAAAGTACCGGAGTTATAAAAATCTACACCGCCTGCGCCACTAGCATCAAAGGCAAAAGGCGTAGCACCGGATAGCGTCAAAGTTGCTGCGGAAGTATTCGCCGAGATATAAAGCTCGGCAACATTTCTGGTGGTTACCGAATTGGCAGTTACGTTTACATAGTTGCTGTTTGTTGTTGCAATTGACGTACCGATAGACATATTACCGCCGTCCAGGAAAAAAGTAGGATTATTAACGAAGTAAACCGGCGAAAATGAAATTATAGCGTTAGAACTTGTGGTGTTCATTTTTAAACTAACAGAAACATTCAGATTTGCCACTGTTGATTTTAACTGGGTGGCATACGTTGACGATGTTGTGCCAAAAAGTGGGGTAGGTGGCGCAGTAGCATCGCCATTAATTAGATTCCTGCAGCTTATAGTGCCAAGGCCGGCTATAGTTGGAGAAATACTTACTCCAGACCCGCTATGTTTTTGAGTAAGATCATTTGTAATGTTTAACCGGCCATCTACCGTTAAAGCCACAATTTTGACCGTCCCGAAAGTAACGGAAGCTACCGAAGCTGTATAAGAGGCGGGTATAGACGGCTGATTGGTGAAAGCTACCGCCGCATTGCCAATGAATACATTATCTAAAGAACCGGGAGGGGTAGTCGCTGTAATTCCATTTATCCGCCAATTAGCAGCCACGCTCCAGTCGGTACTAATGTTACCGCGCCAATCGTAGTTCGACTGCGCTACACACAATGAACTGACCAGGCAACTTGCAACTAATAAACAACTAAACAGTATTCCCTTCATATAACCTAACTCAGCAGCTTGATACAAGAGCAAGAGCGAGTAGATTATTTAAACGAATAGGTAATAAATGTTGTTACGGTTAAAAACTCAATGAATGAAATGAACAGAATTTGAAATAATGGTTAATTAGAACGAGAATGACCAAATCATCACGGTTTTATCGTCACCCGCAGATATAAGCTTTTCATCGGCCCAGCCCAGCTTATTTACGGATAGGATATGGGCCGGATAACCCTTCTCGCGACTAATGATCTTACGAAGTTTGAAATCTGCAGCATCCCAAAGCTTTATGCTTTTATCCATGCTTGCTGTAGCAAAATAGGGAAGGGTGGGATGAAATGCAATATGGTTGACGGCAAATAGATGGGCAGGGATATTTTTAATCAGCTCATGATTATCAGCATCCCAGATTTTTAGTTGTGCATCCCTGCTGCCGGAGACTAAATAGTCGCCTGTAGGTGAATACTGAACGGCAAATACAGCCATAGTATGGCTAATAAGTGCCTTTACTGGGCTGTAATCCATAAGGTCATAAACCATAACGCGGTTATCACGGCAACCAAATGCAACACGTTTTTCATCGGGGCTTACAGCTATGCAACGTACCGTGTCATTAGATACTTTTATACTATGCAAAAATTCTAAGGTAGCTAAACTCCATACAGAAACGGTACCGTCTTCAGATGCGATGAGCAACTCGGCCTTTTTAGGCGATGACTTAATATCGAAAACAGGCTTTACATGATGCCTAAGGCGATGAGTGATCTTTTGCTCGATAAAGTTAAATAATAGTACTTCCCCACTGCGCAATCCCGCAAACATTAACGGATAACCCACCGGGCAATGAATGGCATAAATGGATGTTGGCACCGGGAACATCACTTTGATGAATGAGTTATCGGTAAGGTTCCATTCCACCAAGCCCTTATCGTTGCCACCCGTAAATAATACCCCGGGTTTTTGAGAAAGCTCCAGCGTGAAAATAGGATTGCTATGACCGGTTAACTCGGCCGTTTTTTGTACGGTGATCATGTAATCGATGGTCTGTAGACCATAGACCTAAGCCCAATCCGTTAATTATGGACTATTGACTGTTGACTATGGACTTATTTATGTCTTTCTTCTAAATTTTTCGCAATGCGCTCCAAATTTAGTCCTTTTTCTTTAAGCAGTACCAGCAGGTGAAACATCAGGTCGGATGATTCGTTGATGAGGTCGTTCTCTGTTTCGGCCAGGGCTGCTATCACTACCTCTACGCCTTCTTCGCCAACTTTCTGCGCTATTTTGTTAAGGCCTTTGTTTCGAAGTTTATTTACGTACGATCCTTCCTGCGGATTCTCATATCTGTCGGTAATGATATTTTCCAGCTGCAAAATGAAGTTTTGATTGTATTCCGTTTTAAAACAGCTGCGCGACCCTGTGTGGCAGGTTGGGCCGTCGGCTTTCACTTTAATCAGCAAAGTGTCGTTATCACAATCAATGTGCATGCTTTTCACGTGCAGGTAGTTCCGGCTGGTTTCGCCCTTAGTCCATAAGCGGTTTTTAGAACGTGAAAAAAAAGTAACAATCTTATCCTGAACGGTTTTGTCGTATGCCTCCTGGTTCATATAACCAAGCATCAGTACCTCAAGTGTTTGCTCGTCCTGTATAACTACCGGCACCAGGCCATCTGTTTTGTCGAAATCGATATTCATAAGCCCCTCTGAACCTCCCCCGGCAGGAGAGACTGTCTATATAAATTATTAAGCCCTCCCTGCCGGGAAGGGTAGGGGTTAGGTTAACCTCACCTCAATATTGTTCTGTTTTAATACTGTCTTTAAATCCGGTATCAATATTTCACCATAATGAAATACCGATGCTGCCAGGGCAGCGTCTACATTAGTTTGCTCAAACACATCAACAAAATGCTGCACCGAACCGGCCCCGCCAGATGCGATCACCGGAATATTTACGGCATCGTTCACTTGTTTAAGCAAACCCTGATCAAAACCGGCTTTTGTGCCGTCGTGATCCATTGAAGTAAGCAAAATCTCGCCGGCACCACGGTTTTCGGCTTCTTTGATCCAATCTAAAGTTTGTTTATCTGTTGGCAGGCGGCCACCATTTAAGTGTACAATATTTTTATCGGCAATTATCCTTGTATCAACCGCTACAATTACAAATTGGACACCGAAAGCTTTGGCCAGTTCATCAATTAATGCCGGGTTTCGCACGGCGGCTGAGTTAATCGAGATCTTATCGGCGCCTGCATTCAATAGTGCGTCAGCATCGGCAATTTCATTAATACCACCACCTATAGTGAACGGGATATTGATCTGACGGGCAACAGACTTTACCAGCTCCACCAGTGTTTTACGCTTCTCAACAGTTGCAGTTATATCTAAAAACACCAGTTCATCGGCGCCTTGTTGCGAATAATTCCATGCTAGTTCTACCGGGTCGCCGGCATCGCGCAGGTCAACAAAGTTAACACCCTTTACAGTACGGCCGTCTTTAACATCAAGGCAGGGAATAATTCTTTTAGTTAAGCCAGAGCCCCCTAACCCCCTAAAGGGGGAACTGAAGTTTGATTTTATATTTTCCAATGCTTGTTCTAAACGAGTAAATATATCCTGATTTGAAAACCTGATAATTTTGAAGCCATCTTTCTCAAGATTTTGTTGTCTGATAATGTCATTAGCTATAATGTCTGACCGATTATGGATGCTGCCGTCTAACTCAATAATAATCTTATGCTCATGACAATAAAAATCTGCAATGTAAATTCCCAAGGGATGTTGCCGCCTGAATTTAACACCGAGTTGTTTGCCTTTTAAATGTCCCCAAAGGAGCAGTTCTGCATGGGTAGGATTATATCTAAGTGCCTCAGCATTTTTAAACACAAAATGATCTGCACCCATAAAAAGTTTTTTACTCATGATATTCTGCTCCCCCTTTAGGGGGCTGGGGGGCTTGTGCGTGATTTATATTGACATCAGCGATTCCAAATTCCAGTTTTTAATCTCTTCGATGCTAATGTGATTTTCGTAAATCGCTTTGCCTACTACACAAGCTTCTACCTTGATTTTACTGAGCTGCTCAATATCATTCATAGAGCTTACACCACCGGATGCGATCAATTTAATGAACGGCGAATGATCTAAAAGCTTCTCATACAATTCGACACCTGCACCGCCTAATTTGCCGTCTTTATTGATATCGGTACATAAAAAACGGAAAAAGCCCAGCGCCAGGCATTTATCAACATAATCCATTAACTTGATTGGCGAACTTTCCATCCAGCCCGAATATTTGATTACCTCATCCAAAACGTCTATTGCGATCACCACCTGATCGCTGCATTTATCGCGCCCGCAGATGGCTTTGCTCAGGTCTTCTAAAAAAGGCGGGTTGGTAAGCGCCTGGGTACCTACAATTACGCGGTGCACGCCAGAATCTATCAGTTCTTTTACCTTATCGATACTGCGAATGCCGCCGCCATATTGCACCTGCATGTCTGTTTTACGGATCACATCAAATAGATATTGCTGATTGCTGAAATCGTTTTTGGCGCCGTTAAGGTCGATGATGTGAATGAAATTAGTGCCATTGCTCTGGTACCGCTCAATCATTTCTTCCAGCGTAACATCGTATTCGGTAACCTGCTTATAATCGCCTTCGCGCAGGCGTACAACTTTTTTATTCAGGATATCTATTGCGGGGATAATATACATTGTTAAATAGTTGAGAAGTTTTTTAATAAAGTTTCGCCATGCAAGCCCGACTTTTCGGGATGAAATTGTACGCCATAAAAGTTGTTATGCCAAATTGATGCCGAAAATTTATTGATGTAACTGGTTGATGATAAAGTGTATAATTGATCATACTCAATAAAGTATGAATGTACAAAGTAAAAGTGTGATCCTACAGGAATGTTTTTAAATAGCGGGTTTTCTTTTTCTGTAAACACCTGGTTCCAGCCGGTGTGCGGCACTTTGAAATTGCTTGTTTGCGGGAATTTAAGCGTTCTGACAGGAAAGAGGTTGAGTAAGCTGGCATCGCCCTCCTCACTATATGAGGTGAGTAGTTGCATACCGACACAAATGCCTAAGGTAGGCTTTTTAAGCGCCTTGATAGCAGGGATTAGACCCGTGCTCTCCAGCTTGTTCATCGCAGCACCGGCATGCCCTACACCAGGGATGATGTAGCGGTCGTACTGCTCAAGATCAGCCTCGGTGTTGACCATGCCATAGCCAATGCCCAGGCGCTCCAAAGTAGCGGTAAGCGAAAAGATATTGCCGGCGCCGTACCGGATTATTCCAATACGCCCGTCACTCACTGAAGCCGGAGCTTTTGATTTGCCCTGTTGTAAATTGTCGCTATCCATGTTTAATTCCACTTCGCCGAGAGTTATAAGAGCTATAAAAGTCCCTTTGTACTTGGTAAAACCATTTTATTAACATCCCTTTTAACAGCCATTTTTATGGCTTTAGCAAAGGCCTTAAAGATAGATTCAATTTTGTGATGTTCGTTCTGTCCCTCGGCTTTTATATTAAGGTTACATTTTGATGCATCGCTGAACGACTTGAAGAAGTGATAAAACATTTCTGTAGGTACATCACCAACCTTCTCACGTTTAAATTCAGCATCCCAAACTATCCAGTTGCGGCCGCCAAAATCAATGGCTACCTGCGCCAGGCAATCATCCATAGGCAGGCAAAAACCATAACGCTCAATGCCCATTTTGTTGCCTAAAGCAGTTGCGAAAATCTCGCCAAGGGCAATACCTGTGTCCTCAATAGTGTGGTGCTCGTCTATATGCAGATCGCCTTTAGCGTTAACCGTCAGGTCGAGGCCGCTGTGGCGTGCTATCTGGTCAAGCATATGGTCGAAAAAATTAAGTCCCGTGCTTATTTTCGACTCGCCCGTGCCATCAAGGTTTAGTTTGATGTAGATCCCGGTCTCTTTAGTAACGCGATTGTGTTCTACAACGCGCTCGCCCAATTTCAAAAATTCGTAAACTTCTTTCCACTCGATAGTTTGCAAGGCTACTACGCCGGCAATATCAGCATCTGTATCCGTCTTAAATTCCTGATCGCCCAACCCTGATTTATTGTTTAGCCAAATGGCTTTAGCCCCTAAATTTTTAGCCAATAAAACATCGTTCTTACGGTCGCCAATGGTGAAGGAGTTTGCCAGGTCATATTTGTCCCTATCTAAGTACTGCGTCAGCAAACCGGTTGCCGGCTTGCGGGTGGGTGCGTTATCTGCAGGAAATGTGCGATCAATGGCCTGGTATGTAAAATGCACGCCCTCATTTTCAAACGTTTTAATGATGAAATTGTGAACCGGATAAAAAGTATCTTCGGGATAAACGGCGGTGCCTAAACCATCCTGATTAGTTACCATTACCAGTTCATAATCCAGCTCGGCAGCAATTTTTGGGAGGTATTGCAAAGCACCTGGGTAAAAGGTAAGCTTCGCAAATGAATCGATCTGTTCGTCTGGCGTTTCATTGATGATGGTGCCGTCACGATCAATGAAAAGTACTTTTTTCAGCTTATCCATTGTTGTATTGCTGTAGTGTTGATAGTAGTATTGTGTTTTCCTGGGGTGTGCCGATGGTTATGCGTAAACAGCCTTCGCAAAGTTCTACTTTAGAACGATCGCGGATGATAATGCCATGCTGTACCAAAAAGTCATAAATACGCTTTGCATCTGTTGTTTTTACCAGGATAAAATTGGCATCAGAAGGGTAAATGTCCGCTACAAACGGAAGGCCTTTTAACGCTAAAACTAATTTATCACGCTCTTCCAGCGTTTCTTTGATCCAGGCGTTAACCTGCTGCACGTTATTTAAAGCTTCTAAAGCCAGTTGCTGTGAAGCTTCATTTACATTATAGGGAGGCTTTACCTTATTCATCACTTCGATGATTTCTTCGCTGGCGAAAGCCATACCCACACGTAATCCTGCCAGTCCCCAGGCTTTTGACAAGGTTTGCATAACCACCAGATTTGCATACTCGGTCAATTCCTGGATGAATGTTTTTTGGCGACTAAAATTGATGTATGCTTCATCTATCACTACTATGCCGCTAAAGTTAGCCAGCAGGGTTTCAATATCATCACGGTTAAGCGAATTGCCGGTAGGGTTATTGGGTGAGCAGATAAAGATCAACTTGGTACGTTCATCAATAGCTTCTGCAATGCCTTCAAGATTAAGCTGGTAATCTTCGGTCAGTAACACTTTGCGTGCCTCTATATCGTTAATATTGGCCGATACCTGGTACATACCATAAGTTGGTGGGCAAATGATCACATTGTCCACTCCAGGGTTGCAAAAACTACGAAAAAGGATATCGATAGCTTCGTCGCTGCCGTTACCAACAAATATATTACGGGCCGGTACACCTTTAATTTCGCTCAAGCGCATTTTAACCTTGTATTGCATCGGGTCTGGGTAACGGTTGTAGGCCGAATTTAGCGGTGAACCAAATGCATTCTCATTAGCATCTAAAAATACGCTTGCCTCGCCGGTATACTCATCCCGAGCGGAAGAGTAAGGGGTAAGGTTTTTGATGTTTTGGCGTATCAGGTTGTTTATATCGTACATAGTGTTTTCTATCTAAACTACGTCATTGCAAAGCGATCGCTAACCGCAATGACAGTTATCATTATTACTTGTTCATCCTCACACTTACTGCGTTCCGGTGCGCATGCAGGCCTTCCATTTCGGCCAGTGTCTCAACAGATGGGCCAATATTCTCTATTCCTTCGGCTGTTAAATGTTGAAAGGTTACCTTCTTAACAAAAGAATCAACCGACACGCCGGAATAGGCTCTTGCGTAGCTGCTGGTAGGCAGGGTATGGTTTGTGCCTGATGCGTAATCGCCCGCACTTTCTGGCGTTAAATTTCCTAAAAAGACGGACCCTGCATTTTTTATATTACCGATAATTTGCTGCCACTTTTCTGTTGCCAATATCAAATGCTCCGGAGCATATTCGTTACTAAAATCCATCGCCTCGTTTAAATTGCCTACGATGACGATGTAAGAATTATCAAGCGCTTGCCTTGCAATTTCTGCACGGGGCAGCACAGCTAATTGATTTTCGACTTCTTTTAAGGTTTGCTGCGCAATAGTATCACTTGTGCATACCAATATCGATTGGCTATCTATCCCGTGTTCGGCTTGTGCCAGCAGATCGGCAGCGACGTAAGCAGGTTTGGCGCTATCATCGGCAATAACTAATACTTCCGACGGTCCCGCAGGCATATCAATCGCTGTTGTAGTTGTAGACTGGATTATGGTTTTGGCTTTCGTGACAAATTGATTGCCCGGCCCAAATATCTTATCTACTTTGATGATCGATTCTGTACCGTAAGCCATCGCAGCAACCGCCTGAGAACCGCCCACTAAATAAACCCTATCGATATTCAGCATTAATGCTACGTAGGCAATAAAGGCGTTTACCTTGCCATTTTTTTGCGGGGGCGAGCAAACCACAATCTCTTCACAACCGGCAATTCTCGCCGGGATACCCAGCATCAGGAAAGTTGATGGCAACACAGCTGTTCCGCCCGGAATATAAAGACCTACTTTTTCGATGGCCCGCAGTTCACGCCAGCAGGTAACACCCGGCATGGTTTCAATTTTATCCTCGCCTTTAAGCTGTGCCTTATGAAATTTATATATATTGGCGTAAGCTACTTGCAAGGCTTCCTGTTGCTCGGGGAGTACTGTAGCTGCAATTTCAGTTAGCTCGGCGCGGTCCAGGTAAAGCTTCTCCAGTTCTACTTTGTCAAATTTATTGGCATAGTCATAAAGGGCACGATCGCCGTGCTGCTTCACATTCTCAATCACTTCCTCAACCAATAGACGGATCTCATTAGCAGGGTCCACATTGCGTTGCACCAGCTTTTGAATATCTGATCTTGAAAGTTCTGAATAATTAAAAATTTCCATTTGCCTCACCCAAATACCCTCTAAAGGAGAGGGAATTATATTTTAAAAGCTCATAAATTCCTCTTTTAGAGAGGAATTTGTTAAAGCTATAATATGATTTTCTCTATCGGCATTACTACAATGCCTTGTGCGCCGGCTTGTTTCAACTGGCTTATCCTGTCCCAAAAGTCACGCTCCGGTATAACAGTATGCACCGCCACCCAATCTGCTTCAGCCAACGGCACTACCGACGGGCTTTTTACCCCCGGTAACAACGCTATAACGGCATCCAGGTTTTCGCGCTTTACATTCAGTACCACATATTTGGTTTCTTTAGCGCGCAATACCGATTGAATCCGCTGGATCAGTTCTTTGATCAGGTCGTCGTCCTCGCTGCCTTTGCTACCTATTAGGACGGCCTCGCTGCTCATTACATCCGCAAATGGTTTTAATCCGTTACTTTTTAATGTGCCACCGGTAGATACCAGGTCGCAGATGGCATCACTTAAGCCTAAGCCGGGAGAGATCTCTACCGAACCGGATATGGTACGGATATCTGAAGTAATGCCCTGCTCTTTTAAGTATTTACCCAATATAATAGGGTAGGTGGTAGCAATGGCTTTACCATTGAGTTGTTTCAGATCAGTAATTGTATTATTATTAGGTACGGCTATTTTTAAAGAGCATTTGCCAAAGCCCAATTTTTGGAGGTAAGCAACCTCCACTTCGGTTTCTTCTATCACGTTTTCACCTACAATGCCCAGATCGGCAATACCATCCTGCACGTATTCGGGGATGTCATCGTCACGGAGAAAAAGAATTTCTAACGGAAAATTAGATACCGGGGATATAAGCGAGCTTTTATAGTTCTCGAAGTTTAAGCCGCAATTTTTTAATAATTCAACAGACTTTTCGTTGAGCCGACCCGATTTTTGGATCGCTATTTTTAATGTTTTCACAAGTTGAGTTTAAGGGTACTATAAAATATAAAAAACGGAGGGTTGTTATTTCGCGTAGAAACATACATTATCTATTCACCACCGGGTGGTGATGCAGATGAAGATGATGTAGTTTAAACTTTTCCATTTTTTTTTACAGTACTTATAGATAAGTGATGCAAATATAGGGAGTAGATTATCAAATCAAAATAAAATCTGAATTTGATTGTCAAAAATTAAATTTATAATATGCTTTTTTGAAAAAATGGCAATATGTATAAGTACTTATGTAAATTATGCTTGGAGAGTTATTTATTTTAACTTTATCATAGTGAATCATGACAAGAATAAGTCGGGTAATAGAACAAGATTTGATTTATTTGAATGGAAATTTATCAGATATTTTAGATCAAATAGAGTATGTAATTTATCAAAACAACTATAAGGTTGATAAAAGAGACATAAGCAATTTATCATTCTCTCCCTATGGCAAAAAAAAGTGAGCTTAAATGAGACGGCAAACTACATCTCTTACGGTAGCTTTTCAATTATTCAGAAAGAATGTATTGTTAAAGTAAGGTTAACCTACTTGACGTCTTACCTATTTGATTGTATATCATCTTTAATATGCACGGTCACCGGCATATATTTAGCTAGTGCAATTTTTATTATATGGGGGGTTTTATTTATTCTTTACTTCGTTTACCGTTTTCAAGGAATAAAAAAGAACGCAAAAAGTTTATTAGATGACGTTATATACGTAATCGATTAGCTACTCTTCCTTATACTCATATATTGCACCATCTTCAAACTTCTTTAACAGTTTTAAGTTTTTCACCTTTTCTATATCCTTTATGTTAATAAGCTCCGGGTTTTCCAAATTGTTGAACCAGATAAGGTAGAAGTGCTTGATCTCGTAAAACTTCTTTACATCCTTTTTAAAGAATTTATGAGGTACCAGGTAAGATGAGATACCTGAGAAAAAGTAAACCGCTTCATGTGCATCGGTGTAAATGGTGACCTTCGGGTCGAACATTTTTTTATCAATCGTCCGCAGATAGTTGGCAAATGGCGATTCCTGCCAGCCGCTGTCGGTATAGCCGGGGTTACCATAGTCGTCGGCTACCTGGTCTTTATAGCGGGCGTAGTCTATTAAAAACTCTTTGGTAATAAAGCCCAACATCAATACGGTCATTACAGTGCCAACAATCAATCGGGTACGTTTTACGCTGATGCTTTTTAACAAAAGCAATCCCCAACTGGTATAGCCCCAAAGCGATGTGATGAACAACGGCGATAATAAACGGTGATTGATCCGCTCGTATCGGGAGAAAGTGGAAGACAAAATAATGAACAACCCGTAAACCAACGAAAAGGTAATGGCCAGATTCTCATAACTATTTAAATGCCGGCGGTAGTAATTATATGCTAACGCGATAATAAAGCCCAGCAGCATTACTATAGCAATCGGCGTCGCCAGGAAATACTGTGCAGGTGTAAAACCCATCCAATCGCACATTATTGTACCGAAATAATACAGGTTTTTGCTGAAAGGGGTAATAGAAGGCTCACGCGGACCTGTACCTGTGCCGGTGTGCAAGGCGTTAAAAACTAAATTGGCTACCAGTAAAGAGATACAGGTAAAGCCGTAAATGAGGATGTGGATGATCTTCTTTTTCAAAACCAGCGTCCTGTCCAGTAGTAACAATAGCCCGCCGGTGCCAACAATTGTTACTGCCGCATACCGGGTAACACAGCTAAAGGCAGCAATTATAGCGGCGATCAACAGCGCTTTAACAGTGTGTTTAAGGAGGTATTCACGGAATGCGATGATAAAGAAAAGCACCTCCAGGATAAACAGTGTTTCTGACCATAGGTAAGTGTAGATCTGCAGTAATGCAGGGCTAAACACAATTGCTGTCAACATCAGCCATTTATATAACTGCGAGGACGGTACAAACCGGTTCATGATCCACCCGCTGGTGAACAGGAGAGAGGCAAACAGCGTAGCATCCAGTATTGTCCCGAAAACAACCGGATCTATCCGGCTGATAAACATGATGACACCCAGAAAGATCGGGTAAAACACCGGAAAATCAACAATAGGAATATGGTTAAAAGTTTGCAGCGTGCCGTTTGTATTTAAACTCCGGGCAGCGCTGGTATACATGATAGAATCGGGCGATATACCGATGCCGCTATAGCTGCAAAAAAGGCATATCAAATAAAAGCCTATAGCACAGGCTAATAAAGTGTCATAGTCTTTTATGGATTTGGAAAAGGTCATTAACGAAATAAAGGATATTGAGTGATTTTTGTTTGAATGACCCAAAGATCACGAAGGCAGGGTTATCTAATGTTAGTTTCTATTACAACACCTGGAAGATTTAGCAGAGAGAACCTCTTTTACGCTATCAAATCCAGCACCGTGCTTATTGGTTGGTCGCTGTTTATTAAAATTCCGGTAACGCCTGCTGCCGTCCCTGCTTCTACGTCTCGCTCTCGGTCGCCTATAAAGTACGATTGGCGTGGGTCTATGTTATATTTCTCAATGCCTTGAAACAACAACCCCGGTTTAGGCTTGCGGCAATCGCAGTCGCCACTAAAATTGGGATGGTGCGGGCAATAAAAAAAGTCGGTTATCTCTACACCGTGTTCATGGTAAACCTGTGTAAGGTGATCATGCATTTTCGTTAGTTCCGCAACATCATACCAACCTTTGGCTAAGCCGCCCTGGTTGGTAGCCACCAATAACAAGTAGCCGCGGTCCTGCAATTCTTTTAGCGCATCAAAATTATCCAATACATGAAAATCTTCAATTTTACATACGTAATCGCCCATTTCGCGGTTAAGTACGCCATCTCTGTCTAAAAAAACTGCTTTACGTTTATCGGCCATGTTTAAAGTGGTTGGTTTAATTCGGGCAAAATTAAGTTAATACAGCAATTACTATGTGTGCATATTAATTAAACTTTCAAAATTGTCAATTTCATATATTAAGTAGATGATTTTAGTAGTCATTATAATTTATTAATATATATTGGGTATTGTTTTAACAACATTTCAAAAATAGCGGCGCTTATTATATAAATATGAAATTTCGTTAATTTCGTTATTACCCGTATCTCAAAAAAACGGATAAAGAAATGGATCAAACCAATGGCAACCAGCAAGGCCTTTACAGGCCGGAATTTGAACACGATTCCTGCGGAACAGGTTTTATAACCAATATTAACGGTCATAAATCAAACCATATAATTGACGATGCCCTTACCATGCTCGAAAACATGGAGCACCGCGGCGCTTGCGGTTGCGACCCGGAGACCGGCGATGGGGCTGGTATCCTGATACAGCTCCCGCACGAATTTTTGATGGAAGAATGCTCTAACCTGGAGATCAGCCTGCCTGAACCGGGGGAGTACGGTGTTGGGATGATCTTTTTCCCAAAAGAGCCAACCTTGAAAAAGGCATCTCGCAAAATCATATCTGCTGCTATCGAAAAGTTGGGGCTTAATCAACTGGGCTATCGCAAACTTACGGTAGATTCATCGGCAATTGGCGAAACCGCCCGCCAGGCAGAGCCGGATTGCGAACAACTATTCATTTCTCGCCCGCAAAATATTACCAATACGGATGATTTCGAGCGCAAACTTTATGTACTGCGCCGTTACATTAACAAAACTATAACAGAAACTATCCCTGCAGCCGCAGAGCATTTTTATTTTACATCGCTAAGCTGCCGTACTATAATATATAAAGGGCAGGTAACTACTTACCAACTGCGTAAGTATTTTACAGACCTGGCCGATCCGCGTGTTGCATCAGGGTTTGCTGTTATCCACTCCAGGTTCTCAACAAACACTTTCCCATCATGGAAGCTGGCACAGCCGTTCCGCCTGATTGCGCACAATGGCGAGATCAATACCCTCACCGGTAACTTAAACTGGTTTTATTCGGGCATACGCTCATATGCATCTACTTACTTCACCAACGAGGAAATGGATATGCTGCTGCCGGTTATTGACAATAACCAATCGGATTCTGCCTGTTTGGATAATATTATTGAAATTTTATTGCACACCGGCCGCTCATTACCACACGTAATGATGATGCTGATACCCGAGGCATGGGATGGTAACGAACAGATGGACCCCGTTAAAAAGGCATTCTATGAATATCATGCTACCTTGATGGAACCATGGGATGGACCGGCCGCCATATCCTTTACCGACGGTAAAATTGTAGGGGCGTTGCTTGATCGTAATGGACTGCGCCCTTTACGTTACGTGATCACTAACGATGGCCGCGTGATCGCCGCTTCGGAAGCCGGTACGCTCATCATCGACGAAAGTACCGTTGTTAGAAAAGGCCGCTTGCAACCTGGCAAAATGCTGCTGATTGATACCGAAAAGGGCAGGATAATTACAGACGAAGAAATAAAAAAAGAAATAACGAGCCAGCAGCCTTACGGTACCTGGTTAGAAAACTATAAGATCCGCTTAGGTGAATTGGCCGAACCGCGTTTATCATTTGCAAGCCTAAGTGCCGATGCTGTTTACCGTTATCAGCAGGTGTTTGGTTACAGTCGCGAGGATATCGATACGATTATCAAACCAATGGCACTGGATGGTAAAGAACCTATTGGATCGATGGGTACAGATGTGCCGCTGGCTATTTTGTCTGACAAGCCACAGCACCTGTCCAGCTACTTTAAACAATTTTTCGCTCAGGTAACCAACCCGCCGATAGATCCTATCCGCGAGCGTTTGGTAATGAGCCTTGCTACCTTTATAGGTAATAACGGTAATTTGCTGGATGAGGATAAAATGCACTGCCATTGTGTTGTGCTTGATCACCCTATATTAAAGAACCACCAGTTAGAAAAACTGCGCAGTATTGATACGGGGATGTTTCACGCTAAAACGCTGCAAACTTATTTTAACGGCGATGGCATGCCAGGTTCATTAGAGAAAGGTATTGCAAGGTTATGCCGCTATGCAGAAGATGCGGTTGATGATGGATTTGAGGTGCTGATCCTGTCGGATCGTGCAATTGACTCTGAACATGCGCCTATCCCGATGCTGCTTGCCGTATCTGCCGTGCATCACCACCTTATTAAAAAAGGCCGTCGAGGCGCGGTAGGTTTGGTTGCCGAAACCGGCGACAGTTGGGAAGTTCATCACTTTGCTACTTTGTTAGCCTTTGGTGCTACGGCTATCAATCCTTACCTGGCACTGTCAACGATCGAAACACTGAAGAACAACGGTGGGTTAGAAACCAACCTCGATCTTAAATATCTGTACAAAAACTATGTAAAATCGGTTAACGATGGTTTGCTAAAGATCTTCTCAAAAATGGGGATTTCAACTTTGCAGTCCTACCACGGTTCGCAGGTTTTTGAAATCCTGGGGATCAATAAAGAAGTTGTCGATAAATATTTCTCGGGTGCGGTTACCCGTATTGGGGGCTTAGGTTTAGATGAAATTGCCAAAGAATCGCTTTGCAAACACAAAATAGGCTTTAACAGCCCTAAAACTGATAATCATTTACTGCCCGAGGGTGGAATTTACCAGTGGAAACGCAGGGGAGAGGCGCATCTTTTCAACCCTACAACAGTACACCTGTTGCAGCATGCAACGCGCAGCAATAATTATTCGGTTTATAAAAATTATGCTTCTGCCATTAATGAGCAAACCGAAAAGCATTTTACCATTCGTGGGTTGCTTGATTTTGCACATCACCGCGAGGCCATCAATATTGATGAGGTAGAACCTATAGAAAGCATTATGACGCGTTTTGCTACCGGAGCTATGTCTTTCGGGTCAATCTCTCATGAGGCGCACAGTACAATGGCTATTGCCATGAACCGGATAGGCGGCAAAAGCAATACAGGCGAGGGCGGTGAGGACGAGATGCGTTATGAGAAAATGGCCAACGGCGATTCGATGCGCTCGGCCATCAAACAGGTTGCATCTGCGCGTTTTGGCGTAACATCCAATTACCTGAGCAATGCTGATGAATTACAGATAAAAATGGCCCAGGGCGCAAAGCCCGGCGAAGGCGGGCAGCTACCCGGACACAAAGTTGATGAGTGGATAGCTAAGACCCGTCACTCTACTCCTGGTGTTGGGTTAATTTCACCACCGCCCCACCACGATATTTACTCTATTGAAGATCTGGCACAGCTGATATTTGATCTAAAGAATGCTAACCGTGCCGCACGTATCAACGTTAAGCTGGTATCGAAGGCGGGTGTCGGTACTATTGCCGCCGGCGTAGCCAAGGCTCATGCCGATGTTATCCTGATAGCCGGTTATGACGGTGGTACAGGCGCATCACCCATTAGCTCGGTTAAACATGCGGGCCTGCCGTGGGAGCTTGGCCTGGCCGAAGCGCACCAAACGCTGGTACGAAACAAGCTACGCAGCCGTGTGGTGCTGCAAACAGATGGGCAGCTAAAAACTGGCCGAGACCTGGCTATTGCTACCCTGATGGGTGCCGAAGAATGGGGCGTAGCAACTGCAGCACTTGTTGCAGGTGGTTGTATCATGATGCGCAAATGCCACTTAAATACCTGCCCTGTTGGTGTGGCCACGCAAGACCCCGAGCTAAGGAAATTATTCAGCGGCAGCCCGGACCATGTAGTGAACCTGTTCCGTTTTATGGCCGAAGAGCTGCGCGAAATTATGGCTGAATTAGGTTTCCGTACCATTAATGAAATGGTTGGCCGCGTGCAATTTTTGAAGGTTAAGGAAGGAATTAAAAATTGGAAGGCTAAAACGATAGACCTTAGCGGCATTTTACATCCTGTAACGATAACTAAAGGGATGACGCTGTACAATAGCGAAAAGCAGGATCACGGTATGGATGCCATATTGGATTGGGAACTTTTCCGTACTGCCAGGCAAGCTTTAGAAGATAAGACGCCGGTATTTGCAACTTTTGATGTGAAAAACGTCGATCGTACTATTGGTACGCTGCTCTCTAACGAAATCTCTAAGCTATACGGATCTGCAGGCTTGCCAGATAATACCATCAACTATAAATTTAAAGGGTCGGCCGGGCAAAGCTTTGGCGCTTTCACTACTAAAGGTATCTCTTTCGAATTAGAAGGCGAGGCAAACGATTACGTCGGCAAAGGTCTATCAGGCGCTCAGCTGGCAATTTATCCGGCTGCTAACGCCACATTTAAACCCGAGGATAATATTATTATAGGCAACGTGGCACTTTACGGCGCTACATCTGGCGAGATGTTTATCCGGGGTATGGCGGGCGAAAGATTTGCAGTGCGTAACTCAGGCGCTACAACGGTTGTTGAAGGTATAGGCGACCATGGTTGCGAGTACATGACCGGCGGCCGTGCACTGATATTAGGCGAAACCGGAAGAAATTTTGCAGCCGGTATGAGTGGCGGTATAGCCTGGGTTTACAACCCTAACGGTACGTTTGCCGATAATTGCAACATGGAAATGGTTGATCTTGATCCGTTATCAGTTAAGGACGAAGAACAGATTACCGCATTGCTTAAAAAGCACATTAACTTAACCGGCAGCAAGGTTGCACAAAACATCCTGAAGAACTGGAGTAAGGCTTCGACGCAATTTGTTAAGGTATACCCTAAAGAGTATAAAAAAGTGTTAGAAAAATTAGAATTACAAACTGTTAGTCATTAATTATTATGGGAAAAGTTACAGGATTTCAGGAATTTGACAGGGAACTCCCTCAAAAAACGCCTGTTGCCGAAAGGGTGAAAAACTATAATGAATTTGTTGGTTTGTATTCTGACGAGAAGCTTAACCAGCAATCGGCACGCTGCATGAACTGCGGTATTCCATTTTGCCATTCGGGTTGCCCGCTTGGCAATGTGATCCCCGAATTTAATGACGCGGTTTATCGTAAAAACTGGGATGAAGCTTACCAGATCCTTTCATCTACAAATAATTTCCCGGAGTTTACCGGCCGTATTTGCCCTGCTCCATGCGAGTCTGCATGTGTATTAGGCATCAACAAACCACCGGTTGCCATTGAGGAAATAGAAAAACATATTATTGAAGTTGCCTACTCCAAAAACATGGTTAAGCCGGTTGCGCCATTAATAAAAACGGGCAAGAAAGTAGCTGTGGTGGGTTCTGGCCCGGCAGGGTTAGCTGCAGCTGCGCAGTTGAGTAAAGCAGGACATAGCGTTACAGTTTACGAGCGCGACGACCGTGCGGGTGGCTTACTCCGTTACGGCATACCCGATTTTAAGCTGGAAAAGTGGGTGATTGACCGCCGTATCCAGGTAATGGAAGAGGATGGTATCATCTTTAAATACAATGTAGAGGTTGGGAAAACAATCCCTGCAGAGGAGCTGGTACGTGCAAATGATGCGGTAGTATTGGCAGGTGGCTCCACTATTCCGCGTGATCTGCCCATCCCGGGCAGGCAATTGAAAGGGGTCCATTTTGCCATGGACTTTTTGAAGCAGCAAAACAAGCGTGTTAGCAGTACATCTTTCGAGATGGAAGATATTGTGGCGAGCGGCAAAGACGTGATTGTAATTGGCGGCGGCGATACCGGCAGCGATTGCGTGGGCACCTCGAACAGGCAGGGAGCAGCATCTGTAAAGCAATTCGAGGTGATGGTGCAGCCGCCCGAGAAGCGTACCGCACATATGCCATGGCCAACTTATCCAATGGTGCTAAAAACCACCAGTTCTCACGAGGAAGGCGCTGAGCGTTTTTGGGGCATCAACACCAAAGAGTTTATTGGCGATGAAAATGGCGAGCTTAAAGCTATAAAAGTGGCTGATGTAAGCTGGGAGATAGATGTAATGGGCCGCCCGATGAAGTTTAACGAAGTTGAAGGCAGCGAGCGGGAGATTCCTTGTCAGCGGGTTTTCCTCGCAATGGGCTTTGTAAACCCCCAATTTGAAGGCGCCCTGCAGCAACTCAACGTTGCTTTAGATGAGCGTAAGAACGTAAAAGCAGTTGAAGGAAAGTACCGTACAAACGTTGGTAAAGTGTTTGCTGCAGGCGATATGCGCCGGGGGCAGTCATTAGTAGTTTGGGCAATATCTGAAGGCCGCGAAGCAGCCCGTAAGGTTGATGAATTTTTAATGGGCCACTCTAACCTGGAAAGCAAAGACGCCGTGAACCAATTTGAGCAGGTGTTTTATTAAACGCTTATTTGATCAGTAAAAAAATTAAGGCCCTTGTCAGTTAAACTGCAAGGGCTTTTTTTATGGTGTGATTTGCCGTAATGCTATTGTTGATCAGCTCAGTCATCCAGTAACCTCCGATGGTAATTAATTTGCCCGAGATGGTAAGCCAAATGTGTTGCTAAATGTATTAAGGTGTAATCCATCCGGGTAGGCTGCTCCCAAATAACTATTGGAAAGTTTGTTTCCATCTTTCTTTCATCCAAATTATTTAAACCGGTTTGCACAACAATAATTGTTTGATTGATCTTTTCGATCAGATAAGTTCTCGGAACATCTTTCAAAGAAAATTCAAGATCACGCTCACGTGTATAGTTTATATTGGCAAGCCCAAAACCTATATAAGCATTTAAGTTTCCTACAAGATGCAGGCATAGGTTGCCCGCCGAATTAGATATGCTTTTGTTAATTAGCCAGATATTACTTTCATTTTGATATAATTCAATCTCCGTTTTTAGTTTAAGGAGGTCTCTTTCAAAAATTAATTTTAAAGAAGTAAGCATATTAAATAGTTATTAAATGATTGAATCAAATAAATTTATACTTCCTTCTAAAATGATTACCGCCTGGCTTGTTAATAAAACTTTATCTCCTTGCAAAATTAAAGACATAGCGCCGGTCCGGCTGGATGATTGAAAGGCCCGCAATGCTTTTTTGTCCAATTTCTGCCCCCAATACTTAGCCAGAAAGGTTTGTACTCCCCCTGTAACAGGATCTTCGTTTGTCCCGGCCCAAGGCCAAAAATATCGATAATGAAAGTCGTACCCATCATTGTACGCCCGGGCGGTTATTAATACACCGTTGATACCATCGTAAGACCTTAACAGGGCATCGAAATCGGGTTTAAGTTCGGCCACGATTTTCGTGTCGTTAATTTCCAGGACGATAATCTTGTTTTTAGGGCTATATACCGTATTTGTAATTTCCGATAAACCCAGGGCTTGCAGCATTGCAACTGGAGCGGTTGCCGCAATAGTATCATAAACGGGAAATTCCATTACAATATCCTCGCCATTTCTCCCTACCAATAGTTCGACATTCTCATGAGTTAAAAATCGTATACGTTCTGCGTCGGTTTGTTTAAATAAAACCTTTGCCGAGGCAAGCGTGGCATGGCCGCACAAGGGAATTTCCTTTTTAGGCGAAAAATATCTGATGGCAAAAGTATGTTCATCATCTGTTTTGCGGACAAATGCAGTTTCAGAAAGGCCGAGTTCGTGTGCTATTAGCAGCATTTTTTGCTCGTCAATTTCATGTTCCGGAAAGCAAACCCCTGCTGGGTTCCCTTTAAAAGCTTGATTTGTAAATGAATCGACAATGTAGGTTTTCATAATGGCGTACTATCTTATAAAAGGCGAAATTTAAGCGGTCTGGCTTACTTTTCTGACGGGTTCTTCTTACCAGCCAGCAGCATCCCTTTCATCTTTTCAATCCTGCCTGCGCGTGTTTGTTCTTGTTTGGCGCTCAATATCCAAACCATGTATTCTTTACGGTGCGACCAAGCTAAGCCATTGTAAACGGACAACGCAGCCGGCGTGTCGGTCAGTGCCTCAGTCACATCGGGCGGTAGCGTGATCTGTTTATTTACAGTATCTATAAAAGCAGAGTAATCGTTTTTTTTGATTGATTCCTGGCTGAAATCTGAATGCTTAACAAGGTTTTCCGGGCGGAAACGAAGTGTGGTCCAGGTGTTATCAATAGCGGCAGAAGCGACGGGACGCAGGCCAAATTGTTTGGCAGCTTCCCATCCGCTCATCATTTCCAGGTCGGTTTCAATTCCTGAATTTTTTTTAGGATAAATGACCCATAGCACCGTACCAGCTTTTAAAAAAGGTGTCAAATCTTGCAATTTATTCGCAAGTTCTTTAGCTGTATTAACGAAAATCTGCATGCCATCTACCGTACTTGCTGGTTCAAAAACGAGTTTAATACCATCAGGCAACGGATCTAAAAGTGACAGGTAGCCCGGGGCCGCGTTTAATATCAGCCAGGTTTGGCCGGGTTTCATCAGCAACTTTTTGGCAAGTGAACTCATAGCATTAATACTTGAAGTTTAATTTAGCAAAGAAATCCCACAATACAATTCCTGCCGATACGACGATATTAAATGAATGTTTAGTGCCGAATTGCGGTATCTCTATACAGGTATCAATAACTTCCATCACTTCGTCGCTTACTCCGTTAACTTCATTACCGAATATGAGTGCGTACTTTTGTGCAGGTAATGGCTTAAAAGTATTCAGCATAGTACTGTTTTGTGCCTGCTCGATAGCGATTATCTGGTAACCGCCGGCACGCAGCGCTTCAACAGCTTGTAAGGGTGTTTCAAAGTACTCCCAGCTTACCGATTGTGTTGCACCTAAAGCCGTTTTTTCTATTTCGCGGTGCGGAGGCTGCGCGGTTATGCCACACAAGCAAATCTTTTCTACTGCAAAACCATCAGATGTGCGAAAAATAGAACCAATGTTATGCATACTGCGCACATTATCAAGCACTACGGCAACCGGTAACTTATCCTGTGTTTTAAATTCATCCACGGTGGCACGGTTTAGTTCGTCGAGTTTTAGTTTGCGCATATTGATTGGGTAAGCTTGCAAAGCTACAATTTGTTAATCAAACAATTCCCGCACACCGTCACCAATGCTCGACTGATACACCGAAGGCGCGTAGCCAATCTTCTCCGTATAATATTCGGTTACCCCTTTACTAAACTCCTCAAACTTATCAGCCTTAACCAAAGCTATGGCACAACCGCCAAAACCTGCGCCGGTCATTCGTGCGCCGGCTACGTTTTTATTTGTTTTGGCATATTCTATAACAGTATCCAGTTCAATACCGCTTACCTCATAAAGGTCTCGGAGGGAATCATGCGAGGCGTACATCAAACGGCCAAATTCCGGCAGATTGTTGCTGCTTAAAGCGTTTGCAGCAAGCTTAACGCGTTCATTTTCGGCAACTACATGAGTTGCCCGTTTTAAAACTGTTGGGTCAGTAATAAGGTGGCTGTGTTCGTCGAAAGTTCGGGTGTCAATATCGCACAGATAGTTAATATTAAGTTCCTGCTTCAAAGCGCTCAATGCTGTTTGGCATTCCTGCACGCGCTCGTTGTATTTAGATTCGGCCAGTTTGCGGGGTTTGTTAGTATTGACTATGGCAAGTACGTAATCGCCAAGGTTGCTGTCTACTGCCTCATAATCAAGGGTGTCACAATTCAGCATCAGCGCTTTGTCTTTTTCGCCAAAAGCAACCGAAAACTGATCCATAATACCGCTGCTCAAGCCGATAAAGCTGTTCTCTACCCATTTAGAAAGTTTTACCAGATCAAGTTTACTGAAACCAGCATCAAAAAGCTGGTTAAGCGCAAATGCCGTCACTACCTCGATAGAAGCAGAGGACGAAAGACCCGACCCGATCGGAATATCACCGTAATAGAGCATGTCTAAACCTTGAAGCAACTTATCATGTTGTGTAAAGTAGGAGATAACCCCGAGCGGAAAGTTGTACCAGCCATTCCCGTCTTTATCGTATGATGACTGCAAGGGGATTTCGGCAATATCATCAAAGTTAAGGCTTTTGAAACGGAACACGTTGGCACCATTAGGCGAAACCAAAAGGTAAGTGCCGAAAGTTATAGCGCATGGCATTACCAGTCCGCCGTTGTAGTCGATATGTTCGCCGATAAGATTGACCCTGCCGGGCGAGAAGTAAGTGTGCGCCGGTTCTTTATGATATGCGCTGCTAAAATCGTTTTTCAGGTCTTCTCTCATTTAGTGGTTGGTTTGCCTGACAAATATTGCGAAAACTGCAGGATATGCGGGCCTTTGTGCCAAGGTTTATCTTAAAAAATTGCGTTTAAACAGAAGTTCTTTATACTTGTTAACTTTAACTAACGATATCAATATGAATCAATACATCATAACTGCTTACGACCATACCGACGAAGGCGCGCTGCAACGCCGCATGAACATCCGCCCGCATCACCTGGATGGTGCCAAAACATTGAAAGAAAACGGTAACTACGTTTTAGGCGGTGCGATGCTGAATGATAATGGCGACATGATCGGTTCTGTAATGATCGTTCAGTTTGAAAACGAGGAAGCGCTTGAAGCATGGAAACAAGGCGAACCTTACATAACACAGGGCGTTTGGGAAACGGTGGATGTAAAGCCGTTTCGCGTAGCAAACCTGGGCTAACTATTCCGTGTAATTTTGATACTCCCAGTAACCGTCGGCATTTTTTGCATAGTGCACGGTATAGCTATTGCCATTTGTTCGGATGTCAAATGATAAGCTTTGGGCGCTGGTATCAGTTGGGATAAACTGTGGTAAAATACTGTCGGCAATAAGTTTCAAATCATCCGACAGGCTATTTTTTACAATCTTTTGTTTTTCTATTTCGGCTTTAAGATCACCAAAAGCAGGATAGTGGTTTTGATTGTTGTTAGGTAACCGTGCGGCGTTAAAAGCTTGTTCGGCATATTCATCCATAGCCTTTAGCAGTCCATCAGCTGTAATCTCGGGCATGCCATCGGCACCTTCGGTGTAGTAATTGTTCAGGATCTCCTGTTTACTCTTCATCGGCAGTAAAAATAAAAAAGGGCACCGTATTTACAGTGCCCTTTTCACGTTAAAATGTAGGTTATCCAATTGGTGGCGAAATGCCATCCAATTCGTCTATATCTTCTGCGTCTAACACAACGCCTGTTGTTTGCATGTTTTCTTCTAGGTGATCAACACTTGATGTGCCCGGGATCAGCAAGATATTTGGCGAGTGCTGTAATAGCCAGCTTAAAGCTACCTGGTGCGCTGTAGCGTTATGTTTTTTTGCGATGGCCTGCAGTTTTTCCTGCGCGGCTACATTACCTGCATTAAGCGGATACCAGGGGATAAAGGCAATGTCGTTTTCCTCGCAAAATTCTAACACGCCTTCCCATTTACGGTTGTCTACACTGTACATGTTTTGTACGGATACCACCTCAAAATAATCCTGCGCCTTGCGGATATCGTCTACATCAACCTCAGATAACCCGATGTGTTTTATCTTACCGTCGGCCTGCGCCTGTTTCAAAAACTCAAAAGTTTTCTCAGCCGGTACGTTAGGGTCTATACGATGCAGTTGGTACAGATCTATCTGGTCCATTTTAAGGCGTTTAAGGCTGCCCTCCAGCGCTTCTTTTAAATGCTCCGGACTTGCGTTAACGGGCCATTGATCCGGGCCTGTACGAAGCAAACCACCTTTAGTGCCAATTACCAGGCCTTCAGGGTGAGGGTATAAAGCTTCGGCAATCAATTCCTCAGATATATGCGGGCCGTAGCTGTCGGCAGTGTCGATAAAGGTTACACCTAATTCGACGGCACGTTTAAGCACACGGATGGCCTCGTCTTTGTCTTTTGGAGGCCCCCATATGCCTTTGCCTGTAATGCGCATGGCACCGTAACCTACCCGGTTAACGGTTAGTTCACCACCAATATTAAATGTTTTGTTAGTTGATGCGGTATCGTTACTCATGATAATTGTTGTTGTATAATTACAATAAATAACCGCACGTTCGGCCAATTGTTTATTTGCTATAACAGGACATTGTCATATAACCGTTCATTTGGCTGTATTAAAGCAGTCCAATCTGTTATTTCACGGTATAGCGTAAAACATATCGGCCAAGGTTTCCATCGGCGTCAAAGCCTTCTATTGTGGCGCGGTAAGAACCGCGACCGTCGGCGTTAAAATAATCAAAGGATGCCGCACCGGTAACTTTGTCGGTAATAATCTTAGGATTCCAGTAAATGGTGCTACGCAGATCAGGGCCGCCTAATGGTTTGCCGGGAATATATTTTGGCGAGTAAAACTCGCGGGTAATGCCATATCCGTTAGCCATAAAAGTAACCTCATAAGGCTTAGGAATCATATCCTGCATTTGAGCGAACGATATCTTGGTTTTATTGATCTTACGCATATTAACCAGTAATACACCGTTAGTGCCATTTATCCTGTTAGCGCCGCTCAGCCCGTCAGATTTATACAATTCGACACTTTCTACGTCATCGCCTCTTAGGGAGGTTAGTGCGGATGCATCAACGGGTTTGCCATCCAGATAAACCTGCATCGGTTGCTTATTACCACTGCTGAAATTTCTGGCCAGATAGTAAAAGCCATCCTGTGCGGTAATACCCAAAACCATAGATGGTATGCAGGTGAATAATGTAGGGCAGCCTTTTAACACCTCGGCGCCGATAGTTTGATCCGCCTGTGCCGGTAAACCGGTTAAGCCCGGCCAATCACGATGCAACGGTTTTTTGTAAACGGTAGATTTGATGACTACCTCCTTTAATATATGCTGGCCGTCATAAACCTTTTTACTGTTCGCTAAAAAGGGCTTAAATGCGCTGTCGATATTGGTTACCTCGTCGTAAACGTAATTGTTTTTGCTCACGGGCTGTACTGTTTCGCCATTAACAGTAATTGCCATGTTTTTGCTTAACGGATTGTTGCGCGCAGTAATAGTTACTTGTGAAGAATCCTTAAAGGCCAGTTTATTGAATTTAAAGTTACCCACCATGTCGGTATAGGTTTCTACAGTAGCTTTGCCGGGCATCTGCAGCAATAAATTTCCTTTCGGTATAGGCATACCGGTGTTGTTACGTAACATACCGCTAATTTCAAGGCCCTGCTGCTCGGGCATCAAAATTATCTGTGGGTACTTACCGGCCAGGATGTTTGAATAAGAGATACGGCGGTATCCCTGTGTAAGCATTAGCACATCCAAATCATCTGCTGCGTTAGTGTTTTTCGCCAGGAAATAATAATTAGGCTTCTCAATATAACCCTTCAACTCAGAAGTAAGCAGTAAATTAGAAAGGATGGTAGTTTCCGAATTCTCATCTACCGGAACCTTCGATTCATCTATTACCGATACCGAGAAATTGCCGCTTACCGGCAACGTTTTATTTTTCGCCAATACGGTCATCTTTACATTCTGACGAGTGTTATAAATTTTTTTGTCGGACGTTAATGCAAGGTTCAGCATATCATTATGCTGGATAAATACTATTCGCTCGCTTACAGCAACGCCGGTGCCTGTAAAAAGGGTAAACTGGATAATGCCGGTAGGAAATTTGTTTTTTGGAATAGCTGCGCTGTAAACCGGGCTTTCCAGTTTAGTTTGCGCGGCAAAAAAAATGGCACCACCTGTTTGGGCAACTATGTAGTATTGTTTGTTTTGATTGTTGGTAAAGTAAGGTGTATTGGCCGATATCTTGAGCGTTAAGTTCGTCGGATCGTTATTATAAAGTGCCATACTGATACCGGCGGGCCGGATACGTGGCATATCATAAGTGGCTTTTGAGCCATCGGGAAAGCTAATGTTGGCTTTATAGGTTTTACCATCCTCGGGCAAAAGGGCAAATATCCCCATGCCTAAATGCTGGGCGGTAATGGTCGCAACCTCGGCACCGGTATTGTCGGTTACGTTACCTTTAATGTTAAGTCCTAATCCATTTGTGCCAATTGCCTTAAAAGCCACCTTTGACCGTACCCCAACGATCAGGTCGCCACCTTCCGGGAAAAATTGAACATCTTTTATCCCGGCTGCGGTTTTTAAAGGGAAAACCTTAGTAACCGCTTTCCGCTCGCCGGTGTCTATTACTGTGGTCAACATTGCAGATTGGATCAGCGCGGGGTTTTCTCCGGCAAACTCCAGTTTAAAACCTCCATTTGCATCGGTTGTACCTTTGCCTTTTCCCAACTCATCGCCGTTTGCTGCGGTAGCCGTCCAGGTAATTTTTTTGTTGGCCAGTGCAAGTTTACCGTTCTCTTTGTAACTGATGTCTGCGTTAATCTGCATGCGCCGGTTTACCATGCTGGTATTAAATGTTATACCCGTATTTACGGCGTTATCGACCGGGTTACCTATTACAATATTCTTGTTAAAGAAATATTCCGGTTCAAAGTTGCGCATCCAGCCGGTATAGGCGCGTAAATGATAATTGCCTTCTTTAAGATTGGTGGTGAGCACAATATTACCGCTTGCAACGCCATTTGCCACCGGCAACTTTAACTCTTTTACAATGCTATCCTGGCTATTGGCAATATCAACGTAAACAACGTTGCTTAAGCCCGATGGCAGGTGCTTATCCAGGGTAACATAAGCTTTAAACCAAATGGTATCGGTAGCCGCATAATACGGTTTATCCAGGTGCAAATAAACCTTTTCTATCGGGAAACCGGATGTGTATTTAGCAGTGCTGGTAAGAATCGTATTCAGGCCAACAGTATCGCGCTGAGCGAAAGCAGAAGATAACGATACGAAGATGACAAATAAAAGTAATGCGGTTTTTTTGACGTTCATGGGTTAAAAAGTAGCATCGGCTAATATAAACATTTAGCTTTACTGCATGTTGAAGGGGTAGCCTTTTAACTTTATTTAACACCTAACTTGTTACATTATTATATGGGTATAGAGATTGAACGAAAATTTTTGGTAGATCATGAAAAATGGCAGCAACTTACCAAACCCAGCGGCACAGTTTACAAGCAAGGCTATTTGCTAAGTGACGATAAACGAACCGTACGCATACGGGTTGCCGATGACATAGCCTTTATCACCTTAAAAGGCAGCGCTACCGGTATCAGCCGCAGCGAATTTGAATATACCATCCCGGTTGCCGATGGGGTAGAGATACTGCAAAACATGGCGACATCGGCCATCGAAAAAACCCGTTATGAAATTGATTTTTGCGGAAATATCTGGGAAGTGGATGTTTTTTCAGGGGATAACGAAGGGCTTATAGTAGCGGAGATAGAACTCGATAAGGAAGATCAGCATTTTGAAAAGCCCGAGTGGATAAAAGAAGAAGTAAGTGATGATTTGCGGTATACCAACGCAAGTTTATCAGTATCACCTTATAAAAATTGGGCATAAAAAAAGCCCGCTATAAAGCAGGCTCTTTTTATGTATGTATGGGTTATGACCAGCCAGTACCTTTTTTCGCGTTGCCATTCTTAACATGCTCTTCTGCGGTAGCTTTACCCATTATCGCAGCCATTTTGTTGCCTTCGGCATCTTTGCCGGTTGCAATGTAACGACCTGATTTAATGTCAATAACCGGATCGATCATCGGAACATTTTTAGTTTTTGTTTTTACTGAATAGGCGGTAATTCCACCACTTTTAGCTGCTGCCATGATAGTTTTGTTTAGTGTTTTTTTAGTTTAACTGTATTTGATAATAATTGTTTCAGTATCCGGATTACAAAGTTGTTGGTAATCACAAAATAATTGCTGTAAAGGGTGGCAATATATGTAATTATACTTAAGTAACAAATTAATACCGCTCTCTGCTAATGGCTTAGATAGTGCCAAGCGGGATAAATCATTAAATATACTTGCTATTCAGGATTTTTCGGACTTATGAGCCTCGCGCTTCTACATCTTATTTGTAACAATTTCATATACAACTAATTTTAGCAAAGATATGCGAGAGCGTTAAGCATCAGGGGAGCTAAGGTTACACCATGTGTGGCGATTGGTGTATAACCGAACATTTCGCGCTGACGTTTGTAGTAACAATCAACATACAGCTAATTAAGCATGAAACCTTACATAATAATATTTACCCTGGCGCTAGCATCTTGCGCCGGTAATGGGTCAAAAAATAACAACGATACCTTAGCAGCAGATAGCGGGAAAAAGGATACATCGGCCGCTACCCGTTTAAATACCCCTGCCCAAAATATGGAGTATTGTTTTGTACATACCGATGGTAAAAACGCCGACGATACTACGGCAGTACATTTAGTGATAAATGCCAACAAGGTGAGTGGTGATATGAGCTGGCTGCCAAAAGAAAAAGACAGGCGTAAAGGCACTTTACTTGGTACCCTTGAGGGTGATAATATTAAAGCCGTTTGGAGCTTTATGCAGGAGGGGATGAAAGATACCCTTGCGGTAGAATTCAAACTTTCGGCCCAGGAACTCGCACAAAAGCCTATGAATTTAAATACTAAGACAGGCCGCGAACAGGTTAACACAAAAGCCGATTACTCTGTGATATATAAGCTGGATAACTGCGAAAAATTCAGAACCAAATAACAAATTGGTTCAAAACAGCTGCCGAAGATCATCTTTAGACTTGGCAGGATAAATATCTTTCAGGCCGGCGCTTTGCCGGCTATTACTAAAAAAGCTGTTATTGCAATTATGCTGATCGATTAATCGGCAGTTGCGATATCAGCTTTTGGTCTTGACGAATCTTTTACCGCTAAGGCAGCTTGCTCAGATTGTACTTTTTCTGTTGCCTGGCCATTGTCTCTGGTTAACGAAAACGCTGTAACGCCTGATGTTAAAACTAATGCTGCTGCTATGATGAATTTTTTCATGATGGATTTGAAGTGGATGTTTTAATAGAGTTTAAATAGTGGGTGATTAGTCGGCAGTGCCTACGTCTTTTTTAGTGTCGGCAGTACCAACATCTTTTTTAGTGTCGGCAGTACCAACATCTTTTTTAGTATCGGCAGTGCCAACATCTTTTTTAGTGGTTGCAGTTTTTGCTTTAGGTGCGCTTGATGCGTTTACAGTTGCAGTTAAACCGGTGCTTAATATGATTGCGATTGCTATGATTAACTTTTTCATTTTCTTAGATTTTGTATTTGTATTTGTGTTTGATGGTTTTTGGTTAATTAATTAGTCTGCGGTGCCTACGTCTTTTTTAGTGTCGGCAGTACCAACATCTTTTTTAGTATCAGCAGTTCCTACATCTTTTTTGGTATCGGCGGTACCAACATCTTTTTTAGTGGTTGCAGTTTTTACTTTAGGTGCGCTTGATGCGTTTACAGTTGCAGTTAAACCAGTGCTTAATATGATTGCGATTGCTATGATTGACTTTTTCATTTTTTGTGGATTTGTATTTATGGGTGATGATATTCAGTTGGTTGATTAATTTTAATTAGTCTGCGGTGCCTACATCTTTTTTAGTGTCGGCAGTACCAACATCTTTCTTGGTATCAGCAGTGCCTACGTCTTTTTTGGTATCGGCAGTACCAACATCTTTTTTAGTGGTTGCAGTTTTCGCTTTAGGTGCGCTTGAAGCGTTTACAGTTGCAGTTAAACCGGTGCTTAATATTATTGCGATTGCTATGATTGACTTTTTCATTTTTCTTGGATTTTATAATTATGGGTGATAATTCAGTTGATTGATTAATTAGTCGGCGGTGCCTACGTCTTTTTTAGTATCGGCAGTACCAACATCTTTTTTTGTATCAGCAGTGCCTACGTCTTTTTTGGTGTCGGCAGTACCAACATCTTTTTTAGTTGTTGCAG
>NZ_CAXVWK010000120.1:0-16926 GCF_964263795.1 Mucilaginibacter sp.
AAGGCTTTTGAGGAAAAGGATAAATTTCATGAGATGTCAGAGCAGCTAGCTAAGCATCTTTACGGTGTGAGTACACATCCCAATATCAAAGGCGGCGAATTATATGTTGTTTATTTCAGCAGTTTACAAATCGAAGGAAATTTGCTTGATGCGATTGGTATCTTTAAATCAGAGAATAAAGAAACCTATTTGAAGGTATATCCCGAAAAGGACGGATTTGCAGTTGATTATGAAAAGGATGCTATTAACATTAACAAACTGGACAAGGGTGTACTGATCTTCAACATCGAAAAGGAGAATGGCTACAAAATAGTAGTGATAGACAAAGTTACCGGAGGTCAGGATGCAGCTGTTTATTGGAAAGACGAGTTTTTGAAGTTAAAAATCCGAAACGATAGTTTTAATCAAACCAGCAATGCCCTTGGGGTTTACAAAAACTTTGTTACCCAAAAATTAGACGATGAGTTTGAAATGAGCAAGGCTGATAAGATAGACCTGCTTAACCGTTCAATGAAATATTTTAAGGAAAAGGAAACGTTCGATCTGGATGAGTTTAGCGATGAAGTGATCAGCAACCCGGAAGCTATAGTGTCGTTTAAAAACTTCAAGAATCAGTACGAAGAAGAATTTGATACACCTATCGCCAACAATTTTGAAATATCCGGCAACGCAGTCAAAAAACAAGCCCGCGTTTACAAAAGTGTTTTAAAGCTTGATAAAAACTTCCATATCTACATTCATGGTGATAATAAACTGATCGAAAAAGGCTTTGATGACGACAAATCGATGAATTACTACAAAGTTTATTTTAAGGAGGAAGCGTAAGCAATACTCTTAATCAGAGTGATTTATCGGCACATAAACGGCTGATCTTAAAACTGCATTGACGGCCTCAACGTAATTATCCGTACCAGTACTTAAACTGGTACCGCACGTGGTTAATAATCTACATTATAAGTCAGTTTTACTAAGTGTTACCAGCATTTTCTTAATGTTGCTGATAACAGTTAAGGTTTTGTTGCCGGCTTTTTCATACAGGTCAACCACCAAAGTTTCTGCGGTAGCTGATCAGAACGGCGAAAACGACGGTGAAAAAAAGGCCGAGAATAATGGCGCGTTAGTTAAGGAGAAAGAAATCGCCGGCACATCTGTTGTGAACGCGAAGCACCTCCGGTACTATACAAGCATTGTTCATATCACAGAGTATCGCAACAATTACCAGTCATCATATTATTCAAAAGTTACGGCTCCCCCACCCGATCTGTCTATTTAAGATCTGCCATATTAACGGCTTCCGAGCTATTCGTAATTTTTAATAAAATCTATCATGACCATATTTAATCTTTTTAAAAGGCTGGGCTTTTTATGCGCCGCGGTCAGTGTATTGTTATCATCATCTTGCAAAAATGAAAATGACCCGTCTCCTGTCGATATGAAGCAGGAGGAAACTGCCGGGCCCGACAGAAACTTTTTTGCACTAACAACTACCAATAAATTGCTGACACTAAATGCTAAAAGTGTATCTGCAGTTATTGCAACCACAACCATCAGCGGTTTACAAACCGGCGAAACCATTGTGGGTATAGATTTCAGGCCTGCTACCGGCCAGCTTTATGGTTTGGGCAGCACCAGTCGCGTTTATATTATTAACACCGCTACTGGCGCCGCGAGGGCCGTAAGCGCAACACCATTCACCCCGGCAGTTACTACCTCAATTTATGGTGCCGGTTTTGATTTCAACCCAACTGTAGACAGGATCCGATATGTAGGTTATAACCTTCAAAACCTACGCATCAACCCGGAGACGGGCGCAGTACAAACCGTAGATGGTAATATCAACGGGCCTGCTAATCCAGGTATTAGCGCGGTGGCTTATACAGGTAACCGTGCAGGCGCTGCCGCCACTGTTTTGTATGATATTAATCTTAACGACGATAAACTGTACAAACAAGACCCGCCAAACGATGGCAAACTGGTAGAGGTTGGCGCTTTAACGGTAAATGCCGAAGCAACCGGCGGGTTCGACATTAGCCCCGATGGCAGCTCGGCCCTGGCTGTTCTTACCGTTAACAGTAAGCAGGGTTTATACACAATTGATCTTACAACCGGTAAGGCTACACGCATTATGAACAACCTTCCGGAAGCCATTATTGGCATGGCTATACCGACCGAACCGGTGGCTTACGCTGTGAATGGCAATAACGAACTAGTTATCTTTAACCCTGCTAACCCTACACCTGTGGTTAAAGGAATTACCGGTACGCAGCCGGGAGAAACTATTTTGGGTATGGATTTCCGCCCGGTTAACAGCCAACTGTTTGCCTTAGGAAGCACAAGCCGACTTTATACAATTAATGCATCATCGGGTGTAGCCACGCAGGTAGGTACCGGTACGCTAACAACGCCTTTGTTAGGCACCAGCTTCGGTTTCGACTTCAACCCCACTGTAGACCGGATCCGTGTGATCAGCAACCTGGGCCAGAATTTGCGGCTTAACCCTGCAGATGGTACAGTTGCCGCTATAGACGGAAACATTAACCCTGTTGGCCCTGTAGTAGCTGCCGCCGCATACACCAATAACTTTGCAGGCGCAACAACCACAGTTCTGTATGATATAGATGCTGCAACCGGTACCTTGTATAAGCAAGACCCACCTAACAACGGAACATTGGTATCAGTTGGACCATTGGGCTTTACGGCAACAGCAACAAACGGTTTTGATATCGGCAGCACAACCGGCACTGCTTATGCGTTGCTTACTGTTGGTGGCCTAACAAAAGTGTACACCGTTAACTTAACCACCGGTGCGGCTACTGCGGGCGCAACCCTTAGCGGTAACATTAACGCGTTTACCTTGGGTTTAGGATTTTAATTATCAAACCAGTTCATTGAGATAGCCCCGCATGGAATTGCGGGGCTATCTTTTATTATTGCTCTTCAGTATAAGCCAACTTCATAAAACCTGTCATCTCTTCATTAATATCATCACTGCTCATCATACGGAAATGGTGATTAAACTGATGTGCATCGCCCGGCACCTGCGCTATCTTTTGAAAGCAAAGATTATCCGGATATTCCTTTTTAAAAGGAAAAACCACATGAATAAAATTCTTGCCCAATTGCGTAACCCAGGCAATTCGTTTATGGCTGTTGGATATGCCTATCATTGTTTTTGTAGGTTCTACAGAGATTTTTCCTATAGTTTCAAATTGCGCAATCAAATGATGGAACAACATCGATGTATGTTCACTTTTGCCGGATAAAGCAATATCGATTAAATGCTTGTCGCCTGATTTCATGATTAAAGATAGGAAGTTTGCATCTTGTTTTATCTTTCATCAACCCACAAAATCGGGTAATATACCTTCTATTCCCCATCGCTCTTCTATGCCCAGGCCAAACAAAGCGAAATCATATTTAACCGGGTCGAGCGGATCAAGCTCGCGCAGGTTTTGGGTGAGCTCCAATGCGGTTTGCCAATCGGTTTGCGTACGGCTGATGAGTTTAAGCTTGCGGGCAACACGGTCTACATGCAGATCGCAGGGACAAATTAGTTCAGACGGTTTTAACCGCTTCCAGATGCCAAAATCAACGCCCTGATCATCTTTGCGCACCATCCAGCGTAAAAACATATTTAACCGTTTACACGTCGATTTTTTCGATGGTGATGAAACGTGTTTTTTTGTGCGGTTTGGAAAGTCGGGCAGAGAAATAAAGTATGACCGGAAGTGGTTAAGTGCATCCTCAGCGCCCCAATTTTTTGGTGTGCCGGCAGGTACAAATGCATCCTCCAAACTCTCAAAACGTTCGTAATGCTGTCTAAAAAACAAGATAAAATACAGCGTATCGATATCGTTAAATGTACGGTGCTTAAAATGCAACAGCTTTTTTAGATCAGGTTCTTCATGATTGATGATAAAATCGTGGGGCGCGCCATCCATCAGGGCGATCAGCTCTTTACACTTATTAATGATGGTGACGCGCTGCCCCCAGGCTAATGTGGCCGCCCAGAAGCCCATTATCTCGATATCCTGCTGTTTAGTGAATAGGTGCGGGATGCTTATCGGATCGTTGGCGATAAACTCCGGTCGGTTGTATTGCCCGACCTTTTGATCAAGGAAAGATTTGAGATTGTCGTTCATCAGTAAATTCAGGTGTTCACGTTCATAGCCGTGAACGGGGCACAACGCCGCTAATAACTCATTATCAGCGTTTTAAATAATTAATTATTGGGCGTTTGCGTGAACACCGCTAAATTTCGGTTATGCCAGGGCCTGTTTCAAATCTTTCAGCAGGTCTTCAATATCCTCTACCCCTACGCTTAAACGCAGTAAATTATCTACAACACCGGCTTTGTCGCGTTCTGCTTTGGGGATACTGCCGTGGGTCATGCTCACCGGGTGGTTAATTAATGATTCCACACCGCCCAATGATTCTGCAAGCGCGAACACTTTAAATGAACCGGCAATGCGGTATGTATCTTCCAATGTGGCGTCTTTTAATACAATTGAGATCATCCCACCAAAATCACGCATTTGCTTTTTGGCAATTTCATGATTCTTAGAATCAGGGAAGCCCGGCCAGTAAATCTTCTCTACGCGTGGGTGGTCTTTTAAGAATTCGGCAACAGCACGACCGTTTTCACAATGCGCCTTCATGCGCAGGTGCAGGGTTTTTATACCCCGTAATACCAAAAAGCTGTCCATTGGGCCGGGAGTAGCACCGCAGGCGTTATAAATAAACCAAAGCCTTTTGTAAAGCTCCTCATCGTTTAGCATTAAGGCACCCATCACTACATCGCTATGGCCGCCAATATATTTGGTAACTGAATGCATTACTACATCAGCACCCATATCTATCGGGTTTTGCAAATAGGGCGATGCAAAGGTGTTATCTACCACAAACAGCAGTTCATTAGCTTTAGCGATTTTTCCCACAGCTTCGATATCCACCACTTGCATAGTTGGGTTGGTAGGCGTTTCTATCCAAACCAGTTTCGTTTTGTTATTAACATATTCGTTAATGATATCCGGGTTACTCAGATCCAAAAAATGGAACTTGATGCCGTAGTTGGCGTAAATCTTAGTGAAGATGCGGTATGAGCCTCCATAAAGGTCGTTACCGGTAATTACCTCATCGCCGGGAGCCAGTAGCTTCATTACCGCGTCTGTAGCGCCCATACCGCTCGAAAAAGCCAACCCAAATTTGGCATTCTCTAAAGCTGCCAAACAATCTTCCAGCGCTTTGCGGGTTGGGTTTGTACCGCGCGAGTACTCGTAACCCTTGTTATCGCCCGGCGATTTTTGCCAGTAAGTTGATGTCTGGTATATCGGCGTCATGATAGCGCCGGTAGTTGGGTCGGGCTCCTGCCCTGCATGTATTGCTTTAGTTCCGAATTTCATGGTTGTGAATGGTTGATTAAGTTAAGTGGTGAGTAGTTGTATGTTGGCGAGAGGTGAAACAATTCAACCACTCTCAAAATCAACTATTCACCACTCACTCCTTTTTCTTACTTTTTAAAAATTGAATGTATCCGTTTATTAGCTTCAAACAGCTTTCATATTCTATCTGAAACGAACTTAAAATATCATTTGAAATTATTCCTTCGTCTAACGCAACAATCAAATGATCGAGGGTTTCGGTTAAAGAACCTCGTGCTATAATGCAAAACCGGATATTGTCCTGATAATGAAAACGGCCATGCCCTTCAGCTAAATTGTTACCAATAGAACGGGAAGAACGTATGATCTGGTCTGTCAGTCTAAACTTTTCATCAGCAGGGAATTCTTCACAAGATCAGAAACATAGTTTCTGATCTTTCTTGATTGTTTCCATGTCTCCAGATCGGTAAATGATGCCATATTATTTGATGTAAGTATAATTTTTAAAAAAGTATGCGCAGCTAAAACCACTCACCACTTAACTTAATCAACCACTCACTAACGTTAATATGCCCTTGCAAATAATACCCGCTGTGTCGACGGATTGCCCGTCAGGATACATTTGCCTTCTTCCTGTTTGTTATTCAAAGGTATACAACGTATTGTAGCCTTAGTTTCATCTTTTATTTTCTGCTCTGTTTCTGGCGTGCCGTCCCAGTGTGCCGATATAAAGCCGGGCTGCTCATCAAGCATGCGTTTAAACTCATCGTAGGTATCAACTTCCGTAGTATTTTCAGTACGGAATGTTGCTGCCTTGTTATAAATGTTTGCCTGGATTTCTTCTAAAAGCACTTCAATATGTGCTGCCAGTCCTTCCTGATTAACGGTTTCCTTTGTTTTGGTATCACGGCGGGCCAGTTCAACGGTACCGTTTTGCATATCCCGGCTGCCAATTGCAACGCGCAATGGCACGCCTTTTAATTCATATTCGGCAAATTTCGCACCCGGGCGATGAGTATCGCGTTTATCGAATTTTATGCTTATATCTTTTGTACGCAGCTCTTTAGTTAATGCATTTACAAACGTGGTAATGTTTTCCAGTTCCTCATCATGCTTGTAGATCGGTACGACAACAACCTGGATAGGCGCCAGCTTTGGAGGCAGTACCAAACCGGCGTCGTCAGAATGCGCCATGATCAGGGCACCGATCAAACGGGTAGATACCCCCCATGATGTTGCCCAAACATAATCCTGAACGTTATCCCTTGTAGTAAATTTAACGTCAAAAGCTTTGGCAAAGTTCTGCCCTAAAAAGTGCGACGTGCCTGCCTGCAGCGCTTTACCATCCTGCATTAATGCCTCAATACAATAAGTATCAAGCGCCCCGGCAAAGCGTTCGTTAGCCGTTTTACGGCCTTTTACTACCGGCAATGCCATCCAATTTTCGGCAAAATCAGCATAAACATCTAACATTTGTTCTGTTTCGGCTACAGCTTCTTCGGCAGTTGCATGTGCTGTGTGGCCTTCCTGCCATAAAAATTCGCTGGTGCGCAAAAATAAACGGGTGCGCATTTCCCAGCGCATTACATTGGCCCACTGGTTAACCAAAATAGGCAAATCGCGGTAGCTTTGTATCCACCCGCGATAGGTGTTCCAGATGATCGTTTCTGATGTGGGGCGGATAATTAATTCTTCTTCCAGTTTCGCTTCTTCATCTACAATAATATTGCCCTCACCGTCGTTTTTTAACCGATAATGTGTTACAACAGCACATTCTTTAGCGAAGCCTTCCACGTGGCTGGCTTCTTTTGAGAAGAAGGATTTTGGAATGAGCAACGGAAAATAAGCGTTTTGATGCCCTGTTTCTTTAAACATTTTATCGAGCACTGCCTGTATTTTTTCCCAAATAGAATAGCCGTATGGTTTAATGATCATACACCCTCTAACCGGCGAATATTCGGCCATGTCAGATTTAATTATTAAGTCGTTAAACCATTGCGAATAATCTTCGTCTTTACTGATAACACCTTTGCTCATATACTTGATTTTGGAATAGAATTTGACTTTATATAAATAGATACCAACCGCCAAATTTATAAATTTATACGTTTATTTGAACCTTGAACTTTTACACCGTACCAGAAATGAAAAGGAACCTTATTAAAGGAATTATTTTGATCGGCGCCGTTGCGCTGAGTTCCTGCTCCGTAAACAAACTTGCGTCGAACAAAAACGACGATGATGTATATTTTTCAAAAGCAACTGCTGCCGAGCAGCCGGAATACATTGCCAGGCAAGAGGCTTATCGCCAGGATGTGCAGGAAGATAATAACACTAACGACGATGACGATTATTACTATTATGACGATTATGCATCCCGCATCAATCGTTTTAGCTATTACTCGCCGTTTGGCTACAACTACGATTATGGCTTTAGCCCGTACGGATATGGTTATGGTAGCGGCTTTGGCTTAGGACTGGGATTTGGATACGGTGGCTACGGTGGTGGCTACTATGGCTATTCGCCATTTGGTTATGGTTACGGCCTGGGACTGGGATATGGTTATGGTGGCTTCGGTTATGGCGGTTATTACGGCTACGGATACGGTGGTTACAATCCATATAACTATTACGGAATAGGTTACGGTGGCGGTGGTTACTGGGGGCCGGTATCTGCAAATAACACTTACGGGCCGCGCCCTAATCGTGGTAATGGTACCGGCAGTAGCACAATTGGGGTGCCACGCTCCTCGTTTGGCGGCAGCGGCCGCGCGGTAGGCGTAGGTAACCAAGTTTATTATTCGGGCCGCCCTGCAAGGGTTGGTGCTGGTTCGCCTTCCTATAACGGCCGCGGCAACAGTTACGGCACCAGCAATGGTGCGCGTCCGGCACGTGCAGTACGTGATAACAGCCCTCAATATAATCAACCGCGTCCTATCAGTGTAGAACGCCCTGCACCTTCCTATTCTCCATCTCCATCATCAGGTGGCGGCGGCGGATCAAGCAGCGGTGGTGGTGGTGGTGGCGGCGGCCGCCCGGTAAGACCTTAATTAAACATCAACCTATCATTCATGAAAATTAAATATCTACTCAGTGTGATCGCTATAGTAGCGGTCACAAAAAATAGCTTTGCTCAGTATTCGCAGGATGTTATCCGTTTTTCCGGTGGCCAAATCGGCTCTACGGCCCGTATCAAAGCAATTGGCAACGCTGGTACCGCCATTGGTGGTGACCTAAGTTCGATAAGCGGCAACCCTGCAGGTCTTGGTTTTTTCACCCGGTCTGAGCTGAGCATCACACCTGAATATAATGCCACCAAAGTAAAGGCAACTTATTTTGGCCAAACAGCTACCGATACTAAAAACTCGGGGAACATTAATCACGCAGCGTTTTTGGTCTATAATCAATTAACCAAGCCGCGCGGTGCGGATAAAACTAAGGGTTGGCTAAGCGTAAATTACGGTGCCGCTTACAACCGCACCAATGATTTTTATGAAAACATTCACTATAACGGTTTAAACACAGGCAATTCTATCAATAATTACTATGCGAATCAGGCCAATTCATTTGGTGTCGGCGATAATACCCTTGCCGGATTTGCTTACGGACAAAACCTGATTGATTTGTACGGTGCCGCCAACCCGACTTATCAAAGTAATACTGTTGGCAGTGTAAACCAGGAAAGTTTTACCAGCCGTACGGGCGGCCAATCGGCAGTTGATTTTTCATTGGGTGCCAATTATAGCAATAAGCTTTATATTGGTTTGGGCTTGAGCTTTAGCAACCTGCGTTACAACTCGTCAAGTACTTTTTATGAAGATGGCACGGCATCTATTTTAGAAACTGCCGGTGCCGTTAACCGGGCTTATAGTTCGGCTTACTCACAAGACCAGGTAACCCGTGGAACAGGCTTTGCTGCAAGGCTGGGCTTAATTTATAAGCCGGTTGAATCAGTGCGTTTAGGTGCAACCTTTACCTCTCCTACTTTTTATAATGTAGATGATACCTATAGCGAAGGCTTGGCAACAAACATAACTAACAATGGCAGTTATACCGATGGCCCGCAAAGCTATACCCTTAACTACAACTTCCGTACACCGTTAAAGCTTGCAGGTGGTGCAGCGGTATTTATCAAACAATTTGGCTTCATTAGCGGTGATGTGGAGTATGTTGATTATAGCAGCGCGCACATTAGCAGCAATGAAGATTTTAACGCAAATGGCGATAATACCGATATCAAAAATATTTATAAATCGGCAGTAAATGCACGTGTAGGCGCCGAGGCCCGTTTAAGCAGCATGTTTTTATTGCGTGGCGGTTACGGCGTACAGGGCGATTTCCGCAAGAACAATGGTAGCGATATTAAAACAGCAAGCGGTGGTATAGGCCTGCGGTTTGGCTCTTACTATGTTGATGCTACTTACACACATGTTACAGGCAACCAAACCATATTACCTTATGAAATTGGATCAGGGAGCCCTAGCGTACTTTTAAACAGAACTACCGATAATGGTTACCTTACATTAGGTTACAGGTTCTAATAACGGATAAGGCCTTTGGTCAAAATCAATAGGCCTTATAAAAAAAGCGATGAGTTTTACTCATCGCTTTTTTTATGTATTAATTTAAGATGCAAAAAATCAATCCTCGTTCACGAACGAACGGAGCATCCAAGTATTTTTTTCTTTAAACTGCATAAAACGGTTTACCATATCATTGGTACCGTCATCCCCGGCTTCGGCAGTAATATCTAATATAGCACGTTCCATTTCGATCAGCGCAGCCATATCATCAATAAGTGCCCTAACCATATCAGTATCTTTAAGCCCAATGGTTTGGATCTCTTTGATAGATGACTTATTAATGTAATCATTAAAGGTACTGTACGGAGGTTTTCCCAACGTCAGGATCCGTTCTGCAAGTTCGTCGATAGTGGTAAGCGCTGCTGTGTATAACTCTTCAAATTTAACGTGAAGTGTAAAAAAGCTTTTGCCTTTAACATTCCAGTGGCATCCCCGCAGCTTTTGATAGTGAATATGGTAATTAGCCAGTAAATCATTTAAATGATCTACAACGGGTTTAACTTTGCCTTCTTCCAGGCTTATTTCTTTAGCATCCATAGTTTGTTGATTTTTGGTGATAACATCGCTTAATTGCCTTTGTTTATCAAACCTAAACACTTTTATTATTAATACCCATATTTGCAAACTTTATGACAATGTTGCAACCATCAATCGATATCAATTTAAACGCCACAATTTGGCGGATGGAAATTGACGAACTTACAGATACATTGGTAGCAGAGGTGCGTGACGAGCAACAGAAGCAGGCCAGTTTCAGCGCCATTAACCTGGTAACCGGTAAACTAAACTTCACCGGCCACACCACTCCAGAGCGCTGGCTTACCGGCGTAGAATGTGTTTATGATAACGTGGTATTACTACATCATTACAAGCATGAAACCGGCCCTGAGCATAAAGCAGTAATTGCTATAGCGGCCGATAGTGCTAACGAGTTGTGGAGCAACTACAGCATAGCGTTTGATCACCTGAGCATTAACGGGCCGGTTGTTTACAGCACCGCCTTCCAATCAAAAAAATTGATGCTGGCCGATATCAAAACCGGAGCATTGGTGAGGCCTTATGACGAGTTACAGGATAAACCTTTCCCGAATAGCATAGTCATACCCAATATAACAACCGCAGACCATTTTGCACCAGGAGTATTGCCCTACCAGGCCTACGGAAATATAGTGCATTACCTTAACCACAATAATTACATAATTGTATCTTTGCACACGCAAAAAACAGGCGGTTTGCAACAGCATCTGTTGATTATGGATGGAACCAATATTGTTTATCAGGATATATTGAACGCTGATATACAAAAATTGCAACCCGAGGCGTTTGTATTACATAAAAACGCCCTCGTGTATATAAAAAACAAGGTCGAAATAAAGGCTTTAAACCTATAAATTATTGATTAATAATCTATTATGAAATTTAAGATATTGCTATTATCTGCGTTAATGCTTGCTATGTCCTCAACTATTTATGCAAGTACTATTGTAGATTCTATCGGGGTTGAAAACCTTAACGGTAAAAAAGTAATACTGCATAAGCTTGACCCTAAAGATAATTTTTACTCCATAGGCCGCCGTTACGGTGTTAGCCCAAAATCAATAATACAGTTCAACAACAACCCTAAAATGGCTATCGGCGCTATCATTAAAGTACCAACCGAGAGGTCGATAGTGGAAAACACAGGCCCTGCGTTAAAAGTTCAGCAGCCACAAAATCAACCGGTAGCCACACCACCTGTGCAGGTGCAAACTAAACCGGTTACTCAGCAACCTCCTGTTACAACGCCACCAGCGCAGAAACCTGCAGAGCAAAAAAACGCGCAGGAGGTAGCCAACAGCAATACCAGCGGTATAACTGTGCAGCAGTATAAAGTATCACAGGGCGAAACGCTTTACGCCATTGCCAAACGTTTCGGCACAACTGTAGATGATATCACTTCACTTAATAAGCTTACATCAACCATAGTGCCGGGCCAGGTATTACAGGTTCGCAGCGGGGTGCCGGCACCTGCCCCAGCCCCGGTTGCACCTATCGACAGTACACTGGTTAAGCGCGACTCGACGTACGTATCGCCGGATAGCCTTGGCCGCCATGTCCCGATAAGCCGTTATGGTTTATTCGAAAAAAATGAAAAGGGCGTAGCTACATGGATAGAAGATACCAGCCTTGATCCGAATAAGACGCTGGTGTTGCACCGCACCGCCCCTATTGGTACTGTTATGCGGATAACCAACCCCATGAACAATAAAGTTACTTTTGCTAAGGTAGTAGGCCGTTTTACTGATAACCAATCAAATAAAGATGCTATAATTGTAGTGACAAAAAACGTTGCACAAGCATTAGGCGCATTAGATAAACGTTTTCACGTAAATATTAGCTACGGTACTCCGAATGAATAAACCCTATGTGATTGGTATTGCCGGTGGAAGCGGTTCTGGCAAAACCTTCTTTTTAAAATGTTTTCTGGAACACTTTAGCGATAACGAGGTGTGCCTGGTATCGCAGGACGATTACTATTTCCCGGTGGCACATACCATGACCAAACTGGAAAACCGGAACTATAACTTCGACCTGCCATCGACCATAGATCATGAACACTTTGAAAACGATATTTTTAAGCTGCTGAACAACGAATCGTTCATGAAGCAGGAATACACCTTTAATAACCCCACTGCTATTCCCAAAATTCTGGAAATAAAGCCGGCGCCTATTATTATTGTGGAGGGCCTTTTTATCATGCACTTCGGTAAAATTAAGGATGTACTTGATATGACCATATTTATTGAGGCCGACGAACACATAGCCCTGCAGCGCCGCCTAAAGCGTGACCTCGAAGAACGAGGCTACTCTAACGAAGATGCGTACTACAAATGGGTAAACCATGTTATACCAGCTTATAAAGAGTATTTGCTACCCTATCGGGATGTATGTGACAAACTTGTCATCAACAATACCCAGGAGGCAGCAGATATCATTAAAATTACGGATGAAATTTCGGAAGAATTACGCGAAAAGGTTTTAGGCGAAAAACGATAACAGATTATCCGGATTGAAGAACAATCAATCACAATTAAGTAAAAGATCGTAATACTTCTTCATTAACACGGTATCGTAGTTTACCAGAGAATTGTAAGCTTCGGTAACGAGTTCATTCAAAATGGATGAGCCGAGCTGCCCTGCCCCGTTAGGAATAGAATCGTAATACGTTATTAATTCTTTAACCCTTATAATTTCGTACAATAGCTTTTGTATCAGGTCGGCCGTTTGGCCGCCCGGCATACCTGGCGCACTGTTCAAGAAATCTAACGGATCGTTAGCAGAAGTAGATGTCATTTGCAAATCACGTACCGGCTAATTGTTTTTATACACTTATTCTTAACTGTACCAAACCAATGCCGATTGCATATTGTTTTACTTTTTTAACTAAAATTTGACGTTAAACAGCAAAACCCTCTTTTGGAGGGTTTTGCTGTTTAAAATTATTGCTAATTAATTATTCTCAGCAGGTTTGTTGTTATCCGGGCGGGGCAATAACACCTTACGCGACAGTTTCAATTTACCTTGTTTATCTACATCTAATAATTTAACGCGCACTTCGTCGCCAACGTTAAATATGCCGTCCATTGTTTCAATTCTGCGGTGATCAATTTCTGAAATATGCAGTAAACCATCTTTACCCGGCATAATTTCAACAAAAGCACCAAAAGGCATAATTGATTTCACTTTACCTTCGTAAATTTCACCAACCTCTGGTTTAGATGCAATAGCACGGATACGGCCTAAAGCCTGATCGATAGCGTCTTTATTATCACCGAAGATCTGTACGATACCTTGACCGTCTTTCTCTTCGATAGAGATGGTAGCGCCTGTTTCGCGCTGCATTTCCTGTATGATCTTGCCACCGGGGCCAATAACCGCTCCAATGAATTCTTTATCAATCTTGATCATTACAATACGCGGAGCATGTGGTTTGTAATCCTCACGTGCTTCGGTAATGGTTTTTGCCATCTCACCAAGGATATGTAAACGACCGTCTTTGGCCTGGTTTAACGCGTTGGTCAATACCTCGTATGACAAGCCATTGATCTTTAAATCCATTTGCACAGCAACAATACCGTTTTTGGTACCTGTTACTTTAAAGTCCATATCACCTAAGTGATCTTCATCACCCAAAATATCTGAAAGGATAGCATATTTGGTACCCATTTCGTTGGTGATCAAACCCATTGCGATACCAGATACCGGGTTGGTGATCTTGATACCTGCATCCATCAAAGCTAATGTACCGGCACAAACCGTAGCCATTGACGATGAACCGTTAGATTCTAAAATATCAGAAACGATACGGATGGTATATGGATTTGACTCTTCAGCAGGTAAAACGCGTTTTAACGAACGCATTGCCAGGTTACCATGACCAATCTCGCGACGGCCTGCACCCCTGTTAGGACGAACCTCGCCAGTTGAGAAACCGGGGAAATTGTAATGCAACAGGAATTTTTGGTATCCGTTGATGAACGCACCGTCGATCATCTGCTCATCGTCTTTAGCACCTAAGGTAACAGTGGTTAATGCTTGCGTTTCGCCACGGGTAAACACTGCAGAACCGTGAGCAGATGGCAAATAGCCAACCTCGCTCCATATCGGGCGGATCTGCGTAGTCGTACGGCCGTCTAAACGTTTACCTTCATCTAACACAAGGTTACGGATAGCATCATACTCCACATCGTGGTAATATTTTTTAGCTAATGATTTAGTGATATCGTCAATTTCGCCAAGGGTAGCGATGTAAGCATCCCTAACTTCTTTGAATTTAGCACTGCGCTCTTCTTTAGCAGAAGCTGCACCTGCAATAGCGTAAACCTGATCGTACGTAGCAGCGTAGATCGCTTTTTTCAATTCCTCGTTGCTATGCTCGTGGTTGTAAACACGTTTTACAGTTTTGCCAACCTCAACGGTCAGTTCTTTTTGAATAAGACACTGAACCTTGATTGCTTGATGTGCAAATTTGATTGCTTCAACAAGTTCTGCTTCCTGAATTTCGGCGCTTTCGCCTTCAACCATGTTGATGTCGTGCTCGTTACCAGCAACAATAAATTCTAAGGTTGCATTTTGTAGTTGGCTTAAAGTTGGGTTAATAACCAGTTCGCCATTTACTTTAGCTACACGTACTTCAGATATTGGCCCGTTGAAAGGAATGTCAGAAACAGATAAAGCTGCTGATGCTGCTAAACCTGCAAGGCAATCCGGCATGATATCTTTATCAGCAGATATCAGAGATATCATTACTTGTGTATCAGCATGGTAATCACCCGGGAACATTGGGCGCAACGCACGGTCAACCAAACGAGAGATAAGCACCTCATAGTCTGACAAACGTGCCTCACGGCGTAAAAACCCACCCGGGATACGGCCTGTAGCCGCGTATTTTTCCTGATAGTCAACAGAAAGCGGTAAAAAATCAACACCCTCTTTTGCATCCTGCGATGATACTACAGTAGCTAATAACATGGTATCACCCATTTTAATTACTACAGAGCCATCGGCTTGTTTGGCCAGTTTACCGGTTTCGATCTCAATGGTGCGGCCGTCACCTAAATCAATTACCTTTTTAATTACGTTTAAACTCATCTTGTTTGTTTTGTGATACGCTTTTCATCTTTCGGAGCGTATCGGTTTTTATGTGTATGTGTATTGTTTCAAATGTAAAAAAGCCGTCTGGCAAATGCGGACGGCTTTTTAAAGAGTATTCAGTAAGGTTACTTGATGATATCCCTAAGCGCTAACGCTTTGATAATAGCACGGTACCTGTTAATATCTTTTTTGTACAGGTAAGCCAACAATCCGCGGCGTTTACCTACTAATTTTTGCAGTGATAACTGGGTTGAAAAATCATGTTTGTTTTTTTTCAAGTGACCGGTTAAATGCGCGATGCGGTAAGTGAATAATGCTACCTGTCCTTCTGTTGTACCGGTATCAGATTCGCTTTTACCATGTTTTGCAAAGATCTCTGCCTTTGCTTCTTTACTTAAATACATTACGTGAATAATATTAAAGTGTAAATAATTTGATTAATTGTGGTGCAAAGATAAGGTTTTAAATCAAAAGTAAAAATGATTTTTGGGATTGGTGAATGGTTGGCTAAGTTAAGTGATGAGTGGTTCTCATAACCCAACAAACAGTCATGTCGAACTCGTTTCGGCATCTCACGGAGGAATATTTTGCTATTCGTAGAATAATTACGGCGTTGCCTGCGGCCGGGCTATCCGCTTATACTGCACAGGCCTTAACCACGGGCCGGTATCCGCTCCTATCCCTAACGCAATTTGACCAATAAAACAATTGAGACCATATTCTCTTTTCACTTTTAACTTTCTACTTTTGACTTAATGAGTTACAGCACTTTCGAAACTGAACACCGCGTACGTCCTGATGATATAGACATGTTTCAGCATGTGCATAACAGTAAATACTTTGATTACGTGTTAGCAGCGCGTTACGAACAGATGGAAACATGCTACGGCATGGCTATGGAAAAATTTATGGAACGTGGTTTTGGCTGGGTAGTACGCAGCGTTTATATGGACTACAAGCGCGCCCTGGTTATGGGCGATTACTTCTTAGTACGCACCGGTATTGACAGCATTAACGATAAGGGCTGCCGTGTAAATTTCACCATCACTAACAAAACCACCAAAAAGGTATGTTGCGATGGATACTTCGATTACGTAATGATAGATATGACAACCGGACGTGGCGCAAAAGTACCGCAGGATGTTATTGAGCATTATGGTATTTGACGAACCCGGATTTAGTTCATCAAGAAACCCTTTGTACAGATAAAATCAGTGATCATTAAGCCTTTACTACCGTTGATGGTTTCGATAGTATGAATGTATTTGTAGCTTTTAGTCAGCTGATCAAACTGCTGATCGATGATCTGTATATCCAGGTCTTCCACC
>NZ_CAXVWK010000121.1:0-67634 GCF_964263795.1 Mucilaginibacter sp.
CATCCTCATCAGCAGGAAAATCATTCGGGCAGGGCAGCCGCCCGTCAGATAATAAAAAAAGTTTCTCGGTAGATAAAAGGTCGTCATCGGCAGGCTATGCCAAGCCTGAGGGTGATAACGAGCGCCCAAAGAAAAGCTACGGCGGCGGTTCGACATCGTCATTTAGCGGCGGCGAAAAGAAAACCTTTGCGCCCAAAGGACGCCCTTACAGCGGCAGGCCTACAGATGCCGGCAGCGAACGCACCAACAGCAGGCCTTACGGCACCCGCTCTGGCGGCGGCGAAGGCGATGACCGCCCTAAACGCGGTTTAGGCCCGTCATCATTCCCCAATAAGAAAACATTTACACCAAAAGATAAGCCGTATGGCAGCCGCCCCACCACAGGCGATAGCGAAAGGCCTAAACGTGCCTTTGGCGATACCAGCGGCGAGCGCAAACCTTATAACCGCACGCCTAAACCGGGCAGCGGTACCGGTAAAAAAGATTTTGCCAATACTACATCGGGCTTTAAAAAGCGCGAGGATGGCGAAGGCGGTTTTAGCGATAAGCCTAAAACCACTATGCGCGGCCGTAAAAATCCGGTAGCAAAAACTAAAGACGATGGCTTGATCAGGCTGAACCGTTATATCGCTAACGCAGGTATCTGCAGCCGCCGCAAGGCCGATGAACTGATCATTGCAGGCGTGGTATCGGTTAACGGCGAGGTAATAAGCGAACTGGGCTATAAGGTTGACCCGCTAAAAGACCTGGTACGTTACAACGGCGAGGCCCTTAAACGCGAAAAGAACGTTTACGTGCTACTAAATAAACCTAAGGACTACATTACCACTACCGACGACCCACAGGAGCGCCGTACTGTAATGCACCTGGTTGAGAAAGCCAGCCGCGAGCGCATTTACCCGGTTGGCCGTTTAGACCGCAACACTACCGGTTTGTTATTAATGACCAACGATGGCGACCTGGCCGATAAGTTATCGCACCCGCGCAACAGCGTTACCAAGCTTTACCTTGTAGAGTTGAGTAAGGCGCTTACACAAGGTGATATGAACAAGATCGGCTTCGGTCTGGAGCTGGAAGACGGCTTTATAAAACCCGACAGCATATCGTACGTTACCGGCGGAACCAAAAAAGAGGTAGGCATACAGATACACAGCGGTAAAAACCGTATCGTAAGGCGCATATTTGAGTCGTTGGGCTATGACGTGATCAAGTTGGACCGTTCGGTTTACGCCAACCTGACCAAGAAAGACCTTCCCCGCGGACGCTGGAGATACCTGGATGAGAAAGAGGTGATCCAACTGAAGCACCTGATACAATCATAACAGGGATAAGGGATTTAAAGAATAGAAGGATCTTTTACAATATAATGAAGGCGGCAAGTGATTGTCGCCTTTTCTGTTAAACCGGGATTAAGCAGATTTACCAGATCAAAGCGATTTTAAATGCCTGGTAATGTTGACCGGCCCTTAAGTTACTGCCATCCTTAACGAAGAACTAATTTTCTACTTGCCCAGACAGGGATTGCTTCATACCTCGCGATGACACGTGAGGTGGAATATATAATGCAGGCTTAACAATAACCGCTCCTCTGCGGCATAGGTAACGCCCGGGCGGCACAGGCTCTGAAACACCACTAATTTACATAGGGCGGAACCAAGCCGCGTGTGTTTTCACAGTTATTTGTTTTTTACAAGTGTTCAAGAGGTGCTGCGCTCCGTTTCTTTGGTTCGTTTCTTTTTTGCGACAAAAAAAAAATGAACATCCACTGATGATTCATAATTAACTGGCTTTCCTAACAAAGAACTAACTTTCTACTTGCCCAGAGGGGGATTTGCTTCATACCTCACGATGAAGTGCTGGGGTGGAACTGATATCAGGATTGCTTCACTCATCATGACAATTGACCATCCCGCTTATCAGAGATTATCGATAGCTTTACCTGTAACTTACCATCCCTGGCATGAACGACAAACAGGAATTTTTGAATAAAGTATTAGGCAATTTTGCAGACTTGAACAAAACCGATGTCGCTGTTAGCTTAACATTCTGGCAAACAAGACATATTAAAAAAGGCGATTTTTTTAACATGCAAAGCTTTGTATGTACCGATCTGGCACTGATCATCAAGGGGGTTTTCAGGGTTTACTTTATTCATCCAAAAACGCACGACGAGCGCAACATGTACTTTTTCTCGGAAGGCCAGTTCCTGGTATCATTCCGCAGCTTTATAACGCAATACCCCTGTTACTACTTTATCCAGGCAATGGAAGATGCCGAGTTGTTATCAATCAGCTATAGCAATCTTCAGTACTTATACGGCACGCCTACCGGCTGGGAAAAATTTGGCAGGTTGATAGCCGAGCTGTTTTTTAATTACTCGCAATCCCGAACAGAGGAGTTTCTGTTCAACACGCCCGAAGAACGTTATCTGAAAATGATCCGCGAACATCCCAATATCATCAACCGGGTGCCGGCCTATCATATCTCCTCTTACCTGGGGATAAAAAATCCATCGTTAACACGTATCAAAAAACGGGTTCAGCAGCAAGAAGAGCAGCGCTAGCCAGTTATCACCCGTAAAAGTAACGTGTAGTGACAAAAGCCGCGCTGGTTTTCACTTAAGTGAAAAATAGTTGATTTATCGATCCGCACCTTTGTACTATCAATCAAAATAATCAAAGCCATGTCAGCCAATCAAATTCAAAATCAAACAATTAGCAGCGCGCGCCCATTGCGTACACTGTATTTCACACGTGTTACATTTTCGGTAATATGGGTTATTTTAATAGCGCTTTTTGCAAAATCATCACCTACATTAGCGGGAGTGCTGGTAGTTATTTACCCAGCCTGGGATGTAATAGGTACAATTTTAGATATCCGCGCCAACCGTAACAACGGCAACCTGATACCGCAATATATCAACCTTAACATAAGCATTATCGCTACCGTTGCGGTTGCCATTGCGTTAAGTAAAGGTATCCCGGCAGTACTGATTGTATTTGGTGTTTGGGCGGGGCTAACCGGGGCTATCCAGTTGATTCTAGGCTTACGCCGTCGTCGCTCATTGGGTGGTCAGTGGCCAATGATATTAAGCGGTGGGCAATCTATAATTGCGGGTATTGCCTTTATCGCCCAGGCCAAATCGCCAAATATGGGGATTGTTAACCTGGCCGGATACTCGGCATTTGGTGCCTTTTACTACCTGCTTGCCGCTATCAGCCTTTCAAAAGCTATCCATAAGGCTGATGCCGGTAATAATTGAGGATGCCATTACATAAAACAACAAAGGCCCGTTAACGGGCCTTTGTTGTTTTATGTAAAAATAATAATGATCCTGATTTGATTCTGTTACGCTAAAACGCTCAGCGTTTCATCAACAGAAATAGCACCATGCGACTGATCTAAGATACACTCGCCGCCTTTTATCAGCAATACCTGCGGCGACTCGTGGTGCACCTGGAAATCAGCCGCTACCTTGGCCGATAGGTCGCGGTGTTTAATAAGGTCTAAAAAGTAAAGGGGCATATCCTGTGGCAGGTTGTCCCAGTCAAGCTCGAAACGCCTTTTAGCCATCATACTGATAGAGCAGCGTGTGCTATGTTTAAAAATAAGGCTGTAGCCTTGTTGCTGCTTGATATTATCTATCTGATTGGCCGTTTCCAACTGTATCCATTCCATAAAACAAAGGTAAGTGTATAAACTTAATCTAAAGTAAATACAATGTAAAACTGCTTTAGGTTTTAGGAGAGTTAAAACGGCGGCAATTCGCTTATCGGCTGCGCGGGTACGATCCGTAGGCAGGGCACAATTTGTTAGAGCATGATGCCATGCTGCCCAGTGCTAAGGCTAAAATTGCTATGTATAAGATCTTCTTCATAATAGGTGCTGATCAACTTTATAGTTATACGTTATTTGGTGCCCAATGTTTCGGCCAACTTTGCCATTTTAATAGCGGTAACGGCTGCTTCGTCGCCTTTGTTGCCGTGCTTGCCCCCTGCCCTGTCAATAGCCTGCTGCTGATTATCAGTGGTAAGTACACCAAATATAACAGGTTTTGCGTATTTAATGGCAACATTTGTAATGCCGTTTGCAACAGCATCGCAAATAAAATCAAAGTGGCGGGTTTCGCCTTGTATCACACAGCCCAGGCAAATAACAGCATCAAACTTAGCGGTCTTTAAAAGCAGTTCGGCAGCGGTAGATAATTCAAAAGTGCCCGGCACGGGGTAAGAGTGTATATTAGCCTCCTGCGCACCATACTTAATCAGGGTATTGTAAGCGCCCTGGTACAAAGCGTTGGTAATTTCGGCATTCCACTCGGCCACTACAATGCCAAAGTTAAAGCCGGCTGCATCAGGTATGTCGCCCGCGGTTGAAAAATCAGATAGGTTTTTTAGTTGAGTGGCCATGAATTTGTTATTTCGGAATTCGAATTTTCAATTTCGAATATAATCAGAAGTTTGTGAATGCTATTAAACAAAAAATGTCCGATCCCGGATCAACGGCGAAAATTAATCCTGCCACTACATCCCAGATCGAACATTCGAAATTCGTGATCAATTATTACTTCGCTTCGGCGCGGGCAATATATTCATCAATATTTTGTGCTTCAGCACTTTCCGGATATTCCGTTTTTATTTTCTTGTAAGCTTCGGCAGCAGCTTTGTTATCGTTCTTAGCTTCGTAAACTAAACCCAGTTTCTTTAAATACAATGGCGATAAAAACTTATTGCCTGCTTTATCAGCTGCTTTTTTGAAATAAGTTTCAGCCTTATCCATGTCTTTCAGCTCTACGTAAGCATCGCCCACGCTGCCTAAAGCTTCTGCTGCAACCATAGCATCGTCGCCACGGTAGCTGTTTAGGTTATCGATGGCTTTGCGATACTCGCCTTTGTTCAAATAAGCGGTGCCCAGGTAAAAGTAAGCAAGGTTGGCAACCTTTGTATTGCTATAATCGCTGATGATCTTTTCTAAACCAGGGTAACCGGCATCACCTTTAATTGCTTTGTCCCAATCTTTTTTAGCCCAAAAATCCTGCGCTACGTAGAACTGGCTTGCTGCGCTAACTTCCCTTGGTGCCAGGTAAAGTTTTAGGTAGGCAATATATCCTAACACCATAACAACAATGGCTGCAGCTATAAATAACAGGCTTTTTTGGTTTTCTTGTACAAAGCTACCACTTCTCACAACTGGCTTAGTCTCTTCTGTGGTGTTTGCTTTAATCTCGGTTGCCGACATCTTTATTTAAAAATTAAGTTTGCAAAAATACGGTTTTCAAAACTTTTAACAAATTAAAATATTGCGTTTATTCAATTGAGCAATAGGCGGGTTAACCCGCGCAAACTGCCCTTTGCAAAAAGGCCGCAACACCACGGTTAAGCAGCCCGGCTCTTAAAAATCTGCACCTCATTTTGATGATGTTGATTAAGATTGATTTTAAAAACCGGTATTTGATCTGTTCAAACCGAGTTAAAAATCAGTAAATTTGCCCTCCCTTATGTACCTGCAGCAACTCTCGTTTATCAACTTTAAGAACTATCCCGAGGCCGAGCTTACGCTAAGCGAAGGGGTAAATGCTTTTGTAGGCAACAACGGTGCAGGCAAAACCAACCTGCTGGATGCGGTGCATTACCTTTCACTTTGCAAAAGCTACTTTAACCCTATTGATAGCCAGCAGATAAAGCAGGGTGCCGATTTTTTTATGATCAACGGCGTGTTCGAAAAAAATGGCAGCAAAGAGGTAGTTGCCTGCGGGGTTAAGCGCAATCAAAAAAAACAGTTTAAACGCAATAAAAAGGATTATCAGCGCCTTGCCGATCATATTGGCCTGTTGCCCCTGGTAATGGTTTCGCCGTATGATATCAGTATTATCATCGAAGGCAGCGAAGAGCGCCGTAAATTTATAGATAATGTTATCTCGCAAACAGATACCCATTACCTGGACGAACTCATTGCTTATAATAAGGTACTGGCCAACCGCAATGCACTACTTAAACAAATTGCCGATACCGGCCGCTATGACCCCGATCTGCTATCTATTTATGATGAGCAACTGGTAGCAAGCGGCAGCCGCATTTTTGGGAAGCGCCGGGCATTTATGGATGCATTCACCGGCATATTCAACCTACATTACCAGTACATTACCGAAGATGCCGAACAGGTAGAGCTCATGTATGAGTCGCAGCTGCTGCAAAATAACCTGGCCGACCTGCTGCGCAAAAACCTGGAACGCGACCGCATACTGGAGCGTACCACTGCCGGTATCCACAAAGACGACCTGCAGTTTAACATCCACGGTATGGCCATGAAAAAGTTTGGATCGCAGGGGCAGCAAAAATCATTTCTGATCGCTTTAAAATTGGCCCAGTACACTTTTTTAACGCAAAAAAAAGGATTTAAGCCACTGTTGCTGCTGGATGATATATTTGATAAGCTGGATGACGGCCGTGTTACCAAGCTGATGCAAATGGTATCTAACAATGATTTTGGGCAGGTATTTATTACCGATACCAGCCTTAGCCGGGTTAAGGGCATTTTTGATAAACTTAACGTAAACCTGAAGATCTTTAAAGTGAAGGAAGGTAGTATAGATGCGTAAAACGAACGACAAATCACTTAAGGAAGCTATTGAGCAGATGCTAAACGTTTACAAAATTAAACGCAAGTATGATGAGACAGGTATTGTGTTGTTATGGCCGGATATTGTAGGTAAATCTGTAGCTAACCGTACTAAAGAGATCTTTATCCGTGATAAGAAGTTGTTCCTGCGGATAGAATCGTCGGTGATAAAGAATGAGTTGGTGCTGATGCGCAGCCAGATCATTGAAAAGATAAACAAGGATGCAAAGACCGAACTGGTGGCAGATATTGTTTTTTTATAAGCTTACCTGAAACGGGAAACACGTACACGCTTGCTGATGTTGCGGAAAGCATCATCCATAATTTCTGAAAACACCACCAAAAATATTCCCGGGAAGATAAAGGCGAACTGCGCTTCGGGATGGTCCCTAAAAATACTCAGCGATACCAGGATTATAGTAACTATGACCAGGGAGTAAATAAGATATTTGATTAGTGTTCTCATAAAAGCGTAATTTATTGATGATGAACATCTAACGTAAAGCTAACAACAAATATCTTATAATACAACTATAAGTGGTATTATAATAAAAAAGGCGGATACAGCACGTAAGCTGCATCCGCCTTTCTATTAAATTTTACTGATATTAGAAACGCTCGAAAGCCGAGAAAAAGAAGTTACCTTCTATCTCTGCATTCTCATCAGAATCCGATCCGTGAACAGCATTTGCGTCGATAGACTTTGCAAACAGATTACGGATAGTGCCTGCATCAGCCTTAGCCGGGTCAGTAGCACCAATCAGTTTGCGGAAATCTTCGATAGCGTTATCTTTTTCTAAAATAGCCGCAACAATAGGGCCGGATGACATAAAGTTAACCAGGTCCTTGTAAAAAGGGCGCTCGCTGTGTACTGCGTAAAATTCGCCGGCTTTTTCAGGAGTTAACGCGGTGTACTTAAAAGCTATGAACTTATAGCCCGCTTTGCTTATTTGGTCTAAAATTGCACCAATGTGCCCGTTTGCAACAGCATCAGGCTTTATCATTGTAAATGTTCTGTTAGTTTTCATGATTGTTATTTTTTACAGCGGTTTTTGCCGGGCTTACAAGCCCTTTATCTCCTGCCGGATTTTTTAATTTTGGCGCAAAAATAGCGTTTTTTAGTTGATTATTAAAGCTATCGGCACAAATATGCTACACGTATTTAATTAATTTATTTAGCTTTGCGGCTCTTTTAAAATTTGATGTTGGATTTAGCCTCGCTTACTGAACTTTTAGATCAGCCCAGGAAAATAGTTATAACTACCCATCATAAACCCGATGGCGATGCTATGGGCTCGTCGTTAGGGTTATACCACTACCTGGTACAGCTTGGCCATCACGCTAAAGTGATCGCTCCGACAGATTATCCCGAATTTTTGGCATGGTTGCCCGGTAACGAAGAGGTGATCATTTACACCGAGAATCAGCAACAATCCGCCCAACTGATAGCCGATGCCGAACTGATATTTTGCCTTGATTTTAACGCTCTTGGGCGCATAAACGAAATGGGCGAACTGGTGGGTCAAAGCAGCGCATATAAAGTAATGATAGACCATCACCTGGATCCGCAGGATTTTGATGATTATCGCCACTGGGATATCCATGCATGTGCTACCGCGCAATTGGTTTATGATTTTATTGCCAATGTGCTGCACAAAAAAGAGTTGGTAAATAAGGATGTGGCCACTTGCCTTTATACAGGCATCCTAACCGACTCTGCTTCGTTCAGGCTGCCTAACACTACATCTGCTGTACACCGCATTGTTGCCGACCTGATTGACGCGGGTGCAGTAAACTGGAGAATTCATGAGCTGATATACAATAGTTCGTCAGAAAACCGTTTACGCTTTCTGGGGCACTGTTTGGCTAACCGGTTAGAGATACTGCCGGAATTTAATACGGCTATTATCTGGGTAACTAAAGCCGACCTGGACGAGTACGACTCTAACACCGGCGACACCGAGGGGATTGTAAATTATGCGTTGTCAATTGCCAGCATCCGCCTTGCGGCGTTCATTGTTGACAGGAAGGATAAAGTAAAATTGTCACTACGCTCTAAGGGCGAATTCCCGGCGAATGATATTTGCAAACGCTATTTTGAAGGCGGCGGCCACCGCAATGCGGCCGGCGGGCAATCAACCCTATCGCTTGATGAAACTATTAATAAATTCAAATCAATATTACCCGAGTACAAAAAACTTTTAATACAGTAAAGAAACAAAATGAGAAAAAACTTAATGTTTATTGCAATTGCAGCCATTGGGCTGGCAAGCTGCAAAGGTGGCTTTAAAACGGGCGACGGAGGATTGCTTTACAACATTCACGTAGATAAACCGGGCGCAAACCTGCAGCCAGGAGATTTTATCAGCCTTAACTTAACCTTAAAAAACGAGGCAGATTCTGTATTGGGCAGTACCTATGATATGGGCAACCCAATCAACAATATCATGCAAAAAGCACAGCAAAAAGGTGATGTATCATCAGGATTGCTAATGCTGAGCGAAGGTGACAGCGCAACCTTGAAACTGGCTATCGATACCATGTTTAAAAAAGGCGCGCCACGCCCGCCGGGCATGAAAGGTAAATACCTTATTTATGAAGTTAAGGTTGAAAAGGTAATACCTAAAGGAACGCTTACTGATGCTGTTTTCCAGGCTAAAGTTGCCGATTACTTTAAAGTACAGGCAGAGAAGATTAAGAAGGCAGAACCTGCCAAGATCAAAAAATTCATTGCTGATAAAGGTTTAAAAACCACTACCACAGCATCTGGCCTGCAATATGTAATTAACAAACCGGGCAGCGGACCGCTACCTGTTAACGGCGATACTGCTGTTGTAAATTACACTGGTAAATTATTAAACGGCAAATTCTTTGACAGCAGCCTTAAAGAAGAAGCGGTAAAAGCTAAACAACCGATGGATCCGCGCCGCCAGTTTGCACCGATACGCATTGCTATTGGCGAAGGCAAAGTAATTAAAGGCTGGGACGAAGGTTTACTGCTATTGAACAAAGGCGCTAAGGCAACATTTGTTATCCCATCTAACTTAGGCTGGGGCGAGCAAGGTTTCCCGCCTGCAATTGGCCCTTACACACCGGTATGGTTTGAGGTTGAAATGGTTGAGATTGTTAAACCAAACCCTAACGCTCCAAAACCACCGGTAGCGCCAGCGATCAGATAATAAAATTTATTATAGCAGCCTTCCGGATCATATCCGGAAGGCTTTTTTATGAAATATGAAGAACACTTTTTTCACCATCGCTCTTATTGTACTTGCTGTATTTAGCGCAGTCGCACAGGCGGGTATGCAACGCACTGCCAAAGGCGCGCTTTGCCAGATCATCAGCACGAATGCGGGCGAGAAGATCAAACAGAATGATGTGATCACCTTCCAGGCTGTACAGCGTACGGATAAAGATTCTATTCTGTTCAGCACCTATACACAGGGCCAGCCCGTTAAGGCACAGGTGCACCCATCTGCCAATATCGGCGACCTGATGGATGTTTTCCCGATGATGAGCGTTAATGACAGCGCTGTTGTAAAGGTTCCTGTCGATTCGATATTTAAAGGACACGAAGAGGCCCGCCCGCCATTTTTAGCAAAAGGCGGTAACCTCATCTTCAATATCAAGATTCTAAAAGTGCAGTCACTTGCCGATGCTATTGCCGAAAGAAACGCCGGACTGGAAAAACTAAAGATAGCCGAAAAAACAGGTGCTGATGCTTATATCAAAAGCAACAATCTGGCGGTAAAAACCACTGCCAGCGGTTTAAGGTACATTGTTACTAAAACAGGTGCGAAAGCTAAACCAATGCCCGGCGATACCGTGCAGGTTAACTACACCGGTAAAACGCTGGATGGCAAAGTGTTTGACAGCAGTGTAGAAGCCAATGCCAAAGCTGCAGGCCTGCAGCAACCGGGCCGTAACTACGAGCCTATTAAGTTCCCGCTGGGTGCGCAGGCAGTTATTGCCGGCTGGGACGAGGGTTTGCAGCTATTGAACGAAGGATCGAAGGCAACCTTTATCATCCCGTCTAACTTAGGGTACGGCGACCGTGGCAGCGGCGAAGCGATACCACCGTTCAGCACGCTGGTATTTGATGTAGAGCTGGTTAAGGTTAACCGCGCCAAACATACAGCGCCGGTTGTTAAGAAAGGGGCGAAAGCACCACTTAAAAAGCGAACCGCAGCTAAAAAGAAAATTAAATAATACCCTAAAGCCTTCTGCACAACAGAAGGCTTTTTTATTTTTGCACCATGGTGTTAACAGATACGCATACCCATTTATATTACCAAACCGATAATGTTTTACGGGCCGGTTTAATGCAGCGCTGCCTGGACAACAAGGTAGAACGCCTGTTTTTGCCTAATGTAGACACGGCTTCTATCCCGCTGATGTTTGATTTGCTTGATGCTTACCCGGCTAACTGCTACCCTATGATGGGCCTGCACCCCTGCTCGGTTAAGGCCGATTGGGAGCATGAACTAATGCTGATGCAACCCGCGATCCATAAATATACAATGTATGCTATTGGTGAGATAGGCATTGACCTGTATTGGGACAAAACCTTTCTAACGGAACAAATACAGGCTTTTAAGCTGCAGATAAAGTGGGCAAAGCAAATGAATTTGCCGATAGTTATACATTGCCGCGATGCCTTTGACGAAGTTTACCAGGTGTTACTGGATGAACAGGACGAAAAACTGCGCGGCATTTTCCATTGTTTTACCGGAACGCTTGACCAGGCCAAAAAAATAATCGCTTTAGGCTTTTATTTAGGTATAGGCGGCGTAGTAACGTACAAAAACGGCGGCCTTGACAAAATTTTACCGCAAATTGATCTGCGGCATATCGTATTAGAAACGGATTCTCCGTACCTTACACCCGTTCCGTACCGGGGCAAACCAAATGAAAGCTCTTATTTGCCGTACATAGCCCAAAAGGTTGCAGAACTGCACCAAATATCTATCGAAGCCGTGGCAGACATTACCACACAAAATTCGAAAAAGGTATTTGGTGTATAAATTAAACCGAATGTTTATCGTATAAACCTGATTTCATGAGCCAGATACTGATCATCTATACCGGTGGGACAATAGGTATGATGAGCGATCCTGTAACCAAGGTATTAGTACCCATAAATTTTGAGCAGATAATGGACAATGTGCCCGAATTGGAGAAGCTTAATTGCAAAATTAAGGTTCATTCGTTCGATCAGATCATTGATTCATCGAACATGAACCCGGCAGTATGGAGCGAACTGGCGGCGCTTATTGAAGCCAACTACGACAAGGTAGACGGCTTTGTGATACTCCACGGATCGGATACGATGGCATTCACCGCATCGGCCCTAAGTTTTATGCTGCAAAACCTGGATAAGCCGGTTATTTTTACAGGGTCGCAGTTACCTATAAGCGCGGTACGTACCGATGCTAAGGAAAACCTGATGACGGCCATTGAAATAGCCAAAGCCAAAAAGAACGAAAGATCCCGCGTGCCGGAGGTTTGTATTTACTTTGATTACAAGCTTTTCCGTGGTAACCGTGCATTCAAATACAACTCATCCAAATTCGAGGCGTTCCGGTCGCCTAATTACCCAATCCTTGCCGAGTCGGGCGTGCATTTGCGGTTTAGCGTAAATGATATCCGCGAGCCAGGTACCGGGCCGCTAAAAGTCCATAACCAATTGGTAAGCGATGTTGCGGTATTAAAACTGTACCCCGGCATTAGCCCTAAGGTAGTAGAAACGATACTGAATTCAGACGTGCGCGGCATAGTAATGGAAACCTTTGGAGCGGGCAACACCACTACAGATCAATGGTTTATAGACCTGCTTAAGAATGCCATAAATGCCGGTAAAGTGGTACTGGATATTTCTCAATGTAAGGTGGGTACGGTTGAACTGGGCCGTTACGAAACCAGCAAAGAGCTTAAAGATATGGGCGTTGCCAACGGTTTCGACATGACCTTTGAAGCCGCCGTTACCAAAATGATGTACCTGCTTGGCGAAATTGACGACCCTAAAGAAGTAAAACGCTGCCTGGAGAAAGACCTGCGCGGCGAACTTACAGAGTCGTGATTGTTTAAAACAGTCTTTGCCTGATCACCGCCATAAACGCATCCCTGAATTTGTCACTCACCGGGATCTGTTTTTGACCGATGTAGATGTGGTTATCCTGCACCTTATCCAGCATTTTAGTGTTTACGATAAACGAATTATGCACCCTTACAAAAGGTGCCGAAAGCTGCTCTTCTACTTCCTTTAACCGTCGGTATATCAGTATTTCTCCGGCAACTGTTGCTAATCGCACATACTCTTTCTCGCCAGCAAAATAAAGGATGTCGTTCAGAGCGATCTTACGCAAAACCTTGCCCGATTTTACAAAAAAGTATTCGTCGCTTGTAGTCGTATCGGTTGGATGAATTTGGAGCTGACTGCTAAAATTAGCTTCTATCTTTTGAACTGCCGCCAGGAAACGTTTAAGTGTTACCGGCTTTAGCAGGTAATCTATCGTTTGGAAGGCGTAGCTATCTGCAGCGTGCTCGGCGTAGGCGGTAGTGAACACAATCCTGGTATCCTTAGGCAGCAGCCCGGCCAGTTCGATGCCGGTAAGATGGGGCATGTTGATGTCCAAAAATATAAAATCAACTTTATGGGTCTTAAGAAAGGCGATCGCTTCTAAGGCGTTGTAGCACTTACCTGTTAACTGCCAGCTGGTTGTTTGGGCAATCAGCACTTCCAGCAGGTTAACGGCATTCGGCTCGTCATCTATAATAATGCATTTTAGGTTCATGCCAACGGGATGTTAAGTGATGCACGGTAAACGGTACCATTATTTTGCACGGCCAGTATAAGATCATCGCCATACAATAATACTAAACGTTTACGCAGATTGACAATGCCAAACCCGGCAGACTGGTGTACCCCGGCCCCGGCAAGCACCAGGTTTTCTGCCAAGAAAACAAGCCGGTTGCCCTCTTGCACTAATTTGATGGCGACTTTATTATTTGTGCTGGTTTTATCAATACCGTGCTTAAATACATTTTCAACAAAGGTCATCAATAGCATCGGAGGCAGGCTAATGCCCTGGTCAAAATCTTTCGTGAATTCCAGCTGGATACTATGGCGGATGCGGATTTTCTCCAGCGCTATATAATTTTCAAGGAACTGCAATTCTGTTGCCAAAGGCACCAACTGTTTGGGCGCTTCATCTACAAAGTATCGCATAATGTCGCTCAGGCGCTCTATCAGGCTGGCAGTCCGGGGCGATTCGAGGTAAGCTTCGTAGTAGATATTGTTTAAGGTATTGAACAAAAAATGAGGCTGCACCTGCGATTTCAGCAGGTTTAACTCAGCCTGCGTGCGTTGGGCCATGATCTCGTCCGACCGTTGCTTAAGCTTGAAATATTCTATCGCTATGCGGAAAACAAAGCTTAGCAGGAATACCATTATACCGCCTATAATAAAACTGGCAATGGCTTTAGTGGTCATCGGTTCGGGGTGCATGGCAAACCAAAGGTTGTAGGCGTACATGGTAATAAATCCCCTTATAACCCCTACCGCAGCCAGGAAAACAATCACCGACAGAACGTACCAGCCGTATTTGCTCTTTTGATATAATCTCGGGAAAAGCAACAAAATGTTTCCGTAAACAATAGCCACATAAAACAAGGTATTGAGCAGGGCGTAAACAAATGCTTGGGCAAATCCGTCCATTGGCAACAGCGACAGCATAACCGCCAGTAAAACGAAAACCCATACCAGCCACTGCAGTTGGTTGATGCCGGGTTTGAAAGACATTTGCATACTTAAAAGTACAAAGGTTTTTACTACAATCGGGTTCCTTTCAATACCAACCGTAATTTTCTAAACCGATTGACCGGAATTTTCAATCAGCGGCAATTTATGGCGGTTATTAAGTAAAACAAGCCATGAGTTAAAAACATTTACCAAGCTGTTTAAACATTTTTAACCTCCGGCCATATCGTACCAGATTTGAGTATTAAACATAAACTCAAATCATCATGAAAACATTTTGTACAACCAACTGGCTGATAAGCATAGCGCTTACCGGTTTACTTTTACTAACAGGCAGCAACATAGCAACGGCCCAGACGGACACTATCCGGTTAAAGGATAAAGGCTTAAACACAGCTACCTTAAAGCCGGGGTTGCGCCAATACCTGGTGTATTTCCAGATGCCCAAAAGCCCCAAAACTTTACGATTTTGGCTTTGGCTGCGCGATACCAAGGTAGAAAACCGCAACGGCGAAAAGCTATTTGTCACCACACAACATTGGTATGGCAGCGATACTATCAGTTACCGGTCGGCCTACTCTGTTAACCGCCAGGCCGATTTTAGCCCGGTATACCACTCTGAAACTGTGGCCGGCAAAAACAAAGCTTATAACTGGGGCGCAACCAAAATTATAAGCGCCGATACAGTAAGCAACAACTCGCTCAAAAATTTTACGCTGGATTTTACCACGCCTAATTATAACTGGAACCTTGATATAGAAACCTTTGAAATGCTGCCGCTGGCGGCGGGCAAAATATTTGCCATCAATTTTTACGATGCCGGGATAGGCAAACCAGATTATATAATTTACAAGGTGAGTGGCAGCGAGGTGATCACCACCTATGATAACCAAAAGATAGATTGCTGGAAACTCGCTAACGAAAGCGAGTTCAGGGGCCAAAAGGCATATCAAACGTTCTGGATCAGTAAAAAAAATCACGAATTTTTAAAGGAAGAAGACAGTTTTCCGGGTGGGTACCGGTATAAAATAAAATTGCCGGCTACTGCCAACGGATTGCTTAGCCGCTTTGCTAATTAAGCGTACTGCCGGCAACTTCGTTAACATGCGTTAGAAAATTTATATTAAAGGCTGAATCTGTAAGCCAGCTAACTGTATGAATGCCCGTTGGTTTTGCGTATATTTGCGAACTTTTTTAGTATTAATGCAGCCGGGTAAAACCAAGCTGCATTTTACTTGTTTTTTGCAGAATATATGATTGAAAAACCATTAGACCTGGGCGAGCAAAGTGAAGTTGAAGTGTACGGTGCCCGGGTACATAATTTAAAAAATATCGATGTCTCTTTTCCGCGCAATAAGCTGGTTGTTATAACCGGGCTAAGCGGCAGCGGGAAATCGTCACTGGCGTTTGACACCATCTACGCCGAGGGGCAGCGCCGATACATGGAAACTTTTTCGGCTTACTCGCGCCAGTTTATGGGCGGCATGGAACGGCCGGATGTTGATAAGGTATCGGGCCTGAGCCCGGTTATCGCTATTGAGCAAAAAACTACCAGTAAAAATCCACGCAGTACGGTAGGTACCATTACCGAGATCTACGATTTTATGCGTTTACTTTTTGCCCGCGCAGGCGATGCCTACAGCTACACTACCGGCGAGAAAATGGAGCGCATGAGTGAGGATCAGATCCTGCGTACTATTTTTGAAAAGTTTGACGGGCAACCCGTAAACATATTGGCCCCGGTTGTAAAAGCCCGTAAAGGCCACTACCGCGAGCTGTTTGAGCAGATCCGTAAGCAGGGTTACCTGAAGGTGTACATAGACGGTGCTATTGCTGATGTAGAACCAAAAATGCAGGTAGACCGCTACAAGATCCATGATATTGATATTGTGGTTGACCGTTTGGTGGTAAGCGAGGCGGACAGCAAAAGGCTTTACACATCGCTGCAATCTGCATTAAAAATCTCTAAAGGTATTATCCGTATTGCCGATAAAGACAACAACGTAGCGTACTTCAGCAAGTTTTTGATGGACCCGGTATCGGGTATATCTTATGACGAGCCGCAGCCCAACACCTTCTCTTTCAACTCGCCTTATGGTGCCTGCGAAAAGTGCAACGGCCTGGGTTATATTTTTGAAGTAGACGAGGCTTCGGTTATCCCTAACCCAAAATTAAGTATCATGAACGGCGGACTTGCCCCTATCGGCGAGTATCGCGAAACATGGATCTTCCAGGTGTTAAAAGCACTGGCTAAAAAATATGATTTCAGCTTAAGCACCCCAGTAGAAAAGCTGACACGGGAGCATTTAGACATGATCTTGAACGGCTCGCCGGATATGATCAGCGTGGCGGTGGAGTACAATAAATGGAATGTGCAAAGTTACCAGATCACATTCGACGGTATTATCCGTATGCTGGAAGAGCAGCAGGAGCGCCGTAATGATGAGGGGATGGACGATATGGAAAACTATCGTGTTTTGCGCACCTGCCCTGTTTGTAACGGCGCCCGTTTAAAAAAGGAGTCGCTGCATTTCAAGGTAGACGGCAAAAACATCTTTGAACTGGCCACCATGGATATCACCTCACTTAATACGTGGTACGATGGATTGGAAAACCGGTTAAATGAGCGCCAAAATGTTATTGCGAAAGAGATCTTAAAAGAGATCCGTGCGCGCATCGGCTTTTTGCTGGATGTGGGGTTAAGTTATTTAACCCTGGACCGTACGGCAAAAACCCTGTCCGGCGGCGAGGCACAGCGGATCCGTTTAGCTACGCAGATAGGCTCGCAGTTGATGAATGTAATGTACATTTTAGATGAACCCAGCATCGGCCTGCACCAGCGAGATAACGAGCGTTTAATTAACGCGCTTAAAAACCTGCGCGATCTGGGTAACACCGTACTGGTTGTTGAGCACGATAAGGATATGATACTGGAAGCCGACCATGTCATAGATATGGGCCCGGCTGCAGGTGTACATGGCGGCCAGGTGGTAGCCCAGGGCACCCCTGCAGAATTAATGGCTTACCATACCCTTACTACATCTTACATCAATGGCGAGCGCGAAATAGCCATACCTAAAAAGCGCCGTGAAGGCAATGGCAAAACTTTGTCGCTAAAAAAAGCTACCGGCCATAATTTAAAGAAGGTTTCTGTAGATTTCCCGCTTGGAAAACTGATCGGTGTAACCGGGGTATCGGGCAGCGGTAAATCAAGCCTGATCACCGAGACCTTGTACCCTATACTGAACCATCACTTCTTCCGGGCTAAAAAACACCCGCTGCCTTATGATAAAATTGTTGGGCTGGAACATATCGATAAAGTGATCGAGATCGATCAGACACCTATTGGCCGTACACCCCGTTCTAACCCAGCTACTTACACAGGTGTATTTTCTGATATCCGTAACCTGTTTGTGGCTTTGCCGGAGTCGCGTATTCGCGGATACAAACCGGGCCGCTTTTCATTCAACGTAAAAGGCGGCCGGTGCGAAACCTGCCAGGGTGCCGGTCAAAAGGTGATAGAGATGAACTTTTTACCGGATGTACAAGTACCTTGTGAAGAATGCGGGGGCCGCAGGTACAATCGCGAAACGCTGGAAGTGCGCTACCGTGGCAAATCCATCAGCGATGTGCTGGATATGAGCATTGAAGATGCTACACCGTTTTTTGAGCACATTCCGGCTATCTACCGTAAGGTGAAAACCTTGTTTGATGTGGGGCTTGGTTACATTACCCTGGGGCAGTCGTCAACCACCCTGTCAGGTGGCGAGGCGCAGCGTGTTAAACTGGCTACAGAGCTCTCTAAAAAAGACACCGGCAACACCTTTTACATACTGGATGAGCCTACAACAGGCCTACATTTCGAAGATATTAACGTGCTTCTGGGCGTGATCAATCAACTGGTGGACAAAGGTAATACCGTATTGGTTATTGAGCACAACCTTGATGTAATTAAGGTGGTAGACCACGTGATAGACCTGGGCGTTGAGGGTGGAACTGGTGGTGGCAAGATCCTTTACAGTGGGACACCCGAAGGTTTATGCAAAGTAAAGGAAAGTTTTACGGGCCAGTTTTTGAAAAAGGAAATGGGGATAAAATAAATTACATGTACAGAAAGTTGTACATGTAATTTAAAGTACTTATCTTCATATTTATGATAACTACCTACACAGATTTCCGTCAGCGGCTTAAGTTATATCTTGATCAGGTACGCAACAGTCATACCCCTCTTTTCGTGACAAGCGCAAATGGAGATGATGTTGTAGTACTTTCTAAAGCTGATTACGAAAGCATGGAAGAGACCTTTTATTTATTAAAAAGTCCAAAAAACGCAGCTCGCTTATTGCAGGGAATAGAAGATTATGAAAAAGGGTTGGCTAAAGAAAGAAGCCTGACAAAAGAATGAAAATAGTTCTTTTGGACCAGGCCTGGGAAGACTATTTGTACTGGCAATCTGTAGACAAATCTACCTTAAAAAAAATTAATGCCTTGGTTAAAGAGATTGAGAGAGTGCCTTTTGAAGGTAGCGGTAAACCAGAACCTCTTAAACATAATCTTGCAGGTTGGTGGTCGCGCCGGATAAATTTAGAACACAGAATAGTTTACAAGATAGATAACGATGCAATTGTAATTCTGCAGTGCCGTTATCACTATTAATAACAAAACAATTGTTCAATATCCTACCTTTAGCACTATATGCTGCCTTTATTGATTGCCCAACAAATCCGCGAAGCGGATGCATACACAATTGCCAACGAGCCCATAAGTTCTGTTGATTTGATGGAACGCGCCAGCAAGGCGTTTGTGGGCTGGTTCATCAACCACTACCCGGATAAAAACCAATCGATCTCGGTATACTGCGGAACGGGCAACAATGGTGGCGACGGGCTGGCAATTGCCCGTATCCTGTCCGATCATGGTTACTGCAACTTAACCGTTAAGATCATCCGCTTTAGCAATAAGGCCACAAACGATTTCACAGTCAATCTTTCCCGGCTAACAAACACAGGTATCCCGATCATCGAATTAACTCAAGACAGCAAACCACCGGCAGAAACAGCGGATATCATTATCGATGCCATGCTGGGCAGCGGGCTGAACAAACCCTTGGCCGGCGACTATAAAGCACTCGTAAACCATCTAAATGATCTTAAAAAAACAGTTGTAGCTGTTGATGTGCCAACCGGTTTTTTAACCGATGGCGAAATTGCCAAGGATGCTACTGTTTTACGGGCCGATCTGGTCATAACATTCCAACAGGCTAAGCTTAATTTGCTGTTGCCGGAATCGGCACCATATGTTGATTGTTGGGAAGCGGTTGATATCGGCTTAAGTAAAGATTTTTTAGATACCGTTACGACACCATATTACTTTGTTGAACCCAAAGATATTACCCGGATTTTTAAGCCGAGGCATAAATTTAGCAACAAAGGCACCTACGGCCATGCCCTGATAATTGCCGGTAAGGACGAAACTATGGGCGCTGCCTTGTTATCCGCTTCGGCATGTGCGCACGCCGGGGCAGGCTTAACTACAGCATGCATTCCAAAAAGCGGACTGGTTGCACTAAATAGCTCCATGCCGGAGGTAATGGCCGTTGTTAGGAATAATGATGAAGTTCCCGAAATTCAATGGGATAAATTTAACAGCGTTGGCATCGGCCCTGGTTTGGGCAAAGAGGCGGCTGTTTTAAAATTGTTGGAATCAGTAATCAATAACTTTCAAAAGCCCATAGTAGTTGATGCCGATGCACTCAATTTATTGGCAGAAAATCCCCATTTGGTTGTTCAACTCCCGAAGGGTAGCATCCTGACGCCGCACATGAAAGAATTTGACAGGTTATTTGGAGCGCATACCAGTTGGTGGGGGCGCCTCCAAACTGCTAAAGCTAAAGCAGCTGAATTAAGTGTATGTATTGTTTTAAAAAACGATTACACCATAACGGCCACTCCAGAAGGGAAACTTTATTTTAATTCGACAAGTAACCCAGCAATGGCTACGGGTGGTATGGGCGATGTATTGACCGGTATCATTGCATCATTACTGGCACAAAAATATTCACCGCAGGACGCCTGTATATTGGGCGTTTACCTGCATGGAAAAGCCGGCGATGAACTGGCGTTAACCAACCGGTTGAATGTAGTGTTGCCTGGCAAAATCATCAATCAGCTGCCACATACCATGGCAAAATTAAAGGCATAAAAAAACGGCTGTAAGTATCAAACATCCGTCTTTCCTGATTAACTATTAACTGATCTTATAAAGAACTAAATACTTCTAACTAAGTACATATATGACGTGTCATACATATAATAGTTACATCAACAACGTTTTTTAATTTTGGTTTTACCCGATAACTAAAAATGCAGTGATAACAAAAGAGGCGATATGCATTTGCATATCGCCTCTCGCTTTATTTGTAAATAGCTGATTGTTATTTAGTACCGCCCATTACCACCATCTGATCAAGTGTTGGGCCTTTGCTGCCACCTGTAGGTTCTAAGGTCACCGCAAATGCATCGGCTGCTGCGATAGACTTCATCTCTTTAACAGATAGCGTATCCGGATTTGCTCCATCAAACACACCCATATCAACCGGCTTACCGCCTACAAGCGCCCACAACTGGTACTGATGGTCTTTATCATGATCGGGAAGTTTAAGGCTCTTCATATCCAGCACCACTTTTTTGGTTACCGGGCTCCAGGCAAGCGTAAGGGCCGATTGCGGCGACCTGGCAACACCCTTAAGGCGTAATATCTTGTAAGATGTATCGCGATAGATGTCCAGTTCGTCATCCATTACGTTTACCTGATTGGCGATTTTCTGTTTATCCAGCTGCATCGCCGTTAACTGTGTATTGGTATCCTGCAATTTGCTGTATAGGTTAACTATACCATAAATGCTGACCAGCAAAAGGGTTAAGCAGGCTGCAAAAGCGTATTTATAGAATGTAGTATTGCGTTTTGGCATAGCAACAACATTATCAACATCATCCTCAAATACCTCATCGCCGCTATGTTTGCGGGGCTTGGTAAAGATGCGGTCATCGCCCAGGTTAACAATCAGGCTGTTGATGACCTTGCCACGTAATTCTTCAGACGGTTCAACAGAATGCTCCTGCGCAAACGCTTCCATTGAAAGCTCTATCTCTGCAATTTCGTTCTTTATCTCAACGTTTCTGGCGGCCATCTCCTCCACCTGCAGCCTTTCATCCGGAGTAACTTCCCCCAGAACGTAAAGCTCCAAAATTCCCGATTCGATATATGCCTGTACGTTTTCCACTTTTTTAATTAAAATGTTTTCTCAGTTGCTGTATTGCCATTCTTAACCGCGTTTTAATGGTACCCAGCGGAACGCCGAGTTCATCGGCGGCTTCAACGTGGGTATAGCCTTTAAAATACACAAGGTCGAGGATAGACTTTTGCTCAGGTTTTAGGGTAGATACTAATTCCTTAATGCCCAGCAACTCAGGTTTATAAACTGTGTTCCTTTGTTCGTCTATGAAAGTTACGTTATTTTCAAGCTCCTGGTTTTTGTTTTGGTTCTTAAAATCTTTAGAACGTACCTTATCTATAGCGAGGTTACGCGCAATATTGACCATCCAGGTGAATAGACGGCCTTTTTCGCTGCTGTACCCCGAAAAGGAATGCCAAATTTTTACAAAGGTCTCTTGTAAAACGTCTTCGGCAACGGCTGTTTCGGTAATAATGCGGGATATAACACCAAATAACGAAGCAGAGTACATATCGTAAAGCGCTTCAACCGCAATTTTCTCGCGGTTGCGCAACGCCAGCACTAACTCTTCTTCTGATAATGATATTTTACGTTTTTTGCTCACCGGGGTGAAAGATAGAAAGGATTAATTACATTTCAAACAAATGCTTTTCGGCATGGTAAGACGAGCGTACCAGCGGGCCGCTTTCTACATATCTGAACCCTTTATTTAAACCCCATTCTTTGTAGCTGGCAAACTGATCCGGGTGGATCCAGTCTACTACCGGGTGATGGTTGCGTGTTGGCTGTAAGTACTGGCCAAGCGTTAAAATATGTACGCCGGCTTCAAGCAGGTCGTCCATGGCTTCCAGCACATCCTGCTCACGCTCGCCTAAGCCAAGCATTATGCCCGATTTTGTGCGCACACCGGCGTTAGATGTTATTCTTAACGCTTCTAGACTTCTATCGTATTTTGCCTGGATGCGCACTTCTTTGGTTAAGCGGCGTACGGTTTCAAGGTTGTGAGATACTACTTCGGGGCGGGTTTCCAGCACGCGCTCCAAATTAGGCCAAATGCCGCGGAAATCGGGCAGCAGGGTTTCTAAAGTAGTTTGCGGGCTTTCTCTGCGGATGGCGTTAATCGTTTCGGCCCAGATGATGGAGCCGCCATCCTTAAGGTCATCACGATCTACCGAGGTGATTACGCAATGCTTTACCTGCATAAGCTTCACCGAGTTTGCTACACGGTTGGGCTCGTCCATATCAACAGCCAGTGGCCTGCCCGTGGCAACTGCGCAAAAAGAGCAGGAACGGGTACAGATATTGCCCAGTATCATGAAAGTTGCCGTACCTGCACCCCAGCACTCGCCCATGTTTGGGCAATTACCGCTTTCGCAAATGGTATGCAGCTTGTGCTCATCAACCAACCCGCGAACGTGGGCATATTCTTTCCCTACAGGCAACCTCACCCTAAGCCAATCAGGCTTGCGTTGCGGCTGGTTACTCACTGGCACTACAGGCAATTCGATCATATTACAAAATTAGTTAAAATTGTTATAAAACTTACAGGCTGCAAAATGCTTACAGTGGTTTGACGGTAGCTAATCGATCCTGACTCAGTTATAAGAGTTACTAACAATCTACAGCAACTATTGCGCTATTTACCTTTAATATCATCTGTAAACCTTAAAGCTTACTCCACGTAATACACTCATTTAAAAAGTAGCTTCACCTTTTTAATCATTTTACTACCTTGCACTTGTAAACCAACGCTTAAATAATGAAAAACTTACTGTTAGCTGCATCGTTGCTAATTCCGGGTATGTTATTTGCCCAGAAAAAAGATATGACCCCGAAAACTTTCGACCTTGTTGTGGGCACTTACACCAGTGGCAGCAGTAAAGGTATTTCTGTATACCGTTTTTATGCCGAGACCGGCAAAACTGCTTACCTTAACAAGATTGACGACGTAAGTAATCCATCGTACCTGTGTGTGTCTGCCGATAATAAATTTGTTTATGCCGTTAACGAGGGTACGCAAGGCGAAGTAAGCGCTTTTAAATTTGATGCTAAATCCGGCGCCTTAACTTTTATCAACAAGGTATCTACCCTTGGCGCCGATCCGTGCTTTATATCGATAGATAAAGCTCAAAAAAGTTTGTTTGTTGCCAACTACAGCGGCGGCAACATTTGTGTGCTGCCCATCAATAAGGATGGTTCTATAGCACCGGCGGTGCAAACCATTCGCGATAGCGGCCATGCCCCAAATAAGGAGCGCCAGGAAAAGGCACACGTGCATACAACCGTGTTATCGCCCGATGAAAAGTACGTAATGTACACAGATCTGGGTACCGATAAACTAAACATTACCAGGTACAAAGCAGGCAAAGCAAGCCCGCTTACACCTGCCAACCCTGCATTTGTAAGTGTTGCACCGGGTGCAGGCCCCCGCCACATAGATTTTTCGGCAGATAAAAAAACCATGTACCTGATCACCGAAATGGGCAGCAGCGTTATCGCTTATGATTATAACGACGGTAAATTAAAGCAAAAGCAATCGGTAAGTTTATTGCCGGATGGTTTTACTGGTACAACAGGTGCAGCTGACATACATGTGGCGCCAAACGGCAAATTTTTATATGCCAGTAACCGTGGCGACGCCAACGACATTTCGGTTTTTGCTATCTCGCCAGAAAGCGGTATGCTCACCTTTATTGAACGCAAGCCAAGTCAGGGTTTAGGGCCGCGCAACTTCGCCATTGACCCAACAGGCAGTTTCCTGTTAGTTGCCAACCAACGCAGCGACACCATACATACTTACCGCATTGACAAAAATACCGGCAAACTTACCGATGCTTATTACAAGATAGAGATTGGCAACCCGGTTTGCTTAAAGTTTGTACCGGCGCAATAGAGAGGAGTAAACTCAAAGCCGAGTTAGCTATAAAGTAAAAGTCCTTATAAGATGTACTTATAAGGACTTTTACTTTTACGTCTTTATTTTAAATTTACCTTATTGTGCTTTGGTAAAGTTGTAAACCACATAGCCTGTACCGTTACCTACTGCAACCGGCGATTGTAAGGTCATAGTGGCATCGCTAACGTTGGTCACCACTAAACGGTAACCTTCCTGTACATTTTTAGCTTTATCACCCTCGTATAATTTTTTGAATTGAAACTGGGTGTTCGCGCCCGCCTCGTTGAATACCGACCAAAAGATGGTTTGTGACGCGCCGCTGTTTAAGGTATAGACACCGTTACCACTGTTGGTCAGTTTCCATACGCTGCCCACAAATGCGCTTGGTGCAGCCTGATCAAATACGTTTTGTACAGCGTTTGGCACCAGGCCGTCATAACTAACGTTGGTAAGGTTCCAGGTACCAACAAATTTACCGCGGGATACCGTCATGGCCGATGAGCCCGATGATGCGTTTTTAGTAGTTGAACAAGCCGATAAAACGAAAGTAACGGCTAAAATTGCAAGGGTAGTTTGAAATATTTTTTTCATGGTTTGTTGTGTATTATTTTGAGTTGTAATAACACAAACCACGCCAAATTGTTACAATAATATTTATGCGCCTAGCTGTTCCTGTTTGCTTTGTTCTATTATCTCTTTATAATAGTTTTCATACTCAGGCATAATGTTAGACAGTTCAAAGTTTTTAGCATGTGCCAGCGCAGCTTCTTTAAAAGTTTGCAACCGTTCTTCATCCTCTAAAATATATACGGCACGCTCGGCCATACCGTCAACATCGCCAACATCTTTTAAAAATCCGGTAACTCCTTCTACGTTCAGTTCAGGCAGCCCGCCGGTGTTTGTGCTTACAACAGGCACCTTGCAAGCCATAGCCTCTAAAGCAGCCAAACCGAAACTTTCTGATTGTGAAGGCATCAGGAACAGATCAGATACAGACAGGATCTCTTCTATCGCGTCCTGCTTGCCTAAAAAGCGCACATGCTCGGCTATGCCCAGCTCCCGGCTCAGCTTTTCACAGCCAGATCGTTCGGGTCCGTCGCCCACCATCAGTAATTTCGCCGGGATCTTTTCCAAAACCTTAGCGAATATGCGCACCACATCGTCCGTATTTTTTACCTTACGGAAGTTGGAGGTATGCGCCAGTACCCGCTCGCCATTTGGGGCAATCGCTTTTTTAAAGTGATCTTTGGGCTTCAGGCTAAAACGGTTCAGGTCGATAAAGTTGGGGATCACCTTGATATCCTTCTCTATCTTAAAATATTTGTAGGTATCGCGCTTTAAATGTTCAGAAACAGCGGTTACCCCGTCGGATTTGTTGATGGAGAATGTAACCACCGGTTTATAGGTACTATCCTGCCCAACAAGGGTAATATCGGTACCGTGTAGTGTTGTAATTACCGGGATGCTGATACCATAAGTAAGCAGGATCTGTTTTGCCATAAAAGCGGCAGAGGCGTGCGGGATAGCGTAATGCACATGCAGTACATCCAGTTTTTCAAAACGCACTACATCAACCAGGCGGCTTGCCAGGGCAAGCTCATAAGGCGGATAATCAAATAAAGGATAGTTAGATACGGCAACCTCGTGATAAAAAAGGTTCTCCGAAAAAAAATCCAACCGGGCGGGCTGGTTATAGGTCACAAAGTGAACCTGGTGCCCGCGGTCTGCAAGGGCTTTACCTAATTCGGTGGCAACAACCCCGCTTCCGCCAAAGGTAGGATAACAAACTATTCCTATTTTCATTACAGTGTGATACGTGTTAAGGCTCTTACCGTGTTAACTTATTCAACGCCTGTAAAAGCATGCAAGTTTAACAGCAATTTATTGCAAATGTGTTAGCCCTATGTAAAATGATTGTTGTGCCGACGGAGGAGATGCGGCAGGCAAATGACGGGGTTAAATCGGCTTTTAAGAATAGCAGCCCGATAACAGCCTATTAGTTCGCGCCCGCCAGCAGCTTAATTAACGATGCATCTAACATACTGTTGATGATATGCAGGGTTGTACTTGTTTTAGGCGACTTTTGCAGATCATGGCTGTAAACAATATGATCTACCCCCAGCACTTTTAAAAGGCTATCGGCTTTAACATTCTCTGCTTTTTTGTAAAGGCAAATTTTGATGTTCTTATAAAAGGTATTGGTTTGCAACGACGAAGCGTTTTTTCCAGATTATCGCCCATGTGCGCATGATCAAAAAAGATCACATCGGGCTTTAATTCATGTATATTGGGAAATATGGTACTTGTTGCCGATACGTGTTTTACATTATCATAGCCGGCCAATAACTGACCGGGAAAAACCTCGGGTGCTAACAAAAGCACTTTTTTGGAACGCGTACGTATCATGCTTAACTAATTTGGGGACGTAAAAATAAAAAGTAAATTTTATTTCGTCAATACCCCAAATTAGTAAATAGCATTTATTTACCTGTTACTGAACAGGTTTGGTTTTAGTAGTATCGCGACCGGTTGGGTCGGCGTTACCCTTATAGGTAGTATCCTTTGCCGAGTCGGCACTCATCGTTTCTGCAGGGACGCCGGTACCTGCTTTAGCGCTGGTATCGGTAGAGCCACCAAGGGTTGCATTTTCGCGGCCTTTGCAGGCGGCAAGTGATCCGGTTATCAGCACAATGGCTGCAAAATATTTAAAAGCTTTCATGGCCAGTTTTATTAGTGTTTAATAAATAACATGGCGGCTCCTGTAAAGTTTGGGGCAAAACAAAAACAGCGGGCCTGCCCAGGGGCAGGTCCGCTGTTTTAATATGCTAATGTTTGTTATTTTATTTCAAACACAGCCTGAATCTGAAAACTCAGCTTAATTTTTTTAAAGTCGATGTCTGACTCAGGCGCCGCATCGGCACTCATTGCTTTAGACATGTACATTACATTACGCGGCGACGGGAAACTGCTGTTATCGTTTTCGGTAATATTTAATGCGCCACCCAACTTATCACCCAGGCCGGCTACTAAAAAAGCTGCTTTATCGCGTGCTGCCAATAATGCTTTTAATTTTAAATCATTCTTTACGGAATTGATCTTTGAGTAATCGTAGCTATCGATATTGGTAGACTGGATTCCCTTTGCATCAACCTTGCTCAATATCTGGTCAAACTTGTTCAGGTCACGAAACTTGATGCCGTATTGCTTACTGGCCAAAAAGTCGGGGTTTTTCTTTTTTTCAGTAGCATAGTTCCATGATGACAAGCTGTTAACGGTAAAATCTTCTTTAGCTATACCAGCTTCGGCCACAGCTTTTTCCAGCTGCTTTTCCAGCGTGCTGATGGCAACTTTTGTTTTGCCGTTCATATACTCCTTTAATGAGATAGAAACGTTAATAATATCTGGGGTCACCTCTTGCTCGGCAATACCGGTAACTTCAATTTTACGGCGCAAATCGGCATTTTGAGCAAAGGCCCCAAATGATGATGCAACTAAAGCGGCTATAACGAATAATTTTTTCATAAGTATTTTAATATGTAAGTATGATAACATTACGGGCTGATAGTTTAATTTGAAACAGCCCATAAATGCAAATGTGTAACCGCTAAACCACACCGCTGTTTTTAATATGTTGATAATAAGCCTAAAGGCTTCATTTTAAGCCGGATAATATTTTTTAATAAATATCACTATTGCCTAATTTAGCACCAGCAACCCAACAATCAATAAGCCGGGCTGTTAGTTGATTATGGATTTAAAACTGACCGGTAAAGTGGCCGTTGTACTGGCCGCCAGTAAAGGATTGGGCAAGGCGGTTGCTATGGCCTTATCGCAAGAAGGTGCTAATGTAATCATTGGATCGCGTGATGAAGAGGAATTGAAAAAAACTGCCGCCGAGATCACAGCGGCGACAGGTAACCAAGTGACAGCCATCACGGTGGATGTGAGTGATGCTAACCAACTGAGCAGTTTCATAACCAAAGCTGCGCAAGTATTTGGCGGGATAGACATTCTTTTGAATAATGCGGGAGGCCCACCGTTTGACCGCTTCGAGAATTTTGAGGACGAGCAATGGCAAAAGGCGTTTGAACTGAACCTGCTAAGCTTTGCACGTACAAGCAAACAAGTGCTACCTTACATGCAAAAAGCGGGCAGCGGCCGGATAATTAATATCATTAGCGGGTCGGTTAAGGCAGTACTGGAAAATTCAGTATTGTCTACCGCTATGCGGATGGGCGTAGTGGGTATGGCAAAACTAATGGCCGATGAGTATGGCCCCTATAACATCACCGTAAATAATGTTGCACCGGGATTGATCCTGACCGAGCGGATTAAACATACGCTGCCGACAGACGTTAACCCGGAAAAGGCGATGGAAGAAAAGGCGCAAAAGATACCGTTACGGCGGATAGGTAAGCCCGAAGAACTGGCTGCGCTGGTTGCCTTCCTGGCATCAGACCAGGCATCGTACATCAGCGGGACCACTATACAGGTTGATGGCGGCGCTAACCGGGCAATTATGTGATCAGGCAACCCTACGCCCGCGGCGGATTTCGCGGCTATAGTGCAATATCCCTAAAAAGGCGCCGCCGGCTATGCCGCCGGCAAAGCCCTGAAAGAAATCGGCTTTGCTTGTTCCGTGCAGCACGGGCACAAAAGTAAACAGCGTAAACATGATCGCTGCCACTATCAACGCGACAACGGCGATCAGAAAACGGGTTTTGTTCGTCATATCAAAACGTATACATAATCTTTAGTGCATTGGCAAAGCCATGTACATTCTGGTTATCGAGCATCTTGTTATCAAAAAGTAAGTAAAGTTGAAGAAAGCCATCCATCAGGTAAAAAATATTTACCATTACTATAACCGCAACTATATAGCCTGGCCGACTTTTGGCTAATACCAGGCTACCATGCCACATAATGATCAGGTAAGTGATGATGATAAGCGCATTATCGATAAAACTCTTATGGGTAATAAACAAAAAGTAGAACGGGATCACAAATATGCGGACGGTATAGGTAAAGCCAATGCAAAAAAGCATAAACACAGTCACTTCTGCCAGGTTAAACCGTTTGTAAAATACTGCCCACAGTAATAAAGCTTCGACAGGAAGTAACATCAGGGCGCGATATTTAACCATGTGGTACATGGCCCGCCCAAATTCGTTATGCATGTTGGTTACCTTGTCCTCGTAATCAAAAACATGTGGATACAGATAAGCCAAAATACCCGCTGTAACTAAAAAGAACAGCACGGGGCTAAAATACTTTTTGCGCTGACCGTTAAAGTAACCCTGGTAAACACTGGTGGGATGCAAAAAAAGATCTTTGATCAAACGCAGGATGCCTTTATCGGTATGGGTAAAAACGTGCCACACCTCATGGAACAATTCATGCAGGGTTAACCGGTGTACGCCGGCTTTCTGCCCGCATTCGTGGCAATGCTTACCGGTAAGAAATGTATCGCAGTTACTGCAATGGGTATGGACTACTGCTGTATGAGACATTGTAGCGGAAGTTACACTTTTTTCTTTTTAAAATCGTTAATCAAAACCATTACAATGCTAATTATACCGGCAACCATTAAACCAATACCGCCGCCCTGGAAAATATCGCGTGCTTTAGAATTATTGATGACCGGGAACGCCATTGAAGCTGCAAACAGTATTACCCCTAACAGCAGCATTATTACCGTGCGCTTTACTTGTGGATTCATGCCTGCAAATTAGCAGAATTAGCAATAAGTTGAGCGCGCTATTTCTCGTGAAATAATCACTGATGACTGTTGACTTAAAGTAATTATTCCCAAAAGGAGTGTTAACCCTGTACTTTTATAAGCATCTGATTAACAATTGATTATCGCGCATTAAAGAAAAAAGTGTAAACCTTTGTTAACCTTTATTACAGTTTAGGTGCAATAACCCAACGACACACTACATGTGGAACACGTTGAACTTATGCCCATCCGGATCTGCAAAACCGAAACCGTAGTAGTTATTGCCAAAAGCTTTAGGTTCGCTAAATATGGTGCCGCCGGCATTGCGCACTTCTTCGGCCCATTGGTCGGCTTCTTCTTTGCTATCAGCCCACAGGCTGAACATGATCTCGTTACTTTTTGTCAGATCTGTTAGTTCGCCCTCAAACGATTGTTTAAGGAAATTGGCTTCAAAAAAGTGTATGGCAAAATCATTTCCAAATAAAAAGCTGGTAAGCTGGTCGCCACCGTTGTCATGGTCTTCGTTAGACTTGATCCCTAATTTTGTGTAGAACTCACGGGTACGGCTTACGTCCTTAACGCCCAGGTTAGCCCAAATTTGTTTCGGTTGCATGATGGAATAAATTGGTTGATACTTAATTAACGCTGAGATAAAGGATATGTTTACTTCAATAAAGTAAACAGGTGGTCGGTAATATACCAGACCACCTGTTGCATAACTTTATTTCCTCATAGCTTTATCTCTTATCGCCTTAAACTCCGATCCGGCTTTCCAACTAGGGAAGGTGGTTTCATTGCTCAATTTTACTCCCATTTTAAACATCAGGTCGGCGGTTTGGGCCATCCCCATGGTATTCATGTCGGATGTGTAGCTGTCTGATGGTTGGTGATAGCGTTTTTCATTATACTCCTTCAGTTTGGCTTTGCCCCAGGCCTCATCGTGCCCAACAGCCGTGGCGCCGTTATGCAGATCGATAGCCGGTACACCTACCTTGGCAAAGTTAAAATGATCTGACCGGTAGTAACTGCCGGAGCTTGGTTTGGTATCGCCAACAACCGTCCAGCCCATTGGTTTGGTTAACTCCAGTACATAATCATCCAGGTCGTTCTGGCCCTTGCCGGTGATAGAAAAGTCGGTTGTTTCGCCAAAGTCCGATAAAGCATCCAGGTTTAGATCGGCTACTGTTTTGTTAAGCGGATAAATAGGGTGCGTGCCATAATACTCAGATCCTAAAAGGCCCTGCTCCTCGGCCGTAACGCTTAAAAATACGATGGAGCGTTTTGGCTTTTCTTTTGCAGCTACAAACTTTTTGGCAATGGCCAGTATCGCGGCTACCCCGCTGGCATTGTCAACAGCACCGTTGTAAATACTATCGTTACCAACAGGTTTGTTAATGCCGAAGTGGTCCCAATGCGCACTGTACAGCACATATTCATTAGGCGTTGTAGTACCCTTCAAGGTAGCCACAACATTGTGCGACATAGCATATTTCAACTTAGTGGTTAATGCCAGCGATACCTCGCTATTGAGTGGTACCGCTTTGAAATTCTTTTTACGCGCGTAGGCCCGCATGTCTTCAGTGATGCCTGCACCGGCCAAAAGTTTTTTAGCAACATCCTCACTAATCCATCCTTCTACCTGGCAGCGGTTCATGTGCTTATCGGCCTGCTGTAAGTATAGTTTTGATCCTGAGAAGCTATTTTGGATTACCTGCCAGCCGTAGCTGGCCGGTTCGGTTTGATGCACAATGAGTACCCCGGCGGCACCCTGACGGGCAGCTTCTTCATACTTATAGGTCCAACGGCCATAGTAGGTCATGGTATCGCCCTTAAAAAATTTCTCCGGCGCCTGGAAACCGGGGTCGTTAACCAGTACCACCACTGTTTTGCCTTTCACATCCAGCCCGGCGTAATCGTTCCACTTGTATTCCGGCGCTACAATGCCGTAACCGGCAAACACCAGCGGTGAGTTTTTGAGATTGATGGCCGGCACCTCGCGTCGGGTTGAAGCCACAAAATCGACACCCGGTTTTATGGTCATGGCCGTTTTACCGGTCAGCTGCATATCGGCTGCTGTTGACTTGATCTCTACCATGGGTACGTCCTGGTAGTAGCTGCCCTTATTGCCGGGCTCCAAACCAAGCTTTTTGAATTGGGCGGCTATGTAGGCAATCGTTTTCTCTTCGCCCACTGTAAAAGGCTTGCGGCCTAAAAGCGAATCATTAGCCAACACGGCAATGTGCTGTTTAATATCAGCAGCCAGGGCAGTATCGGTTGCAGTGGCCGTTTCTTTTTTAGAGTTAGATGAGCAGCTTGCCAAAACAGCAAGACCGGCAACGGCAATAAGGTTGGTAAATTTCATTGAAGCAAAAGTTAGTTTACCAAATATATAAAAATCAAAGACAACTCACCCCGACGCGGCTCCGCCCGTCGACCCTCTCTTCGCTGCGCGGAAAGAGGGTGAAAAAAAACTCCCCGCTTTGCGCAGCAGAAAGGGGTTGGGGGTGAGTCAAATTTCTGGTTTATAAATGCCCTGCTATTTTACGCAACACTTCATGTAAATCACTTTCAATTTCTTTATTGGTGAAGCGTAATACGGTAGATCCTAAAGCTTTCAACACCTCGTCTCTATTCCTGTCGTATTGTTGCTTATAAATATGGATCGGCCCGTCTGCTTCTATAGCTAATTTAGCTTCATGACAGTAAAAATCCGGAATGTAATAAATGTTTCTGCTAAAACTTGATAATGCGCAGATAGGATGCTGTCTTAAAAACTTTTTACCTTGCAATTTTCTATTCCGCAAAGCCTCCCATAATACTAATTCTACAGGCGTTTGACGCTTTCTTAATTCACGGCATAATTCTGTAATAGATGGCATTGTTAAAATTATAAAAAAATCTGATGCAAAAGCCTGCCGTCAACTCACCCCGACGCGGCTTCGCCCGTCGACCCTCTCTTCGCTTCGCGGAAAGAGGGTTAAAACCCCCCCCCTCTTTGCGCAGCATAGAGGGGTCGGGGGTGAGTCCAATCGCCGGTTTACAAATTATCACAGAGCAAAACTTCACTCAATTTAAACAAGACATTAAATCTCTGTGACCTTTGTAACCTATCACTGCATCGTGTGTTGTTAATATAATCCAGCCATGCAATTCACTCCTTTTTTAATATAAAATTCCGTATTTTTGCAACCTTTAAAATTGAGGCGAACATATTGATGTACAAGGAATATAAACAGTTAAACTTATCTGAAACAGGCAAGGAAGTGCTGGATTTCTGGAAGCAGAACGGCATATTTGAAAAAAGTATCAGCAGCAGGCCTGCAAGTAAACCATACACGTTTTACGAAGGCCCGCCAAGCGCCAATGGCATGCCCGGTATTCATCATGTTATGGGCCGCAGCATCAAGGATATTTTTTGCCGTTACAAAACCCTTAAAGGTTACCAGGTAAAGCGTAAAGGCGGCTGGGATACCCACGGCCTTCCTATAGAATTGGCTGTAGAAAAATCGTTAGGCATCACTAAAGACGATATTGGTAAAAAGATTACCGTTAAGGAATATAATGACGCCTGCCGCAAAGAGGTAATGCGCTATACCGACGTTTGGAACGACCTGACCGAAAAGATGGGCTACTGGGTTGACCTGGATAACCCTTACGTTACTTACGAGAACGAATACATTGAAAGCCTTTGGTGGATCCTGAAGGAGCTTTACAACAAAGACCTTTTGTACAAAGGTTACACCGTACAACCCTACTCGCCAAAATCTGGCACCGGCTTGAGCTCGCATGAGCTGAACCAACCGGGTACTTACAAAATGGTGAAGGATACTACTGTAACGGGGCAGTTTAAGATTAAAAGAGATAAAGATTCTGAGTTTCTGTTTAATGGTGTTGATACCGATATTTATATATTGGCTTGGACAACTACACCTTGGACATTGCCTTCAAATTGTGCTTTAGCTGTTGGTCCGAATATTAGATATGTCAAATTAAAAACTTTTAATCAATATACTGGAACACCTGTAACTGTAATACTGGCGGATGCTTTGGTTCAAAAGGTAGCTGGAAATAACGTTGTTCCAACCTTAGATGGTTTAGAATTTGATCCGAAGAATAAAATGCAGCCTTATGCTTTCGATAGAAAGGGGCTTTCAACAGGATATATTTCAGGTAGCGAGTTAGTAGGTATTCACTACGAGCAATTAATGCCATACGTAACCAATGCCGACCTGGAAGAAAACGCTTTCCGTGTTATTCCTGCTGATTTTGTTACTACCGAAGATGGTACCGGAATAGTACACACCGCTTCTGTTTTTGGCGCGGATGACTTTAGGGCATGTAAAGAGAACAATGTGCCGTCGGTAATGGTGAAGGACGAGGCAGGCAAAGAAGTTCCGCTGGTGAACAAACAGGGCCGCTTTGTTGATGAAGTGACCGATTTTGCAGGCCGCTATGTAAAAGAAGAATATTACAGCAACGAGGAGCGCGCAGAGGAAGGTTTTAAACCAACAGACGTACTCATTTCTATCAAATTAAAGACAGAGAACAAAGCGTTCGATGTAAAAAAATACGAACACAGTTATCCACACTCCTGGCGCAGTGATGAACCTATACTTTACTATCCGCTGGATAGTTGGTTTATCCGCACCACCGCTGTAAAAGATAAACTGGTTGCACTGAACAAAACCATCAACTGGAAACCTGAAAGTACCGGCACAGGCCGCTTTGGTAACTGGCTGGAGAACCTGGTCGATTGGAACCTTTCGCGTTCGCGCTATTGGGGTACCCCGCTGCCTATCTGGCGTGAGGAAGATGGTACCGAAGAAAAATGTATTGGCTCTATTTCCGAGTTGAATGCTGAAATAGAAAAATCTATCGCCGCGGGCTTTATGCCGGCCGGCTTTAAGTTAGAGGATATGCACCGCCCTTATGTAGATGATGTGATCCTTACATCGGCCGCAGGCAACAAAATGATCCGCGAGACCGACCTGATAGATGTTTGGTTTGATAGCGGTGCTATGCCTTATGCGCAGTGGCATTTCCCTTTCGAAAACAAAGAGGAATTCCAAAATGCATACCCTGCCGACTTTATTGCCGAAGGTGTTGATCAAACCCGCGGCTGGTTCTTTACGCTACACGCCATTGCGGTAATGCTGAGCGAAGCCAGTGACGAGGTAAAGGCCGTTAACCAACTGGTAGGCAACAAGGGTGTCGCGTTTAAAAACGTGGTAAGTAACGGTTTGGTGCTGGATAAGAACGGTAACAAAATGTCTAAACGTTTAGGCAACGGTATCGATCCGTTCGAAACTATCAGCAAGTTTGGTGCAGATGCCGCCCGATGGTACATGATCAGCAATGCCGCGCCGTGGGACAATCTTAAATTTAACATTGAAGGTTTAGACGAGGTGCGCCGCAAATTCTTCGGTACGCTTTACAACACCTACTCATTTTTTGTACTGTATGCCAACATTGATAAATTCAAGTACGAAGAGGCGGAGATAGCCATTGATCAGCGCCCCGAGCTGGACCGCTGGATCATATCCTTATTAAATACCCTGAGTAAAGAAGTTGACGCGTTTTACGCTGATTTTGAACCTACCAAAGCTGCACGGGCTATTCAGGAATTTGTGGATGCGCACTTTAGCAATTGGTATATCAGGTTGAGTCGTCGCCGTTTCTGGAGGTCGGATAATTCAGACGATAAGCTATCGGCTTACCAAACGCTTTACACCTGCCTCATCACTATCAGCAAATTAATGTCGCCTATCGCGCCGTTCTTTGCAGAGCGTTTATATACCGATTTGAACAGTGTAACCGGTAAAGAGGAATTTGAATCGGTACACCTGGCCTATTATCCGGAGTATCACAACGATTTAGTGGATACAGCTTTAGAAGAGCGTATGCAAATGGCGCAGGACATTTCCTCGCTAGTGTTATCGCTGCGTAAAAAGATAGAGATTCCGGTACGCCGCCCGTTAAGCAAGATCTTGCTACCTATTCTTGATCCAAACTTTAAAGAGCAGATTGAAAAGGTAAAAGAACTCATCCTGTCTGAAACCAACATAAAAGGCATCGAATATATTACCGATACTGCAGGCTTCATTAAAAAGAAGATCAAACCAAACTTTAAAGCACTTGGTGCCAAAGTAGGTAAGGATATGAAGGTGGTTGCAGAAGAGATTGGTAAACTAACTCAGGATGATATAGCGAAGTTAGAGAATGAGGGCAGTTTACAACTACTCACCACTCACCACTCACTACTCACCAGTGATGTCGAGATCATAGCAGAAGATGTACCGGGCTGGCAAGTTGCAAACCTGGGCAAACTAACTGTTGCTTTAGATGTTACCCTAACCAACGAATTAAAACAAGAGGGAATATCCCGCGAGTTGATAAACCGTATACAAAACCTGCGTAAGGCTAAAGAATTTGAAGTTACCGACCGGATTACCGTCCGCGTTAGCGACCACGAATATATTGCCGAAGCAGTTAAAAATAATTTATCCTACATTTGCGCCGAAATTTTAGCTGATACACTAATCCTTGACAACCAGCTGGTTAATGGCGACAAAGTAGAGATTGATGGAAATGAAATTATAATAGCTATTAGTAAAAGTTAAATGAGCACAGAAACACAAAAAACGAGATATTCAGACTCGGAATTAGTTGAATTTAAAGAACTGTTATTAGAAAAGTTACGCAGCTCTAAAGAAGAGTTGAATGCACTGGCTACCTCACTTAGCTCGCCAAATGCAAACGGAACTGATGATACAGCCGGCACTTACAAAACACTGGAGGACGGATCTGCAACTTTAGAGAAGGAACAGATAAACCAACTGGCGGCACGTCAGAAAAAGTTTATTGAGCAGTTAGAGGCTGCGCTGGTACGTATTGAAAATAAAACTTATGGTATTTGCCGCGAAACCGGTAAACTGATCCCTAAGGAACGTTTACGCGCTGTACCGCACACCACCTTAACTATGGAAGCTAAATTAAAGCAATAAATGAAGGCAGCTTACACTAAACCTTTTTTAACTGCTGCAATCATTATTCTGCTTGACCAGGTTATCAAAATCTGGGTGAAAACACACATGCAACTTGGCGAAGAAATTCACCTGCTGGGCAACCGTGGCATGCTGCATTATACCGAAAACAACGGTATGGCTTTTGGTATGGAGTTAGGTGGCGATATGGGTAAACTGGTTTTAACACTTTTCCGTATCGTAGCGGTATGTGGTATTACCTATGCATTGTTGTACCTGATCAAACATAAGTATCATCGCGGATTAATTATGGTAGTAGCGTTGATTCTTGCAGGTGCAATAGGTAATATTATCGACTCGGCATTTTATGGTGTTATATATAATTACGCGCCATTATTTCATGGCCGTGTGGTAGATATGTTTTATTTCCCTTTATTATCCGGCATTTTCCCTAAATGGGTACCCATATGGGGAGGACAAGATTATATCTTCTTCCGCCCGGTGTTCAACCTGGCAGATTCGGCCATCTCCGTAGGGGTAATTTTGATCTTGCTTAATCAAAACCGTTACTTTAAACAGGAAACGATAGAAGAAGCCAGCCCAAACAGCGAAATGGTTGAAGAATAACGAACCATTTATCGCTTAAATATTCAAAGCCTTCCCAATTAACCGGGGAGGCTTTTTTTATGGCAATATTGTTAAATTTACCGCTGATGAAAAAACTGCTCTTAAGCTTTGGCTTTGCATTTAAAGGGATCAGGTATGCATTTACAACGCAGCAAAATTTCAGGATCCATGTATTTGCGGCAATACTGGCTATCGCTTTCGGGCTATTTTTGCACATCAGTGGCGATGAATGGCAATGGGTAATGTTATGCATCATGCTCATGCTGGTGGCCGAACTTCTGAACACTGCAATTGAAGCTTTAGTCGACCTGGTATCGCCGGGCTATAACAAACTGGCCGGGCATGTAAAGGATGTTGCGGCGGCGGCAGCCCTGGTGGTGGCGGTATTTTCACTCATTACCGGCATTATCATTTTCGTCCCTAAATTATTAGCGCTTGTAAATGCTGCATAAAACCAGGGGCATCGTTTTCAAAACTACCGACTATAGCGAAAGCAGCGTAGTAGTGCAGGTATTTACAGAAAAATTCGGGCTGCAATCCTACATCATCAATGGCGCGCGCAAGCCAAAGGCCAAGATCAGTCGCAATATGCTGCAGCCGCTCAGCCTGCTGGATATGGTGGTGTATCATAAGTCCGCCGGTAACATCCAGCGCATTGCTGAGCTGAAAAACTCGCCCCAATTGCAAACCATCCCTTACGATATTATAAAAAGCTGCCTGGCTATGTTCCTGAACGAGGTGCTGTACAAAGCAATTAAACAGCAGGTTGCCGACGAGAAAAGTTTTGATTTTATTTTTAATGCCATTGAACTGCTGGACCATACCGATAAAGGGCTGGCTAATTTTCACCTGGTATTCCTCATTCAGCTCACGCGTTATCTGGGTTTTTACCCTCATGGCACGCAATCGCAAAACGCCAGTTACTTTGATATGAAGGATGGCGTATTCAGCAACTATAAGCCGGATAGCTCATCGTACCTGTCGCCGCCGCATACCAGTAATTTTTACAATTTGCTGAGCAACGGGTTCGGCCACCTGGAAGCCATTAAGCTTAACAACGATGAGCGCCGTTACCTGATCAGCAAAATACTTGAATATTACGCCATGCATATAGAGGGGTTCGGCAACATCAAATCGCACGAGGTACTGGAAGAAGTGCTGGGTTGATCACTTGCTCTTTTTAAATAACCGGGTTAAAAAGTTGCCTTCTTCGCCTTTCTTTTCCTTAGGCGGACCTATTAAGAAACCAATATCATGCAGGGGTTCGGCGTTATCGCAAATGATTTTGAATATGCCCAGCAACGGTACGGCAAGTACCATCCCCGGGATACCCCACACAGCCTCGCCAATAACAATTATCAGGATGGTAAACAGCGGATTGATGTTGAGCCGGTCGCCAACAACTAAAGGCTCCAGTAGGTAAGTTTGAATAAGCTGCACCAACCCATAGGTAATTATCACACCGATAACAACTTTAGTATCGCCGCTTTGGGCAAGGGCCATTAGTACCGTGATAGATGTGCCGGTAATATTACCTGCAAAAGGTACCAGCTCCAGTATGCCGCAGAGCACAGCAAAAAACAAGGCGTTCTTTACGCCTGCAATGGTAAACCCTATTCCATACATTACCCAAAGCATCACTATCATCAACCCTAAACCACCCAGGTAGCTTTGGGTTACCTTCCCTGCATTTTGCAGTACTTCGCGGGTAGTTTCGCGGTTCTCGGGCTTAAACAGTCGCAACAGGAATTGCTTAAAGTGGCCACGGAAGAAAATGAACAGGAATGTGTAAACCAATACCAAGATCGCATCTACCATAATACCGGCCATTGAGCCCAGTAAACCGGTTACAATGCCGGCAACTTTACCCATGCCGCTGCCCTGCTGTTCTTTTATGATCTTCTGCTGCTCCTGGTGCGAGATGCCAAAATGCTGCTTTACGTAGCTTTTAAGCCCTGCAACAAGCTCGCCTACCCTTTCCTCAATCTTCGACAAATCTTCTACCAGGCCGCTTAACTGGTACTGCAGCAAGGTAATCACAGCGCCTACCAATACCAGCAATGCTACTACGCTTAAGGTTGATGCCAGGCCGTTGCTAACGCCTTTACGCTGCAGCCATTGGCAAACAGGCAAAAGTAACATGGCAAGTACGGCTCCAAATGTAAGCGCAATAAGCACGGTGCGCCCAAAAAACAGAATAGCAAATACCAGTACAAATAAAGCAAGGATACGAAGGGTTTGGTTAAGGTAATTAATGGCCATGCAGCGGATATAAAAATATGGCACCATACTTTTTAGTATAGTGCCATATCGTTTTGTTTTTAAATGATTTATTATCCTAAGATACGTTTTTTGATATAATCTACGGCAGAGTCGGGCAGGTCATTCCCGCCGGTCTGTACCCATGCCCCGTCAGGTTGCACGGTTATTTCGGCATTGATCTTATCTTCAATGCATATACTTACTTTATTTTGCTCTTTTACTACAGTGCAAGGCACTTCACGGCCCGAGTAGTGCAGCTGAAATTCATATTTGCCGTCGTTTGCAGCTGGTGCGGTGTCTTTCTCGTCTATCATGGTTTAGTTTTTTTAAGCATAACACCAAAAAACGAACCAATGTTTCATAAACAAAAAAAGAGAAAACCGGGCGGCCTTCTCTTTTAAGTTTTTACTGATCTCATTATATCATAAAGAACAATTGGTATAGGAAGATAATAATAATTAACCAAATATAATATCTGGGCAAATTACACCAGTGAGGTAACAGATTTTTATTTATTAACAATATTTATATTATTAACATACATATTATTAGGCCGTTCACTTTGCCAGGTATTTTATTTTTAGCTGTTTGATGAAACGCATGCCCCGTTGCAAAAAAGTACCCTTGCGGTTTTTCAGGAACTGCCGGATAGCCCGGTAAGCCTCGGGGTTTTCGGCCACCATAGTTGGGAACTGCGTAACCGGCTTTCTGGCTATCTGTACCTGGTACATGTTTTCGATATTGGAATGCACGCCCGAGCCGTCATGCCCAATGTTGTGAATAAGTGAGTGTGAAGGGTTAAGTGTTTGCCCGCCCTTAAGAAATATAGAAGCATACCACCGGATAGCCCAGGAGTTGTTTTTACCCGTCTTGAAACCCTGCATCTGTTTCCAGAAATTCATGGTGCCCTCTATCGAGAATTGTTTGATCTTGGTATCATCAAACTGCGACATCAACTGATCGATATCTGGTTCAAAATGCTTCCATGATCGTGCCCATGTTGCCCAACCCCAGCTAAATGCGGCACGAAAAAAGAAGGTTTCGGGCAATGTTTTATCCGCAAGGTCAAACATATAAGCACCAATGTGCATCACCTGTTCATCATCGGCGTACCGCATTAGCGCATCGTTAAAAAAACGTAAGGAATAGGGTGATGACAGCAGATCGTCCTCAAAAACGATAACCTTGCCGTACTCGTTTACCAGTTCGGTAACGCCGCTAATGATCGAGTTTGCCAGCCCCAGGTTTTTATCGCGCTTAATCACCTTTACGAATTTAAACCCTTCTATCGCCTCGGTCAGTTCCCTTACCTCGGTTACAGCAGCCCTGTCTTTTTCCGTTCGCTCTCCGTCGGAAAAAATGAACAAGCGCGAATCTGATGCAAGCTCGTTTTTTTGCAAATAGCTAATGGTACGGCGCGTATGATCGGGCCGGTTGTAAACAAATAATGCTATGGGTGCCAGGTGGGCCAACTAATGATCGATTGAGTTAATGATTCGAGTTAGTAATACACAGACAAGAGGCACCAAGTAACTACGCCTTATTACGCCTTGTCGATTAATTAAATTTTAGCGTTAAAATATATCAGCCTGTTTATCATTTTTATTGCACAGTACGGTATAAGCATTGGCCAATTTCTCGTGCCATTTATGCCCGCCTAACTTAGCAACGGCTGTTTTGGCAAAATACTCCATCGCTATTTTCATTCCTGTTACTATTCCTTTAGGTTTCTTTTGGTTTACATAGGTATTAAACAGTGTAACCTCGGGCTCTATCATCGATGTAAGGTCTGCCACTACCTCGAAACCCTCCGTTTGCAACAAATATCTTAAAGATGTAGGGGTATAAACATTGATGTGCCCATAAGCCAGGAAGTGCTTTATTCGCTTGTCTACCCCATGCTTGTAGTCGATGGGTACTTCTATAACAAAACTACGGCTTACGCGCTTTAACTCGCGCAGCAGCATGCGCTCGTGCTCCACATGCTCTAACACGTGCGATAGGATGATCAGGTCGAAGCTATTATCCTCAAAGGGAAGTTTATATCCATCAAACTCTTGTACGGATACCAGCCCCTTAATCTGCCTTGACCGGATGTGCTTAACCCCGCTATCGCTTATCTCTACCGCATAATATTCAGGTGCAAAATTCCAGTCCGATAAATATTTCAGTATACTGCCATCGCCGGCGCCTACTTCAAGCACTTTGGCAAAAGTTTGCCCTTTACAAACGTCAACAATGTGCTGCGCTTTATATTTGGCACCCAGCATGCGCCAGGCCTCGTCATGTTTCTGGTAAAATTCATCATAGGCGGTTTTTACATTGCCGCTTAGCTTATCTGCCGCCATATTAAATACCCAGGCAATTATTTGATCGGTAAAAAACTGAGGTAGATTTGCGGTAAAATAAACCTGGCGATATCCCGCTGAATGGCAAGTGCTTAAAGCCCTTTGCTACCAAAAAATCAACCCCTTCCTTATACACTTCCCTTTCCGAATCATCCAGCACTACAACTCCGCTATCAGTCAATGCTTCTACGGCTTGCTTACAGCAGTTTACCCTGTCGCGGCCATCAACAATAATGATGTCGAATTTCTCTTCTAACTTAATGGGCATCTGGCAGTAATCGCCGCCACGCACCAGTTCGGTAAATATCAGCTCCGAATTATCCGGTTTGCGGTCAGATTTCTCAATTTTGTCAAACCACTCCTTATCATGCTCTACCGATACCACTACCCCTGCATATTTAGCGTAAAAATAGGTAGAGTTACCTGATCCAAACTCAAACACGGTATGTTGCTTACCTAAACGGCTTATAATAAAATCGATGAACGAGTAGGTAACCCAGGGGATGGGATTGCCATCGCGGTCTACCGGCGACTTGCTATCGAACGCTTTGAACCAGCCGACATCATCCAGGTAGCCCTTTTTATTGAACGACAGCAACGACCGCAAATGCGACGGGTTGGATATTACCTCCATAAGTGATGAAAATGTGCTCAACGCTTTGTAATTTTTTGAAACAGTGAAATTAAAAATAATGATTTAAACATCATCACGCCCTGCCGGTTAACTTTTGGAATAAAAAGCACAAAAAATGCCGAGCCGGCATAAGCCACCAGTGTAGCAATGGCTGCACCCATCATACCCATTTTAGGGATAAGTATAAGATTTAGTATGATGTTTACTATTGCCCCGAAACCTGTGCGTATAAAAGTAAGTTTGGTGTAACCTTCGGCGATAAGGTATTGGCTATTTGCCGCCCCTAAAAACACAAACACACCCGACCAGATATGCACAGACAGTACCGGCGCAGCATAGGCATACTCGGGCGTGTAGAGTTTATATATCAACGGCGATGCAAAGGTAATTATAAGCGCGGCAGGCAGGCTTAGGTATACCATTAAGTCGTAAAGATTTTGGATGCGTTTTTTGTACCGCTCCAGATCATCCCGCCGGGCATTAAGAATTGCGGGGAACAGCGTGGTTACAATTACCGTTGGTATAAAGTTCCAGGCTTCGCTAAGCGATGCCACCGTAGCGTAAGCCCCTGCTTCTTTGGTACCCGCTATGTTCTGGATCATCAACTGATCTATTTTCATATACAGCGATACCATAACGCCGGAGATAATGAGCGGCCATGAATTTTGCAGCAGTTTACCTGCCAGCTGTCCGTTGTATCCCCATTTAAAAATATTGCGCCCCTTACGCTGATAGGTAAAATAATAGCCAATGGCTATCAGCACAAAATCTAAAGCGTAGGCATAAACGAAGGCAATAAGTGGCATCTTTAAATAAATAAGCACCAGCTTAATTGCAGCAGATAACAAGTTGCCCGTAACCTGCACTTGCATAATGTACCTTGACTGTACCTCTGACTGAAAGTACGAATCAATAACATTAAAAGCCTGTACAATGCCGATGATAGAAAAGATGAAAACGTAATTGTAAGGCGTGCCCTTGGCGGGGTAAACCTGATAACAAAGCCAGATCAGCGGAATAACGGCAAGCCCTGCCATCACCTTCATCCAAAAGGCAGTACCCAAAATACGATCCCGATGCCTCGGAAACTGGTGCAGCTCTTTTACTACAAACTGATCCAGCCCAAGTGTAGCCAAAGCCGAGAACAGATAGATGTAAGTAATGCCACCGGTAATAATACCCAGCTTATCTTTACTGAGGTAACGTGCAACGGCAATGCCTACCAGCATTTTTATAAGCAGGCTACCTACCTTGCCTATAAAGGTCATCCCCGTATTTTTAAAATACTTTTCTAAAGCTTGCTGATCAAAACCTGGAATGCTGGGAATACGCATGATTGTAGCGCAAAGATAGTAGAATTAAGATGTGAGAGAAGAGCGGGTTGGGAAGTAGGGAGCGAGAGGTCGTACGCCGAAAATCAGCATCGCAAACGTAGTAGCAGAACGAAACCGCTCCTCTGCGGGATAGGTAACGCACGGGTGGCATAGGCTCTGATGGCCCACAGACATTGACAGGGCGGAACCAAGCCGCGACTTTTCTTTGGTTCGTTTCTTTTGAGAGAAAAGAAATGAACATCCACTGACGACGATACCGTTAAACCATCCCTAACGAAGAACTGTTCAATAGTTACTTATCGCAGAAGATTTCTCCTCGCTATCGCTCGTTCGAAATGACAGTTTTGTTGAACAGGTTGCTTTTTCCTGTTTGCTACTTAAGGCACAAAAAAAGGCTGCCAAATTAATGACAGCCTTTTTAATGTTTATCAAAGCAAATAAGGATAGCTTACTGACTCTGGAATTTTTTAGCGTTAATGCGGCGCTCGTTTTCGTTCAGATAGATCTTACGTAAACGGATGCTTTGAGGCGTAACCTCAATGTACTCATCAGCCTGGATATACTCCATAGACTCCTCTAAAGAGAATTTGATAGCCGGCGCAATACGTACGTTGGTATCGCTACCAGATGCACGCATGTTGGTTAACTGCTTGCCTTTGGTTAAGTTAATAACCAAATCATTATCGCGGATGTGCTCGCCTAATACCTGACCTTCGTAAACATCAACTCCCGGATCGATGTGGAACCTGCCACGATCTTGTAATTTATCAATAGCGAAAGCAGTTGTCTTACCGGTATCCATAGAAACCAATACACCATTTAACCTGCCGGGGATCTGACCTTTCCAAGGCTCGTATGCCTTAAAGCGGTGGGCCATAATAGCCTCGCCACCTGTTGCAGTTAATACGTTATTACGTAGACCAATGATACCACGTGCTGGGATATCAAACTCTAGGTTCTGTAAATCGCCTTTTGGCTCCATTACCAACAGGTCGCCTTTACGCTGTGTTACCAGCTCAATAACTTTACCTGCAACATCACCCGGTACATCAACAATAAGGGTTTCAACCGGCTCACATTTAACACCGTCAATTTCTTTAACGATAACCTGCGGCTGGCCTACCTGTAACTCGTAACCTTCGCGACGCATGGTCTCGATCAATACCGATAAATGGAGGATACCACGACCGTAAACCAGGTAAGAATCCGGCGACTCGGTTTCAACAACCTTTAGTGCCAGGTTTTTCTCCATCTCTTTGTACAAACGGTCACGTAGGTGACGAGAGGTTACAAACTTACCCTCTTTACCAAAGAAAGGTGATGTGTTGATGGTGAACAACATATTCATGGTAGGCTCATCGATATGAATAACCTCCAGTTGCTCCGGTTTATCGAAATCGGCAATGGTATCGCCAATGTCAAAACCATCTATACCTACAACAGCACAAATATCACCTGCGCTAACAGATGTTGCTTTTACTTTACCCAAACCTTCGAAAGTGTAAAGCTCTTTAATACGTGATTTTTGGATAGTGCCATCGCGTTTTACCAAAGATACCGGCTGGTTCTCTTTGATAGTACCACGAGCCACGCGGCCAATTGCGATACGGCCTACGAAAGACGAGTAATCTAACGAGGTGATCTGCATTTGCAAAGTACCTTCACTTATTGGTGGCGGTTGTATGTTTGCTAAAATAGCATCCATCAACGGGAAAATATCTTCTGTAGGTTGTTTGTAATCAGTACTCATCCAACCTTGTTTGCTTGATCCGTAGATAACCGGGAAATCCAATTGATCTTCGGTAGCTTCAAGGTTAAAGAACAATTCAAAAATCTGCTCGTAAACCTCTTCAGGGCGGCAGTTTTCTTTATCTACCTTGTTTACAACCACAATAGGTTTTAAGCCTAACGCCAAAGCCTTTTGGGTTACAAAGCGGGTTTGAGGCATAGCGCCTTCAAAAGCATCACACAATAACAATACACCATCAGCCATTTTCAATACACGCTCAACCTCGCCGCCAAAATCGGCGTGACCCGGGGTATCAATGATGTTGATCTTAACATCTTTGTACATAACCGAAACGTTTTTTGATACGATGGTAATACCACGCTCGCGCTCCAGGTCGTTGTTATCTAATATTAGTTCACCAGTTTCCTGGCCATCACGAAAGATAGCGCAACTGTGTAAAATTTTGTCAACCAATGTGGTTTTACCGTGGTCAACGTGTGCGATGATCGCTATATTTCTTATTTTTTGCATAAAATGCGGCCTCTAAATTTGGCGCAAAGATACGGTTTATAAATGGTATAAAGAAACCTGCCGTGCGTTTTACAATTGTTTGATGGAGAGTTAATTGTTGGATAACATGGTGATAGGTTTTGAGTACAGACAAGGTTGGTGATAAAGATTATTGCTTTTGGTGCTCCGTTAGGAATGGCAGTGAGCAATTAAGCGTTTGTGGATGTTACTTTTCTTTGGCAGCAAAGAAAAAGTAACCAAAAGAAACTGCCGGCTTGGTTCCGCCCTTTGTAAGTTAGTGCTTCTTCAATTGTGGTGCCACCCGTGCGTTACGCTATGCCGGTTTTAGCGGTCATCGTCCCGTTCATCAGGCTCTAAAAGCTTATTAGTGTTCTTTGTCCGTCCGTATGTTGGTACTAACAACTTAGGAAACCTTTATTAATGCAAACTTACCACCCTTGTTATTTGCCACTTGGCATTGCGCAGGCGCCATATCACAATAAATTTATCGGGCTTGGATGGCGTTTCGCTCTCGGCATGGTTAATAAACTGGTGCAGCCCTATCTCTACCGCGCCAAAGCCTGCAATAGGGTAAACTTCTACACTGCCCTTTACCAGCACACGCGTTACCTTGCCGCAAATGTTATTTTTGAGCGCATCCAGCAGGGCTTGTTTAGAGGTCATGAGGCCGCCCTTATCATGGTAAAATTCAATACTATCTGCATATACCGCCGCCTGGGTTGCCATATCGCAGGTGTTATAAGCTGTAAAATAAACGCTATCCATATGCAGGATGGTGTTGTACAGCTTCTGATCGCTTATCTGATAGGTATACGCGTCCTTACTTTGTGCCGAAACCCTCCCCGAAAAGAAGATGATGGTGACTAACACACAAACTGCTGACAGTTGAAATTTTTTCATGATGGTAATTGAATTGTACCGGTAAGACGCTGCTGACTACGCGTTGTTACAATTGGCAATTTATAGCAGCTTTTGCATATCCGGAAATGGTGAGTAACAAAGGGACTGATAACCCGTGTGATTGCAAGCAACGGAGGGATGAATTCTTAAAATGCAAGGAAAGTTGTGTGGCGTTACCTGCGGCCCGGGCTTTCCGCTCATGCGCCTGCAGGCCTTAGGCGCAAAGCCGGTATCCGCTGCAATCCCTAACGCAAAGAACAGGAATTACGCTAATTAAAAAATGTGACTTAAATACTTTTAACTTTAAATAAATTTAACATTTGCTATAAATCAAAAATTTGAAGCAACTATTTAATCTGCAATTAATTTAAGATTGCGTAGAAATACGTATTGTAAATTGTAAAATATTTTTTAGATTTAAAGATAGCATGAATGACCTCGTAATAGTTAGCGTGAAACAAAATGCGTAGAATTGCAACTCCTTAATAATATGCTCAACTTACACAAGGTTACGGATAACAGTATAGAAAAAGTCACAGAGAACTTCGAACCTTTAAAACCATTTATTAGGTGGGCTGGTGGAAAGCAAAACTTAGTTAAAGTTTTATCTGAAAACTTGCCCAAGAATGGATTTGGTAAATATTTCGAGCCATTTGTTGGCGCAGGCTCTTTATTTTTTTTTAACAATTTTAGATCAAGTGTAATTTCCGATATAAATCCACATTTGATTAACGCCTATGAAAGAATTAAGACTTCCCCTGAAGAAATATTCGACCACCTTAGCTTTTTCAAAAAAAATATTTCTAAAGAACACTATTATTTACTGCGATCTAAGTTTAATAGAGAAAGGGAAATTTTCACTTCTGAGCAAGCCGCAACATTCATTTTTTTAGTACACACATCTTTTAATGGAATTTTTAGGGTTAACAAAAAAGGGGAATATAATGTACCATTTGGGAAAATAAACCCAGCTATACCAGATCTACCTTATCTTAAGAAAGTACAGCGAAAACTACTTAATTGTGACATGCACAATTGCATGTATGAGGACATTATTGACAAAATCAACTACAACGATTTTATTTACCTTGATCCGCCTTATCCCCCATTAAACGATACATCTTTTTTTCAACATTACACAATAGACAAATTTTCTTCTACTAAGCAACAAGAATTAGCATCCTATGCGAAATTGCTGAGTGACCGAGGTGCTAAAGTTATGATCTCAAATGCAAACATAAACTCTATTCAAAATTTATATAAAAGCTGGAACATAAGTAAAATAAGCACTTATAGATATGTCAATTGTAAATCTGAAAGAAAAGTCGTTGAAGAATTAATCATAAAAAACTATTAAAGTAATGACTTTTCACAAACGAAAGCATCTAGGAAAGACGATCAAAGCTTTTTCTTATAACGTATTGGGAGTTGTTCTCCCTTTTATACTTTCCCTTATCCCAATACTTTTTTTAAAAAAGTATGACAAAATAGAGTCTTTTTTAGACGAAGGTGAATTTTTGATTTTTGCGTCTGGATTATACACAGGCGCGCTGTTTCTGTTTGGAGAAAATACAGCATCAATTAAAAAAATGCATGATAAAATCTTAAGCGCATTATGTATATGGTTATTAATAATCTGTTCAACATCATATGCTATTATATATTGTGTTCAATTATTGAAATTAAATGCCGGTATTGATTTGCCTTTTATACGAATTTATTCCCTGATAATTTTTTTTATAGCTGTTCTTGCAAGTTATAGAAGCGTATTTATCGACTTCTTAAAAACTTATCCCCAAGTTGATGTTGAAAAAATCAGTAAGCAGGATGTAGATAACATTGTCAATGATATTTAATATGGAACAGGAAATAGTTTTTACATGTTTAAAATGCATTCAACCTATTGGCGAATTTTATGTTGGGGTAATGAACCATGAAGATCTAATTACAATTTCTTATGCTGACATAAGAAGGTTAGAAACTGGAAATGAGATGCGTGAAGTTGAAGTTTACACAGGTATCCAAAGAGAGCTTTCAACCAACCGTGCTAAAGAGATCGGTAAATATGTAAATATGGTTGATGCAACATTTCCAACAAGCGTGATTCTACATATCAATGCGCAAGACATAATTGGCTATGACTCAAAAACGGGTTTAATGAGACTTCCGTTTAAGGATAATATTGCCAAAGTTTTGGATGGTCAACATAGAATTGCTGGGTTAGAAAATTATAGTCAAGGCGGCCAAACTTTTCAAATCAACGTAACCATCTTCGTAGGAATGGAATTGGAGGACCAGGCGATAGTTTTCGCCACTATCAATAAAACACAAACAGCTGTTAACAAGTCTTTAGTGGCCGATCTCTTTGAATTTGCTACACATCGAAGCCCTCAAAAAACGGCTCACAATATCGTTAGAGCATTAAATCAAAAAGTTGGAAGTCCATTTAATAATAAAATAAAAATTTTAGGAACCGCAAATGATAAGGAAAAGGAAACAATAACACAGGCTACATTTGCCGATGCGTTAATTAAATTATTATCAAAAGATCCAATGACGGATCGTGACATTTATAAAAGAGGAAAGGTACCAGCTAAATTTGATGATAAAGATTTGCAAACTCGACCTTTAAGGAACTTATTTATTGATAAGCAAGACAGTACCATAGCAAAAATTATATTAGAATACTTTGAAGCTGTACAAAAACGCTGGCCTACGGCATGGAATGTTGTTGAACCAGAAATGATATTAAATAAATCAACAGGCTTCATTGCCTTAATGAACCTATTTCATGATTTATATTTAAAAATTGGTCCAATTGGCGCTGTTATAGAGGCAAGAAGTTATACTACTTATTTTAACTTAGCCACTTTAAGAGATGAAGATTTCAATAGAACCAGATTTATTCCAGGGTCTGGGGGACAATCAAATCTTTATAAAACCCTTAAACAACAAATTGGATTATAATGGACATTCCAATATTAAATTATTACACGTTCGTAAGTTAAAGATGTTAATGTTGGACAAATCGAATTATTGTAATTGCTTTTTACCTACAGCATTCTTAAAAGATCTTAATACTGGTATATCTCACTGTTAGAAAACTAGTCACCACATCTTCACCCCCTCACCAACGGCATCCTGCTCAATGCCTGCGCCAATACAATTACAGCCATTGCCGTATAAATAACCGCAGAGAACAATGTGAGCCTAACATCCTTTAAAACGTAATAGGCCAGCAGCGGCAATACCTGAAGGGCGTGCATACCAATAAAGTGAGCAATTCGGGCGTCGCCAAACTGGCGGCTCCAGTTCAGGAAGGGGATGCCGCGGCTGCCGTCGGGGCCACCAATGGTATGGGCGTTCATGCCGCCCATCAGGGCGCCTTCAAAAGCAAATATCACAAACAAAAAAATGCTTAAACGGATGCTGAACAAGTAATAATCGGGCAACTGCGGGAAACTCCGGCTGCAAAATAAAATCCCGATGTAAGCCGTATGCAGGGTAACTGCAGTAGCAGCAAAGGCCATACCCGTATAAAGCACAGAATACAACGGCGTACTGCGGTTAAAGTGCGACTGCTGCCCCCTTGCTGCCTGGTAGGTTATATACACTAATTCAAAAGCCAAAAAAATTATGGTAGCCCAGCTGTAAATGCTAACCTGCCGGGGCATTTGCAGGTACCAGCAAAACCAGCCCATGGTAAAGCAGAAAACGCTTATAGACAGGGCAAACTTAATGGGTTTGTACCAGGCGTTGGAGCCCGTTACCTGTAACTGGCTGCCCCGCGCTATAACGATAAGTACAGCGGCGGTAAGCAGGCACATCAGCCCAAAATAAAATAAAGGCTCGTTGCGCATTTTAAGGGTGGTAATAAAATAATTTATCATGTTTTTATTAATTTATTGATCTATGTTTATTATTTGAACAATGTTCATTAAAAGGGCAAAAAAAGGTTATAACAGTTTTATCATCTTTACAAATTCTTCGAAACCCGCCGGTACCACCTGGGCCGCGTTGTTAAGGCGCACACCTTCTATACGGTTGCTGATGTGCAGGCTGCACATGCCGTGCACCACACCCCATATCATAAAGGTAAGCGGCTCGGGCAGATGCCCCTTAAAATGATGCTGGTCTATGCATTGCTGTACGGTTGCCTTCAAAAAAGTAAAGGCACTTATCCCCTCCTTCCACTCTTCGTCATTCGCGCTGTTAAGCACTTCCATCGGGGCCTTTAGGGTAAACATCAGTTCGTACATATCCGGGTTTGCCATAGCAAATTCGATATATAATCGCCCCATAGCGATAAGCCTTTCCAGTGGGTCTTCCACATGGCGCAGCACATCAAACTTCAGGCCCAGCTGTGCAAATCCCTGTATGTGCAATTCGTTCAGGATGGCGTTCTTATCTTTAAAATAAACGTAAACCGTGCCCACACTGTAGTCAATTTCCTGCGCGATACTGCGGATAGTCGTCTGCGCGACACCCTTCTCCACAAAAAGTTTACGGGCGCTGTTTAGTATCAGCGTCTTCAGCTCTTCTTTTTCTTTTATTTTACGGTTGGCAGTGGTCATTTGTTTACTTACAACAAAATAAATGAACATTGTTCAATAAAGCAAAATATTTTTATAAATTGTTTGTTCACTTCGTTCGGCATGTTCGGACAAGGTACAAACGGACAGGAGTTAAACACCCCCTGCCCCTCTCAAACGGAAATAGCTGCGGCAGCTGTAGCAAGTTGTCTGAACCTGAATTAACGGATTTAAAGAATTTACAGGATGAGGATGGAGATTCTGCTATACGTAAGGGGTGATTACATAGATGAGATCGCCACGTCGCTACCGCTCCCCGCAAAGACATAGTAGGTTATGGGGAGGTGCGGCCAATTCCGCTCGGTTAATAAGAACAAACTCCGCTCCGCAAACCAGAATCCTCAAACCACAATACCGCTACAAAAGCCTACTTCCCAAACGCCCACTGCAAAAACTTAGGCATGGCTTTGCCCCAGGTCTCGGGATCATGGGTACCGCCCAAAATTTCCAGGTATTGAATGTCGGCAGGGCGTTCGTAACCTTTGGCCAGCAGCTCTTTTATCACGTCGATAGTGTCATCAATAGAATCAATGATACCGTTCTTGTTGCGGTCGGCAGTTTCATCTTTGGTACCGGTTTGCAGCCAAAATTTCAGATCGGGTTTGCCCGCAGTTTTTTTGATCACACTGTGCATCAGGCGGTCGTCTGCAGTGTAGCCTTTGGTAAGGTCTTTACTCCTCCACCAAAACGAGGCCGAGAACGCGCCTACCCTGTCAAATAAATCCGGGTTATTCCAGGCAATATCCATAGCGGTTAAGCCACCCAGCGAAAATCCCGCGAATGCGGTACTTTCAAAATGCTCTATTCCCGTATGTTCGGTAATAAACGGCAGTAATTCGGCAGTAATAAATTTGGTGTACAAGTCGGCCTTTGCGCCGCGTTTCTTAAAATCAGGCTTGTTAGCGATACCATATTCCTGCAGGCGCTCCTCGCCGGCGTGTATGGCAACTACCAGCAGCGGCTTAATACAATTGCGGTCGTAAAGGTTTTCAAGGGTATTTATTAGCTTCAGGTTTTCCAATTCCTGGCCGTCATTCAGTAAAAGCAGGTTCAGGGGTTCGGCAAACGCGCCCTCTTCGGGCATCAGCAGGGTGCAGGTAACGTCGCGCTGTAAGTGGGCTGATGTTATAGTTATTTCCTGTTCTGCTATCTTCATTTCAGTATCTGTACTGTAGTACATGGCAAGTATAAAAATTATTAAGGGAACAAAAGTACGGCTATGCTTTTATTAAATTAACTAAAACAGAATTATTTGGCACAGTGTTGACATTTACATACAAAGCAGTTATCTTAACCTCTTAAACACAACAATTTGACTGAGCAATATCACCGGTGGCACTCGCCCAATTTAAATACCGACCTGGAAATGCTGGTTTTTGGCGACCGTGGTTACCCCGTGATCCTTTTTCCAACGACACGTGGTCGCTTTCATCAAAATAAAGATTTTGGGCTGATAGACACCGCCCGTTGGTTCATTGACGAGGGCCTGGTGAAGATCTATTGCCCCGATACGATTGACGACCGCAGCTGGTATGATAAGGGCATCCACCCGGCAGAACGTGCCCATAACTATACCTGGTACGATAAAATGCTGACGGATGAATTAGTCCCCTGGGCGCAACACGAAACCGGCGTAGGCCGCGTAGCCATGGCAGGTTGCAGTTTTGGCGGTTACCATGCAGCCAATTTCGCCTTTAAACACCCCGAGCTGGTGGCGCACCTTTTTACCATGGGCGGCGCGTTCGATATTAAGATGTTTAGCGACGGCCACCATGATGATAACATATATTACAATAACCCGGTTGATTTTGTACCCGGCAGCAATAACGAGTGGCTGTGGCGCATGAACATTATCCTGGGCACATCAGAACATGATATGTGCAAGGATTATAACATCAATATGTCAAACATCCTTAACGCAAAGGGCATTAACCACTGGCTGGACATCCGCCCCTACGCCAGTCACGACTGGCCGATTTGGCGTGAAATGTTCCCGCATTATTTGAGTACGATAAAGTAGGGAGCCGGGTTTCAGGGATGAGGATTCAGGCGCGGGGTGCGAGGAGTGGGGTTTCAGGGATGGAACGGGCAACAGGCAACACAATCCAGACCACCGAAAACAGGCCACCAAACAAAGACATTAACCGGCCAAAGGCAACACAGCCAGGCCACCAAATATATACTACCATGAAAAAAATAGGCATCTTATTCGGGCAGGAAAATTCCTTCCCACAGGCATTTGTAGACAGGATTAACGAGAAGGGCGAGAAAAACATCAGCGCGGAATTTGTACGCATAGACAAGATGATGCAGGGCGAGCCGTTAGGCTACTCGGTAATTGTCGACAGGATCTCTCAGGATGTTCCGTTTTACCGCGCATCTTTAAAAAATGCGGCCATCACCGGTACGGCGGTTATTAATAACCCCTTCTGGTGGAGCGCCGACGAGAAATTCTTTAACAACGCGTTAGCAGTTAAGCTGGGCGTACCGGTACCAAAAACAGTTTTGTTACCTTCAAAAGATCATCCGGACAGTACTACCGACAGATCGTTCCGCAACCTGGCTTTCCCGCTGGATTGGGACGCCATATTTGATTACGTTGGCTTCCCGGCGTACATGAAACCCTTTGACGGCGGCGGATGGCGCGATGTGTATAAAATTAGCGATAAGGAAGACCTTTGGGCAAAATTTGCCGAAACCAAGCAACTGGTAATGCTGCTGCAGGAAGAGATCATTTTTGATGATTACTTCCGCTGTTACTGCATTGGCGGCAAACATGTGCGCATTATGCAGTACGAGCCGCGTAACCCGCACCACCTGCGCTACGAACATGGCAAGGCACCGGCATCTAAACAAATGCTGGATACTATTACCAAATACGTTTTGCAATTGAACCAATATTTAGGTTACGATTTTAATACGGTTGAATTTGCCGTTCGGGATGGCATCCCTTACGCTATTGATTTCTGCAACCCTGCCCCTGATGCCGAAGTTACCAGCGTAGGCCAAGACAACTTTGAATGGGTGGTAGAAACCGCTGCAAATTATGCAATTGAACGCGCCAAAGCCCAAAGAGACGATCGCGACAACCTTACCTGGGGTGAGTATGTTAAAACAGGCGCAAACGGCAAGCCACTTATTGCGGCAGCAAAAGCAGCCAAAGCCGATGATGTATCGGTAGGCGCGGTTGACCACGCCATTACCGATGAAGCGAAACCGAAAAAGAAAGCGGCCGCACCAAAAAAGGAACCGGCCGCAAAGAAAGAAGCAGCACCTAAAAAAGCCGCAAAGAAATAATATAATGATTGTCATTTTGAGGGAAGCGTAGCGACGAGAAATCTTGTTTGTGATGCAAAGTTCACCACCTGTATCTTTGACAGGATTTCTCCTCGTACCTCGTTCGAAATGACATATTTTTGAAGAACAACCCCAAACCCCTAACCAATTATGAACAAGTTTACCTTAGGTGTTGAAGAAGAGTTTATGGTGATTGACCCTGTAACCAGGGAACTGCAATCGCACGACCAGAAAATTGTGGATAGTGCCCAAAAGATCCATGAAGACCAGGTAAAGGCCGAAATGCACCAGGCTGTGGTTGAGGTAGGTACGCATATTTGCCGCAATACCGAGGAAGCACGCAAGGAAGTAGGCAAGCTACGCACCACCGTGGCCCAACTGGCCGGCGATATCGGCCTGCGCATTGGTGCAGCAGGTACACACCCCTTTTCGCACTGGCAACACCAGTTGATCACCGACCACCCGAGGTATTTCGAGATAGTGGATGAATTGCAGGAGGCGGCACGCTCTAACCTGATCTTTGGGCTCCATGTACACGTGGGCATCCAGTCGCGTGATATGGCTATCCATATTGCCAACCAGGCACGATACTTTTTACCGCACGTTTACGCGTTAAGCACCAACTCGCCATTTTGGGAAGGCAGAAATACGGGTTACAAATCGTTCCGTACCAAAGTGTTCGATAAATTCCCCAGAACAGGTATACCAGATTACTTTGCCAGCATTGAAGATTACGACAATTATGTAAAGCTGCTGGTAAAAACTAATTGTATTGATAATGCTAAAAAGATCTGGTGGGACCTGCGCGTTCACCCATTCTTTGAAACCATCGAGTTCCGCGTATGCGATTGCCCGATGCTGGTTGATGAAACCATGACCTTTGTGGCTTTGTTCCAATGCATCTGCGCCAAGCTGTACAAACTGCGCCAAAGCAACATGAAGTTTATTACCTATAACCGTGCGTTGATCAACGAGAACAAATGGCGCGCTGCCCGTTATGGTATCGACGGGAAGATGATAGATTTTGGTAAAGAGCTGGAAGTGAACACACGTGCCCTTATCCTGGAACTGCTTGATTTTATTGACGACGTGGTAGACGACCTGGGCTGCCGCGACGACCTGCAGTATGTTCACAAAATATTGGAGAACGGCACCGGTGCCGACAGGCAACTGGCCGTTTACAACCAAAATAATAACTTTGCAGATGTGGTTGACTATATCACATCGCAAACGCTGAAAGGGATTTAGAGCCCCACCCAAACCCTCCCCGGAAGGGAGGGTTTAAGAACATATTAATAATTAGAAAAATAAAAGTCTTCCCTACCGGGTGATTTAGAGTGGGCTTATGAGTGAGATTAAAGTTGCCATATTAGATCTGTATGATGGCGTTGCAAATGAGGGAATGCGGGGTTTCCGTGATATACTGGAGCGTTATAAGGTTAAACATGCCCTCAATTTAAGCTACCAGGTATTTGACGTTCGCAAAAAAGCACAAGTGCCCGGTTTGGAATTTGATGCTTACATCTCGAGCGGAGGTCCGGGTAGTCCGCTGGATAGTGAGGGTACGGAGTGGGAAAAGAAATATTTTCAGCTGATAGATAAGCTGGAAGCTCATAATCAAAGCGCTGATCCGAAGAAAAAACACGTGTTTTTTGTATGCCACTCTTTCCAGTTAATGTGCCGCAGGTATGGCCTGGGCGAGATCGGTTTAAGGCGTTCACCGTCGTTCGGTATATTACCGGTACACATGACCGCCGACGGCAAAACCGAGCAGGTGTTCGATGGCCTTAACGAGCCCTTCTACACCGTTGATTCGCGCAGCTGGCAGGTGATCAATCCGGATATGGAAAAGATAGGGCGGTTAGGTATGACCGTGTTGGCGTTAGAAAAAGAGCGCCCGTACGTTGATTTGCCAAGGGCTATGATGGCTATTCGTTTTAATAAGTATTTTATAGCTACACAGTTCCATCCGGAAGCGGATGCTGTGGGCATGAAGTTGCTGCTACAGCGCGAAGATAAAAAGGATGAGGTGATTAATGAACATGGCGAAGCCAAGTACCAGGAAATGATTGAACGGTTGGAAGACCCGGACAAGATCATGCATACGCAAAACACCATTATCCCTAACTTTTTAAATGAAGCCATACTGAAGTATCAGCACGTAGAGGTAACGGAGTAAGCCGTAGGAAAGAATGTTCAGTTGTATGGATGGTTGTAAAACTATCCGTACAGAAAATAAATTACGATGAACCCATTAGCCAGAAAAACCCATAACGAAAACTTTACGGCAGAGAAGTATGCTGATTTTTTGGTAGATCTGAATACCGGCCTCAAAGACCCCATAGAATTTCGTATTGCCGAAACACCGGTATACCTTACCGACGATTTTAGGGATAAACTGATCAGGGCGGGCGATGATATAGTGGCCGCTATACTTCAACCAGATTTTAAAGAACTTACGGAGCGCGCCATTCCCGATCAATGGCGGGTAGCTAATGAGAACGGCCACTCCCACTTTATTGCCCTTGATTTTGGAGTTTGCAAAGACCAGGCAGGCAACATCGTACCCAAACTTATCGAGATGCAGGGATTTCCATCATTATATGGCTTTCAGGTGCATCTGGCAGAAAATTACCGGCATACATTTAATATCCATGGTAATCAAACCATATTTTTTAACGGGTTAAGCAAAAGCGGGTATCTGGATCTGCTCAAAAAAACCATTGTTGGGCAGTTTGATCCAAAAGAGGTGGTTATTATGGATGTAGATGCCCCTAAGCAGAAAACCGCCGTTGATTTTTACATTACTGAAGGCTATATAGGTACACCTGTTGTCTCCCTGGCCGATCTGATACAGGAAGGCAACCAGCTTTTTTATATGACAGCCGGCGGCGAAAAGCAACGCATCCGCCGTATTTATAACCGGTTGATATTCGATGAAATTGAAAACGACCCGGAAATTTTTAACAAGGTGGTTGATATCCGGCAGCCGCTCGATGTGGAATGGATAGCGCATCCCAACTGGTTTTACCGCATCAGTAAATTCACCATGCCTTTTCTTAAAGGCGACTATATCCCAAAAACACAGTTTTTGCACGAATTAAAAGAAATTCCGCAAAACCTGCAGGATTACGTACTGAAACCCTTATTTAGTTTTGCCGGGCAGGGCGTTATCATTGATATTACGGACGGCGATATCGAAAATATTAAAGACCCCGAGAACTGGATCTTACAGGAAAAGGTAAATTACGAACCTGTGCTGCAGGCACCCGATGGCGGCGTAAAGGTAGAGATACGTTTGCTGTATCTTTGGCCCGATGGTGATGCAAAACCCACCCTTGCCATTAACCTGGCCCGGCTAAGCAGGGGTAAAATGATAGGCGTTAGATATAATAAAGATTTTGACTGGGTTGGCGGTACTGTTGCATTTATGCATCAGTAAACCATATACTATTTTAATTGTCTGTACGTATTATATAATGTATTAATTTTGCAGCATGAACATACAGGCAATTCTTATCATCGTTATATTTATTGCAGCGGTTTATTACGTGGGCCGTATAATTTACAAAAGCATCTTTGCTCAGAAAAGCTGCGGCAGTAATTGTAAATGCGGTGTCGATTTTACGACCATTGCACCTGATAAGCAAAGCCGCTGATTTTGCTAATTTTATCGTCAACAACTTAAATCGCTTAATCACCCCTTCATGTCTAAACAGGTCTTTCAGGCTGATAACCCCGGCAGGTGGAACCGCTTTAAATGGCTTAGCCGTGTAATCATCATTATTTTAGTTGTAGGCGCAATTGCTGCTGCAATTACGGTTACATCAAGCGAATACCCCGAACTGCCTAATCTTGACCCCGCACCTAAAAAGATCTCGAAAGAAGAACTTGACGCGTTAAAAAAGTCAAAAAAATATAAAGATTTCCGGATTGAAAAAGCTGAGATACAACAACTGGCACGCGCACGCCGCTTGCATCAGCTTAAACACCCCAACAACTCCAATCGTATTAATGCGGCATTTTACAAAGCCTGGGAAGCACAGGCATACAATTCGCTTGCGGCTTACATGCCACACCTGGATATGGTTGTTACCGAAGGGTTCTCTTTTTCGCCCAATTCCGATATTTTGAAAGTATCTATAGATACCGGGCTTATCAACCTTAATAAAAAATATAAAAAGCAAGTTTTAGTTACGCTGTCCAACTATGTTAATTATGATAACATCCACGGCGGTTACGACAGAAAGGATGTAGAGCGCATTTTTAAAAGTAAAAAGCTGCGTACAGCATTTATAAATAGCCTGGCAGATAAGCTAATTCAATATAAATTCAACGGGATAAATGTTGATATCGACGACCTGAAAGATCGCAACAGCAAAGAGATGATTGCGTTCCAGAATGAGTTGTTCGCCAATTTCCATACGAAGGGTTTACTGGTTACGCAGAATGTTATCCCGCGGGATGAGGAGTACGATCTGAAGCGCCTGCAGCACATTAACGATTTCCTGTTCGTAATGGCGATCGATCAGCATACCGATACCAGCAACTCGGGCGACGTATCTAACCAGCATTGGGTTGAAGAGATACTGGATGAAATTTGTACCACTATACCCAGCGAAAAGGTGATCCTCACATTTGCTGCCGGCGGTTTCGACTGGCCGGAGAACAGCCTCGGGGTACCAGTAGGTTACGCAGGTGCTATCAGTATGGCGCAGCAAAAAAAAGCTACAATAAAGTACGATCCGGGATCTGCCAATTTAAATTACAATTACACGGGCAATGATGGCTTTAACCACATTGTTTATTTTGCTGATGCTGCCACAAACTTCAACGTGATCCGAATGGCCGATGACTGGGCTACCGGCGGGGTGTCGTTATGGCGTTTGGGTGCCGAAGACCCAAGATTGTGGACTTATTTTCAAAAAAACCTTTCTATCGATTCGTTACGAAAAACGGGCGTAGATATCAAGCGCCTTACCAGTGTGGGGCTTAACAACAAAATAGATTACACCGGCGACGGTGGCGAGGTGCTTGACCTGATTACCGTGCCGAAAACCGGTCAGATAAACGTTAGCCTGGATACTACCAATTACACTATTACTAACCAAAAATATATCGAACTGCCTACCAAGTATGTTATACGCAGGTACGGGTACAACAAAGGCAAGGTGGTTTTAACTTTTGATGATGGCCCCGATCCGGAATTTACGCCCCGCATCCTCGATATCCTGAAAAAGGAAAAAGTGCCAGCCTCATTCTTTGTTGTCGGCTCAATGGTAGAAAAGAACATCCCGCTGCTGCGCCGTATTTATGACGAGGGTTATGAAATTGGTAACCATACCTATCTGCACCCGGATATATCAACCATAAGCCTGGAGCGCGTTAAGCTGGAACTGAATGCAACCCGTAAGCTAATAGAATCGGTTACCGGCCGGAGCACCATCCTGTTCCGACCACCGTTTAACGCTGATGCCGAGCCGCAAACTCTTCAAGAGGTAATCCCGGTAGCAGAAAGCCGCAAGCAGCGCTACATTACCATCGGTGAATCGATTGACCCGTGGGACTGGCAACCCGGCGTTACAGCTGATAGCATCGTGGCCCGCGCAATCAAACAGCGCGAGGCCGGCTCCATGATCCTGCTGCATGATGCAGGAGGTGATACGCGCGAAGAAACGGTTAAAGCACTGCCGGAAATTATACATTACTTTAAAAGCCACGGTTACCAGTTTACTACCATTGCCGATATTTTGGGTAAAACCAAAGACGATTTAATGCCCCTGCCCACCAGTGATGACAAAACATTTTGGGGCCGTTTTTACGATGTAGTAGTGGTAGGTTTTTTCATTGGTAATCAGTTCATATTTTACCTGTTCCTTTCGGCTATATTTTTAGCAATAGGCCGTATAATACTCATCGGCATATTGGCTGTAAAACAGTTTGGCGATAATAAAAAGATAAAGCTGGATGCCCAGCCTAAGATGCCTGCGGTAAGTATAATTGTGCCGGCCTATAACGAAGAAGTTACAGCCACTAAAACGATTGATAGCCTCTTAAAAACAGAGTACCCCGATTTCGAGATCATTTTTGTGGATGACGGCAGTAAGGATAGCACTTACAACGTTGTCTACAACGCTTATCGCAACCATCCGCTGGTAACGGTTTTAACTAAACCTAATGGCGGCAAGGCGTCGGCGTTAAATTTTGGTATCAGCCATGCCCATCACGATTTTGTGGTTTGTATAGATGCCGATACGCAGTTAAAAAACGATGCTGTGTTCCAACTGATGACCTATTTTACCGATGAGGAAATTGGTGCGGTTGCAGGTACTGTTAAGGTATTGAATGAAACCAATATCATCACCCGCTGGCAGTCTATTGAGTATATTACCGCTCAAAATATGGACCGCCGCGCATTCGATCTTATCAATAGTATCACGGTTGTGCCGGGGGCCATCGGAGCATTTCGCAAGGCGGCTATTTTTCGGGCGGGCGGATTTACTTACGACACACTCGCCGAGGATTGCGATCTTACGATGCGCATTTTAAAACAGGGCTACATCATCCGTAATTGCGCCGAGGCCATTGCCTATACCGAGGCGCCGGAAAGCCTGAACATGCTGCTTAAACAGCGTTTCCGCTGGAGCTTTGGTGTGATACAAAGCTTTTGGAAAAACCGCGATGCGCTGTTCAACAAAAAATATAAGTTCTTCGGGATGGTAGGTATGCCTAATATCCTCATCTTCCAGATCATATTGCCCCTGTTCTCCCCTCTTGCCGATCTGATGATGATAGCAGGGCTTTTTGGGCCTAAGCCGGAGAAAATGCTTACCTACTACGTAGCCTTTGTGATGATCGATTTCCTGGTGGGGATGATCGCCTTTAAAATGGAAAAGGAACCGTTTAAAAAACTCATTTACATCATTCCGCAGCGCTTTATCTGGCGCCAGTTAATGTATTATATACTTTTTAAATCAATACGCAAGGCGTTAAAAGGTGAGTTAAGCGGCTGGGGCGTATTAAAACGTACCGGTAACTCTACCATTAAAAAAGATGACCTGATCAGTGATGATTAGATAACAGATTTAGGAATGTGCAGGTATTAAATAAATGAACTAGGCATGTAAATGCAGTAGTTCATTTATTTAATACCTGCACATCTGCACATCCGAAGCTTAAATTTTTTCTATCAGGCAAACCGCATAAGCCACCACACCTTCTTCGCGGCCAATAAAACCGAGCTTTTCGTTGGTAGTTGCCTTTATCGATATATCATCTGCATCTATGCCGGCAGCTTTGGCGATGTTGGCCTGCATTGTTGGGATATGCGGGTTGATCTTGGGTGCTTCCAGGCAAATCATAGCATCGATATTACCAATCTGCCAGTTCTTTTCGGCAAGCAGGGCAATCACATGCTGTAATAGCACCAGGCTGCTGATACCTTTCCAGCGGTCATCCGTATTAGAGAAGTGGAAACCAATATCCCTCAGGTTTGCGGCACCTAAAAGGGCATCGCATATGGCGTGTAGTAGTACATCGGCGTCCGAGTGTCCGTACGCGCCGGAGTTATGTTCTAAATTTACACCGCCTAATACAAAGGGGTGATTCTGTTTCAACTGGTGTACATCGAAACCGAAGCCTACTTTAATTTTAGCCATTATTGATTGGGTGCGCTTGCTTTAGCTGCATTGTTAGTACCGCCAAAGCTGGCCGATAACGTGAAACGTAAGGTATTAGCCAAAGGGCTGTTTTGCTGGCTGGCTGCCAGGTATGAAAAATCGAAATTAAACACATCGTACTTTAACCCTACCCCAAAAGTGGCATAGTGCCGGTTGCCTTTGTTGGGGTTTTCGTAAAAGTATCCGGCGCGGAGAGCAAACCGGTTGTTGTACAGATACTCCACTCCCGGAGAGAACGAGTATTCCTTCAGTTCTTCGCTAAAGCCACCCGGCGCATCACCGAAAGATTTGAAGAAGGCTGCCGGAACAGATACATTATCATCATGCCCGGAAATGATATTACCGTCAGCATCGCGGATAGGTGGCGTTGGCACCAGCAATTTGTTAATGTCAAACGCAACGGTAAAGCGGTTGGTACTGTCAATAGCCCAGGTATTGGCTACACCAATTTTCAGGTTAGTTGGCAAAAAGTATTTACTGCCGCCATCGCTATAGCTGATCTTGGAGCCAATATTTGATATATTGGTGCCGAATGCAAATGTCTTGTTATCGCCGTAAGGCTTGCTATAAAATACCGATACCCCTGCGGCTATGGCGCTGCCCGCCCGGTTTTGCTGCCCGGTACCTGATACAAATGCCCCGTTAGAGAAATTAGAATAGATATAACGCATGGTTAAGGCCAAAGATAGGTTTGGGCTGAACTTACGTGCGAAAGATGCATCTAAAGAAAATTCGCTTGGTTTATAAGTACCCTGGTCTACCTGGTTTTGATCGATCAGTTGAATTGACCCGAGGTTGAAATAGCGCAAAGATGCACCAAACGTATTGCGATCGCTTAACTTATGGGCGTAGCTTAAATAGGCCAGGCTTACATCGGGCACCAGGTGCCTTAACCACGGGCTGTATGACAGAGATATATCGTTGTTATTTTCCAGGAAAGCCAGTTTGGCCGGGTTCCAGTAATTGGCGTTAACATCCGGGGATGTGGCCACACCTGCATCTCCCATAGCACCCGAACGTGAATCGGGTGTAATATTTAAAAACGGAACCGCTGTTGAAATTGCATTTGCACCGCTGCCATTGGTATTGGTTTGGGCCAATGCAAATACAGGGACGCTAAACAGAATACAAAACGTAAGATTTTTTGCAGTAAAAAACTTCATTGCGTGCAATTTAGTCTTAATATTTAAAATAATAAAAATATGCTTACGTTAAAAAACGTATTTCGGTTGTGCATAAACCGCTATCACATCAAATTATTGTAACTCAATATTTAAATTGCACGTTTAAGTAGTTGTGGTAAATATTCTTATAATTTAAGCTGTGTAAATAAGGCCGTTGTTATTGATGTTTTTTTTTAAATTTACCTCCAATATATTTTGCAAATATGAAAGTACTTTTTACTAATACTGCTTTAGTGCTGTTGGGTTTAGGGGCGTTGCTAAGCAGCTGCAGTAAGCCACAGCAGTCGCAAAAAACAGGATTAAAATATAACGACCGTACAAACGGTGGATACGTGCGCTACAGGCAAACACACCCAAGCCCGGGTCCGGGCCTTATCCCTATTGAGGGTGGTACGTTTGTACTTGGCGGCAGTGCCGATCAGGATGTAAGTTTTGAGTATAACAACGTGCGCCGCAGGGTTACAGTGCCATCGTTTTACATGGATGAAACCGAAGTATCTAACCAGGACTGGCTGGATTACCTGCACTGGATAGCGATCACGTTCCCGGATGACAGAGAATATTATTACAATGCTATACCGGATACCCTGGTATGGCGTAAACCATTATCATACAATGAGCCTTACGTAGATAATTACCTGCGCCACCCGGCTTTTCAGGATTACCCTGTTGTAGGTGTAACCTGGGACCAGATACAGGACTATTGCACCTGGCGTACCGACCGTACCAACGAAAATATTTTACGCCAGGGCGGCCAGTTGGTTACCTGGAAAGATGCATCTAAAGCGGGCGCACCTGCAGTTCAAAATACTACACCTTTTAATACCGATATTTACCTGAATGGCCAGATCACCGGCGCAGGCATTGATGGTAAAAGGATGCCGAGAGATTTAAGCCCTGCACGTGCAGGCGCTACCGCCGCTAATGGAAAAGGTGGCCTACGCAGGCCGGTACGTTTAGAAGATGGTGTCCTTAAATCGGGCTACCGCTTACCATCAGAAGCTGAGTGGGAATATGCCGCTTTGGCTCTTGCCGGCAATACCCAGTTCGAAAACATTAATGATGGGAAAATTTATCCCTGGAACGGCCTTGGTGTACGTTCGCCGAATAAAAGCACCCGTGGTTTGATCTTAGCTAACTTTAAACGTGGCGGTGGTGATAATGCCGGTGTTGGTGGCGGCTTAAATGATAAAGCAGATATTACCGCTCCGGTACGTTCTTTCCCGCCGAATGATTTTGGTTTATACAACATGGCCGGCAACGTTAACGAATGGGTGGCCGATACCTATCGTCAAACCTCGTTCGAAGATGTTGACGACTTTAACCCGTTCCGCGGTAATGAGTACACCAACAAGCGCCTTGCCGATGCTTCAAAAGGCTTATACGCGAAGGATAAATATGGCCGCCCTATAAAGGATGCAGCTACCACCAACAAAAAATTAAAATACAGCGAAATGATTGCGCAGCAGCAAGGCCAGGGCGCAGCTGCTACACAAGGCACTGCACCTGCAAGCCCTATTGCCGGCAAACCATTTAAAGCCGATATGCGCGGCTACGGCGATACCGTAAATTCGGTATTATATGGCAATACATCATTGGTGAGCGATCATTCAAAGGTTTACAAAGGCGGATCATGGAACGATATGGCCTACTGGTTAAACCCGGCAACCCGCCGCTTTATGAACCAGGACGATGCCAGCGCCGAAGTTGGTTTCCGTTGTGCAATGACCATGGTTGGTGCACCTGAAATAAACCCGGGTGGCAAACAATACTTCCCGGTTAAAAAACCAAAAAATTACAAAGGCAGATAATTTTCTGCTCCCATAAAAAAAGCCGTTTGCTTTTCAGCAAACGGCTTTTTTTATGGGATTTCATTTTAGGTTAAATAATGATAAATCTGCCGCCAGGATCAGTACATCTCCAGGCCCGCCGTATTAACTTTCAGTTTTTTACTTTTATTCCCCAGCAGCCGTAACGTGTTAATATTCAGTAAAATGTTAACAAATAAATTACCGGCTTTTAACGTTTATGAAATAGTTAATCGCTTATTTTTATAGACCGATAAAAAAGGTCAGAAAAAATTCACCAAAAACAATTTTTATGACCTGGAGAAAATTTAGCGGCGAGGTGATCCAAACACCCATCTTAGAAGAAGTAGAGGCAGCCATCGAACGGGAGATAAACCTGGGGAACAAATTAAAAGTTTGTATAGGTACCGATTCGCAGGTAAAGGGTTCAGTTACCGATTTTGCTACCGTTATCGTTTTTATCCGCGAACAGCGTGGTGCCTTTATGTTCATCCACCAGGAACGTACCTCGCAAAAAATGAGTATTAAAGAGCGGATGCTTACCGAGGTTCAGAAATCTATAGACATCGCTTACAAACTTTGCGACCTGCTTGATCTGTATGATGTAGAGCTGGAAGTGCATGCGGATATCAATACCAATCCAATGTTTAAAAGCAACCAGGCCCTGCACGACGCGATGGGTTACATCCTGAGTATGGGTTTTGTGTTTAAAGCCAAACCCGAGGCTTTTGCAAGTTCTTGCTGCGCTAACAAGATGGTGCAGTAAGCGTTATTGGTAACAGATTAAAGATTAGTTATTATATTGCGGTATGCCGCATAAACTCTATAGTAGCCGCAAAAAATTAAAACTCATTCCGGTTTACTACTTGATAGTTATATTAGGCGGCTTAATACCGCTAATTTTCGCTTGCTTAGCTGGTTACATTGCAGACATTAATGGCTGCATATTGAACGAAGCCGGTGTAAACCCATGCCAGGTTGGTGGAGTAGATATTGGAGACTTGTTGTCCATGATGTTTGTTTCCGGTTGGTTCATGCTCATAACCGTCCCCGGGGCACTCCTTGTTTTTGTGGTCTTAACGTATTATACGGTACACGACATCGTATTTTATAGAAACAACAAAGATGATGACTACGATACCTGGCTTAGTAAAATTCAAACTAAACGCTGATCACTTACCTTTAAACGCTAACAATCATGTCTCCACTGATAGAAATTACCGATCCTAAAATATTTGACCCGGAAACTATTTTAATAGATGTACGTGCAGGTGCAAACGCGCTTCAGCGCTACCTGTCCGGTCATTTGCCAAACGCCATTTTTGCCACATTAGACGATGACCTGGCATCGCACCCGCAAGACCCGGCAATTGGCGGCAGGCATCCGCTGCCCTCATTGAGTGACTTTACAGCAACTTTAGGCCGCTGGGGTATCAGGCCGGACAGCCACGTAGTGGTATATGATGATAAGAATGCCGCTATGGGAGCAGCGCGTTTATG
>NZ_CAXVWK010000122.1:0-29619 GCF_964263795.1 Mucilaginibacter sp.
TGAACGAAAAGGCCGCGGGCTTGATTGGAAGATAGACAAAAAGTGGGTAAAGTTTGATGACATTGCCGACCCCATGAAACGCGCTGCAGTAGCGGCCGAAGATCAAACTTTTTTAGAAAATCACGGGTTTGATTTTCATGCCATACAAAAGGCGATCATAAAAAACTCCAAAAGTAAAAAACTCATAGGTGGCAGTACCATCACACAGCAAACCGCCAAAAACGTTTTTCTTTATCCAGGCCGCTCTTTTGTACGCAAAGGGTTTGAAGCTTGGTTTACCGTTCTAATAGAAACCTTTTGGAGTAAAAAACGCATCATGGAGGTTTACCTTAATGTTATTGAAATGGGCGATGGCATTTACGGTATCGAGGCTGCATCACAGGCATATTTTCATAAACCGGCTGCCAGGCTTACTACCCGCCAGGCAGCAGCTATTGCGGTTATTTTCCCCAGCCCGTTAAAATGGTCGGCTACGAAGCCTACTCGCTATTTACAACGCAGGCAATACCTCATTCGTGCCAACATGCGCAGGATGGGTCCGCTTGATTTTTAACGATTGTTACGCCTCAAACAGTACGGGTCATTGTTTCGTAACGGTTAAAAACTTAACTTTACTTACCATTATAACCTAACTATGAGGCTGCTACCTGCATTTTTTTCAATTTGCGTTATTGCATTGCTACTGGGCGGCTGTAAAAAAGACGCGCCTATTTATCCGCCAGAGGGTACAACCCCTACCGGTACAACAGGTACAGTTACCGAGCCCGAAGTGGACAATGGCATTGACCCACCTGTTGATGAGACTTACACGGTTCCTATCGGTGCCGCAAATACAATCGTTTTTAAGATAGACAATGCCGAGCCGGTCACCCTAACCAGGCCGACTGCCGATGTAACAGCACCCGATCCGAAAGCTTTGACGGGCTATACCAGCATAGTGGTTGATCAGGTGACGCCGGAGGTATTATTCCAGCTTAATTTTTCTGCAGTAAGTGTTGGCGAACGGGCGAATGACCTACTCGGACTATTGTACGAGAATTTCAAATTATCAGATGATGGCAGCGGTAAAGTAAAAACTACCACCTTTAAAAAAATTGATGGTAAGTATCGTATCAGGGGCTATTTTAAAGTGCTTGCAACAGACGGAGGGGATGGCAGCAAGCATGTTGTTGTAGGATCGTACAATATTGCCCAGTAATGGCTAAATTACGCTTACGAAGCAAGAATAGGCATCTGCGCATATCCAAAAACTTGATAGCAGTATCAGGGATGCCGTTCAGTTGATCCGCGAAGTCATTTTAAGTGCCGACGACGAAGTTGCCGAACAGATAAAGTGGAACAATCCAAGCTTTTACTACAACGGCCCAATGGCTAGTTTTGATGCGAAAGAATACAAGCGGGACATAGCCGTTATGAACCTGTATAAAAACCGCATTATGCTTGTTTTGCCCAACAGTGCAAAAATTAATGATCCCACAAACCTGCTAACCGGCGATTATAAGGATGGCAGGCGCCTGATCGTATTTAATGACTTTGCCGATGTACAAGCTAAAGCCAACGCGCTGCAGGTTGTGATCAAGGCATGGCTCGCGCTTGTTGACAAATCTTAGCAACCTTCTAAGCGCTACTTATATTTCCAGTGCCGGGGTTTGCCCTCTCCTATCCATTCTAGTGCTGTTTGCAAACGTTTATCGCGGGTTGCATCAGTCTTGGCCTCTGTTACCCATTCTATATACTCACGCTTTTGCGACGGGCTGAATTTTTCGAAGGTGAATAATGCCTCAGGATTGGTTTTAAGCGCTTCGATAAAATAGTCGGGCACCGGAAGCTCTGCCTTGGCAGGGAAAGTTTTTTTTGCCACGACCGCGCCATTTTCATTTAACGCAATTGCCTGTTTGATCAGGCCGGTTAAAATTTCTTTGGCCGGAAGGTCATTTATAGTAAATATAGGCCCAAAGCTGCCAGCCTTTCCATCGCCAATTTTGAGTGCACCATGCTGATCATCTAATAGCGTTGCTTTCCAAAATCCAAATGAACTATAATTCTTGAACGTAGCCATCTGGCATACCGGTCCTTTATAATCAAAGAACGGCGTGTTCCATTTCATTGTTTCGGTAATGCCCGGCGCAGCTTCATGTACCATTTCGCGAATGTAGTTTAAAACCTCTTGTGCCGGTTCGGTTGCTCTTGCTATGTAGTCATCAACCCTGTTATCAAACTTTTGCATAATGCAATTTATGCATTCGCAATTGGTAAAAAAAATAACTTATATATCTGCTATCGATCCCTCAAATCAATGTTAACTTTTTTGACCGACAATTACCATTAACTGTCTTATTATCAATAAGATAAAAGCATTTTTAAATAGAAAAGTGTAAACCTTTGTTAACCTTTTTCACAAATTATATAACACATAAACAGCATCTGGCTATCTGATCAAGCCTTTGAGATGAGGGTGCGTTTGAGATGCAAGAAACTCCGTTATGGTAAATTCGGCTAACTTATGCTGATGAAAAGGGTCTTCGGTAATGATCTTTTCAAGAATCTCCTTTGAGTCGGCCTGGGCAATGATGATGCCGCCGGTACGCGGCACTTTGCGGCCGCTCATGATGAACACATCGGCCTTGTAGTACTTTTTGAGGTACTTTACATGCGAATCCATATGCTTGTCAAGTTCTGCCAGTGGGGCAATATAGTTAAGGCTGATAATGAACATAGCTTACTACGCAACCAGATCCCTGAACAATTGAATATGCCAGCTGTCCTTAAACGGAACTTCCCATTTAGTTTCCAGCTCAGCCACGTTTTGTACAAGGTTGTTGAATACAATGGTTTCAGTTGTGATAGTCCCGTTCTTAAGCAGATCTTCAAATTGATGGCGCGGTACAGAAATAATTTCGTTTCCATCACGATACGCCAGGTTAAAGCGGTCAAAAAGGCTCAGCCCAAACTCCTGCTCCAACTGCTTCATAAAATTAACGGATTTGTCAATAGAGCAACCGCTGGCACCTGCCTGGCTTTCATCTACAATCAACACTAAAAAACGGCTGTAACGGATCTCGGCTTTGGCCTTTAACTGGTTGTTGTGGGCTGTCCATCCGCGGGTAAAATTATCCAGCTGCATTTGGACTTGTACCAGTTCATCAGCCGTTAATTTCCTGTCTGATTGATAGATCCAAACCCTTGATTGTGAAGAAAATTCCATACAACAAATTTATTCAATTTATTAACTTGGGCGTATTAAAAGTTGTCATGCTAAAATCAATTCCGCCTAAGTTCTATAAAGCATTATCTATAATTGTATTATTAACTATAACTGTATTTTTAAGCAGTTATCGAACTTTTATGAGCGACCAGGAATGGATTAACTGGAGCAACAAATTCCTGACAGAGAGCTTCGAGCCAGCCGTTGGGCCTAAGCTGAAGAAGTACGAGATCATGCTTACTCCAGATCATTTTATTCGTTTGCGAAAAACTTATCAACAAGGTAAACAGGAGTATTATTCCTTTAGTATAAAACGATTTGCAGCCATTACTTACCTTAACAGCGGTGTATCAACCGATACTTTAAAACTGCAAACACAGGCTGATGACATTATTGTTCAAACCTATAACGATCCGAAGGGAGATGTAGACTCGATGGCTACTACATTGAACATCCCGGTAAAGAAAATAGCCGCCAGCAAGATCGATAGCTTAAAACTGGCACTTTCAGTTTTAAAGGCCAGGAGCCTTTAGTTACAGTCCGTTAGCCCTTGCTGTTATTTCTGCAATATCTAGCACTTTTATTTCCTGGTCTTTATCCATGTGCTTAACGCCATCGCTCATCATGGTCATACAAAACGGACAAGCCGACGCTACGATTTGTGCCTTTGCCTCTAATACATCGGTCATCCGTTCCATGTTGACGTCTTTTTTACCCGGCTCGGGTTCTTTAAACATCTGTGCCCCCCCTGCACCACAACATAAGCCGTTGCTTTTGCAGCGTTTCATCTCTACCAGTTCGGTATCCAATATTTCCAGCGCGGCACGCGGGGCTTCGTAAACATCGTTCCCACGGCCAAGGTAGCACGGATCATGAAAGGTGATACGGCGGCCCTTGAAGCTTTCGCCACCTTCAGCTTTTAATTTACCTTCATTAATCAATCCCTGTATTAATTGCGTATGATGGATCACTTCGTAATTGCCACCCAAACCCGGATATTCGTTGGCAATTGTATTAAAGCAATGCGGGCATCCGGTCACTATCTTTTTGATGTTATAGCCGTTTAATACCTCAATATTGGTCATGGCCTGCATCTGAAACAGCAATTCATTACCGGCCCGTTTTGCAGGGTCGCCGGTGCAACTTTCTTCGGTACCTAAAACCGCGTAGCTTATGCCAACATGCTGTAATATTTTACAGATGTCGCGGGTTATCTTTTGCGCGCGCTCATCAAAGCTACCGGCACAGCCAACCCAAAAAAGTATCTCTGGTTCTTTACCTTCGGCAGCCATCCGGGCCATTGTGGGAATAGTTTGCTCCATTAATCTTCGCTTATCTCTTTAATAAAATCGTCCAAACTACTATAGTTACTAAATTTAATAGCCGAATTGATAGCCTTTAACCTGTTTAAGATATCCAACACAACTTCGGCGGCATCTACTTCCTTACCCAGCATATTTGCATCCCAGTTGGTGCCTACAAGGGTATCGTTTTCATCCATACCGGTACACCAGTCTTCCAAAAAAATATTTAAGGGGATCTCTGCCGGCGAAAAGCTTTTCCAATCATCACGGGCGCAGATCTTCGCGTAAGCACGTTCTGACCAAAACGGCACCACGCTCACTTCTTCATCCTCGGCCGATTCGGTATTGGCCCAACCGGTTTTGCTTCGTAAACCCCAAACCAATTTGGTTGCGGCCACCCGCTCTACAAATTGGGTGTATTTACTTTGTATGATCTCGTCTTGCTGTGCCATGTTTAGTTCTTTTCTGCCCAATTAAACCTGTCGGCCTGGCTATATTTCCAAGGGGCGCCGTTATTTTCCATATTACCAAACATGTTGTTCAGGCTGGCAGGTGCCTGCGATTCTTCCATAACAATATACCTGCGCATCTCAGTAATGATCTCTAAAGGATTAATATTTACCGGGCATGCCTCTACACATGCATTACAGGTGGTACAAGCCCACAATTCTTCGCGTGTGATATAGTTGTCGAGTAGTGCCTTATCATCGGTATAATCCTTACCATGCTTATCCAGGTTATTGCCAACCTCAGTAAGTCTGTCACGGGTATCCATCATTATTTTTCTTGGCGATAAAAGCTTACCGGTAATATTGGCCGGGCAAACAGATGTGCACCTGCCGCATTCTGTACAGGTATAGGCTTCCATCAGGTTTTTCCAGGTAAGGTCGGTTACGTCTTTGGCGCCAAACCGGCTTACCTCTGCAGGCTCAGGTACAAAGTTAGGATCAAGCATGGCCTTAACCTCGTTGGTTACTGACGCCATATTGCCAAATTCGCCTTTAGGATCGAGCTTTGAGTAGTAAACAGAAGGGAAAGCCAGCAGGATATGAAAGTGCTTTGAGTAAGGCAAATAGTTTAAGAAAGCCAAAATCCCGATGATGTGAAACCACCAGCAGCCACGCTCGATACCGGCCAAAGCACCGGTTGTTGACGGTAATAACGGGTTGAGCAGCGCACTCACGGGAAAACTGCCCGCTTCTACATAATGCCCAAAATGTAATAATTGCAGCTTATGGTCGGCCGCATTCATGGTCAGGAATGCCGTCATCAGCAAAATCTCGATGCCAAGAATATAGTTAGCATCTGATTTTGGCCAGTTAGTCATCTCTGTACCACTAAAGCGTTTTAACTTGAGGAGATTACGCCTTGCCAAAAACACTATGCATGAAACCAGCACCAATAATGCCAATACCTCGAACCCGCCTATGAGCAGTCCATAAAAACTGCCCAGCGGCTTAGAAAATACCCTGTGTGATCCAAAAATACCATCGATCATTATCTCCAGCACCTCGAGGTTAATGATCACGAACCCTATATAAATAAAAAAGTGCATCACCGCGGCAACCGGGCGCTTAACCATTTTAGTTTGGCCCATAGCAACCCTAGCCATAATAGCCCAACGTTCGGCTGGGCGGTCGCTGCGGTCGGTGTCGCGGCCTAGTAAGATATTGCGCCTAACCTTTGCAACGTTTTTCCCGAACAGGTAAACCGCTGCCAATAGTATGATGATAAATATAACCTGTCCGATCATTATGTTATGCGTGCATAGTATTTTAAGCTAAAGTATGGATTTGTTTTAACGTTGCAATGCCTGTAAAGTTGAAAAAAATAATCAATAATAATTCAAATCCTAACCTGCTGAAATTCAAGAAGTCCAAATAGCAGATCACATTTCCACCCATATATTTCACAAAAAAGTACAAAAAAGCTTTACAGAAATAAAAAAAAAGCTACATTTGCAAACCTTAAACGGAGCGGTATCATAGCTCAGTCGGTAGAGCAAAGGACTGAAAATCCTTGTGTCGCTGGTTCGATCCCAGCTGATACCACTAAAACGAGTATCAACTCATATCAAAACCCTGTAAATATCTGATTTACAGGGGTTTTTTTGTTTCCCGCCAGATCAAAATAACCCATAGTTTCTCAATGTTTATGATACCTAAAAGGATACCTGTTCTAGTTTCTTACTTTCGAGGTATCAGCAAATAGTGTTATTTGCGCTGTTTTGAGTGCTTTTGATACCCGTTTTTAAGGACCGTCCACAAAGCGGCCTTTATAAAAAACTATAGTACTGTGCTGCAAAAAAAGATGGCTGCAATTAAGCAAGGAAAAGTGGAAGCATTCATCGTAAGTGAAGCACTCAATCCTTACATTTATAATGGTAAAAACTTTAAATCCTTTTACACTGATTGCGGAGATGCTAACGAGGCCAAGTTTCCATCCTTTGAGGTGATAACCAGCTTTTATACTGCTAGCCATCAGCTAAATTACCAGGAACACTTCTCGTTTTTAAGAACAGTTAAGGGGTATAAACTCATAGCTATGTCGTTAAAATCAACAAAGTAATTTCTTTACATAGTTTCCAGCACATATTTATCCCATAACATACCAGCATTTAACGCGAAATTAGCGGGTGCCTTCTTAAACTCATCGCTGGTAATTATACCCCCATCATGCTCGGCAGCTATGCCAACCTTAATTTGCCTATGCCTCTTTGGGCGTATTTAGTGGCGCCTTCGTGCATAATGATCTTTAGTTCATTTGGGCTTACATCGCCACGGCATCTAAGTCGGTAAGCCACCCAAACTTCAGACTTCCAGTTTTTATCAAGGTCTGTAATGGTAATACTTCCGGGTACAAAGTTGGCAACCATATCAATTTTACAATCTGTTACCATACCGTGCAGTTGCCATACCAAAGCCGCGGGTGCTGCAGCGTTAATCTTGTAGACGTAGCTATAAAGATGGGCCTGTTTAAATTTTAGAAAAAAATATCAATGTAATCGGTCGTTTGCTTGTCACAGTTTAACATCTGTTGTAAGCGCCAGTATTTTCTTTACCGGAAGCCCGAAAAACAGCAGGACCATTCAGTTCACAAGGTTCCCCGTTATTGATATAGGAAATACGCGAAACAACTTTCCCATCAAAAAACAACTCCCGTCCTACTACCTCAAAATTCCCTTTAATAGTAACATAATTATTTTGTGCTTTATCTCTCTGTTCTCCTTCTATACTGTATGACCCCTTCCCCGACTGCTTTATCATGACCGTATCCGAATGAGCTTTATCGAAACCGATCCATTGAATACTAAATGAATGGGTGCCGATTCTAATAGTTTTAGGCTGGCAATAGGCCATTGCCGATAAAAAAATGAAGTGAAGAGAAAAGATTATTGACCGCATGGTGGTGTTATAGTTTCCACATCAACACAAATATATAATTACTGTTTGCCTGCAGTTTTTGGAATGATTATAAAGTTTATATAAAACATTTGCATAAAGGAGGTGTTGGAAACATACAACACTCAATCTAACCTCTATCCTATGAAAAAACCCCTAACTCTTTTAGCCATTGCAGGCCTTATCGCTTTAAGTGCATCAATTGCCTCTGCCCAGATCAAATTAAATTCTAAAGGTTTAGGTGCCTTAAGTAAAGGCGTTAAGGCCGTAACATTTTCTGATGCAGACGCTGCTAAGCTTGCTTCCGAAGCTGTTGCGTATATGGATACGCATAACCCAGTTGCAGCAAACAATGACCCCTACACGGTAAGGTTAAAAAAGCTATTCGCCAAACATCAGGACGAAGGCGGCATGAAGCTTAACTTTAAAGTTTATAAGGTAAAAGATATCAATGCTTTTGCATGTGCTGATGGCAGCGTGCGGGTTTTCTCATCATTGATGGACATAATGACTGATGAAGAACTTTTAGGCATTATTGGCCATGAAATAGGCCACGTAGCTAATAAAGATTCAAGGGACGCCGTTAAAAGCGCTTACAAAAGAGAGGCTATGATGGATGCTGCATCATCTCAATCAGGTGCGATTAATACGTTATCTGAAAGCCAATTGGGTAGTTTTGCTACCGCTTTATTAGATAGCAGGTATAGCCGCAAGCAAGAGAGTGAAGCTGATGACTATTCTTACAACTTTATGAAGCAGCATAATTACAAGGTTACTGCCCTGGCAAGCGCTTTCAAAAAGTTTGCAGATATGGAAAAATCGTCTGGTACGGAGAGAAGTAAATCTGAAAAAATGCTGAGCTCACACCCCGACAGTTCTGAACGTTCAGCAAAGGTTTTGGAAAAAGCTAAAAAAGACGGTCTGACAAAGTAGATCCGACTGTATCCTACCAACAGACAGACGAATCATTATCTTATTGATCTGTTGGTAGGGTTTATAATAAATCATGTGTCATGTTTAACAGAACCTTTAAACTGTAAGGTTTGCTGAAACTAATCATGTAAGTAGTGTTAACAACACACATAAGCGTCAAAAGCAATGCTGTCATTTCTTTTAGGTAATAACAATGGTGTTGAAAACAGCGACCAAAATAACAAAATCATGAACGCCTTAGGTCCGGGTATAGCTCAAAATTGGCCTAAGATCAAACCTTATGCCGACAAGTCGTTAGCCGCTGCTCAGGATGACGCGACGTTGAAACCCTAGCTCGTGAAGTTTATCCCTGGCTGTCTATGATGGTGCGTTTAGTCCATTTTCAAAGCATATTGGAGAACATGTTGACAGCCCCTGGGCTTTAGCTTTGCGATGCGGCAATTGGAGGCACAAACTGGATGAAGCGCGCAGCAAATTTGAATTTGATAGAAGCAACCAGCAATTCAAAAAGGCCTGTATCTAGGGGATCCAAAATTACATCAGCAAGCATTGTATACCGATACCCTTGACCTTCAACAATATTATGAAAATATTATAGCTTCCGAAAATGACAAACCTTAAAACTTCTCATCAGTGGGCGAATGATTTAGCTAAGCCTACTATATAGGCAAAAAGAAAAAGAACCAGCATCGTCGCTATCAGTAAAGCGCTCCAGTTGGTTTGAATTTAGTTTCTTTCTCCTTAGCCGGTCAAATTCAGGTTACTCGCCTCGACATTTTGCCGTGAACAGTGGTTTGGAATCCAGCCTCACCTGCCCGGTACTTTTACTTACCGGTAGTTTACCATATCGATAAACTACGTTCATGCCATTATAATCACCATCCTTTTCAGATTTATTTTCTTCACCTTCTAGATAATTGCGAAAGCTGATGTATGCGTTTTTCTGTTTGTCGAAACGATAGTTGAGGGTGTCTTTTTCCACGCCCGGTTCCGCTTCTTTAAAATAAGGGTTGTACCATACAGTTTCGGGATCCAGCGAGATATTGAGTAATTGTTTGATCGCCTTTAATTCGCCCTTCGCATCACTCAACGGTTTCCGTTTTGATTCCTTTCCGTCAAAATACAATTTACCATTTTTAATCTCGGCATTAAAATCCTGCGACTGCTCTTGAGCATGTGCTGTTTCATATCTGGCAATAAAGTCGTTGTAATGGTCCGCGTTATCGAAGGTATAAATCTGCCATTCAGATCCGGCGACTATACTTCCTCCCTGATCGACGGGGCGTGCGGTCAATACAATCTTGGTCGGCTGGCCGGCAAACTTGCCGATATAAGGAAATTCAGTGCAGTTAGGCGAATCGTTAAAGACTTGTTTTACATTTTTGCTGGAAGCATCAAAACCTATAGCAGCACCACCTGCGGTATCAAATCCCTCAAAAAATACGCGGATGCTATCGCCAAGTTTAGGGTTATGCTTGCCGTAAAGGTCAAATCCTGCTTGCTTAACCTTTGGTTTAAATAATACGGTGGAATCTTTGATTTCCCAACTACCCATAGACGCACCTCCAAAAAATATAACAACAAACCTATGATCGGGCAAAACAAATAGTGTAGCACCGCCTTGTGGATCGCCGCCGTTGCCTGTGGCATATTCACCTGCTATATCCGGTTCAGGTTTAGCCGATTTACAGGACACCTCCATTATTAATAAGAAACACATGAACAAGACTGGCAATAGTATAAAGCGGTTAGGTTTCATGGGCGATTTTTGGTTGTACAAATAAAAACTCCGGTATGGCTGCTTTGTTTGATTGCGGTTGGTGCGGTGGTTATCGGCTAGGAAAATTTGAGATGAATGATTGATATCATCATTATCAAGGTAGTATTAGGTGTCACAGTTCTGACGCCTAACTAACTACTTGGTGTCAATATTTTGGCAAATTACTTTTTATAAGATTGTTGTTCAAGCATTTTAACATCTGCATAAAAACGGTTTAACCAATCTTTACCATACTCCGATTCAATTATTTTAAAGTATTTAGGGTTATCCTTTTCGTATTTATTTCTCTCTGCAGGAAGCGCTTCGCAACCGCCCTCAATACGCTGGTACCTGATATTCCATTTTTTAATTACACTATCAAAAGCCGCATAATATCCTTCCGGTGGTGGCTCGCCAAAATGGTAGTCTACCCATTTTAAACTTATATCAACAACGGCACCAGGGGTAGCAACCTTTACATCTGCCCGGCCATTATGTTGAGTACAGGAGACACAGCAAGTTAATATTAAAAATATGAAACAGGTACTATATGCAACTTGAGATAGGGCCTTCCTTTTCTGCATCGTTTAGTTATTTATACATTAATTGCATATTGCCGACACAAAATTCTTTGGTGGTATAAGCCTTATAAATCCGGCCCGTAGTTACCAACATTTCAGTGGCTCTGCTATCGACAGGAATAATTTTCGATCCCTCCATAAGCCGGGTAGGCCGACCATCTCTTATGTAATAACGATATTGCGTTTTAGTTACCTTACCAATAGCTGGCCCGCCGACGATCGTTTCAAGACCGAAAAAAAACTTGCTTTTATAGTAATAATACTCGTTTACCCAACTTCCATCTCCTATTGCACCTGATTCTGTTATTTTAACAATATCATTATTTTTAAAGTAATAGTTTACTACTCCCCCGTCCACACAACCGGAACTTTGATAAGTGAATTGCTTTTTAGTAAGTTTATCCGAGTTGATTTGCTGATAGGCTATACGAATAGCAAAGATATCTGCTTCAGGTGTTTTCTGACTTCTTGCATCACCACCTGCTGATTGAGAAAATGATCGGGTAGCAAGTAATACCAAAATCATTAACAACAAAGTTTTAATTGGGAAATATAACTTGTTGTAGGTGTGCATAGATGTTTTTTTAATAACAGGCTTCTGTATGCCTTGTTTTGATAAGATGTCTATAAAAGCGAATCTTAGCAGTCGGATAGGTAATAGCCCGGTATATTAAATAAATTTGAGTGAACGCAATATTTCTTTTAGCTTAACATAAGCACAACTGATTTGAGCTTCTTATATTGCTATTTTTGTACTGACATGAGAAGCTGGTGCGTTTTAAGTTTTTTTTTATTTGCGCTTATTTCGTGTAAGCACAAGGAAGATCCACAAGCGGCTTTTTATTATTGGAAAACGATATACCAAACCAATAGTGTACAAAAAGACCTATTAAATAAAACAGGCAATAATAAACTTTATCTCCGTTTTTTTGACGTAACCTGGGATGAACATAAGCACGATGTAAAACCAAACGCGGTTGTACATATAAATGAAAGCTTGACTGGGCTGCGGGTAATTCCGGTAATTTTTATCAGCAATCGTGTTTTTGAGCGCATTGCGTTTTCAGGAGCAGATAGCCTGGCAAAAAAATGCCATGACTTGGTTTCCATTTTGGCTGCTAAGGCAAACTGTTCTGTTCAGTCAGTACAGATAGATTGCGACTGGACGGAGAGTACAAAAGAAAAATACTTTTCATTTCTAAAGTTTTTCAAGGCTTTTTCCAGGCACAGTGTGCAGGCCACCATCCGTCTTCATCAGGTTAAATATCGCGAACGTACGGGCGTACCGCCGGTTGACAAAGGCGTACTAATGTTCTATAACATGGGTAAGATCACAGCAGGCGGAACAGCAAGCTCCATTTACAATGAGAAAGATGCGGCCAGATACCTAAGCCGGTTGGGTTCTTATCCGCTGCCACTGGATGTCGCATTACCCTTGTTTTCTTGGGTAATACAAAGCCGCGACGGAAAATTGATCCAGATCTATTCAAAAATAACTTGTAATGAATTAAAAGATCAAAGGTATTTCGGGGCGTTAAAAGATGGCTTTCGCGCAAAGAAATCTTTGTTTTTGAAAGGCGTCTATATCAAGGCAAATGATAATTTCAAGCCCGAGAAGACTAATGCGGATATCCTTAAAAAAGCAGCCGATCAATTGTCTGATCAGTTACCTTCTTTAAAAAACAGAACAATAATATATTATGAATTGGCTAATATCAACCTGCCGGAATTTACGTCCGAGACGCTCAATAAGGTCACTAATAGCTTTTAGTTTGGTACTTTTAACCGGTGCAGGTGTAGTTTGGGCTTGCTCGGATTTTTCCTACGATGATACATCATCGTTTGCCCCGGAGTACTTTGTACGTAAAAAGTATAGTCCTTTTTTTTATGATAGTTATAATCACTATTATAACATGGCCGATACAGATTTTTTGACAGATAATATCAACCGTTTTGCTGTGCTGACTGAAAAAGACTGGAGTGATTACCTTGGCACACAGCTTACACCCAAACAAATCAAATTCCTGCTCTTTAAAGCCAATTACAAACAAGTTGATTCTATAAAGGCAATTGTAAACAGTAAATTGAACTGGCAAGGAAAAACCTTTTTTAACTATTTACCGCTTGCCAAAGATTGTGAAGCTTATAGTGTTAACGAAGATATCGGCTGGTACGAAAAAACACCGCGTAAGCCTGTTGCAGTATCAATAGAGGGCCGGATTACGAATGCGCTGTCTGCTTACAAAGATCCGTTCATCCGACAGCGATTATGGTTTCAATTAGTGCGTTACCAATATTTCAGGGACACAACAGGTGTAAAAACCGGCCCTGCATTTTATAAGTATGAAAAGGAATTCCCCCGTAACTTAATGTACTACCGCGCACTGGGTTACCTGGCTGGCTCTGAATACCTGCAAGGGCGTTATGCACAGGCTAATTATCATTACAGCCTTTGCTATAATTACACTTGGCAAATGATGTTGCCAAGCCAATGGAGTTTTCATCCTCAGGAAGAGGCAGACTGGAATGAGACCTTAAAACTGGCGAGGACCCCGGAGGAGAAAATTACGTTGTGGCATTTGATGGGCATACAGTACGACGAACGACGGGCATTGCGCGAGATTGTAAAATTAAATCCCCGGTCTGATAAAATGGATCTGTTGCTCAGCCGGATGATCAATATTTTGGAAAACGATGGTGGCGCAGAGGACAAAGTAAAATTACATAAAAACCTTGCCGAAGATATCAGCCTGGTGGACGGCATTGCAGCCCGTACTGATCTAATCAATCCACTATACTGGCACCTTGCAGCCGGGTATCTGCACTATTTAGATAACGACTATACCGGCGCGGCAAAATGGTACCGCAAAGCCAAGCCCGAATTTGCTGTAGCCAATATAGGTCTGCAAGCGCAATATAAGTTGTTAAATATATTGTTAGACGCCCGCCAATTGAAACGGTTAGATAACGTAGCCGAGCAAAAGCTTGTGGAGCCGCTTAACTGGCTAGCTGACCTGCGTGATAGTAAAAATTCGGTGCCTTACCTTCGATTTAATGATGCTCTTAAAGAAGTGACAAGTGCAATCGGTAAAATCTATTTAAAACAGCATAACAAGGTAAAAGCAAATTATTTTATAACTGTAGCCCGCTTTTACACCGACAGTATCCGCATTGACTCTGCTGAAAAGCTTTTAATTAAGGCTCAAAAAACACCATTTGAAAAAGCAATGCTCCGGTATTATCAGGTTACCGCGCCCGAGCTGTTTTATCATCAGGCATTAATAGCCATTTATAAAGAAAATACCCGCTCAGCAATTAAATTCATGGAACGTGCAGATAGTCTTAAAAATGTTTTATTACCGGCTGATCCTTTTTATAGCAGGCTAATTGATTGCCACGACTGTGAATTTGATGAACCTAAAAAGGACTATACGCCCATCAGTTTCCTCAAAAAAATAAGTGCATTAAAAGCTAATTTACTAACCGGCAAGCAAAAGTATCAAAGCGCGTTAATGCTTGGAGGCGCATATTATAATTTAACGCATTATGGCAATTCCCGCCAATTTTTTCAAACCAATTTAACAGGACTTTATAGCTCTCAGCCTGATTACTACCCCGAAGAATATCAAAGGATGTTTACCGCACAAAACCTTGCTGAAAAGTATTACCATATCGCGCTCAACAATGCAGTAACGCCTGAACAAAAGGCCAGGGCTGCATTCCTGCTAAGTAAGTGCGAACGTAATAGCTATTATAATAACTATATTGGTAAGGAAGGGCCGCCCGGCAATATTCCTCCCGCCGGCCAATGGTTCGCAACATTAAAGAACAAATTTGCCAACACGGCTTACTATCGGGAAGTATTGGAAGAGTGCGGATACTTTCGCACATATGTCAATGCAACCGTTAAATAAATTACAATATCCCAGCCAAAGGGAGAGAATGGCTGCAGAATACCACGCAACTACCGGAAAGTCAATGGTCGTATAAAAATCAACTAAAAAATCAACTGTTAGGGATGTGCTAATAATCAGGCCCCAGTAGATCCATAATATGGATACACCTGTTTGAAAGACAAGTGAGTGCTTTATTTTAGGATGTTCACGTTTTACTGCCACCACTTACATTCTTCTTCGGCTTTTGCCCGTCTAACTTTATCACTTCGTTCGTCACCAGTTAACAAGTTATAATTTTGCCAAGCGTTGTTCGCATATTTTTTATTTACATAAAACTCACCGGCGCCTATATCCAAATTGCCACTCTCCGGAATGCGGAAGTCGCCCCAGTTACATTTTTTAATTTTCCCAAAACTGTAAGATGTCCAGGTGGCGGTGCACTGATTATTGTCGAACCCATCCGCCCCCCCATTTAATATATTGTATTGAATTTTATTCTTTTTATCCAGGTACCAATTTGAGATAAGTTTTCCCTTTATACGGCCGCTCCCGCGTTGTCGTTTGTCTTCCCGGAAATCAACAATGCATTCAACCTTGCCTTCGCTATAATCGGGAAACTCTTTGTTCTTGTCATTATATATAACTGCTTTTACTACTGTAATGGTTCTGCTAACGTGGAGAATGTGGTCTTTTACTTTAGTTTTACCTTGCACGTTGTATCGATAGTGATTTTTAGCATCTTTAATAATTGCTGTATAGTGGATGTAAAAACGCTGATAATCTTTGCCTATAAAACCCAGGGGTTCGGGGAATCCGCCCATTGTGTGCTGCTGTCGGGGTAGTTAAGTTTGGTACCGATCCATAAAGGCACAAGGTTATAGTGGACTAACTGCTTTGTAACTCGCAAAGTTTGAGGCTGCTGAACCATTTTGCCCATGTGGGTGTTATACAGCATTATGACAGTTAAAATGCTTTAATCATCGATGTACAAGTTTACTGATCATCTGTTATATCGTGTTCACTTTTGCTGCAAGCAATAAGAATTTATTTCGGCGCTTGATTAATGGCCCCTATTTATTCAGTCAAAGTTCCAAACCAAACGTAAGTTCGTTTAGCATAAGCTTTTGGGTAAAATTTTTTAATATCGCCAACTGATTTTTAACAAAAGCAGATCCTGCATCGCCTATACAACGTACAACAATATAGTAACATTGGGATAAACCTTGATAAGCGTTGGAATATTCTACAGAAACATAATCATCATTAGCAGCAAGTCCATTGCCCCGCGCCGGGTAGTAGGGATATTGATCACGATCAATGTCACGGCCGCTATAGATATCTCCTAAGCTTAATGTAAGCCCTGTTTTTTTGTTAGGCTTTAATCTTCGCAGATCAAAGTCCTTATTGAGGCAACGTGCGGCTTCTTTTGCAACGCATAGTGCCTTATTGTACCTTTTTGTGCTTTTAATAATAATTATCTCCTTTGGAATGTTGATATTATAACGTTCCTGTGCGCTGCAAGCAGTCGCACCAAGCAAAATCAATGAAAAGCATATCAAAAAAACTTTAATCATGCTTTCATATTTGATAGCAATCCAGAATGTAAAGTGGAAAAAAATTATAAATTAATAGCATAAACTTCTCAATAACCCACTTGTTTCATTCTTAAGAGTTTATTAGAAAATATCCTGTTTTGAAACATGCCGGTATGTGAGATTGTCCGGCTATGTGATAGTATTTGTTGCACATCAATTATAGTATTAAAATTTATGGCGCTCATATGTACGAGATCTATAAAATAAAGGAAACAGACTTACATGCAGCGGCCTGGCGAACGATAAAGAAAGCTATCAAACTAATGGTGGTTATTTATATAATATTTACTGTCTACATTATCTGGCAGGATCAGCTTAGCTTAAACGTTATATTAACATGTGCTATCGGTATTCTTCCAGCTTACACGTTAGCCTTGTTGATAGCGTATTCTTTACTTAAAAGTATCTACCGAACTTTAAGGGTGGTTGTGGATGATGATGGTGTTGAATTTTATATCCGCGGAAACGATAAAAAAATAAGCTGGAGTAATTTACGAATAGTTAAACAGGAAAATGGCACCATACAATTACAATACAAGCACATTTCGGCCATGTTTAGTAAATTAACAGGCTAGGGGAACATCAACTGATACCTGAAATCGAGCGTTTTGATGAATTATTGGCAGAAATTGATAAGTATAAAGTTATAGATAAATGGTCTTTTGGTTAATGGATTACAAGCGATTACCGATTTGATCATCAATTCATAGGATATCGGGTGTGCCAATAAAATAGATGATCAACATCCATCCTACTTGAATTTTATAAAATAATGGTGATGTACATCTACGATTGAGGCCTTGTGCGTCGGCGTTTCGATGTATTGGTTTTTGATAGCGTAGCGATGCGGTGTTCGTCATGATTGATTTAATTAAAAGCCCAGATTCGCCAGGATACTTGGTGCCATAAAGCCGGCGACAAGGCCGCCGATCATAAAAAAAGCCGAGAGCGTATAAAGCGGAATGGCAGCGATGATATAATAGACTGGGCGGCTTTCCCTGACCTGGATGAAGTATCGGCTGTAGTTAACGGGTTTGGCAGGAAACAGGCTCAGGGCGATCTTTTCAAATATAGAAACGCTTGATCCCTCTATGATCGTTAAGCGAAAGGTACCGCTTTCTGCTGATAAGCGGTTCATTCCATGCCGCAGGTATCCATTCCGTTAAGGTACGGGCTGAAGAATGACTTGGTTAAAGGCTTGGTTTCACCTGATCATACCATGTTTAATTTCAATTGAAATTTATCTACGGGGGGCCGGCTTAACAACTGGCCTTTTTGCCAGATGGCATAGATCCCTGGCTGACTGATGTTAAACGTCAATTCTTTTTGCGTGAAGGGAATCTCCGCGACCACATCGCCATTAAAAACGCCTTTGAGCGTCCGGAAGGTTTTCACAAGGATATAGATGCCGATGGGCACCAGGCAAAAAAACAAAATTCTAATACAGGATGAGGCTTATCGTTTGATGGCAACAAAGCGCTGTTAATTCAGTTTTAAATAAACGTGCTACTCACACGCTTCACTACTTATATTATAACCTATGGATCAAAAACCCTTATTTACCGTTAACTGGACAGATTTCATTGCAAGAAAGGACCGTAGCCTGAAGATCTGGGGAAATGTAGATAAAACAGACAGCCAGGTTTATTATACTTGCGTTATCGATCAGCGACAGATGGTGATCACTAATTTTGATGGGCGCTGGGTGGATAACAGCGGAAAAGATAATGAACTGGCTGGTAAATTAGGCCATTTGCTTGATGGTTATGAGTTCCTGTTAGACCTGAAATAAATCAAAGGCTCTTATAGCTGTTGCTGAATTTAACAGTAGATATGAAAACATGATCAAAATTAATACTGCCGTTTTTTTAATATTCGTTTTCGTGATCTGCTCCTGCAACACGCCAAGCGGAAAGCAAGCAATCCAAATCTGGACTGATAAGATTGATATTTACGTGGCCGGGGATGATGCCGATTCAGCGGCCTATTGGAAAAACGGTGAAGTCGTTCATCTTGCAAAACCGGGAATCAGTGCTCACGCGGCAGCAATTATCGTTTTAGGTGCTGATGTGTATGTTGCCGGTTATGAAATTTTGCCTAACAAAAATCACGACCCGGCCGCACAAAAGCCTCAAAAAGGCGAATCAGTTGTTGTAGACACCGGTAGTACGCATTACAAACCGCAAATAGCCGTTGCTTTATATTGGAAAAATGGTAAACCAATGCTGTTAACCGATGCGACCGCAGATGCCGAAACAACAGCTATTGCGATATCGGGAAATGATGTTTATGTATGCGGATTTGAATACAGCGGTCAAATAACCGCCGGAACAGATCACGGCAGGAAGTCAGTGGCTAAATACTGGAAAAACGGTGTCCCGGTTCTATTGACTGATGGATTATGTGAAGCACGCGCCATGTCGATTTTCGTGAGCGGTACGGATATATATGTCGCTGGGTATGAAGATGACGCAAATCCCGCCGAGTCCAATAGATTGCATGCGGTAAGGTATTGGAAAAATGGTAAACGCATGGAGTTGACCGTAGAAAAACACCTTTCGAACAATAATGATTTTTCAGAAGGTCATTCCATCTTTGTAGATGGGAAAGATGTGTACATCGCCGGTACCCAGTCGGGGATAGCGACTTATTGGAAAAATGGGTTCCCGGAAAAGCTGGTCAAAGGTGAAGACTTGCGTCCGACGGACAAATATGTCGAACCGGTGAATTCCACCGCCACTGCTATTGTCGTATCAGGACCAGATGTTTACGTAGCGGGTACGCAGGATACCTTGGACCTTCAGAACTCGGAAGCTAAATACTGGAAGAACGGTAAAGCATATACTTTAACGCATGCGCCTGACGACATGAAGGGGCCTGTTTTGCTTTCAGTCTACCATAAGGATGCTTTTATTACTGCCGGCTTCGATGGCGGATCAGCGCTCATAGCCAAAATATGGAAAAATAGCACGCCTGCCGTTTTAAAAAGAGGGACTGTTAATATCACTTCGATTTGTGTGGTGCCAAAGTCCGTCAAGTAGAAAATGGTTGCTTAGCGTTCTCAACTTTAGGTAGTCCTTAACAGGCAGTGACAAAAACCGGTGTCTTATAAAAACACTATTTCAGGCCTTTCAGAAATCAGGACAAGCTTGGTAAAGGGAATACACTTCGGTTATGGTAGGAGATCGCGATAAACTTATCATTATTTTCAATCAGGTTTTGCTATCATTATCCAGCTCAGATAACTTAAATTCTTTGCGGTATACTTCTTCACCGTATGTAAATTCCACCGGCAGCAATACCGGCGTAACGTTTATGCCCTCAAAACCCTCCCGGAACAAATTATCTATTTGGGCCCTGATCTTTTTGTTCGGCTCCTCGCTGATGTTAAGATTTTGCCGGCTACAGCTTCAACAAAATCAGCATCATGCCGTTTAGCGCCTATGGTATAAATGCTATAGTACGCGCCTGTTGCATCATTCCCCGCTATTTTTTTACCCAGGCATATTTTAACATCGTCCAAACTGTTTAGCACATGTTTTTTAGCGTTCGCCTGGATGATAACCACCGCCACGATGCATAATACCACTAATACGAGGCATGCAACAAAGTAAGTATGGTAATCAGGATCAGTCTTTGCCATACCGTAAAAAGCATACGCGCCAAAAGCGGCAATAAAACCGACAATTATCGGCAGTGCGACCAGGCGGTTCTGCCCCAGGCTACCCTGCGAAGCATATTTCTTCTTCAGCTCAGTATTGCTTTCTAATTGACTTAAAAATTCGCCGGTGAATATCATAGGTAGGATTTAAAGTGATGTGATTGACAATAATTACAGGGCTTAAAGTTTAGGGTGCGCGCGGTTACCGGAATTTTTGTTGTAAGCGGAGTCATCATTCCTAAAAAATGATCCATAAATGATGATTAAAACAAAGGCGATGATGCCCACTAACAACAGCGTTATCCCGCTTCGCAATAGATCCGGCAGGCTTACCATTTTTATACCCCAAACGCGTAATATCAGGATGCCAACGAATGCCAGGCTGAATAAGATAATCAAAGAACCGATTAGTTTTTTCATGAGTTGTATTTTTAATTACATTTTATCAAGCCATTCTTTTTTCTTGGTATCAAACTCTTCCTGGGTAATAATACCCTCATTAAGCAATAATTTCAATTGCTGTAGCTTTGTTAATATATCGTTTTGAGCATTGTTCAACGCATCATCCTTTTGCTGGCCGAATACTTTGCCCAATTCCATCCCGGCACCCAATTGCAAACCAGCACCGGCCAGACCGCCTTCATTACGGGCAGCATCGCGCAACGCTTTTAGTTTTTCGAGTTCCACATAGCTTAAACCGCCTTCACCTGCCGCCAATGAATCGGCGGTGATGTTGGCTATTTTATTGATCCGCTCCGTTGTACCGGCATCAAAGACGGTACCGTTGAGTTTAAAGTCCGTCAGTTCAAAGCCCAGCTTTTCAAGCTCTATGTTAAGCTTCTCTTTAATGGTGTCAGATAAGGTCGCTAATTGCGCATCAATTTGCTGATAGGAAATTCCGGCAACGGCTAATACTGAAGCTATCGTTTGCGGAAAGCGGCTTTGCAGCACTTGCCGCGCCTCGGCGGTGGTATAGATATCTCTTGAACCTGTAACTTCGGTAAATACGTATTTGGCATTCACAATTTTAAAAGAAAAGCTGCCATTGGCACCCAATTCAACCGGGAACTTGTAAACAGGGTCCATATACTTGATAGGTTGCGATGTGCCCCAGCCTTGGTTTACATTTTCGGCCGTGCGGAAAAAGTAAATCTTTAATTTATGTTCACTTTCAAAATTAGTGCGCAACTTTAAAAGCGTGGTGATAAAGGGGAGATTATCCGTTTCGAGGTTGTATATCGCAGCTTCAGTGATGACATCGGCAACCGTCCCTTCATATACCAATATAGCACCTTGTCCGGGTGATATGATCAATTTACTTGCGTCTTTGATCTCATCATGATCCGAGGGGAACTTGTACAGCAGCAAACCGGGCTCCTGATCGGTCCATTCGATGATCTTACTTAACTGCCCTTTAAAAAAATTTGCAAAACTCATGTTAATTCATTTTAAATATTTTAATTATCCTGCCGTCCATGCCGACTGCAGTAGCTGTAAAAAAACTTTTGATCACAAAGCCGTCCCGGTATTTAATGGCACCATCCGGGTCGATGTCTTCTGTTAACGATGTCGTAAAAACAATAGCGCCGGTTTTAGCACTGAGGCACTGAACAGCTACCGGCGATTTTTCGGCGGCCGTTTTTTTATATTTGATCAGCACATAATCATCGCTTGAAAACAGTACGTAGGGATCAAAGTACATGCGGCCCGGCGTAAAATCATCATAGCTTACCAAACGGTAACGGTCTTTATTGGTAAATACCTTGCTTTTTTGACCCAAAGCGCTGTAGGCTGTAGCCCATTCAAAGTTTGGATCTTCTTTCGGGCCGCCATTATTATCCTTGTAAACAAATTTGATCAGTTGCCTCTTTTCTTCAGGATAATCATTACTAGCGTTGGAAAACGCAAAACCAGCTTTATCTTTTGTACCTGGCAACAATGTTGCAAAAGTTTCTTCCGCTTTATTCAGTTCATCTTTGGTGTATACTTTATTGATGATGGGAAAATAGTACAGTTGCTGGCCGTCATTGGTGGTGATGTTAAAGCCATCGCCATAGTGATCAAATATAAATTCAACATTGGCAATCCCGCTCACCAGCTCGGTCTGTTTTTGAAATGCCGCTTTGGTCACATCTTTAACCGTATACGAACTTTTATCTACCGCGTAAACCACGGTTTTATCAATAATGATATATATATATATCGCCGTTGGCGAAACTCTTCATTTTATAGTCCCCATCGGACTTGCTGTTAATGTTGGTTAAGCGCTGACCTTTCAATTCCTTTCCTTGCAGCAAGTCATAAAAACTCACATAGGCGCCGCTGAGTTTTTCGCTGTTGTCGCCCATGTAATCGCGCTGGCCCGCAACTACCGAGATCAGTTTCTGGCTGGGCACGATATACGTAAGCGCATCCTGATGCCACCAGTTATACTCTTTTTGGCTACTAAGCGCACCGGCTACCGAACCTGCTGGTTGGTTTGGGGTATTACAGGTTACAGCCCACCTGGCAATAGCAAACAAAACGAGTAGGACTACGAAGGCCGTCCAGACCATTTGTTTTAGCCTGTCCGTATTGGTAACCGGTGCCGGGCTATTAACGGGTGTAGTGTGGTTGTAATTATGGTTGATATTAATATCATTATTATCCAAAAAATACCCGGTATTGCAGTTTTGGCATTGGAAGTAATCGGGCTTCAATTCCACCTTTTGGGTGCTCCCGCATTTAGGACATTGTATTACTTTGATCTCCTTGGCCATTAAATTAAAACAGGTAAGATTTAGGGCTTAATCGTAACTATAATGTGATCATCAGGGCTTGTTTAAGCAACATAAGGTACTGGCAAATGTTTTAATGCCCGTTAATTTAGCGTTGAATAGCTATGATAAATACGCCGTCATTTATCTGATATCACATAATCAGCCAACATTTTTCCATCGGCAGAAATGATATATACACCTTCAGTTTCGCCTAAACGGTAATTAATAGCATAGCCTTGTTTACACTTGGTAGCCAATTCAAATTTATAAGCCTTAGGGGGCAGCGTCCATTTGATTTGGCCTTTAGCGTTCAAACTTTGCATGCTGACCAGCGGTGAGCTGTAATTGATATTGGCGGCTATCAATAAATTCGTTTTATCCTGGTATAGTATCACCGGAGTAAAGAACTTCCGGTTAGGCAGTATTTTTTCATACTGTACCTGGTCTACCTGTCCTACGGGTGTGATCTTAAGCAGCAGCTGACTGATATCATCCAGCTTATCTTTCCTGAATTCGTAGTAAACAGCCCTGTCGTTAGCATACCACATCCTTTCCATCTGGTCAAAATCTTTAAACAAACGCCCCATCGTAGGTATATAATACAGCTTATCACCATCAATGGTGATCATGGTGAGGGAATAATCATTATAACTGATACTGGCTATCCCGGCGCTCAGCTCATGGTGCCGGCTGATCAGATCATTGGTGACATTGACCAGCGCATTGGCCTGCTGGTTTAAACGGTACAGGATAGCATCGTTATAAATCATATAGATAGTTCCATCTTTAAATGTATGGAAGTTAAAATTGTAGCCTTCACCCTTGTTTTCCCGCTTACGCAATACCACATCACTCAGCTGTTCCTTTTTAATAAGATCAATAAAAATACAACGCAGATTTTCAAAGTCTGTGCTTTGCCCGTCGGCACCGGTAATCGTTTCCCTGGCCAGGCGCATTAAAACAGGTTGGCCATTTTGGGTGTTGGTATACAGCACTCGCGCCCGGTAGTCGTAAGGCGGCTTTTGCTTTACCGCAGGTGTATCGACTACGATTTCCTGATGTTCAACGGTTGCGGGTGTCGTAGACTTATTGTTGATAAATATCATACTGAAAAGCCAGAACAGAATCAAACAGCCTATGATAATTGCGGCGATAGTGATCTTCCTTTTTTGACCGGAATCGTCTGTTACTGGCTGTTCGTGCTTATAATTGATATTGACATTAATATCATCATCATCCAGGTAATATTCGGTACCGCAGCTATCACATTTAAAGAAATCGGGTTTGATCTCCGTTTTTTGAATGCTGCCGCAATGGGGACATTGGACTACCTTGATGTTTTTTGCCATAGTTATTTGGGTGTAAAACACCACGAATGCTTGTAGGTTTCAGGGAACATAAAAAATACATTACCTGTCTTATCAAAACCACTGTCAGCGAGTATTGCCTGGTTAAATCAATATACTCAATTATCAAGCGAGCGATGATGAGTTGACTCGATTCTAAATATTTATATCCTGTTTATCGTTATCGGGTTGGGCATACTTTATTTATATTATACTCAAGTTACTTCCGTCAGAGCCTGGTCAATGGAAAACAGACTTGGTTGTTACTCCTGTTTATAACTTATCATAAATGGGTTGGCTTATCACCTATGGAAAAACAGAGCTTGCAAAATGTTTGGTTTTAACCTATAAAAGGCAATTGGCCTGTTAAGAAAGCCCATATCACGACTTTATAGCCATGATATTAATGGAGAAAATATCTGATCAGCTGCCGGCTAAAGCTACGATCATAATTACTGCAAGAATAACTAGGGAAATAACTAAACTTTTTGTCAGAAGCGAGAAGGATTTTTCGGTCGCACCCGAAGCGATCAATTTGTTTTTAATATCTGATTTACAGGGTTTTTTTGTTTTTAGCTATATCAAACCAAAAAATTACAAAGTTTAGGATACCCACAAAAAAAACCATCGCGCTGTTTGAGCATGCAGCTTCAGCATCGCCCGACCCGCAGATAAAGGCATTTGCCGTGAAGACATTGCCTATATTAAAACATCATTATATGGAAATACAGAAAGTTGGCGATAAACTGCAAATTGCTTACGATAAATAACTAAAACAAAGAGAGCCATTTGTATAACAGCTCTCTTTGTTTTTAATTTCCATAGCGGTCAACCTGCTTATGTGGCAAATGCAACCAATAGCGTTACAAAAGCGTGTTTAATCTAAAATCTACTTAGCCTTTAAACTAGCCTAAATTTGACCAATCTCCTTGATGTCATTTTTTCTTCCTTAATGATGACCAAATAACCGCTACCACTATGCCGCCTACAAATAACTTTTTAATTACCGCGGGCTTGTTGTATTTCCACGATGATTTAAAACCGTGCTCATTAAAGAGATTTGGAACATGTCCACCTTTCAAATCCTCAATGTACCCCTCAACTGCATTTATCCTATCTGCCAATATTAATGGCAGCCAATGCCGGTAACGGTCTTCGCTGTGTTGAAAGGCATATCGCCTGATAATACCGCTAAGTCCTGATGGCGGTACGGTAGTTCCAAATACCGCACTAAGCCGCGGCCGCTCGTTTGACTGTAAAATTTCCACATCAGCATGCTGCTGCTCAGACCTTTCATAATTAAGCCGCTTATGATCATCGCCTGTATAATGCTTCATTGGATAAGTGGGCTCATTTTCCGGATCGGCATCCATTCCCCATCCAGGTATATCTTTATATTTTTCTGATAACATAACTTTATTTATTAGATGGTATTAGTACGGTTTTTATGCAGTTGTCCAGTTTTGACGAAAAGATGTTATACGCATCGCTAATCTCTTCAAGAGGTATGCGGTGCGTTATAAGTTCGCTCGGTTTCAACCTTCCTGATTGTACATGATCTATCAGCTTTGGCAACAACCGTTTTACTGAAGCTTGATTGGCCCTTATCGTGATGCCTTTGTTGACTACATTACCAATAGGCACCAGGTTAAACGGTGGGCCGTAAACGCCAACAATAGAAACTATGCCGCCTTTTTTAACGCTATTAATGGCCCACTGAAGCGCAGTGGCCGCTCCTGCCTGAAGCAAGCCCACCCTGCCACTTAATGTTTGTAAAGTGTTACCTTCAGCTTCGCAGCCTACACAATCAATACAAACGTCCGCGCCGTACCAGTCAGTTGTCTTTTTAAGAAAAAGCACAGGGTCTTCCAATGATTTAAAGTTATACACTTCGCATTTCGCATAGTTTTTTGCGAATTCCAAACGGTAATCAATATGGTCTATAACAATTACCCTTGAGGGCCCAAAGAACCAGGCACAACGCGCCGCCATAATTCCAATTGGCCCTGCGCCAAAAATAACTACAGTATCGCCCTCTTTAATTCCACCCATTTCGGCTGCCTGGTATGCTGTTGGCACCACATCAGTAAGCATAACGGCATCATCCGGGTCCATATCAGCCGGTATAACTGTTGGGCCAACGTCTGCATAAGGTACGCGCACATATTCGGCCTGCCCGCCGTCAAACCCTCCGGCCGTGTGCGAATAGCCAAATATACCTCCAACGGCAGTAGCCATTGGGTTTGATTCATGGCAATTGCCGTACAACCCCTGCTTACAGAAGTTACATCTGCCGCAGGCTATGTTAAATGGTACCAACACATGATCGCCTACTTTGAGGTTTTGAACTAACGGCCCTACTTCCTCAACAATTCCTGTAAACTCATGGCCAAAAGTAGAGCCAACACGCGTGTCTGGTACAAGCCCATGATAAAGATGAAGGTCAGATCCGCAGATACAGCTACGGGTAACTCTTACGATAGCATCCTCGGGATGAAGAATTTCGGGTATCGGTTTTTGGGCGGCCCTAACCCTATAAGGGCCGCGATAATTCATTGCTAACATAATAAATGACTATAATGCAGTTAAAAAATCTGTTAATTGCGGAACGGCAACTACGGTTAGGAAAAGCTATTATTAATTGTTAAACAGGCCGGCAATAGGATTGTTTAAATTAACTTATTAGAAATTAATTTAATATTTTCACAAACGTTACTTAACGTTTACACATTTATTTATAATGTTCTCACCTTTTTCTGAATCGGTTAATAGGTTTCTAATGTAATAGTGCTAACTTAGAACGGACCCCAAAGACCGCGACAAGCTTAGCACGTTTCTTTCCCTTTTTGGATTTCGCTAGAAATCGATATTTATGGAAACTATTATTGTACAGGAAACAGACAGTGATTTACTGGATGTGATCAGCTATGCACTTACTGAGGGCGGTTTTAACGTCTACCCGCTTTTGAGCTGCGACGAAAATTTTATTGATATTATCGAAAAAACGAAGCCACATGTGGTCATGCTGGATTTTAAACTCAAAGGTAACGAGTGTATGCGCGTACTACAGGAGATTAAATTGAAATACCCGCATTTGCCGGTAATTGCCTCCAGCTGCAATGCTAACATCAATGAAGCTTACGACCAGGCAGGGTTTGATGATTATATCCATAAACCATTTAAACTTGACGTTTTGTATCATACGATGAGAAAATATATTCCCCGATTAGATTTCGATTCGGCCGGAAAGGCAGAATAAAATTAAGGCAGGAATGGCACCTGAGGAATCAACTGCCAGCTTACAATCTTCTTCGTTACAAGCTTCCTTCACTATCAAATCTCTTACCATGACAAAAAAATCGAACATGCGTATTTTTAATGGCCACTTAATGCTAGAAGAAAGCTCCTTAAGAAAAGTTTTTTTGATGCAGCTGGGCAACATATTTTCCGTAAAAACTTACCTGATAGCCAATCTGCCCTTAATGGCTGAAAGTGCTTCCTTTCAAGACCTAAAACACGCCATATTGGAATCCATAGCTGATATACAGGTACAATTGTTAAGAATGGACGTCATCTACAAATTAATAGGTGAGCAATATGCACCTCAGCAATGTATGAGTATCCGTGCGCTGACTACGGAAATTTTTGTCGCTGCTAAAACACCTGATCTGTCTCATCTGGAACGTGACCTATTGCTTTTATACCATTTGAACAACTTAGGGAGCATAGAAATATCCTCCTTTACATTTCTTAAAGAATTAGCTCTAACGATGCCTCTTGGGGATCTAACGATTCTTTTGCATCAAAATTTGGATATGGCAAAGGACAATAAAGAATTGTTCGAAATGATCACGCAAGAGTATATAAACTGATCTGCAATAATTAAGTATAATTATTAATTAATTTACATGCTGTATGTTATAATACGTGATTTACTTTAGTAAACTACCCCCTTTGATGAACGAACGGGATCTCGATAATCTTCTTTACAATCACGGACATGGATTAACAGTCATGCGTTGACTTCAGGCAAATTTGATGGAGAAAACTGTACTATTACCGATTGTTTTCAATGAAAACTGGTAACCGTGATTAAGCAGTATTTCGCGTACTAAGGTTAGCCCTATCCCCTGCCCATCTTTTTTGGTGCTAAAAAAGGGAGAAAACAGCTGGGCGCTTTCCTCATCGCTGATACCCTTGCCCGTATCTGTTATCGTGAGCAACTTAGTTTTAGGATTGATGCTGATCGTAACGCTTCCGCCTGTTTCAATAGCTTCAATAGCTTCAATAGCGTTTTTAATAATATTGATCAATGCCTGTTCTAATTGTTCGGCATCGGCATTGATAATGACCGGTCTACCCGGCGGATCGAACAAAAGCTGCACATTTCTTTCCTTAGCTTTCAAAGCCATCAGTTCTTGCACAGCTTTAACGAGTAATGGCAAATCAGTTGGTTTTTTCAACGCAGGCGGCAGCTTCACCAGGTCGGCAAAGTTGCGCATAAAGTGGTTAAGGTTTTGGTTGCGGTCAAACGCTACTTGCAGGGCGTTACTCAATTGATCGTCCGCTTGTGTTTGCCACAAGCTATCTGCGCCCAGTGCCGATTGTATAATAGAATTTACCGGCCCGATAGTATTGTTAACCTCATGGGCCATCATACGGATAACCTTACCGTATGCATTTTTTTCCGCCGCAAGTATCTCGGCGGTCAACTCTTCCATCATAATAAATCCGCGCTGAAAGCCACGATCTATAAAATTACTTTTTTGCAGTTTATAAGTATTGATGCCATCCGGCATTACGGTAATCGTATCACCAGCTTTAAGGTTGGCTGCCTGCAATAACACCGGGCTAGCCGCTTCTTGAATATTTTGTCCGGCAAGTTCCTTTTCAGTAAATGCCAGTATTTGTGCTGCCTTAGGGTTCACCTGCCGGATGTTGTTATCGTGATCTAATATCACTATCCCCGTTGGCGATGTATGGATCAATTTTTCCAAAAAAAAGTGTTGCTCTTCCTGCCGGATACGCTCATTTCTTAATTCATCTATCATTTGGTTATAAACGTTTATTAATTCATCCACCTCGTGTTTACCCGTGGGTAAAAACTTTAAATTAAAGTCCTGGTCCTTTATTGCATCTATTCCCTGCAGCAGGAGTTTGATAGGACTGATAAGCTGTT
>NZ_CAXVWK010000123.1:0-9591 GCF_964263795.1 Mucilaginibacter sp.
CAAAAGCAGGATTGCTCCAAAGTGGTACTTGCCTTTGCGGTGCAGGATGTTTCGGCTATCACGCATATGTCAACATTTTATTTACAAAGTTTACATTTTTATTTACAATCCAAATGCCCCGCGCCGAAACTTATCCAGGTACTTTCGCTGCATCAACCAACCGGACTGCCGTCCCCAATATTAAATAAATGATGAAATACATCCACCTATATGCTTTGTTCCTGGTGCTTGCTTTTTGCACTTCCTGCGCGCAAAATCAAACTGTACCACATCAGGATCATATCAATTACCAGATCAAAGATACGGTCGCTGCCTACGGGCCTAACAGGATGGTGCGTAATGTAAAACAAGGCCGCAATGGCACCATTCTGATCGCGGCATCCTTTGCCGGTGTTTTTCGGTACGACGGAAAATCGTTTACCAATCTCAGCAGTAAAATTGGTTCGCGCAGATACTGGGATGTGCTGGAAGACAGACGCGGAAACCTTTGGTTCGCCACGACCGATTCAGGCGTCTATCGTTACAACGGGAAAACCTTTCAACATTTCACCAACCGTGAGGGATTGGCCAATAATTCGGTCATCGATATTTATGAAGACAGGGCCGGCAATATCTGGTTCGGCACCGGGGGCGGGGCAAGCCGTTACGACGGGCGGTCTTTCCGCAATTTCACTACGAAAGAAGGGCTTCCCAACAATCGCATCCATACCATCCTGGAAGATAAAACCGGGAAACTTTGGTTTGGCACAAGCGGCGAAGCTTGTTTTTATGACGGCAAAACGTTTACCGTGTTCAGGAATAAAGATGGTAAAGCCTTTAACAACGTTTGGGGAATAACCGAAGACAGACAGGGAAATATCTGGTTCGGTGCAACCATCATCGAAGATAAAAAAGGCGATACGTTGATTGTTACGGCCGGTCTTTGGCTGTATAATGGCCGCACCTTTACCAAAATTAATAAGCGTGGTACCGCTGCTATCATCGAAGATAAAAAGGGAAACCTCTGGACCACCGGTCCGGCAAATCCCAATGGGGTTGGGCTTTGGACACTTTCCCGTTATGATCAAAAACCCCGGTTAGATAAAACTCCCGCTGTAACGGGAATCATGTCGATCAACAAAATGCTTTGCGGCATCCTGGAAGCTAATGACGGCAGTATCTGGTTTGGATCGATGAACGGCGTGTACCGGTATGATGGTAAGACCATCACGGATTTCAGAAGAAAAGAAGATCAGCGATAAAGCGTATTAGTGCCTTAAATCATTTGTCAATTATTATTAACCCATATCATTTCTGTATCATGAACAACAAGCTATCCATCACTTACATCCTGTTAATTATCGTTTCCTTATTCTTCGGTTGCGGTAGACCGGCAAAGCAGAAAAACGAAAAACACGAATTGACAAGTGCATTAGCCAGAGGCCAAAAATATATGATAGATACAGCTGAAAGCGTGATAACATGGAAAGGGTCAATGTTATTTGATATTGACGAAGAACACGTAGGGTACGTGTATATTTCAAAAGGAGAATTAATGATCGAAAACGCCCGGTTGACGGGTGGTAAAGCTGTAATAGACATGAATTCAATTGCGTACAAAGACAAGACGAGTAAAAACACGCCTGTAAAACACTTAAAATCGCCTGATTATTTTGATGTAGGAAAATTCCCTATTGCTACAATCGTAATTACCGGGATCGAATCATTACGGGGCCATACTACAGTTAACGGTGATCTGACCATTAAAGGTGTTACCCACCCGGTTACTTTTCCGGTAAAAATGGGAATAACGAACGGAGTTGTAAATGCGAGTGGAAAATTGATCATCGACCGGACAAAATGGGGGATCCGTTACCGATCAGGAAAGTTTTATGATAATTTAGCTGATCAAACTGTTTCGGACGACATTGAATTTCATATGAAGATCGTAGCGAAAAAATAAGGGTTTGCTACCGTAAGCCTCTCTGTATTATAAATTCAAATAATTCATGAACGAATCGAAACGGTCCATTGAGTTATCATTTTGATCGGTGAAGTTAAAGGTGGCCTTAACATCGTAGTTGTACCGCATAAACGTAGCCAGGATGTTAGAGATATCCTGCTTGTTCACCTTAAGCGTTACCTCCAGCTTGGTTGAATCGGGGAAGCTGCGAACATATGAGCTAAGGATCTGCGCATTGTCCGACTCGACCACCTGCGACATGTGCGCAAGCGAGTTGTTCTTGTTATCAACCTCTAATACGATGATACCACCCGGATTTGATACTGAAGTCAGTTTGGCAAAATACTCGTTCATGGCATTGATTGAAACCAGCCCGAGGTAATCTTTTTTTGCGTTTAGCACCGGCACAACACTTAGCTGGCGCTCGTAAAACAGGCGGATAACATCATATATATGCTGATCCTCCAGCACGTAGGGATTTACCAGCGATAAGGCCAGCGAACCTACCGGAGCGCTGTAATCAGCCTCTTCGATCAGGTCGTCCTCTGAGAGTAAGCCTAAAAATTGTTCTTCGTTTACAATTGGCAAATGGCTCACCCGAAACTCCGCCATACGGTCAAACACCTTCTGTATCGTATCAGAGGTATGTACCGGCGGTATCGCGTCAGCTATCAGTTCAATTGCAAGCATCTTATTTTTTTATTTTATTTAAAAATTCGCCCAGGTACTGGTTAAACTCCACCGGCCGCTCCATCATTGGGGCGTGCCCGCACTTATCGATCCAGTGCAGCTCTGAATTAGGCAGCAGTTCATTAAATTCTACAGCAACTTCTGGCGGGGTAATTTTATCGTCACGGCCCCATATCAGGCAAACTGGCATAGTTATTTTGCGCAGGTCCTTATTCATATTATGGCGAATGGCTGATTTTGCCATAGCCAGGATGCGGATCACCTTATGCCTGTCATTTATGGTCTGGAAAACATCGTTCACCAGCTCGTCAGTAGCGATTGCCGGGTCGTAAAAAGTAAACTGTACCTTTTCGCGCACAAAATCAATGCTTTCACGCTTAGGGAACGATCCGCCAAACGCATTTTCATATAAACCAGAGCTGCCAGTCAAAACCAGAGCCTTTACATATCCCGGATGAGCTAATACATATATCAAACCAACATGCCCGCCTAAGGAATTGCCCAGCAAAATTACATTGCTCAGCTTTTTAAATTTAATAAACTTGTGAAGAAACTTTGACAGTGAACGTACACCAGTAGTAAGCAGCGGCATATCATATATAGGCAATATGGGCAATATAACACGATAATGCGGGCTAAACTCGTTAACAACATCTTCCCAGTTGCTAAGCGCACCCATTAAACCATGCAGAAGTAACAGCGTTTCACCTTCACCCGCTTCGATGTAACTAAAACCTTTTTCTTCTTTGAGGGCGTGATCCATATCAGAACGTTATAAATATCGGTTAGTGTAAATATAGCAGACCGTTTTAAACATCAGTCTGAAAAGTTGTAAAATTAGGCTAAAATTAGTTGATTAGGTTACAGCTGCAACAATATTAACAATTAATTATCCTAACAATTGTTTTACAACTTCAGATACGGTTTTACCATCGGCGCGGCCGGCCAGTTCTTTATTGGCAACACCCATAACCCGCCCCATATCTTTAACCGAGGTTACCCCTAACCTGCCGATAACTTCCTGTATGTACCCTTCTATCTCGAACCGGGTCATCTGTTGCGGCAGATACGGTTCAATCACATACATCTCGGCCATCTCAATATCATACAGGTCTTCCCTGCCCTGCGTTTTATAAATATCTGCAGACTCCTTACGTTGCTTAATAAGCTTTTGCAAAACTTTTATTTCGGCTTCCTGCGTAAGGTCTTCACTGGCGCCCTTTTCGGTTTTGGCAAGCAGCAAAGCCGATTTAACGGCCCGTAACCCACGTAAACGGTCGGGCTGTTTAGCCAGCATGGCTTGTTTAATATCCTGGTCTATTTGTGCGATAAGTGACATAGTTTGTGGTTTAGTCCGGATGTCTGATATGTCCGGATATTATGTTATGTATTTTTATGCTTATTCTATCTTTCAGACTTATCGGACTTCTCCGACTTGCCGACTGATTACTTTCTGAAAATATTTGTAGCGGATGCCTGGGCGGTTGGCATAATCACCAGGTCGTTGATGTTTATATGTGCCGGGCGAGAGGCTACAAACCAGATGGTTTCGGCAACATCCTGCGCTACCAGCGGCTCAAAGCCTTCATAAACTTTTTTTGCCCGGTCCTTATCTCCTTTAAAACGCACCTCAGAAAATTCGGTTTCAACGGCACCCGGGTGCACTGCCGAAACGCGGATACCGTGCTGCAGCAGGTCTGCACGCATGCCCTTGTTCAAGGCATCAACGGCATGTTTGGTGGCGCAGTAAACGTTGCCGTTAGGGTAAACCTCTTTACCAGCTATCGAACCCAGGTTAATGATATGGCCGCCGCCGTTGGTTATCATCCAGTTGCTTACAATTTTGCTGGCGTAAAGCAAACCTTTTATGTTGGTATCTATCATGGTTTCCCAGTCGCCGTAATCACCTTTGTCGATGGGGTCGAGTCCCTGGCTAAGGCCGGCGTTATTCACCAGCACATCAACCTTTTTCCATTCCGCAGGCAAGCCCTCCAGGTTACTTATCACCTGATCGCGGTTGCGGATATCAAAAGAAGACACCGCAACTTCCACGTTGTATCTGTCATTCAGGTGTTGCGCAAGCGTTTCCAGCCGTTCCATGCGCCGGCCTGTAAGGATAAGGTTGTAACCCTCGCGGGCAAATGTATGTGCACAGGCCTCGCCTATCCCGGCGGTAGCCCCTGTAATCAATGCAATTTTAGCCATAGGTAGAATAACTATCAGCAGCGAAATTATGTTTTTATAATGGGATAATTACTGTGCGGGTTTTGATTTTCATGATTATAGGATTGGTATGACGGAAAACTAAAAAACGTGTCATTGAACCTATAGCGCGGCAATCTCATCACGATAAGTCGCATGTAGTACTCCGTTAGGAATGGGTTTGCTGTATGAGCATCAGTGGAAGTTCATTTCTTTTTTGTCGCAAAAAAGAAACAGAACCAAAGAAAAAACACGCGGCTGTGTAACACCCTACGAAAGTTTGTGCTTAAGCAATGACAGTGATAACCGTGTGTTACAAGGCCGCACTAAAATTGATACTCGTTCTGTTCATACTATATCTTTTAAAATCCGTGAAATCCTAAAAATCATGGTTCTACTCAAAAAACAAGCTGAAAGTAACGGTATGTAATGACAGTTTGCTGATTGGGGATGAAAACGGGTGATTTTCCTGAACCAGGATATTGCCTAAAGAATTACTTACCTTAATTTCCGGGGATAGCTTAAAGTACTCAAAGTAAATATCAAACCCTACACCTGCCTCGTAAGATGAGTATGTGCGTTTGTTTTTCAATAGTTTATCCAGTGCCCCGGCGTTTACGTCCGATCCTTTTTTGGAGCCGATAGCACTTGAGAATTTCATGCCGCCTAAAAGGTAAGCACGCATGTTGCCAATCCTGTCGGATTTTAGTTTCATTGAAAGGGGAAAATCAACCGTTGTGGTTTGCACCTGTTTTTCGATATCCTGAGAAGAGTTGACGTATTGATAAAGCACCGATCTGTCTGAGAATACAAGTGATGGTGTAATGCGCGCCTCTAAATGATCGGTTAACCGGTAACGGGTTAAAAAACCCACTGCAAACCCGGGCAAAGATTTCGAACTAATGGCATTCAGCTGATCGGTTACATAGGCATTGTTGTCCGCATCAAAATAAGGGTCGCGCCAGTTAGGCTGCTTCACTATCTTAAAATCGCTGCATACATAGGCAAAACTAAACCCAAAACTCAGGTCGGTAACATCGGCACCGCCACCCCACGCAGGTACTAATTGCTGTGCAAACACAAAGCTGCGGCAGCACATCAGTAACACAAAGGCGAGTAAGTACCGGGTTTTGATCATTTAATACCTGTATATATCGAACAGATACCAAACGCCAATGGCCTGTTTTTGGTATTCTTAAACCCTGCTTTATCCATTAGGCCGGTAAAGGTTTTACCATCAGGAAATGCTTCAACAGACTCCGGCAGGTAGCTGTAGGCACGGGCATCTTTAGAAAAAAGCTTACCAATGCCGGGCGTAACATAATTAAAGTAGAATTTATAAAGCTGCTTTACAGGGAACACTTTGGGTTTTGAAAATTCCAGCACTACGGCTTTACCGCCGGGTTTTAGCACGCGGTGGATATCGGCAAGGCCGCTTTCAAGGTTTTCGAAATTACGCACCCCATAAGCTACAGTCACTGCATCAAAAACATCCGCCTCGAACGGCAGCTTTTCGGAGTCGCCCAGCTTAACCTCGAATTTATCAGACAGGCGGCGTTTAGCGATCTTTTGATCGGCTATGTCCAGCATCCCACGTGATATATCCACCCCGATGATCTTTTCAGGCTTCAGGATCTTCAGCGCTTCAAAAGCGAAATCGCCGGTACCGGTGGCTACATCCAGAATCAGTTTTGGCTGATGGGCTTTGAGCTCGTTAATGGCAATTTTGCGCCAGATAATATCGATTCCCAGCGACATAAAGTGATTCAAAAAATCGTATGTCTTAGATATGTTGTTGAACATATCGGCCACCTGTTGTTTTTTAGTAGCCTGCTCGTTTTGGTAAGGTGTAACTGTTTTGCTCATCTGTTTGCGGCAAAGATAGCGGTTTTGATTGAGTTGATGTTTTAAGAAGAATGGTTAAAGGCTTGCCAATGGTATCTCTTGCTATCAGTGCATGGCATATTTCAATGTTAAACCAACTATAAAGGCAATAAAAATGCTTAAAAAGGTGCCGATTAGCAGGTATTCCGTCTTTTCCTCCTCATGGGTGCTATTATATCGCAAAATACTTTTACCGGTTACTAACAAACCGATAGCTTCATACTGGCCCTGATAAACCAGTATAAAAATTATGACGCGCTCAATTATGCCAATGTATTTTCCGGCGTTTTTAAGGCCAGGCGCCACGTTCCAAAAACTGGTGGCCTTACCTATGATAATAGATGATGGAAACGTGAGGAAAAATATACCTGCCGCAAATATCCAAAAATTGCCCGTTGTATAAAAATCGTTTATTTGTTGTGTGCCTGGCATGTATTCTTTAAAAATAATGGCCCAGGTCACTAATATAACAAGGATGTGCAGGGCCTGGTCAATCATAAAATTCACCAGGGTTGCTAATGTATAGGCCTTTGCCAAATCTATAAGCCCATGCAGTAAGGTAATTATTAAAATAACTTTCCAATAACTAAAACCAAGCAGCAGCAGTGCAGTGAGGCCCGTTACCAATATATGCAGATAAAGATATTTTGATTTTATTTTACGGTTTTCCCTATCACTTACCCAAGTTGCAGGCTGCTACCAAAAATCGCTTATAAAGTGTGCCAGTAATAGTTTCACCAGCCAGATGATGCTAATTTCCATTTTTCAATTGGGTTGTTAATATTTCAAATTTAACCAGCATGCTCTTCAGTTCGTCGTAACGGGCGGCCTTTAATTGTTTACTTACTGTTGCGGTTGATAATTTGAGCAAGGCAGCGGTTTCTACCTGCGATTTTCCTGACAGCAACTCAAAAAGCACCTTTGCCTGCTTTGCAGTTAACTGTCCTATCAGGCTATCGGTATATTCGGCGATAATGCTATATGTAAAATCTTTCTCCTTATTGTCCGCTGTTATAAATAAACGTTTGGAAGTATCTTGTAATTTGGCAAAACTCCTGCCCGACGTAACTAAAAGATCATCCATACTCGACCTCAAATCGATTTTTTTAGTTTTCAACGTGCCTATATTTATACTTATCCGGATATCTATCTGCTCGTTTACGGTATATTGTATAGCTATTAACCTGCTCTTAATACATTTTAACAAGGCTTCGTTAGGGTCGGCAATCAGCACTCTAAAACTGTCGCCGTTAAAAAAATCCTGCTGTTCGTTTATAAAAAACGCCTTAAGTTTATTTATTAGATCCTCAAATGCTTTTTGAGGCATTACTGTTGATTTTACGATATCGGCTGTAAGTATTGCGTTCATTATTGGTTAGTTACCATCAAGTAAAATTAGCATTAATTAGCTAATTTTAATAATATTAGCCTAAAAAAGCTAATTTACTATTTATTAGCCTAAAATGGCTAATAATTTGAATGATTATTTTGGCCTGTTACATATCTCCTATAATCTAAATAAATCAATACCTTCACTTTGTTACCAACCAATATAAACCACCTCTTATCATACCTCATTATGAAAGAAAATTCCGAAGCATCACGCAGGGGCTTTATCAAAAAAATGGCCACCACTGCAGCGGCTGTTACCGCCGGCAGTAGTTTATTTGCAGCTGATAAACCGGGCAGCCTTTATTATTTAAAACAACAATACCACAACTTTGGCCCAAACGACCAGGTGAATATCGCCCTGATAGGTGCCGGCGGCATGGGCACCAGCGATATTAACACCGCCCTGCAGGTGCCCGGCGTTAAGCTGGTTGCCGTTTGCGATTTGTATGACGGCCGCTTGCGCGACGCTAAAACCAAATGGGGCGCCGATATTTTTACCACAAAGCATTATAAAGAAATACTAAGCCGTAAAGATATTGACGCTGTAGTAATTGCAACGCCCGACCACTGGCACCAGCAGATTTCTGTAGATGCTATGCGCGCCGGAAAGCATGTGTATTGCGAAAAGCCAATGGTGCATTCCGTAATGGAAGGCCCCGCGGTTATCAAAGCACAGCAGGAAACCGGTAAGGTTTTCCAGGTGGGCAGCCAGGGTGTATCATCATTAGGCAACGAAAAGGCGCGCGAGTTGCTGAAAAGCGGCGCTATTGGCGACCTTAACTATGCAGAAGGTTTTTGGGCACGCCGCGGCGCTGTTGAGGTTTGGCAGTACCCTATCCCCGATGATGCATCAACTCAAACGGTTGACTGGGACACTTACATCAGCAACGCGCCAAAACGCCCTTTCGATTCAAAAAGGTTTTTCCGCTGGAGAAATTATACCGATTATGGTACCGGCATGGCGGGCGACCTGTTTGTACACCTGTTTAGCAGCCTGCATTTTATCACCGGCTCAATGGGCCCAAACAAGATCTATGCCTCTGGCGGGTTGCGTTACTGGAACGATGGCCGCGAAGTGCCCGACGTATTATTAGGGACCTTCGATTATGCCAAAGCAGCTGCGCACCCGGCTTTCAACCTGTCGCTAAGGTGTAACTTTGTGGACGGCACCAGCGGCACCACTTACCTTAAACTGGTGGGCAGCGAAGGATCCATGGATATTACCTGGGACAGCGTAACCTTAAAACGTAATAAATCAATTGATAACAACGACCCGTTTTACATTGAAAAAATGAAACAGATGGGGCACGCTACCAGTGGCCGCAAAATGATGCTGCCACCCGAGCAGATTACTTACGACGCCGAGAAAGGCTACCTGGGCGGCCCTTATGATCATATGAACAATTTTATTAATGCTATCCGTAATAACGGTAAGGTGACAGAGGACGCCGTGTTTGGCTATCGCGCTGCAGCCCCTGCTC
>NZ_CAXVWK010000124.1:0-3739 GCF_964263795.1 Mucilaginibacter sp.
AATGATCCGCGGACGAAATTGGGCACAGTTGTAGTAACCGTTGCCCGAATATTGGTGCCAAACTGCTCGGCAGCAATGGTTACAAAGGTTGCCCAATAACCAACAGAGCAGCCCATTGCAAAGCAGATCCAAATAAAACGGTCATGCGTAATGCCCACAGAACGGAGATAAATAAACGCCGTAATAACCGACACGGTAAGAAAAACAGCCATAGTAAGTTTACGGGATTTAGTAAGCTGTGCCAACAGTCCTGCAAAAATATCACCTATGGAAATTCCAATGTAAGTGTACAAAACGCCTTCGCCCGCACTTAGCGGCGTTGCGGCCCTGAGGGCTTTACCAAACTCGGGCGAAAGGGTAACCAGCACCCCTACCACGTACCAAAGCGGCGCGCCAATAAGAATACAGAATAGATACTTTTTAAAGCGTGCAAAGTTGTTAAACAGCATCAATATCTGCCCTTTTTTGGCAGTACTTTGCTCCATAGATTTAAACATGCCCGATTCAAAGGTGCCAATACGCAGCAATAGCAACAAAACACCTAAGCCGCCGCCAACAAAATAGGCAACCTTCCAATTATATTTAGTGGCTACAAAATAGGCTGCAGCGGCGCCAAATAAGCCTATAACGGCCACTATCATGGTACCGTAGCCTCTTTTCTCTTTACTTAAAGTTTCGGCCACCAAGGTAATACCTGCACCTAATTCGCCGGCCAGACCAATGCCTGCAATGAAACGGATCAGCGCATACGTATTTACATCGGTAACCAGGCCGTTTGCAAAGTTGGCTACCGAGTACAGCAGGATTGAACCAAACAATACTTTGATACGCCCCAGCTTATCACCTATCACACCCCAAATAATGCCGCCAAGCAACAAGCCGAACATTTGCACATTGATGATAAACTGCCCCTGCTTAAGCATATCAGCATCGGCAACACCGATATCATGCAGGCTTGCCTTACGGACTATTGAAAACACTAAAAGATCATATATATCAACAAAGTAGCCCAGGGATGCTACCAATACCAGGAAAACCACATTCCTGGTTAATTTAGCCGGTGCGTTATCCGCCATAGTTGTCATTTAATAATTGGTAAGCTAATGTAGTTATTGGCGGCAACCGTGCCTAATTTTTTGCATAAAAAAACCCCTGCAAAATGCAGAGGCCTAAATATCATCGGGAAAAGTTGACTATACTTTTTTTACGTTTACTGCCTGCAAGCCTTTTCGGCCGTCTTCCACTTCATATTCAACGTTATCGTTATCCTTAATTGCGTTTACACCACCCTGCACGTCTTTAAAGTGAACGAATAAGTCTTTACCATCTTCGGTAACTATAAAACCATATCCCTTTTGTGTGTTAAACCATTTTACTTTTCCAGTTTTCATAATGTTAGTATAAGAGTATAATTAGTTAGTTAGAAAGATCAGTGGGCAATTCAAACTGAATATAATTGATTAATAATCAATATGGAATGAACAACTATCTGTTCAAATATATAAAATTATTAATAATCAAATAAAATTATTTATTTAGAATCATTAAGGCAATTGACATCATTAAAACAAAAAAAGGCCACCGTTAAACGGTGGCCTTTAAATTTATTGATTAGGGTGTTTCCCTGCTTATTTTACAGTTTGAAAAAAGTAAACATCAGCAGATGGTGTTACACGTACCAAAAATTCGTCAGTACCTTTTTTAAGGTCAACAAAATAAACGGTAGTATCATCGTTAGCGTCTAATTTGATCACTTCTTTAGCCATATAGCCTTCGTATTTTTGTGCGATCTCATTTTTAGCTTTTACCGGCAATGCTTTGAATTGTACAGTTTGGGTTGCACCCATGTACTCGCCTTGCAGATTGTAAAATGCTGACATCTTTACACCATCTAAAACAAAGGTAGCTTTTTGAAAGGTTGAGCTAACTTTCCAGTTAACATCTTTTGCCCTTACAAATTCATTATTGAATTTATTGATTACTGTATATGATACTGCTTCAGCACCATCCTCAGATTTAATAACCCTGTTAGCAGCAAATACATTAGCAGTAAACAAGGCAGCGATTGCGGTAGTTACAAATATCTTTTTCATTGTGTTTTTAAATTTTAATTTACATAACAAAAGTACATCTGAGTTATGAATAATTAAAATAAAAATAAACTTTTATGAATATTTGATAATTTATAACCGATAAAAATCATTTTATTAAAATAACGGGCTATACTTAGTGTATAATTTACAATATGTCAATAAAAACATAGATAGCTTAGTGTATGTTTTACAATAAGGTTAAACTGGCATTTAAGTAATGTTAACTTTTGCTACCCGTTATCGGCAAAACCAGGGTAAAGCGTCATCCCGCCATCAATAAATATGGTAGTACCGGTTATGTAGTCGGCCTCGTCAGATGCCAGCCAAACAGCCAGTTTGCCAATATCTTCGGGCCGCCCTATGCGGTTATAAGGTATAAGCTTTAACAATTTATTTAAAGCCTGCGGGGTTTCCCAGGCCTCCCGGTTTATCGGTGTTTGTATTGCCCCTGGCGCGATACTAACCACCCGGATGCCATGCGGCGCCAATTCCTGCGCTATGCTTTTCATGAATAACTCTACACCGCCTTTGCTGGCAGCATAATTTACGTGCCCTGCCCATGGTATTACCTCGTGCACACTGCTCATACAGATGATCTTACCTGCGGCTGTACTCCTGCTTTTAACCACTCCCCTGCGGATAAATTCTTTGGCGGCCTCGCGGGCGCATAAAAACTGACCGGTAAGGTTCGTTTTAATTACGGTGTTCCATTCATCAAGGGTCATATCTACAAGTGCTGCATCTTTTTGCAGGCCTGCGTTGTTTATCAGTATATCTACAGTTTTATATTTTTTGATGGTGAAGGCAAACATGGCCTGTACATCCTGCTCGTTGCTTACATCGGCATGAAATGCGTAAGCGCGGCCTCCGGCACTTTTTATTTCGGCTACTACTTTATCGGCCGCTTCATCGCCATGGATGTGATTAACAATTACAGCAGCACCTGCCGCGCCTAAAGCAATGGCAACTGCCTTGCCTATACCGCTATCTGCACCGGTAACAATGGCCACCTGGCCCCTGAGTTTTTTTGTTGACGCCATACTAATTAAATATATATGGCAAAGAAGAAAATGAGGGTAACGGTTTTAAAAATCTTAAGCAAAGGCAGCAAACTATCGCCTAAACTAAATTACTGCTTATAATGCTTTGATGTATTCTAAGAATAAGTGCAGGGCTTTCTTTTTATCCTCTGTGAGGTCAAAATCCAGCCGGTGCATCAGGTAATCTTCCAGATCAAAGTCCGGGCGCTGAGGCAGTTCTTTGAGTAACTCCTTACGATGATCCAGGCCCAGCTTTAAAGCCTTGTCAAATTCTGCTATAAACTCAACAGGAATTGGCTTGTTAGCTATCCAAGCGGCAAATACAAAAGGCAGGCCGGTAAAGGTCATCCATTCTTCGGAAAGGTCATAAACAAAAGGGTATTTATCGGTTTTGCCAAAGGTGCGGTCGCCGATTTGTACAAAAGCCGTTTGTGGGTCTGCAGATATTGAATAGTCGGCCGCATCAGTAATAAGTTCCGGCTGTATTTGCCAGAAATTTTTAAGCAACACCTTTGCCAGGTTGTTTGATGAGCGCGACTCCGGATCTAACTGTACGCGCTTAGCTTCCCTTATGTCGCAATTGCTAAATATAAAAACCGAATTTAC
>NZ_CAXVWK010000125.1:0-33812 GCF_964263795.1 Mucilaginibacter sp.
GCCAGAATAACCTCTATAGGATCTTTTCTGAGAAAATCAAGCCTTGACGAGTTTCCGCAATTCGTTAACGTGCTATTGGGCAGTATGTCTGTAGTCGGTCCGAGGCCGCATCCTACACCACTTAATCTCGAGTCTAAAGGAACAATAGACAAGTATTTGGTAAGGCACTTAGTTAAACCAGGTATAACGGGCTGGGCACAGGTAAACGGGTTCAGAGGTGAAACAACTGAACCATCGCTTATGCTGGCGCGTGTAAATTACGATATCTGGTACATAGAGAACTGGAGCTTGCTGTTGGATCTTAAAATAATATTTCTAACTTTTTGGAAAACTATCGTAGGCGACAAAAATGCGTTTTAGGAACGATAACGTGTTAAGTTATAAACAACTTATACTTAACAAAGCGTAATTTCGTATTGGCAAAAACATATATATATATTAAATGAACAAAAAAGTAGCACTAATTACAGGTATAACCGGGCAGGATGGTGCATATCTTGCAGATTTATTATTATCTAAAGGTTACGAGATACATGGTATAAAACGCCGTAGTTCGTTGTTTAACACCGAGAGGATCGATCACCTTTACCAGGATCCGCACGATGAAAACCAAAAATTTATCTTGCATTACGGCGACCTTTCCGACTCTACTAACCTTATCCGTATTATCCAGCAAGTTCAGCCGGACGAGATTTATAACCTGGGTGCTATGTCGCACGTTAAGGTAAGCTTTGATACACCGGAGTATACAGCCAATGCGGATGGTATCGGTACTTTACGTTTGCTTGAAGCTATCCGTATTTTGGGCTTAACAAAAAAAACAAAAATTTACCAGGCATCCACCTCAGAGTTATATGGTTTGGTACAGGCTGTACCACAGTCAGAAACTACTCCGTTTTATCCACGCTCTCCTTATGCCGTTGCAAAAATGTACGCTTACTGGATAACGGTTAATTATCGTGAGGCTTACGGCATGTTTGCTTGTAATGGTATTTTATTTAACCATGAAAGCCCTTTACGTGGCGAAACATTTGTTACCCGTAAAATAACACGTGCCGCTGCAAAAATAGCACTGGGCTTACAAAGCAAAGTTTTTTTAGGTAACCTGGATGCTCAACGCGATTGGGGCCATGCAAAAGATTATGTAGAGGCTATGTACCTGATATTGCAGCAGGAAGTTGCAGAAGATTTTGTTATCGCTACAGGCGTTACCACCCGTGTTCGCGAATTTGTGCGCCTTGCATTTGCCGAATTGGGTATCGCAGTAGAATTTAAGGGCGAAGGTGTTGATGAAGTTGGTTACGTAGTATCGTGCTCAAACCCGCTTTACCAGGTTGAAAACGGAAAAGAGGTTGTGGCTGTAGATCCTAAATATTTCAGACCTACAGAGGTTGATCTTTTAATAGGCGACCCAACCAAATCCCAAACCAAATTGGGCTGGAAACCAAAGTATGATTTGCAAGGCTTGGTGAGGGAAATGGTTGCAACTGACGTTGAACTGTTCCGCCGCGAAAAATTGTTAAAAGATTCTGGTTACCAGATCAAAAATCAGTTTGAATAACAATAATGGAAAAAGACGCGAAGATATACATCGCTGGACATAGGGGGATGGTAGGCTCGGCCATTCACCGCAAGTTGACAAGAGAAGGGTATGAAAAGATCATTACCAGCACCTCCGATCAGCTTGACCTGCGTAGCCAACAGCAAACTGCCGATTTTTTTGCAGCGCAAAAGCCTGATTATGTTTTTTTAGCGGCAGCTAAGGTTGGCGGCATTGTAGCTAATAATACCTACCGGGCCGAATTTTTGTACGACAACCTGCAAATTCAAAACAACATAATACACTCGTCTTATCTTAACGGTGTAAAAAAACTGATGTTTTTAGGGTCGAGCTGTATTTATCCCAAATTTGCGCCGCAGCCGTTAAAAGAAGATTATTTATTGACGGGTTTACTTGAAAATACAAACGAACCTTATGCCATAGCAAAAATTGCCGGCATAAAAATGTGCGATGCGTACCGTGCTCAATATGGATGTAATTATATCTCGGTAATGCCTACTAACATGTACGGCCTTAATGATAATTATCATCCGCAAAATTCACATGTGCTACCTGCACTTATCCGCAGGTTTCATGAAGCTAAAACTGACGGCCTGCCATCTGTAACAATCTGGGGTACCGGTACACCAAAGCGCGAGTTTTTATATGCTGATGATCTGGCTGAAGCGTGCTTCTACCTGATGCAAAATTACAACGAAGAGGGACTGATTAACATTGGTACCGGCGAAGATATTTCTATTAAAGACCTTGCGTACCTGGTTAAAAAAATAACAGGATTTGAGGGCGAAATTTTGTTTGATACATCTAAGCCGGATGGCACCCCGCGTAAGTTGATGGATGTTTCTAAATTACACAGCAAAGGCTGGAAACACACTGTCGAACTGGAACAAGGTATTTGCCTGGCTTACCAGGATTTTCTGTCAAAACATACAAGCCTGATTTAATCAGGCTTGTATGTTTTATACCTTCCTAATCATAAGTTCTTAGCGTTGCTTTTGTCTACATGGTCCCACACACCGGTGTTATAACGGCCATACCATAACTTCATCGCAGCTACAGCAATTGGCCCCGGTATTTTTGGAGGCTGTACAGCCAGCCAGTTTAAGTGATTAGCCAGCTGTTCTCCCATTTTATCGAAGGTGAATTTGGCTATTATCTCAAGCGAGGCTTTTCCCATTGAAGCTTTACGCTGCCGATCTGTATCAATAAATTGAATGATCACCTGGCTTATCTCATCCACATCCTGAGGATTAAAACCGTAGCCATTAATGCCCGTCTGCAGCAGATCGTCGGCAGCATTAATAGTTCTGCTTAGCAAAACCGGTAAACCTGCTGCCATCGCTTCATTTACTACTAATCCCCAGGTTTCTGACAGGCTGGGCAAAATAAACGCGTCGCAACGGCTCAGATAAGCCGGCAATTGATAGTTATTAACGGCATCAACAAAATCCACTGTGATTAATCCGAGGTTATGTGATAGCTGCTTCAGTTTTTCTTCCTGCGGTCCGTTACCTACAATCATTAGGCGGTAACCGCTGTTGTGCTGTTGTACTTTTTGCCAGGCCTTTAACAGGCTATCGATATTTTTAACCGGTACCAGCCTGGCCACGCAGATGATAGTACCGCCGCTTTTATTTTCGGTGGCTGCATTACCGAAAAAATCGTTATCGATTGTATTGAAGCCGTAAAAAAAGTTAACGCCTTTTTGCTTGAAAAAAGCCCATTCCCGGTCATATGTTTTAGAAGGAAGCCACAAACTATCCGCTTGTGCGGTGATCAGATTTTTAATCCCCTGCACTACAATATTGCGTTTGAATTGCGACGGTTTTGCATCATCAAACATGATAAACTTTTTTCGGTTGCGCTTGGCCCATGCAACGCCTAAAGCACCGGGATAAAATACGATAGATGACCCGATAACCACATCCGGCTGCAACTGGTTTAAAATACGATCGACGCCTTCTTTAATCTGATACTTATCAAGTTCAAGTGGGCCATGATCCGGGAAAATACATTGCCACCACGGCAAAGTATTATTGGCAATATCAAATGCATAGGGCGACCCTTTCCCAAAAAGTTCGACAGCCCGAAAATCAATATTTCTATCACCCAGATATTGGTTCAGGAAGATCAGCCGGGATCGCCAGTAGGCCTTAAAATCGTTATTGATAATTACTACTTTCAATTACTTGTCTTCCCTTCTTTTAAACTTATCCCAAATGACCGGCAAAAGCGTTTTAAGCCATAATTTGGTTACAGCGCCAAGATAATCTTTAGGAAAATGTTTTTTTATATATCGCAGGTACTCTTTATAAGCCAGGCCTTTTACGCTGTACAAATAATTGATGCGCTTTTTCAACGGATGCTCGGCAGATAACCAGTTAACGCCATGATCGTCTTCGCAATAGCCGTAATATCCCGGTGCGATTACCACATCTACCCCCTTGCGCGATGCAGTGATCGTGTAATCGAAGTCGGCCAGGTAGTGTGTGTATCCCCCGGCAAACAGGCCGATCTTTGCAACCGTTATATGATCTACAAAAAATATATTAGCATTTGCCAACTGGCAGGCCACAGGCTCTATGTCGTGTGGCTTTAAGCCATAATAAGCAGCCCTGTCAGGCTTATATAAGGCATGCCCACCGTAAGAAAGCTTGTTAGTTACCGGGCTAAGTGTAGAGCCGATGAGGATTGCGCCTTTGTTCCTATTTACGGCAGAATATGTGGCCAGTAAACGCACAATGCTATCGGGCATTAAAATTACATCGTCGTTAAAAAGAAAAAAAAGATCATACGGTTTTTGTGCGGCTGCATATGCCCAAACGGATCGCATGCCACCAGCCCAAAAAAGGCTTCCGGTGCCATTTAAAATATTTATCTGCGGATATTTTTGTGCCACCGATGTGCTGGTTCCGTCCGTTGATCCGTCATCTAATAAATAAACATCCGCGTTTAACTGATCTAAAGCAGGCTGAGAAATCAGGCTTTGTAAAAAAGTGAGTGTTTTATTTTTCCGGTTATGGCAAGTGAGCAGTACAGCAACCGTTGGTTTGCCGGAACCAGCCAATTTATGGTTTGGATCAGATACTTGCAAAACGTTCTTGTTCCTTACTTTTATCAACAAAATCAATAGTGTTTTGCTTAATCCTTAAAAATAAAAATACCAGTACAAAGGGCAGTATCAGTATAGGCTCGCCAAAGCTTAATGCCAGAATGATAAGGGCGCAGTAAACCAAATTTTCTATTTTTACTACATAAGGGCGGCAAAACCGGATATAGCGGTACATCAGGTATAAAAAGCCCACAATCCCAAATTTGGCAAAAAAGTCGAAGATACCGTTAGATATGTTCACTGTGAACTGCTTGTTAAGAGTATCGTTGTACTTATTGCTGACACCCAGGATAAGTTTATCACCAAATGAGTTGATGATATGCCACATGCTTGAGAAACGGTTCAACGGGATCTCCATGCGGTTATGACGGTAGAATTTTTCCAGCACTTTCAGGTGGTTAAGGTCGCGCATGTCTTCTTTGTACGTATCTATGATCTTATCCCCCAAAAAGGGCACAAACACTACCAGCGCTATCAACACCGGCAGTAGCACCAGCACCCAAATATTTAACTTAGGTACACGGTAGCGGTACGCCAATATAAATAGCACGAATAAACCCAGGTAGTTAGTAGTTGAGAACGTAGTGATGTTGGCTATAATAAGAATGATAGCTGTGCCATCGAACCTGAACCGGTTCAGGAAAAAGTGGAACATTAGCGCCAGCACTAAAAAACAGCCGAACGCACCGGGCTCCCAAACAAAGCCGGAATTACTGTAATCATGGAAGCCCCTGGTAAAAGTAAAGACCAAAAAATTAGTATATCCCGGCAAGCTATTACCGGTAGGTACGCTTACTGCCGAGAATATCTTAAACATGGTTTCAGGGGCGATAAGCTGCAAAGCAAAAAACACGAATGACACTACAGAAAGATGCGTCATCACTTTTACCATATAGGCAATTGTCTCTTCTTTTAAAATTGCACAAATTATAAATGCCAGCCACGCATATTTGACGAGGAACAGTAAATCGCTCCCCAGATAATCAATCTCTAACTCATTAACCAGGTAAAACCTAAGGACTACAAACAAGACATACACCACCGAAAAGATGAGTAAGCTCTTCATTTCGGCAGCCTCGAACCGCCTTCTAACCAAGCCTATCACAATGATCAAAAACATGGTGATGAACCATGCAGCCGTGTTGGAAGAAAGGATATTAGCGTTTGACGACAGCAGGAGGAACAATAAGGTGGCGACGTAGAGAAGATTAATGTCTTTAAGTTTCATGAACTATGGGGCATTTTTTATAAAAGTAATAAAATTACAAGTCGAACTATACTTAAATCTACAAATTGGCAGATGTGAGCGCTGCAACATCTTTAAACAAAGGGGCGTTAGCTTTCAATTTTTCAAAGCTCCAGTCCCACCATTTGAGGGCTGATAATTGTTGGATCTGCTGCTCCTCAAACCGGTATCTGATGTGTTTGGCTGGCACACCCCCAACAATTTCATAAGGCGCTACATCCTGATTTACAACCGCGCCAGATGCCACAATGGCACCGTCGCCAATGGTTACGCCGTCCATAATCAATACGTTATTGCCTATCCACACATCGTTACCTATCTTAACCACATATTTTTGTTGCTCATCAATATAAACATGGTCGTTGAACAGGTTATTCTTCACAAAAGAAAAACCGGCCTGCCGCTGAGTTGAATAAAAAGCAGGATGTGTTGAAGCAAAACCTCCCGATGGGTGCACGCCAAGTCCGGTTTGTACATGGCTGCCAATCGAGCAAAATTTACCGATAAGCGTTTTGCTGATGTAGCTTTTGTCGGCAATGTAGGTAGCTATTCCTACCTCTGACGAACCTACTATAGTATCTGCGCCGATTACGTTTTGGCCTTTAAAATCATTACGGGTATCCAAAACAACGCCCGGGCCTATTGCTACCTTTTTGGTACGGTACCCCCAACGGTAATAATTCCTTTTAAGCCAATCTTTCATCTAAGTAACAAATACAAGCCATAAATATAGCCAACTTAGCTAAAAAATCTATGTGATTATATCACATTAAAAATGTTTGCGTTTGCATAGCCGGCACAATATTTTTGTATCACAACTGACGACAAACCATTACATTTAGGCAATTTTTAACACCTCCAAATCACAAAAATATCTGATTAATGAAAAGTAAAATAAAAACAGGCAACAAGCTTCAAGTTATTGATAAGATAGTGCTGGTGTTGAATATTATTGGTGCGATATGCCTGCTGCTTAGTTACCTGGCACCAGGTACCGATCCGCGGGACATTAGCTTTATAGCTATATTAGGTTTTGGTTACCATTTGTTAGTCATAGCAAACGTTCTTGCTATTATTTATTGGTTATTCCGCAAAAGAGTTTTTGCACTTATCTCATTGATAGTAGTTATCGCGGGCGCCTACTTTTTCAGTTACAATTTTGGCTTTCGTTCAAGCGCCTACCCCGCGCAAAATAAACCCGCTAACACGATACGGATAATGGCTTATAATGTACATGCTTTAAAGGGAATAGAACACTATGAGGGTGAAAGTATTAAGCAGGGAGTACTTGACCTGATTAAGAGCAAACAGCCGGATGTAATCAATTTTGAAGAGTTTGTAGTAACCGTTGCCGACAAGGGAGCTTTTACAGATTCATTAATAGGGCTTAATTATAAATATCATTATTTTAAACCTTATGGTATAAGAAGGGCCGACTCATCCGGAAACGCAATATTTTCTAAGTATCCATTGTCAAAATTTGATAGTGTAAAATCACCAAACCTTTTACAAACCAGAGGAATTTATGCAGATGTGCTGGTGAATGGAAAAACATTCAGGATGTACTGCGCACATTTGGCTGCAGTACAGATAAAGGATCAGGAAAAAAGTAAATATTTGAACGGCGGGATTAATCTTGAAAAATCTTCGTTCATCACCAGCAAACTCTCATCAGCGTTTATAAGAAGAAGTTTCCAGGTATCTCAAATCAAAAAAAATATTGATGACTGCCCCTATCCGTATGTTATAGTTGGCGATTTTAACGATACCCCGATGTCTTTTGCTGTTAATGAATTAGGAGATGGCCTTAAAAATGCTTTCAGAGAAAAGGGCAGCGGTTTTGTAAACACCTACTATAATACATTCCCAAAGCTCCACATCGACCATGTTCTGGCGAGCCCTCAGTTTGATGTAATAACTTACGAAGCCGTAGATAAAAAGCTATCTGATCACAAACCGATTGTAGTAGATCTGGAGCTGAACTAGCTAAAGGAATATTAAGTTAGCGAGTTTTACCTTAAAAAATCACTCACAAAGTTATTCATAACCGTGTCTACGTTCAGATTCTTTGTTGCGTAGTTACGGGCATTGATGCGTTTACGTTCAAGGTTTTCATCAAGTTTGATATTGAGTATAAGTTGAGTAAGCTGCTCATGGTTGGCCGGCTCAACAATATACCCAAAGTCCTGCTCTATAACCATATCGTAAAGTGAGGTACCTTTCGAGGCGGTAATAATACTGGCTCCGCCTACAGCCAAAATGGTGGTCAGCTTGGATGGCATTACCAGATCCCCGGCGTTAGCTTTTTGAAGCACCAGGTGAAGATCGGCCATGTTTAAAAAATCATTAAAAATTTCTTTTGGCTGTACCGATAAAAAGGTAATGTTGTTAATGCCTTCCCTGTTGGATTGCTCAATCAGCTGCTCGTTGTACGGACCTGATGCACAGATAACAAATTTGATATGCTTATGCTGCTGCAACTGCTTGGCTGTTACAAGAATATTCTCAAGACCTTGCTTAACTCCTACCGCGCCGGAATATAGTAACACCATATCAGTATCAGCAAAACCCCATTTTTGTTTGAGCAAATGCCTGTTAGCTACCGGGAAATACTCATCGGTATCTACCCAATTGGGGAAAAACGACACTTCGCGGTTCACTTTGGTTTTGATCTTTTTGATCATTCCCTCAGATATACTGCTTACGTAATCGGCGCCGCGCAAAATCTTTTCTTCCACCTTAAACAACCCGGCCAGGATGCGCTTGCGCGAAAATAGCTTAAGGTCACGGGCAGCTTCAATCTGCATATCTTGTATATGATAAAGCAATTTTCCGCCATTTAATTTTCTGAAAATTAATCCTAAATAAGCCAGGTGAAAAGGCGGCGCCACCGTTACGATCAGATCATACTTACGATGCGAGATCACCAGTTTAAATATCATCAGGAATTTAGATAACCAGTACGAAAAATCCTGAAGAGCGCGCTTTTTACCTGTTGGGTTTTTAGGGATATAAGAAGGGCAACGGTAGATAATTAAATCGGGTTTGCCGTCACCTACGGGCATCAGCTCCTTTTTATACCAAAAGTTGTTATACGGCGCCTGTACTTTCCAATAAGGATAGTAAGGAAAAGTGGTTATCACCGTGCACTCATATCCCTTATTAGCCAGCCATAGAAGCATCTCACCGTTATATTTGCCTATACCTATCGGTTCAGGCGAAAAATTATGGCTGATTAACAGGATTTTCTTATTGCTCATTTATAACGTACGCCCGTGGCTGGTAAATGTATATCACCTTTTGATTGCCTCAGGTAATAAAATTAAAGATAAATTGTTTTTAAACTGAAGTTTGTTTGTACTGATGTTTTGAATAGTTAGCGCTTGCTAAATTAGCAATAAAATCTCGCAAACGGATAGCAAGTAAGGTAATTGCCAACAACCGTACAACCAGTTAATTACTCTATCGAATCTGCTTTTTCACTAAAAATTTCTTTTGTTTTAAGCACTATAAAATACTCATAAATAGCTTGCATAGTGGCGTAGCTTACACCTGTTACCCCATCCAAAAACGCCATCCGGAAAAGCACCATGTAAAACCATTTGACAATCGGCCTGCCCGGAAGTTTGTAAAAAAGGCCCTTTTGATGATAGCGCTTCTCAGTAAAATCCCTACTGAAAAATGCTTTGGTCAATGAATAGGTTTTACCCTCGCCCATTTCCGCAACGCGCATCTCGGCTTCCATATCGGCATACCCCAAATGGCGGGCAAACCAAAAACGGATACCTTTACTAAAGGGATAATGGTCCAGATAGCCGTTTAGCCGCCCTACTGGCCCCAGCGGTTTTGATATCGGGTTAACCAGTCGTTCGTAGCCCATTTTTTCGGGTCGGAAAAATCGGATGTAAAAGGGTGATATCTGTGCATGCTTTAACCAAACACCATTCCAGGCAAAATCCCGGCGGCGTATTTCGTAGGCAACATAAGTATTGTTACTGAGGTCAAGCTGCGTAATGATTTGATGAAGCTCCTCAGAGACGCGTTCGTCCGCGTCTATGTAAAGCACCCAGGAATATTTAAACTTAATGTTTTCAAGCCCCCAGTTTTGGTGAGCAGACCAATTGTCAAATTTTCTTTGGGTTATTTTAGCACCGGCTTGCAATGCTATTTCAATAGTAGCATCGTCGCTATATGAATCATAAACATGGATATCATCACACCAGCTTACTGATGCAAGGCAACCCGGCAAATCCTTTGCTTCGTTTTTGGTAAGTATCAGCACGGATATCATCGGTGGCAAAGTTAAACTTTTTGACGCGGTTTAAGCGGTTTACACGGGTGCCCGGCGCATATCGTCCATTCGGGCATATCTTTAACAACAACGGCACGAGCCCCTATTACACAACCGTCGCCGATTGTAACTCCGGGGTGTACAAACACATCGGTCGCTAACCAAACATTCGCACCGATAGTTATCCCGCGGGTAACTAATGGCATGCCCGGTTTGGTATAATCATGCGTGCCGGTGCAAATATTTACTCCCTGCGATAGTACAGACCGCCGGCCGATCCTGATCATCCCCTGCGAATACAATATAGCCCCGCTGCCAATACCACAACCATCACTTAAATCTAAATTCCAGGGTGCCCAGATCTTTACACCCGGATAAACATGTACGCCCCGGCCTACCCTGGCGCCAAAACTGCGCAGTAAGAACGATCGCCAGCTATGCAACGGTTTAGGTGAAAACCTGAAAAAAAGATTGTAAATTAAACCCCAGGCCAGCCTTGCCAAACGGTTACGAACAGAAAAAGATGGACCTGTAAGTGTATCCTGGTTAACCATTGATTTTCTAGCTATTTAGCGTAACCCTAACTGTGCTCTAATATTGACAATACATGGTCTGCGAAAGGCAATTATAATAAAGATATTCATCTTTTGCGGCACTTAAACAACAGATGGCACATTAATAAGTGAGTTTATGAAGGATATGGATGCCGGCCCGATATGAAAATTGTTCTGGTAAGTGACAAGGGCATTATCGCCCATGCGGTTTTGCTCGTCGTCTGACAGGCCCATCCATTCATCTAAGGTATGCTGTGTGCCGTCAAGTGTATCGGAGTTCACAATACCGCCGCCACCGGCCTGTATCTCGTTCCAGATGTTGATCTGATGCGATATCAGAACCGGCTTGCGGCAGGCCATCGCCTCAACTACTGCTATACCAAAGTTTTCCTGATGGCTGGGCAGTACAAAAGCATCGCAGCCATACAGCGCGCCCCATTTACTGTTGCCTGTAAGCATTCCTGTAAAAAAAACACGCCCCTCTAAATGCGGGTATAATATTAATAACTTTTTCATCTTAGCACCGTATGCTGTTTGCATACCAGGCCCTGCAATAACTAATTTTGGAAAATTACTCCCAACAGCTAACGACCGTGCAACCAGCATGGAATACGCCTGTATCAGCAGGTCGACACCTTTTTTTTTGTGAATACGGCTCAAAAACAATAGGTAGCGTTCACCTTTTACCTGTGGGCACCTGCTTAAAAACTCGTCGAGCATCGCCTCATTATAATCCGGCGGCGGTATGATGCCGTAGCCTACATTGATCTCTTTTTTGGGGTGATAACCAACAAAGGATTTACGCGCAAGCACCATTTCGGTTTCGCAGGTAAATAAAACACCTTCGGCATCGTTTACTACTTTCCTTTCAATGAGTTTCCAATAAAACCAGTTGCGGATCGCTTTTAAACGCCGCTCGGGCGCTGTTTGAAAGTATGGGTCGAGCATGCCGTGCGGCATCACAAATATTGCAGGTACATGAATGTCCGGGTTTCGCTTTGCCTGCCGTTTCAGGGTTTTAATAGCACTCCAGCCGGCATAACTAGGATAAATCCACAAGCCGTTTATTACAACCGTGTCAAAACGGCTTAGGTTAGCCAGCAACCAGGGTATCAGCCGCGGCGCGTAATGCCATGGGCCCATTGCCGGCCCTAAAGCATGGATAACAAAATCATCTGATCCTAAAAAGTCCGAGTTTGGGTCGTCCAGGCTTACTACCTCGCGGCTGATGCCGTACCGCACAATTTCAGGATTACTGTTACGGATGCCCTGGCAGGGGCCGCCGCTGGTGGGGTTCATGGTAGCAATAATGTGCAGCAGTTTCATGGCACCTTTACGTTAATAGACAAAACCGTTTGCACGGGTAAAGTATTTGGCATCGGCCGGTATTTGCTGTATGGGCTTTGCAGGTACCCCCCCGTATAACATCCACTCTTCGGTATAAGCTTTGTTAAGCAGCGATTTTGCACCCAGTACCGATCTGGCGGGCAACCCGGCACCACCAAGCATCACTACATTGGTACCTACAAAAGTGTATTCGCCAATAATGATAGGGGCGCTGTGCTGCCGGCTTTCTATCATATCAATAGAGTGTGTTAAAAATTGCGACTGGTAACCGGCAACGGTGCTAAACCGGCCAATATCGATAAGGTTAGTACAATCAAAATGATGGTTTTTAGTAATAGCTGCATTATCGCCCAGTTTAAAAACCGACCGCCTGGCTGCCTGGTGGCCAAAATGTTTTGATTTGGTGTTAGATGGAAATCCTGTTATCCAATTGCCGCGGGCGATGGAAGATTTTACGCCAAGCTGCATCTCATCCAAATGTATCGCTACGTTAAAATGACCTATCCGTGCACCCTCCTCCATCACCAGCATCCGTGGATAAACCCAAGATAGGCCAATGCGTGCTGTAGGATGCAGCGTGTAACCAAACCAGCTTTTAAGGGCCATACGCCTTAGCGGCCAAGGTAAAATAAATGCAATTACTTTTAAAAACATCTACCGGTAAATATAAACTTAATAGCCGTATTTGGCCCGCGTATTATTCAAAGTTTCGGCAACCGCACCTATCACCTCGTCAACGGTTATGGATAGAATGCATTTCTTTTTCTGGACAATACACATCTCCAGCCCGCAGCCTGCACAATCTGTTTTATGATAAATGATCTTATTACCATTATCCCGCGGGTACCATTGCCTTGGAAAGTTGCGTGCCGAATAGATGGCAACAATGGGTACGCCTGTAGCTGCAGCCAAATGCATTGGGCCGCTATCATGCCCTACAAAAATACGTGCCCGGCTTAAAACCGCTCCGGATATTCTGGGCGATGTTTGTCCGCATAGGTTTATACCCGCTCCGCCCCAGGCTTCGATGCATTTAGCCGAACGCTCCGCTTCTTCATGTGAGCCTACCATTACCAGTTGCCAGCCGGGATGTAGCAACTTCAACCGCTTAAAGAACGTAGTCCAGTTATCCTGCTCCCAGTCGTTAGATTGCCGTTTGGTGCCCACGCTTGCCGCTATAACAGGTTTGCCCGGGTCACATCCGGATAGTGCGTCATTTGCCGATGCAATTTCCTCTACGCCAAAATGCAGGTCCCAGGCGTGATCACTTTGCAGGTCTATGGCACCCAGCGGTAACAGCCTTCGGGCAAGCCGTTTAGCCTCCCACTCAAAATCGCCGGTATCATGGTCTGCCGTTAGTTCGTAATCCTCCCGCAATGTTGGGAAACCAACCAGTTTTTTGATGCCGGCCGACCGGAAGAAGAGGTTATCGCGCAGTACACCTAGTTTGGTGGTACGCAGGTCTTTTAAGATGCGGGTTGTTGCCAGGTTAACTGCAATATCTATTTTTTGCGCCCGGATCTCTTTCCATACATCATAAAGCACCCGTAGGTTACGCGTCCCGGATGGATAGTTGATAACACGGTCATAGTAATAATGATGGCCTAGAACGCTTTCGAGCGCGGGGGCTTTTGAAACAATGGGCCGGTTGGTAAGCAGCGTTACATCTGCATCAGGGAAAACCTCGCGCACCTTATTAAAAACAGGCAGGGCAACAATGGTGTCGCCAAGGCTGCCAATGCGATATATTAATATTTTTTGAGGTTTGTCATCCACATTATGGCGATTTAAATGCAGTATTTAACTGCTGCAGAAATTGGGGTTATGAGTGCTCAGCGTCGCCTACAGGTACTTCTACCTTTAGCGCCGAAATCAATAAACCGCCAACTAAGGTCGAAAAACCTAACGTTGTGGGTTGCGCCCACTGGCTTTGCGCAATAAATACAAAAGCCATGCTTAGTATAATCCATGGCAACATATCCCGCTGGGCCAGCCTCCTGAAACTTAGCCAGCCTGCTTTGATACAAAACGATACCCTTATAAATATTACGAGCAAGCCCATTACAGTGCCCATTTCTCCGATCAGACGACCCCATTCTTCTTCTGCGATCAAAAACTCAACATCGCCGGTAAGCAACTTGGCGCCTACATTAGTACCCATACCTATCCCGTAGCCAAAGAAAGGCTGATCAGTAGATTGTACGGCACCTAACAATTGCCCCAGGAAACGGTTACCTAAAGTGCCTTCTAATCCGCCTTCTACATCACTGGCATCGCTATACCTGGATACAAGCGCCTCAGTCGATTTCTGGAAAAACTCTAACTTATTTAACAGCATTATTGCCCCGGCTATACCTACAATGGCCAATACCATGCGCCCAATATACTTAGGGTTTCTTGATACCGATATAAACGCAAAAAATACGGTGATAACCACCTGGAAGATAAGTGTACGGCTGATAGAAAGCGGTACTGAGGCTATCAGACAAATAGATGAGGCAATTAACAGTATTCGGTTGACACTTGACGGGTTTAGCCAAAAGTAAACTACAAACAGACCTACTACCGACCAGAATTGCGTATTACCACTGGTAAATGAAAAAGTACCCGGCGGCCTGAAAAACCCAAGTGCACCGGCAAAACCACCGCCGGCAAGATCGCCACCCACCCCGCGGTTGATAAATGACGATTGCGGACTATAGAACTGAACGGCGATAAGTACCAACATGGGCATTGATATCCAGAGCATCATTTTGCCAAACCTTAACACGTCTTCCCGATCAAACAGCTTGCCTATTAAAAACATCATGGGGAAGTGAATAAGCAGGATTCGGGTGCCGTAAAATGCCACCGCCATACTACCATGCCCAATACTTAACGCTGTAAAAAATGCGAAAATAGCCGTAAACGACATGGCCCATACATAATTATTGGTTGGAAACACGCCATTTTTAAGCGCTACAAATAGCATCCAGATAGCTACAGGGTCTCTTACAATAAGAAGCGGCGCGGCAAGTTTAGGGATGCCCCACTTACGGATAGCCCCCTCGGTAAGTAACAGTATAATATAAACCCAAACACCTTTTTTTAAAAGCGCAATCACTGCCTCGCGCTGCTGAGCGGCCTTTATGCGTCGCTCGGTCATCACGGGGTTAAATTGTAATGCGCTATCCGGGTTAAATTCTGCGTTCATTTAATTAGCCCGAAATTACTAAATATTATAATTAATTGCCTGCGCTAATTCACTCCCGTAAACTTGCCAGGGCCTTTGCGCGGCGGTTAGCAAAGCCTGGTGCCCGGCATCAGCTATCATTTGAGGCCTGCGGATAAGGTTTTCAATAGCATTTTGTAGTTCCTGCTGGTTACCTGCCTGTATCAGCCAACCGTTGTCACCATCACGAATAATATCCGGCCCGGCAGTTCGTTCGGTAGTTATTACAGGGGTGCCCTGTGCCATTGCCTCGGTTATTACCAGCCCAAACCCTTCAAATAAGGAGGGAAATAATAATACGTCGTGCTGGCGCATGATAGCTAAAATCTCGTGGTGCGGCATAGTGGGAATCCATTTATGCTTTGCAAGGGCCGCATTGAGTGCCGGGCACGCGGTTCCCGTTTTACTGCCAACAACGGTAAGCTCGACATGCCTGCCTAGTTTTTCAACTGCTGCAAACATCTCGGCAATTCCCTTACGTTGCGAAAGGCCGCCAACGAATAATAGCTTCAGCGGCTTATTTTCTTTAGCCTGATAAGTCCTTTCTCCAGCCACATCAGGGAAACCATAAGGCACTATTTCAACAGGTGCAGTTTCGGTAGGATAATCAAGCAATGTTTTCGCGGTAAATGAACTTGCTACAAAAATCCGATCGGCGAGCCGTAATTCATCATCCTTGCGGGCAAGTTTTTCAGCCGAATCTTTAAAAGTGGTTAGGGTCGCAGCCCAATCCGGCCATTTTTCGGCCTCGTTCTCCAGTAACTTGCGGCCGGCACGCCAGTATCCGATAGGCAGGTCGTAAAAACATTGCAAATCTAATTTTTCGGCTTTTTGGAAGGTAGAGAGAGCGGCATCCTCGTAACAATAAACAGCGCCGGCACCCGAAAACCGACTTAAATTGTTTGCGACATGCAAATCCATACTTTTGTATATCGAATCGATGCTGAAAAATCCTTTTTCATGCAATAAAAGTGCAGAAAGATTCATCTTTTGCGAAAACAACCGCCCCATTTCACGCCAGGGGGTAAGGTGCGTGAGGGGCCTTAGCCGCTCATCGAGCCGCCGGCGGCGAAACTCTTTCAACGGCCCAAAACCTGCAAGCGTATCCAACCAGCTACCCGGGAAACTGGCTAAGGCCGTATAATACGCCGCCAGTATCCCTGCATCATACATGCCTGAAATTGCCGCCCGTACGTTAGCATTTCCTGTTGGATGGGATACGATTAATTTCATTTATTTATCGATGGTCAGCCTATTAGCCAGGCACGGTTAGCTGCTAAAAATTCGCAGGGGTTGTAGTTGAGTTCGGTACTGCGGGTTTTGGCAAGCGGCACGGCCGGGTTCCCCGCAACGATGGCTCCTGGTGCTACAGATTTAGTTACTACTGCCCTTGCACCCACTACGGCCCCGCGGCCAATAGTTACACCTGGTAGTAACATAGCCCCCTGGCCAATCCATGCAAAATCTTCTATCACCGTATCTTTAACTATCTGCGACCATGCCGCGTCGGTTACATCGTGGCTGGCGGTTAAGATCTCCACACCGTCGTTAATGCAAACATAGTTGCCAATAGTCACTTTACCATGCAGTACCATATACACTCTGCCGATGAAAGTGAAACTGCCAACAGTTAACCGGCTTTTATGCCCTTCAATTTTTACCAAGCCAATTTCGGCACGTTCATCAATAACAGCTCCTTTGGTTACGAGTTTATTGCGCCTGCGGTTCATCTTCACTACCTGCCGCAAAAGTAAAAGCCGTTTTGCCCACGCCCTGTTAAAAGCGTCCGATCCAAACGGAAATTTAACACGATTTGTAAACAGATAATTAAAACTTGCCATTAAACGCAGATAGTAAACTTTCGAGCTGTTGTGCTATGGCATCTACACCAATTGCGGGCTCTGATGTTTTATTTAAGTTATCGTAAAATTCTTTAAAGTTACCTTTTTGATAGTGAAATACGCCATTGGGATTAACCACGTTTTTTACGCCCTGGGGATGCCAGTCCCGGGATACGCTTATTACCGGTAATCCATGTGCCCGCATAGCGGCAAACGATCCGCTTTTATCTGTAAGAGCCAAAGGTGTGGTGGTGATCCCGATAGATGCCGAGTGCAGTTCGTCCGATATCCGTTCTGACGACTGCTTCCCTATAATGTTAGCTTGCAATCCGGCAATAGTCCATTCTTTAACCCAGGTTTCCTGTTCTGGGCCGCAATGGCCTAATAAGGTGAGGTTCAAACTAATGTCATTCACTTTACCGTAATCCGCAACCTCCCGGATAAACTCTTTTGCCGGGCCGCCATGATGAATGTTACCGAATAGTACAAAGTTTATAGACCTGTCATTACCAACCGGCTTTTTGTTGTTAGCTACTGAAATATTGGAATAAAGCGGCATATAATGAGCTTTATAGCCCATTTGCTGCAAATACTGTTGATACAATTTCGCCTGTGTAGTAATTACCGTTGGTTTTATTTTTTTTAATAAAGACGCGATGAGCTGCCTTTGCACCCAGCCCCAGGTTTTGTGTTTGGCTGTAGATTGTGCGTCCATGCCAACCCAAAGTTCATGAATCATAACATGCCATCGCGCCGTGTTGCTTAAGGATAGCAGCCATTTACTTAGCCCGGCCTTAAGCCCCTTTTCATGAAACCCAAACGGAACAAATTGCAGGCTGATCCATTGCGGGTTGAGCGCGGTTATCAGATCTCTGGCTAAAGCGTACCGTTCTTTATCGTTTAATGTTGATGGTAAGCGCATAACAGGTACGTTAACGCCATCAGCAAACTGATGAGTAGTAATACTTGCATCTGCAAAGCGATCATTAAGGGCAATGATGGTAGCAGCTGCGCCATTTTCAAGCAGGTTTGCGGCAAGCCTGCGGGTATAGTCGCCAACGCCGTCGCGCCCGGGTTCAAGCCCGCTGCACAAAAAAATCAAATTCAAACCGCCCTTATTATGATCCATTAAATAACCTGCAGTAATGCGATTTAATATTAACCATAATTTTTAATCAAAAAAATAAATGTTCGCCTGTAACAGCGAACCTTAAATATCCGTCTATCGTATTAAGCAATCATTAACTTAATCATTGATCAATTGAAAATTTGTTGACATTTAATTTTAAATTTCAATTCATTAATCTATATTCAACGTTAATCATTTTTAGTATGTTTCCCCTGCAACACCTAAAAAGCAATTTTACTGAGTAAAGATCAGAAACGTACGACCAATTAAATGAACAAGCCCTTTTTATATTGCAAAAAATGCAATCAACCGTTTCATTACAAAAACCGCACTCCCTTTTTAATGAGGACGTTGCTGTTCTTTATACCTATTAAAACGTTTTTTTGTGCCCGTTGTATGAAAAACCGTTACCGGGTCATGGATAGCAGCGAAGTAAGAAAATATCAGATTTAGTTATTGGAATAACCTTCGGTAAGATAACTGATAACCCGGTGCTTTGGTTTCGCGCATGCGTATCACTTTGGCCGGCACTCCTCCCACGATAGTATAGGGGGCTACATCCTTGGTAACAACCGCACCTGCTGCAACAACGGCCCCCTCCCCCAGTGTTACTCCCGGCAGGATCGTGGCCCTGGAGCCGATGAACACGTAATCTTTGATAACGACAGGCAGATCGCGACTGGCAAAAGTTGCAGAATCGGGGTCGTGATCAGCAGATAAGATCATCACTTCTTGCGATATAGAAACGTTATTGCCTATACTGATGCTGCTTTTGTTATCCAACCGGCATTTACCGTTGATCACCGAATTATTACCGATCTGAAAATGTTGCGTGCAATCAAAAGTACAGTCCATTAAAATAGCTGAATTGTGGCCAATAGTGTAGCCCATCACCACCCGGTAATAAAATTGCCTGATGGTATGACTTGGAATTGCAGCAACCCACCTGTTGCATATATAAATCCTGAGCTCAGCAATAAAACGCCTCATTGTTTTGTTTTTAATCCTGCCAAAACTGCTTTTTTATAACAAGCATGTTGAATTTTTCTTTAGCCAGCAATTTTGCGCGGACCGATACCTTTCGCTTGTTGCTCATCAACTCATCCAGGCAAGCAAGCATGTCGACTGCATCTAAAGAGGTGCAATCAACAGCTGCACCTGCTTCTTTGAGCATCAGGCATGCCGCGCTATCTGCCGGGCCATGATAAAGCATCGATCCCGGCGCCCCCAAATAGCCTACCATTTTTGTGGAAAGGCTATACAGATAAAAGTCCGGGTCGTTATATTTTATGGGAAGATACAAAATTGATGCGGCATCCATTTCCTTTTTAATTGCTTCATCACTGATGAAATCGTTGCGATATTCAGTCGCAAATGCCCTTTCGTTTAAAAATGATACCTTTTGTGTGCCCCGCATAATTAGTTTGACGGTAATGCCCCTACCCGCCAGCACATCGAGCGCCTGAGCCAGCACCATAAAAAGCGGGTGATATTCGTTATGCAACAAACCCGAAAAGTAAATGGTTAATGGCGTTAAGGGGTCGATCTCTTTTACATCCGACAGTTCGCCTGGGAGTAAACCGTCGGTAATAATTTCATACGGCATGCTGCCAAACAACCGTTGATATTCTAACCCCATTTGTGCAGATATGACCAAGCGGCGGTTCGCGTTTGTCCAAAGTGTTTTGGTGTTATCAAAACCAGTGCCTGCCGCGGCAAAATGATCATGAAACGACACCCAAAGTTGTTTACCGTTCAGCAACTGCTTATCGTAAACTGCCATTACATATGAGCCATGGCAAATAACGTGAACAGCATCAAACTTATTTTGTGAAGCAATTTGCCTGATACGATTCCGTGTGTAGCCGGCCATTGCCTTTTCGCGCAGCCAAATAAACAGATTCCGCACTTTCCACCGCATCCATGAGCGTTGCACCGGGTAAGCCGTAACAATGGTTTCGGCCATAGGCCCTGCTAAAATGTAGTTATTGTTTTCTTTTACACCGATGGAAATTACCTGCGCTTCCCTCCCATCATACAAACGCCGTAACACGCGCGACGCCCCTCCGTTTTGATATAAAGAAACTGGTTGAAAAGATAAAAGCCTTAGCATGTTGACAGGATAGCCGGGTTAATATGCGCTAATATATGCAGTATGGCCGATAAAAGCATTGTTATACCTGCTGGGCCCAAAAACGCTCACGTATGGCAGCCATATCGAATTGCTTTTGGGCAATTTTTTTTGCGTTGATGCTGTATTGGTGGTCACCCGATATGAGGCGGCCAATGGAATTTGCAAGATCAACCGGATTCAAATCAGTAAAACAAAGCCCCGCATGATGCTGCTGAAGCAATTTGCAAGCGGCACTGTCGGCAGGGCCATGGTAAAGTATGGTGCCGGGTGCTGCAAGGTATCCCACCATTTTGGTTGACAAGCTGTAAAGATAAAACTCCGGACTCGTAAATTTTAATGGCAAATACAGCAGATCCGATGCATCCAATTCCGATTTAAGTTCGGCATCGTTCAAGGTCATCGGGCGGTAATCAACATTAAAAGACCGGCCATTTAAAAACTTAAGGTTTTGTGTCCCACGCAGTACGAGATTGAATTTTTTACCCTGAGTGTTCAACAGATCAAGTGCGTTGGCAAGGGTTTTAAACAGTGGTAAATAAGTTATATGCAGTAAACCGGCAAAGTAAATCGTAACCGGCTCTTTTATGATTGTTGCGGCTTCACTTAACTCGGCTGCGGTAACCCCATCCGTAATGACTTCATATGGCCGGATTCCAAACTCCTTTTGATATTGCGTACCCAACTCATCCGATATCACCAGGCGGCGGTGTGCCCGGTTCCAAAGCAACTGCGTATCTGCAGGGGGGCTCTTAATTTCCTTATAATGATCGTGAAAGGATACCCAAATCTGCTTGTCTTGGCAGATGATATCGTTACAGAGCGCAGCTGAGAACGTATCATGATTGACCACGTGGAGTACATCAAAATCAATTTTGGCTGCAGCATGCTGTACCTTTTTTACGGTTAGGGGCTTAAAAGCTACTGTTCGCATCCAGATAAGGAGGTTTCGCAGTTTCCATCGCGCCCAGGGCATTATTACAGGAGAAGCATGAACCACAATTTCGCGCACCCTACCTTTAGGTGGTAATTCTGCCGATTGCTGAATGATAAGAGCCGTCACCTCATCCTCGTGTCCCTGGTATAAGCGCCTTAAAATGCGGCTGCCACCACCATTGGCATACAGGGAAAACGGATGATAGGAAAGTATTTTCAATCGGGATAGTGGTTAATGTCTTGCAGATAAAGCTTCAACGATCTGGCGAACCGTTTCTTCTAATGAGATTGTAATGTTCCAATCCGGATAATGAGCCCGCATTTTATCAAGGTTGGATATATAACAAATATGGTCGCCTATGCGGTTTTCTTCAACGTAGCTGTAAATCTGCGCTTTCCCGGTATACTGTTCGGCCAATTTAAAAGCTTCCCAGATAGAACATGAGTTTTGCCGGCCGCCACCAATATTGTAAACTTCGGCAATACGCGGTGCTTTGATGAAAGCATCAATAAACGCGGCCACGTCAAAGGAGTGAATGTTGTCTCTCACTTGTTTGCCCTTATAGCCAAACACCTTATATTCTTTTTCTTCGATATTACACTTTACCAGGTAGCTCAGAAAGCCGTGCAGTTCAACCCCGGCATGATTTGGGCCGGTTAAACATCCGCCACGCAAACAGCAGGTGGGGATACCAAAATATCTTCCATATTCCTGCACCATCACATCCGCCGCTACTTTGGATGCGCCGAAGATGGAATGTTTACACTGATCAATTGAAAAATCTTCGCTTATGCCGTCGTAATATTTTTTGTCTGCGTAATCCCACCGGCTGTCATGCTCCACCAGATCAATAAAATTAGGGCCATCCCCATAAACCTTGTTGGTTGACATATGAATAAATGGCGACTCCGGGCAAGCCTGGCGCACTGCTTCAAGCAGGTTCAATGTCCCTACCGCATTAGTATCAAAATCATCAAAGGGAATTGCAGCCGCCCTGTCATGTGATGGTTGGGCAGCCGTATGCACAATTGCATCAGGCTGAATTTGCTTAAGCAGATCTAAAACCCCGCTCCGGTCACGGATATCCAGTTCATGATGGATAAATCCTGAGCCTATTACATTTTGAATACGGCTTTGGTTCCAGCGGGTATCGCCTTGTGCACCAAAAAAAACAGCACGCTGGTTATTATCAACACCATGTATCTCCCAGCCCAAAGCTGCAAAATGGAGGCAAACTTCAGAACCTATTAATCCGGATGAACCTGTAACCAGTAATTTTTTAACGCTGTTTGCCATATCGAGATGCAATACCAGATTTAGTTTGCGCAAATGTACATTACAAATTTAGTTCTTTGTAACCGAAAGCCACTTTTCGCGCATCGGGAGGGTGCCAACCTCAGTTTTCACCAGCTGCATGGCATTATGCAGTATCGCCCTTACCTGCTTATGGTTATTTAAAAGGCCAATGCCGGTTTTAATATCGTCGGGCGCGGTTGATGTTATTGTTATTGCTGCATGATGCATTTGTAAATAGTTGATCATGGCAGCATAGGGCGGCCCAATTGCCAGAATAGGAACGCCGCAGGCAAGGTACTCACTCATTTTAGTAGCAATATTAAGCTGCGACATGTTGCGTAGCTGATCTTCAAAACTTATCGGCAATAGCACCGCGTCATACGTTCGCATCGTTGTAAGCACCTCATCGTGAGGGATCCGCCCTTTAAATTTTACTTCGTTACTTTGCAAGTCTGCAGGTATCTCCATCACACCAGAATAAATGTGCAATTGTGTTTCTGTATCCTTTATCGCATTTTTTACAGCAGCCAATGCATCGTGCTGCCACAAAGCAACGGCCCCGAAATAGCCGATCTTTAGGGATTTATCACGGTTATCGGTTACCGGCCCAATGTTTTCAACCGCGTCTGACGAACCGAATAATACAGTAGATTTTACACCGAAGCGTTGCAGGTAAAATTGCTGCATGGCAGGGCTTATTACAAACACATGCGCAGCGTTGAGCAAGTGCGCTTTATAAATGGGTTCGATATATCTTGGATATACAAAATCGCCATTTATAAATTTTACCAAATGGTCATCCATTACCCAGGTAATGTAGTTTACCTGTCTTAATTTCTGTAACTCGTGCAGCACCAGTACTGCGTTAGCTCCCTGCGGACAAACCAGCAAATTTAAAGTTGCATGGTCTTTAAATTTCTGGTGGATAATAGCTGCGGCTTTACGGGCGTGCTGTTTCAACGCTGCCGGCAAACGGCCCGCTTTTGCTGATACAGTTCGGCCGATCATTTTTCTTACGGTATCACTATCCCAAAATGATGGCAGATCGATAACACGGCCGGCAAACTGTGGTGACGCGGGCAGATCAGTTGCGAAACGATTAACATGAATAAAATGATCAATTCTATCCAGGTCATCTCCCAGAACGCGTTGCAGGGTTAAACCCCCGCCGTGAAAATCGGATACCGACATTTCTGAAAGGTAAAAGTCGAACTTCATTGCAGGCCCCCCGTATCTATGTATTCTTTCCAAAAATCGAGGTGCTTATACCAGGCGTGGCACCCTAAAGGCAATTTACCACCATTTAATTTTAAGGATTCGGTTAGATTATACTCAAAGCTGAACGTTAAAGCGCTAACCGGATCAGCAATTTTAAACCACGGAAACAACTGCGGAACAACCTCGCTCCAGACATGGTCTTCATTGAGGTGAAAACCGGCAAAAGGGAACCCGAATTTGCCGTTTATATAAATTTCGTAGCGTCCGCCGGTTGCGTTGTTAATTAACCTGCGCAAGTTTGACGACCATGACAAAAAGACCCGGTACAGCAGCCAGCCAGTCTTAAAGCGGCCCATGCTGCTTAACACATTGATGCAAGCTGGAATATTACGTATAGAAAAGCCCGAGTTACAGCCTTTAATAAACGGCGCCCCGAACGTTGCTGCCCAATAGCCTTCAAAAAATGGCGCACCTATAAAATCGAATTGAAATACATTTGTACCAGAAAAGTTGGCGTTAAATATGTAAGCATCCAGCTCGTAAGTGAGCATATATTGGTATTGGGCAAACAGCTGATAAAACCTTAAATCGAGTTTCATTTTATTGTATTGCTCAACAGAAGCTAACCATTGCGGGTTTACAGCTTTAAGCTTTAAACCGGGATAAATTGCCAGGTAAGCGGCGATATCCATATCAATTGGATGAACCAGATAGCAATCATATCCCGACAAATGGCGACGGGCCGCTTTCAGCGAAATCATCTCCGCAGCAGATGGTAACGGTTGATGCACCGGTATTATTACACACATATTTGGATCTGCATTCATTCAAATAATCTGTTTAAACGCCTGCTTAACCGGATTCGCAGTAAGCGCAGCCTGCTATTTAACTGCAGATAAGATCTGTATTGCCCATTGCTACTTTCAAAGAATGCAGCCTCGATGACGGTTTTCATATCATCAGAAAAACGGAATTTGGCAACCGTATACCTGATAAATTTTTGAAGCAAATGTTCTTTAAACTCTGTTTGGTTTAGCAGGCCGTCAGTCAGCATAATATTTAGGATCTCCAATTCTTCTAAATAATTACTACCGGTGCTGTACATTTTGCCGCTTACGTCTTTATCGTGGTTCCGAAAATAATTAAGTACCCTGCCCGATATAAAAACATCCCCCTGCTTAGCCATCTCGGTATAAAACATCCAGTCGCCGCTCATTTTAAACGACATGAACCGCTTTGAAACATGCTCAAACGATGCCTTACGAAATATAAGCATACTCGCGTTCCAGATGGAGCAATGATCGGCCAGATAGCTTTTTATATAAGTTTGGCCATCAACGTATTCTTCAAGCTTATTGTGTACCGAGGTTTGTAAAATGTTACCGGCGTCATCCACTGTATGGGTTTGCGCATATGCCAGTGTACATTTATCATTACCGGCAACTCCAATTAACAAAACTTCCAGCAGCGTTGGTTCGCACCAGTCATCGCTTTCGGCTATCCAAACGTATTCGCCCGTAGCTAATTCAATCCCTTTGTTCCATTGGTAAAAGGGGCCGCCGCTGTTTTTTTCGTTTAAAAGGATATGGCTTATTTTAGAGTGATTCCTAAATTTTTCGATCACTTGCCGGCTATCGTCGGTCGATTGATCATCCAAAATGATCAGTTCAAAATCCTGGCAGGTTTGTGCCAGTATCGAATTTATCCGCTGCGTTAAGTAAGGCGCATGGTTATAATTCGGAACAATGACCGATACCTTAACCATTTTTTAAACTTTTAGCGGTTTGTTCCAGGTACTGCCGGCCCCAGCGGGCGTCGGGCTCCAGGTGGTTACCTTCGGCCCATTCATTCCATGCGTTGATAAACAAATAAGTATCGCGGCCTTTATATTCGGTGGCCAAATGATCAAGCCATCGCCCGTATTCCTGCGGCGTAGAACCATCAAAGATCACAGCATCCTTTTTACGCCTTGCCGAGTTGTCCCATCCCGGGGTTATACCGGGATAAGCGTTTTGGCCGGTATCAGCTTTCAATTTAACCATCTCGTTTACATATTGCGGGTAAGAGTATACCCGGTTTATGAGGTGAGGCTGTTGCTGCATTCCCAGCTTACTTTTAATCCTGCTGCTCAAAGGGAATACCCTGTCTACAGGAATATCCCACTGGTGCGGCTGAAAATCTATAGAGCAATCAAAGCCGGATAACAGGGCAGTATTTTTATCATTGGAAGATGCTTTCATGTAACCCAGGTATAACTCTACACCAACTTTAGCGGCCTCTGCGCGCCATGTACTAAGCGTGCGTTGTATATCCGGAAACAAAAGCGGCTTGTAAACCACAAAAAAGGGCTTATTATTTACCCGGATATATCGTGGGTCGGTAAAAAAGGAATTGAGCAAAAATTGGATATGCGCTACATCATCCGCTTCGCTGTAATTTTGCTGCATCAATATTTCCTGGTCTTCACCGTCCCATCGGCGTGTCCAGTTCTCATTCGCCCAGCAAAGCATGAATGGAAAATCGGGCTCGCCTGATTGCAGTATCGCATCTACGGGCTGGTTTAATAACCGTTTACCGTTAAACCAGTAATGATAGTAACAAAACCCGTGAATGCCGTACTGCTTTGCCAGTTCGGCCTGCGCTAAGCGGGCTTCTGCTAACCGCAGATCGTAAAAGCCAAGGTCGGCAGGCAGATGCGGCTGGTAATGCCCTTTAAACAACGGGCGGGCTTTAGCAACGTTAGTCCACTCGGTAAATCCTTTACCCCACCACTCATCATTTTCAGGAAAAGGATGAAATTGCGGAAGATGAATGGCTATTGGCTTTATCATAAATGCGTACCGTAAGGGTATTGCTAAACTAAAGATAGATGTAAAGATATTATTTAAAAAGCTTACGGTAAACCTGCCGGGCCAATTGCATAACGCCATCCACATTTTTTATCCGGTAAAAACGCAGAACCTGTACAGCGGCAATAGCCGTTAAGCGGGCTGCTTTTAAATGAGGGTTGTTTTTTGCATAAGCCGATATCATTGGGCGCACATTGCCCTTGTTGTTGGCGTTATTATCCCAAATGGCATTTTTAATCATGGCCCTAAAATTATGGTAACCAGGCTGGTAAACCTCATCATATTGTTGCTTTGCTTTAGAAAAGCCCTGGTTTAATATGGATAGTACGCAGCCGGTAACATAGTCAATGCTCTTTTTAGTTACCTCGATTATATGATTGGTAGGCTGGCCCCACTGCTGCAGATCGTACTTAACGCCGGCAAAATAATCGGAACCGCGACTTAGTAATTGTAGTGTATTGAGTTTTTTTGCCCATGTAGATGTTGCCAGCCAAGTGATACCGCTTGAGCAACCGATCAACAAAGTGCAGTGCTTGGTAAGTTCGGCATTATCACGATAGGTTAGCGAACTGGCATCAAGGATCTGCGGGTGCGGGTGGTTTAGCGGCGTTGGGCTCGATAAGATAAAGCAAACGTCTTTGCATTCGGTTAAAACTTTCTCAGCCACCGATATTGCCATGTTAACATTTACAAACGACTGCCCCGACCCCGGCGCACATTCAAATAATATCACCTCGCGGTACATGTTGAGTTGATTATCGGCAGCAAAATGGGTTACACGATCAACCTCCTCATCACTTAAAACCACAACCGGATCTATGGGGACAGTTATCGGCCGGTTATATCCCCGCAACTCAGAACTGCGGATAGTTCCATCGAAATAACGCCAGTGCGGGGAGATTTGCGTGTAAAATACTTTATCATAAATACCAGCCTGCAACCGCCTGTTAGCTTCTGCTTCAAACTTATGCCAGCCATCGTAATAAAAATCGTTGTTTTGGATATCCACATCCCAAACCTCATCAACATGCGGATTAAAGTTGAGTATAGACTTGTACCTGGTGGCAATTGCCCAGGTAATGTGGCTATCGGGATGGTCGGCCTTTATTTGCCTGGCAACAGTTGTTACGTACAGGCAATCGCCATAACACGCTAACTGACCAATCAAAAACCTTGTCCCCATTATTTGCCGGCTATCATGCGCGTAAAATTAGTGTCGATATTGTCAATACACTTGTTTCGTTGCAGGTTTAATATCGCCAATTTTTTTACTACTACATCCTTTTCAGCAGCCGCAACAGTTTCAAATTCATAAACCTTTTCCTGCTCGTGCCACAGGTCGCAATTCACTTTGGCCAGTTCGGCAAACACTTCGCCTATAGTGCCTTGTACATCTTTAACCTCGTTGCCTTGCTGTTTAAAAACCTTATTGGCTTTAAAAGTAAGCTGGTCAAGCGGTATAAGCCCATTAACGGCATCAGCAATAAAGTCGTTTATTTCGGCAGCAAGCATTTGTTCCTGCTGGCTAAGGCTTTGCAGCCGGGTATCATCTTCCGTATGGTATTGTTTAAGCTTAACAATTGTTAATTTATCGCAAAGAGACCCTAATGTTTCTGCCATAGTACGCTAATGTTAACTGGATTGGTAATTATTAAACCATTCCTTGTGTACAAAGATGGTATTTATGTAAGTATCGGCAAAAACAAAATAGCCCTTTGATAGCATCAGATCAATTATTGACGTTACTTTTGGCTTAATATGATTTTCGGAATATGCGCATGTTTCTACTATCCAAACCGGCACCGGGTATTTTAAAAAATCAAAAGCCTGTAAAACTTTATAATCCACCCCTTCTACATCCAGCGAAACTAAATGCGGCAGTTTGCCCTGCAGGGTGTTAATTATAATATCCTCAATGGTGGTTAAAATAACCTTGCGGGTATCGATCAGTTTAAAAAGCCCCGACCGTATACGCGTATCCGCCTCCTCTTTCGATAAGGTATTCAGTGCCGGATGATCGAATACAAAGAGTTCCGCCTCCCGGCCGCCAACATCATTTATAGCCGCATTGACCACTACATCCGCAGGCCTGGCAGTTTGAATACGTTTGGTGAAATCAAGATCAGGCTCAACTAAAACGCCGCGGTTCCCTTTGCTGTAAAAATAATAGGTATTATTACAATCTATCGGGTCGTTTGCACCAATATCGATGTAAGAAATCTGGCTGATGCCCATCGATGAGAAAAGATACTCCACCACACGGTCTTCCCCCGCCTGCGAATTAGAGTTGTTAACGTTCATAACTGGCGGCTGTACAAACCTGAACAATATTTTTTTTACAAACGTTTTTAATTTACGCATGCTATACAATTTCGATCTCGGGAAGCGGGAAAATAAACTTGCCGCCTTTTTCTATGTAGTCAGTTTCCCGGGCAAGTATGTTATGCTTAAAATGCCATGGAAGCACTAAAAAATAATCGGGGTTCATGGCGCGTGCTTCCCTTTCAGATATGATAGGGATATTTGTACCTGGAGTAAATGACCCAAACTTTTCCTCGTTAACCTCGGCTATGTAAGGGATATGCTTCGTAGTCAATCCGCAAAACTGCAGCAACACATTACCTTTGGTAGATGCACCGTATCCAAAAATAGTTTTACCATCGGCTACCAGCGCTTCGATAAGGTCAAGCAGGTTTTTGCGGTGCTTAAATACCCGCTCCTCAAAGTCCCGGTAGGGTTTAGGGGTATCCAGCCCAAGGTCGCTTTCCTGTTGCAGCATCCAGTTTATAATAGCCGTGTTTGACTTGTAAGATGCACTGGTTTTACAGGCAGTTACCGCAAAACTCCCGCCGTTAACGGCGTTCATCTGCACATCAACCACGCGCATGCCGCAGCTTTCCAGCAGGTTTTTCACCACTTTAAACGAATAGAATTCCAGATGTTCGTGGCAAATGGTATCGTACGAGTTAGTACGCAGCATAGATGGCATATAGCTTTGTTCAAAATGCCAAACACCTTCGTTATCCAGTACGCTTTCTATGTCTTTAACAAAAGTAACGGGGCTCTCCAGATCATAAAACATCGCGATAGATGTAATGATACGTGCCTTATCCTCGTCAAATTCATTTTTGAACGCCTGCGCGGTAAAAAAGTCCGGGATAAGCTTTATCCCGTTGGTATAGTACTCTTTAAATTTAAGGCCGGTTGGGTCTATCCCTACTTTGCGGTGCTTACCCGTATATGCCTTAAGTGACGTGGCATCATTACTGCCAATATCTATCACCAAGTCCGTATCGGCTAACTTAACAAGGCGTTCCAGCGTTTTTATCTTGTTGGTTAAGTGGCTAACCATTGATGCGTTAAGGCCAGAGCGATACCCGTAATTATCGCCATACATCTCATCAAGGCTGTATGATTGTTTCATTTGCAGCAGGCCGCTGTCCGGGCACCATACCAAATCCAACGGGCCTTTGGTTATTTCTTCATCAACAGATTTAGGGAACACACCTGTAAGATACTGCTCGCCAAGAGACAATACCTTTATCAGGTTTTTGCTGCCGCTAATTCTGCATTTTTCTATTTCAGTATACATAAATACCTTAATTTCTTTTTAAAATCCATTTATCCTTTATAATGATGCAACCGTAATCAATGCCTTCGGCAAAGGCAAAATCAGTTCCGTTATCGTAAACCGTGATCGGGCATACATCATCGTGCATGTCATAGGTTATCAAGCCCGTCTGCGTATTTAAAGCTACTAAAAACGAATAGTTCATAGGGGCAATTAACCCGCCGGGCACTACAAACTCTACAATGATTTCTGTTGCGCCGGGCTTATAAAATTCCGAGAGTGATTTGTTAACTGTAAACACCCGCCTTTTATCCCTGGTTAGCATAGCCAACCCTATATTTTGTATGGGATCATAATGTGCTATCCCGATCACAATCGTAAGATGGATCTCTTCCGAGTGTGAAAAATTCGTAGTAGTTTCATTAACAGCGTTACAGGCAAACAGTTGCTTAATATAAATATCGCTGGTTTTACCCGCAAATGCAGTAGCCTGGCTTAAACTTTGGCTGTAATAGCTTTTAATAACGTCATCCGGCGAACCGGCCTGCTCTACCGAGCCTTTATCCATTAAAATACACTTATTACAAAGCTGGGTAATACTACCCATATTATGGCTTACAAATAAAACTGTACGGCCTTCGCCCTTACTTACCTCATTCATTTTGCCAAGGCACTTTCTTTGAAATTCGGCATCGCCCACGGCGAGTACTTCATCTACAACCAGTATCTCACTTTCCAGGTAAGCTGCCACTGCAAATGCAAGGCGAACATACATACCACTGCTGTATCTTTTTACAGGCGTATCGATATACCGCTCAACACCCGAAAAATCGACAATTTCATCAAACTTGCGCGCCACTTCCTTTTTGCGCATACCCAGTATTGCGCCGTTCAAAAAAATATTCTCTCGCCCGGATAGCTCGGGATTAAAACCTGTGCCAACCTCCAGCAAACTGGCAATACGGCCCTTAACTTTTACAGTACCGCTTGTGGGTGATGTAACCCGGCTAAGTATTTTTAACAATGTGCTTTTGCCCGCGCCGTTACGCCCGATAATACCTACCGCGTCGCCTTTATTTATATCAAAATTAATATCCTTCAGGCTCCACACAATATTGCTCTGCCCTTTTACTGCCCTATCATTGGCTTCGCCAATTTTAAGAAAAGGATCTTCTTTGCCGCGCATCATTGCCCACCACCGGTTAAGATCGTTACTGAGTGTGCCGGTGTTAAAATCGCCAAGCTGGTAGGCTTTTGACAGATTTTTAACTTGTATGGCAATATCACTCATAGGCGGCAAAAGCTGGTTAGATGGTGTCGACAAAATTCTTCTCCACCTTGTTAAATACAACCAGCCCTATAAAAAAGATGCAAAGGCTTGCTATGATGCTATACAAAAAAGCACCGCCATAAAACTGGCCGGTACCTAAAAAACCATATTTGAAAGTTTCTATCAACCCGCTCATAGGGTTAAGCGATATCAGCAACCGGTATTTTGCAGGCGCAGCCGCTAAAGGGTAAATAACGGGGGTAGCGTACATGAGTAGTTGCATACCAAAGCTTACTATAAAGGCCAGATCCCGATACTTTGTGGTGAGAGCGGTTACAATAAGGCCCAGCCCCAGCCCCAAAATTGCCATTAAAAGCATAATGACCGGAAACAGCAGCAGGTAGGCATTAGGTTGCAGCACACCGGCGCCGCCCATGTAATTTATCTTGACAAAAAAATACAGATATGACACGATGAAAAGGGCAAACTGCACCCCAAACTTAACCAGGTTTGAGAAAACTATACTTAGCGGCATGATCAGCCTTGGAAAATAAACCTTGCCAAAAATAGCGGCGTTATCCCTGAATACGGTTGATGTTTTGGTGAGGCAATCGGCAAAATAGTTCCAGGCGATGGTACCTGCCAGGTAAAACAATGGTTGTGGTGCTGCCCCTGTTTTTATATTGGCCAAGTTGCCAAAAACGAATGTAAATACTAACGTAGTAAAAATAGGCTGGATGAAGAACCATATGGGGCCAAGAATGGTTTGTTTGTAAAACGACACAAAATCGCGTCTTACCAGCAGCCACAGTAAATCGCGGTAGTTCCAAACATCTTTTAGGTGCAGGTTAAAAACAGTATCATGAGGCTTAATAACTAAATCCCATTCCTGGTCTACACTGTTTACTTCCATGTGGTTTCAATTGTCATTACCTGCAACCAGGTAATACGTTAAATAAATCCCTGCAATTACTTTTTGCGCTTAAACACGCGCCCTACCCTTGCTGCCAAACCCTTTTCAGGGCTTTCATCCTGGGTGTAGCCATAGCCACCGCCAGCGCCGTAACCGTAGCCTGATCCATAGCCGTAGCCGCTGCCATAACCCTGGCTATAGCTACCTAAAACACCACGCAATCTAAGTCCGTTAAACACCACGTTAATGTTTGATAATTCACGGTTTGCGTAAAGGTTATCAACCAGTTTAAGGTAATGCTTAGGGGTATATTTATGCCGCACCATGTAAAGGCAGGCGCTTACATACTTGTTCAGGATCTTGGCGTCGGTAACTAACCCAATAGGCGGCGAATCGATAAGGATGTAATCAAAATCTTCATTTAGCTTAGCCATCAACACATCAAGGCGCCCGTTAAGCATCAGCTCGGTAGGGTTTGGCGGTATGGTACCTGCAGGTAGTATAACAAGGCCGGGAATTTTCCTGTCCTCCATTGATAAGGATATTTGCTCATAAGTAGCAAGCCCGGCAAGATAATTACTGATACCCGGCTCCTGGTTTATCTCCATCATCTTGCTGATCTTGGGTTTGCGTAAATCAAACTCCATTATAGCAACTTTTTTACCGGTTAACGCCAAACTCACCGCAAGGTTTATTGCTGTAAAGCTTTTACCCTCTCCCGATATCGATGAGGTAAGTAATATCGTTTTATTTGCCCCGCCTATACCGATGAAGTTAAGTGATGTACGCAAAGCCCTGAATTGCTCGGCAATTACCGTTCGGCTACCGTCTTTAATAACCAATGTTTTACCAGATTCATCGTGTAAAATCTCAGCCAATACGGTGGCGTCGGTGGCTTTTTCAATCTCAGAACGGAACAGCACTTCCTGGTTGTACTGCTCACGTATCAGCACAAAAATTACGCCTGCTATAACACCCACAGATAAACCCATCAGGTAGATATTAAGCGGGATGGGGCGGATAGGCCCGCCTTTGTTTTCTGCGTAATTTACAATGCGGCTATCAGCAACCGATGCGGCACGCGATAACTGCACCTCTTCTCGCTTGGTAAGCAACAAGGTGTAAATATTGTCTTTAATGCTGCGGTTTCGGCTGATCTCCAGGTAAGCACGCTCTTTTTGAGGCAGACCACGCAACCTGTCTGAATTTTGGTTCCCTTCAGATTTCAACATGTTTTGGGTAGAAAGTAAATTGAGTTGTAAAGCGCGCAAGATCTCCAGGATAATTGGCTTTATCTTGTCAATCCGCTCTAGAATTGCATTAACTACCGGCGAA
>NZ_CAXVWK010000126.1:0-2772 GCF_964263795.1 Mucilaginibacter sp.
TTTAGTTATGAAAGAATAGTCGTTTGACATGTCTTTGAAAACAACTAACCTATAATTTGATGGGTGCAGATCTTTTTTCATTCTATTGTATACTTTTCTTTCTTGTAAAAGAGGTGCAAATGTAATCAAAAAACTTAAAAGTCAAAAGTGTAAAGTAAAAAGTTTTTAACACGTGTTGAGAGATGATATTTGCAATTACCGCAATCAAATTCCCCTTTAATTTTCATTAATACTCCGTAGCGCCAATATCATAAGCAGCGCCCGACGGACGAACCCTTCCATAATAATCAGTTACTACACCATGCAATAACACATTGGTGCCGGCATTGATCACAGGCGACGACGATTGCAGGTGAAAATTATCAGCACCGAAGTTAACAAACTTTATATCGGCAATTTCATAACTGGTGTAATTGTAAGAAGAGGTAAGTTTAACGCTGCTACTTTTCTTTTGAATGGCCACCCCTGCCCCGGATTTTAGGATTAGATTATTCAGTGCAAAATTCATCGGGATGGTTTCAGAATTTAATTTGATCCCGTTCAATGCCGAGGCGATGATGGTATTATTGATGAATTTAAAGTAAGGCCCCGGTGTATACCTCGAGTCGGCGAAGATTCCATGCCCACCCGAGTTAAGGATGTAGTTATTATAAACCAGGTTATCGCCCAGGCCTAAAACGATAATACCGTTGCCCGGCGCGTTTTTGATCAAATTATTATAACACTTGCCACCTGTGCCTTCGCCTATCTGGATACCGTTATTTTGCGCAGCTGCGAATGGCGCTATACCCGGCGACTTAACCGTATTGTTATAGATCTCGGCACCTGATGTTGCGCTGCCCACCTGGATCCCCTCACAGCCGGTAGAATCGGTGATGTTATTGTACACCTTTACATTCACCACATCATGTGGCAAAACCGTGCCGCATGAAACAGACATGCCGGTTGCATAAAAGGAATTACCTACATAAAAGCCTTCGCCACCGGTTTTGTGAATATAGTTATTGTGCAGGCTAACATTACGCATGGTAAAGTGGCCGCGCTGCGTATTGATATCGCAGGATGGGTCGGTTTTGGCCATGATGCCCGCAAAGCCGCTGTTACGCACTTCGACATTGGCTATCTCAAAATCCGAGCTGAGATCATCCATTGACATGCTGATGTTGCCGCCATTCACATCTATCCCGTAAGTAATGCCGGGGGTACCGCTTCCTAAAATTTTAAAGTACTGGCAATTTTGGGTTTTAACCGCGTAGCCGGCTGTAAGCGCAGCTGTAAACGTAACCTTGCCGCCCTTGTTGATAATGGTTATTGGTTTTGCGAGTGTGCCCTTTAGGTTTTTGAAAAGCAAAGCGCCCCTGGCGCCTGCGGGTATACAAATCACTGAGCCGGCAGGTATCTTACTACCATCAACCGACCATTCTGAAGGTTGTACGGTATAAGTGCATTGGCCAATTGCGGCTGTCACCGGCAATGCACTTTCTGCAGGTTTGGTTGTTGCCGGGTTGGTGGTTACCGGTTTATCAATTTTATTTATGCTTTTGGTACACATCACAAAAGATGATAAGGTAAGCCCCGCGGCTAGCCATAATGTAAAGTAATTCTTCATCTAAAATTAATTCAGACTGAAAGTAATTTTCAGCAGGGGTTTACTAATACTTTGCTTAACGCTCTGTCGTCAAGTCCCTATTATACGTCACACGATATCAGATTGTTGCTTGACAGGAGAAAAATCTATTGTTAATTAAAACAATCGAAAGGCATATTTGCAAACCGGCATACGTTGCGGTTTAACGGCGCTCCTGGCACAACTCAATTAATACCCCGTTTGCGCTTTTGGGGTGCACAAAACAAACCAGTTTATTATCGGCACCCGGCTTGGGCTCGTCATTCAATAAAATAAAACCGTCGTCTTTCAGGCGGGCCATTTCGGCAATAATATCATCAACGTCAAAAGCGATATGATGAATGCCTTCGCCTTTTTGGGCAATATACTTTGCGACAGGGCTATCCGGATGGGTAGCTTCCAGCAGTTCTATTTTATTAACCCCGGTTTGCAAAAAGGCTGTTAAAACACCTTCGCTGCCTACTTCTTCTGTTTTATAAACAGTAGTGTTTAACAATTTTTCGTAGATATTAGCTGCCGATTTAACACTGTTAACCGCTATGCCGATATGCTCTATCCTGTTCATGTCCAAATATTGTAAATAAATAACGGCTAAGCGCAAATTATAGCGGCCTGCCGATATAAAAGTAAAACTTTGCGTATATTTGTAGTGTTAATTTTTATTACATGAACATCCCAATTTATTTAGATAATAACGCCACCACACCTATGGATCCCAGGGTGCTGGAAGCTATGTTGCCTTATTTTAACGAAAAGTTTGGTAACGCGGCCAGCCGCAACCACCCTTTTGGCTGGGTAGCAGAAGAAGGTGTTGATTATGCCCGCGAGCAGGTGGCTAAACTGATAGGTGCATCTGAAAAAGAGATCATTTTTACATCAGGCGCTACCGAGTCAGATAACCTGGCTATCAAGGGTGTATTTGAAATGTATAAAGAAAAAGGCAACCACATTATAACCGCGGTTACCGAACATAAAGCTGTACTTGACGCTTGTAAACACGTTGAAAAATTAGGCGGTAAAGTTACTTACCTTGCCGTTAAAGAAGATGGCTTAGTTGACCTGGAAGTTTTAGAAGCTGCCATGACGCCAGAAACTATCCTGGTATCTATTATGTACGGCAATAACGAAATTGGTGTAGTACAGCC
>NZ_CAXVWK010000127.1:0-28473 GCF_964263795.1 Mucilaginibacter sp.
ATGATGGGCGAAACCATCCCTAAAGAAACCAACTATGTAGCTTTAGATAAAACGCAGAAAGATCCGTGGGGTATACCTCAGCTAAAGATCTCGGTAGTTTATGATGATAATGACGAGAAAATGCGCAAGGATTATATTGAGGAGATGACAGAGATGTTTACCACTGCCGGCTTTACCAATATCAAATCGCGCCAGGATCAGCGTGCGCCTGGTTTGGACATTCATGAGATGGGTGGCGTGCGCATGGGCAATGATCCTAAAACATCGATGCTGGATAAATGGAACAGGCTGCATGCCTGTAAAAACGTATATGTTACCGATGGTGCCTGCATGACATCAACCTCGTGTCAAAACCCATCGCTCACCTACATGGCCTTAACCGCCCGAGCGGTTGACCACGCAGTTGGTGAATTAAAGAAAATGAACGTGTAAACCTTAAACCTAAAGCGAGGATTTTAAACTTCCTAAGGGCAAACGGGCTGAATGTGTTTAAAAAACACAATGAAAAAATATTTATAAAATAATTTTTATTCCTACATTTAACGGGACAACCAATTACTAAATTTTTTATTAACGCTATACTAATATGTCTACAAACACTTATGACGCCATTGTCATTGGTTCAGGTATCTCAGGCGGCTGGGCTGCAAAAGAACTAACCGAGAAGGGCTTAAAGACCATAATGTTAGAGCGCGGTAGAGATATCGAGCACATTAAGGGTTACGTGAACGCGAATAAAGGCCCGTGGGAGTTTCCGCATAGAGGCGGCCGTACACAAAAGATGATCGAGGATTACCCGGTTCTAAAACGCGATTATCCTTTAAATGAAACCAACCTTGATTACTGGACCAATGAGATAGAGAGCCCTTATACCGAAACCAAGCGTTTCGACTGGTTTAGAGGTTATCATATGGGTGGCCGCTCGTTAATGTGGGGCAGGCAATCTTACCGTTGGCACGATACCGATTTTGAGGCAAACTTAAAAGATGGTATCGCAGTAGACTGGCCTATCCGTTATAAGGACCTGGCGCCATGGTATAGCCATGCAGAAAAATTTGCAGGCATCTCTGGTAACCGTGATGGTGTTCCGATCCTTCCGGATGGGGATTTTATGCCGCCGATGGAAATGAACGTGGTTGAAAAAGATATTCAAAAACGCTACGAAGATTTTTATAAAGACGCAAGGCACTTTATTATTGGCCGTACAGCTAACATCACCGTACCGCATAATAACCGTACAAACTGCCAATACCGTAACAAATGCTGGTTAGGCTGTCCGTTTGGTGCCTATTTTAGTACGCAATCGGCTACGTTACCTGCAGCAATGGCTACCGGTAATTTAACCGTTCGCCCATGGTCAATCGTTACCAAAATCATTTATGATAAAAACACCAAAAAAGCTAAAGGTGTAGAAATTCTGGATGCAGAAACAAACAAAACATACGAATTCTTTGCCAAAATTGTATTCGTTAACGCATCGGCACTAAACAGCGCCTGGGTGTTAATGAACTCGGCTACGGATGTATGGGAAGGCGGCTTAGGCAGCAGCAGCGGTGAACTTGGCCACAACGTTATGGATCACCACTTAGGTGTTGGTGCAGGCGGCCGTATCGAAGGTTTTGAAGATAAATATACATTTGGCCGCAGGGCTAACGGTATTTATATACCACGTTACCGTAACCTGAATGGCGAAAAACGCGACTACATCCGCGGGTTTGGTTACCAGGGTAGCGGCAGCCGCTCGGGCTGGAGCCGTGATATTGCAGAACTTGCAATTGGCGGTGAATTTAAAGATGCGTTATCTGAACCGGGAGGCTGGTCTTTCGGGATGGGCGGTTTCGGCGAAACATTGCCTTACCACGAAAACAAGATTACCCTTGATAAATCTAAAAAAGATAAATGGGGTTTGCCTGTGCTTAATGTCGATGCAGAGGTTAAGGATAATGAGCGTAAAATGCGTATCGATATGATGAACGATGCGAAGGAAATGCTGGAGAATGCCGGTGTTAAAGATGTACAAACCTATACTACCGAGCCTGTGTTGGGCCGCGGTATCCATGAGATGGGTACAGCACGTATGGGCCGTGACCCAAAAACTTCGGTACTGAACGAGTGGAACCAGGTTTGGGATGCCAAAAACGTGTTTGTAACGGATGGTGCTGCCATGACATCGGCTGCATGCCAAAACCCGTCACTTACCTACATGGCATTAACCTCACGAGCAGCAGATTACGCGTTTAAAGAAATGAAAAAAGGAAATATTTAATAACAGTATTGATACACTACCACAATGACTGAAAAGAAAGAAACTCCGGAAGTAGCCAACCCGTCAAGACGGGACTTCATAAAAACTTCGTCGCTTGCAGCGGCCGGTTTCATGATCGTGCCACGCTTTGTGCTGGGCGGTAAAGGCTACAGGGCACCAAGCGATATGCTAAACGTTGCAAGCGTGGGTGTAGGCGGTAAAGGCGAAAGCGATATTGCCAACTTTGCAAAAAGCGGTAAAGCCAACATTGCATATTTATGTGATGTAGATGATCGCCGTGCGGCTAAAACGCGCGCTGCTTTCCCTAAAGCTAAATATTACAAAGACTGGCGCGAGATGTACGATAAAGAGCACAAAAATTTTGATGCTGTATCTGTATCAACGCCAGATCATAACCATGCAATTATTACTTACCGTGCTATGCAGTTGGGCAAACACGTTTACGTGCAAAAGCCGCTTACGCATGATATATGGGAGGCACGTTTGCTTACAGACGCTGCTAAAAAGTATAAAGTAGTAACCCAAATGGGTAACCAGGGCGCATCTAACGATGGTACACGTTTATTATCAGAGTGGTATGATGCCGACCTGATTGGCGATGTGCACACCGTTTACTGCTGGACAAACCGCCCGGTTTGGCCGCAGGGTATCAAATGGCCCGAGCCGCAATCTAATATCCCTAAAGAATTAGACTGGGACCTGTGGTTAGGTACTGCGCCTAAAAAAGATTACGTAGATAAATTAGTGCCGTTTAACTGGCGCGGATGGTGGGATTACGGTACAGGCGCATTAGGCGATATGGGCTGCCACCTTGTCGAAGCACCTTTTAGAGTATTGGGTATCCAGTATGTAAAAGATGTACAGGCCAGCGTTGGCAGTGTATATGTGGATGAATTTAAACAAGGCCACTTCCCGGAAAGCTGCCCTCCGTCAAGCCACATTACCATGACGTTCCCAAAAACTAATAAAACAAAAGGTGATGTTACCCTTCACTGGATGGACGGCGGAATCCAGCCTGAGCGACCTATAGAATTACTGCCAAATGAAAAATTCGGCGGCGAGAATGGTAACGGTACCCTGTTTATTGGTACAAAAGGTAAAATGTATTCAAGCACATACTCTGATGCCCCAACATTGCTGCCAACCGAGCGTACCAAAACCGCTAAAGCGCCCCAGAAATGGGACCGTGTACCGGGTGGTGCAAACGGACACTACGCACAGTGGGTTGAAGGTTGTTTGGCAGGTTACGGTAAAAAAGAATTGAGTTCATCTTTTGAGAAAGCCGGCCCGCTTACCGAAGCATTGCTGATGGCTAACCTTGCCGTACGCGGTCATGAGTTAAAAGGCGGCCAGATCAAATTGCTTTGGGATAACAACGCTATGAAGGTGACCAACTTTGAAGATGTTAACCAATACGTTAAACGCGAGTACCGCCCTGGTTTTGAGCTGAAGGCTTAAAACCGTTAACATAATATATCATTTAATTCAATAAATAATAAAATGAACAGAAGAGACGCAATTAGCAGGGTAGGTTTGCTATTAGGAGGTACTGTTATCGGTGCCGAATTCTTCATATCAGGTTGTAAATCTGGCAGCTCGGTAAATACCGACGACCTTGCATCTGCAGATACCACTGCATTTTTAGATGAAGTGGGCGAAACCATTTTCCCGGAAACCAAAACGCCTGGTGCCAAAGCCGCTAAGGTAGGTGCTTTTATGGCGCTGATGGTTAAGGACTGCTATACCGCTGATGATCAAAAGATCTTCAAAAAAGGTATCAGCGACCTGGATGAGGCATGTAACAAAAAGTACGGCAAAAAATTCATGCAGGCCGACGCTAAACAGCGTACCGAATTGTTGACCGGGCTGGATAAAGAGGCAAAGGATTATTCAAAATCTAAAAAGCCTGAAGATGCCAACCACTATTTTACCATGATGAAGCAATTAACTATATTAGGTTACTTTACATCAGAAGTGGGCGCTACAAAAGCCCTTCGTTACCTGCCCGTTCCGGGCAAGTACGATGGCAATTACCCTTACAAAAAAGGAGATAAGGCCTGGGCGCTTTCGTGAAAAAAATCAATAAGCCTTTCTGCCTGATGGCAGAAAGGCTTTAGTTTTTAATAAAATTTTATACTTTTAAAACCTCGCTGCCGCCAGGTGCGGGGTTTTAAAAGTTTATCTACATAATATGAGTAACAGAAAATTGCGCATGGGCATGATTGGTGGCGGTAAAGATGCCTTTATTGGGGCTATTCACCGTATTGCTGCCAACATGGACGGCCAGATTGAATTGGTATGCGGCGCCCTTAGCATGCATGCTGATGTAGCACAGGAAAGCGGTAAAATGCTGTTCCTGGATCCTGAAAGAATTTACAATACCTACGAAGACCTTTTTAAAGCCGAAGCGGCAATGCCTGCCGAAAAGAGGATGGACTTTGTAACTATTGTTACCCCAAACTTTGCCCACTTTGCGCCCGCAATGCTTGCGTTAGAGAATGGCTTTAACGTTGTGGTTGAAAAACCGGTAACCTTTACGTTAGAAGAAGCACAGCAGCTAAAAGCTAAAGTAGACGAAACCGGCCTGATGCTTTTACTTACCCATACTTATGCCGGCTACCCGATGGTAAAAGAGGCTAAGCAACTGGTTAAAAGCGGTAAATTAGGCAAGGTGCGTAAAATATATGTAGAGTACATACAAGGGTGGCTAAGTCGCCTGAGCGAGCGCGAAGGCAATGCCGGTGCCGCCTGGCGTACCGACCCGTCAAAATCGGGTAAGAGTGGTTGTATGGGCGATATAGGTACACATGCGGCGCACCTGGCCGAATATATCTCCGGCCTGAAGATCACAGAACTTAATGCTTCATTAAATATTGTAGTTGACGGCCGTATGCTTGATGATGATGGCGCCGTATTGTTACGGTTTGAAGAAGGCGCAACCGGTACACTTATTGCATCACAGGTAGCTGCCGGCGAGGAAAATGCATTGAAGATTCGCGTATACGGATCTGAAGGCAGCCTGGAGTGGGCCCAGATGGAGCCGAATACGCTAACCGTTAAGTGGATTGATAAACCCGCCGAAACGTTACGTGCAGGCAGTAATTATGCCGATAGGTTATCAACCTATGCTACCTCCAACTGTCGTACGCCAGGTGGCCACCCGGAAGGTTACCTGGAAGCTTTTGGCAACCTTTACCGCAATTTTGCCTTGGCATTAAGTGCTAAAATAGAAGGTGTTGAACCGAAAGAAGAATGGCTCGATTTCCCGTCTGTTGATGACGGTATCAGGGGTATGGCGTTTATTAACAATGTTGTGGCATCAAACGCCAGCGACGAAAAATGGACCACTTACACCATCTAAGAAATGACTACCATTAAAGGACCGGCTATATTTTTGGCACAATTTATTGGCGATCAGGCACCATTCAATGATCTGAAATCTGTCTGCGAATGGGCGGCAGGTTTGGGTTATAAAGGTGTGCAATTGCCCACAGGCGACGCGCGTTTTATAGACCTGCAAAAGGCTGCGGAGAGTAAAACCTATGCCGACGAGATAAAAGGCATTGCCAATGTTGCCGGAGTTGAAATTACCGAACTGTCTACACACCTGCAGGGCCAGTTGGTTGCCGTTAACCCGGCGTACGATAGCCTTTTTGACGCGTTTGCACCGGATAAGGTTAAAAACCATCCTAAAGCACGTACCGAATGGGCGGTAGATCAGTTGAAATTTGCAGCGAAAGCTTCACAAAATTTAGGGCTGAATGCCAGTGTAACCTTTAGCGGCGCATTGATATGGCATATGGTTTACCCATGGCCGCAACGCCCTGCCGGTTTGGTTGATGCCGCTTTTGATGAGCTTGCCAAACGCTGGGAACCTATCCTGAATATTTATGATGAGCATGGGATTGATCTGTGCTACGAAATACATCCGGGCGAGGACCTGCACGATGGCGTAAGCTACGAGCGTTTTTTAAGCAAGGTGAACAACCATAAGCGTGCAAATTTGTTATATGATCCGTCGCACTTTGTTTTACAGGCGATGGATTACCTGGAGTACATTGACATTTATCACGAGCGCATTAAAATGTTCCACGTTAAGGATGCGGAATTTAACCCTACCGGCAGGCAGGGCGTTTACGGCGGGTACTCGGATTGGGTGGACCGCGCAGGGCGTTTCCGTTCGTTAGGCGACGGACAGGTTGATTTTAAGGCCATATTCAGCAAATTAACCCAGTATGATTACACTGGCTGGGCAGTATTAGAGTGGGAGTGTGCTTTAAAGCATCCCGAAGACGGGGCACGTGAAGGTGCACCGTTTATTAAAGATCATATCATCAGGGTTACCGAGCGGGCGTTCGACGATTTCGCCGCATCCGGGTCTGACGATTCATTTAACAAATCACTATTAGGAATATAAAAAAAACGAACATCATGAAAAAGATATTTATCATCTTAGGTATAGCATTGACAATTGCAGCTTGTGGCGGTAGCAAACCAGGCGAGGCAGAAGGCGGCAGCGAGGCAGATAGCGCAAGCGCAAACCACCAGGCAGCAGCGGCTCATCAATCAGACGCGGCGCAGGACACTGCGGTGAGCGACATTGGAACCACCAAAGCAGCAGGCACACCAGACAACAAAGGCCAGGAGTTAATGGCTAACAGCGATTGCAACACCTGCCACAACGAAAAAAGTAAGATCATTGGCCCTGCGCTGGTTGATATCGCCAAAAAATATACATCAAAAGACGAAGAGACCCTTGCTAAAAAGGTTATCGCAGGTGGCAGTGGCAACTGGGGCACTGTACCTATGACAGCGCATCCGCAACTGTCATTAGATGACGCCAAAACAATGGTAAGATACGTCTTATCTGTAAAGTAAACCTTAATTAAACCTAACCAATTTAAACTATAATTAATTATGACAGTAACAACGCGCGTTAAGTTGTCAACCATGATGTTTCTCCAGTTTTTTATCTGGGGCGCATGGTTTGTAACAATGGGTACTTATTTAGCCAAAACACTTTTAGCTACCGACGTTCAAAACGGAAATGCTTATTCAAGCCAATCTTGGGGTGCCATTATCGCGCCTTTCATTATCGGTTTAATTGCCGACCGCTTTTTTTCGGCCCAAAAAGTATTAGGCGTGCTTCACCTGATAGGCGCTGCGCTGCTTTATTATATTACCACTATCCCAAATTTCGATGGCTTTTTACCGGTTATCTTCGCTTATATGATTGTTTACATGCCTACACTGGCACTGGTAAACTCGGTATCGTTTAGGCAAATGACCAACCCAAGTAAAGAGTTTCCGCCAATTCGTATTCTTGGCACATTCGGATGGATCGTTGCAGGTACTGTTATTGGCTGGTTAGGTTGGGAACAAAGTAACTCTTTGGTGCTAACCTTTAAAATGGCAGCGATAGCGTCATTAGTGTTAGGCTTGTTAAGCTTCACATTACCGGCTACGCCTCCTGCTAAGAGAGGTCAAAAAACCACTATGAGCGATATCTTAGGCCTTGATGCCCTTGGCCTGTTAAAGAACAGTTCATATCTGATCTTCTTTCTTGCATCAATTGCTATTTGTATTCCGCTTGCATTTTATTACAATTTTACTAACCCGTTCCTTAACGAGGTTGGTATGCAAAAGGCTGCCTTTATACAATCTTTTGGTCAATGGTCTGAACTTGCCTTTATGGCTTTGATGCCGCTGTTCTTTGTACGCCTTGGTGTGAAAAAGATGCTTGCAATTGGTATGCTGGCCTGGGTTTTAAGGTATGTATGCTTTGCTTACGGTAATGTTGAGGCGAATTATTGGATGCTGATAGGAGGTATTGTATTGCATGGTGTGTGTTATGATTTCTTCTTTGTAACCGGCCAGATCTATACCGACAACCTTGCAGGCGAGCGTTTCAAAAGTGCAGCTCAGGGTTTTATAACGCTTGCTACTTATGGTGTAGGGATGCTGATCGGTTCGTACATTTCTGGCCCGATCGTAGGGCATTGGAAAGTATCAGAAAAAATGCACAACTGGCAAACCATTTGGTTAATTCCGGGCGGTATTGCAGCTGTGGTATTAATTGTGTTCCTGCTGTTCTTTAAGGATAAAAATCAAATTCAAAATGATCTGGGCTTGCGTGTAGAAGACGAGCCGCAAGGCCGCTTTGAGGTATAATATTATGGCTGCAAACGCAAACAGAAGGTTGGCCATTAAAAATATGCTGGCAGGTACCGTGGCCATTAGCGCCGGCGGTATGCTGTCGTCATTTACAACCGACCAGCAGGATACTGTGGATACAAAGCTAAAAGGTAACATTAATCATGCGGTGTGCCGCTGGTGTTTTAACGACCTTAGTGTTGAGGCGCTTTGTGTTGCCGCTAAAGAGATGGGCATCAAAGGGATCGACCTGGTTGGCCCTGCCGACTGGCCTACGCTTAAAAAGCACGGCTTATACTCGTCTATGTGCAACGGCGCAGAAATTAACCTGACGGATGGTTTTGGTGATAAGCAGTTTCACGCGCAACTTTTCAAAAATTATTCAGAAATGATTCCGCTGGTTGCCGCGGCCGGTTATAAAAACCTGATTTGTTTCAGTGGCAGTCGCCGGGGTAAAACCGACGAAGAAGGCTGGAACAATTGCGTTGAAGGCCTTAAACCGCTGATGAAGATTGCCGAGCAACACAAGGTTGTGTTGGTAATGGAGTTATTAAACAGTAAGATAGACCATAAAGATTACCAGGCCGACCGTGCCTGGTGGGGCGCCGAGTTATGCAAACGCTTAGGATCTGAAAACTTTAAGCTGCTTTACGATATTTACCATATGCAGATTGATGAAGGTGATGTGATACGCAATATCCGTACCCACCATCAGTATATTGCGCATTACCATACCGGGGGAGTGCCTGGCCGCGCCGAAATTGATGACAGCCAGGAACTTTATTACCCAGCGATTATGCGTGCTATTGTTGAAGTGGGCCATAAAGGTTTTGTAGCCCAGGAATTTATCCCGAAGCAAAAAGATCACCTGGCATCCTTACGTAAGGCAGTGCATATTTGCGATATTTAAACCATTGGCTGCTAAAAGCATCCAAACCTTTGTATAAACCAACATACTACTAAATGACAAACAGAAGAACGTTTTTGGCGCAGGCCGGCTTATTATCTGCCGGTGCAATGCTTGCCCCCGAATTGTTATCAGCAAAAAGTGTAAACGGCATAGGCATACAATTGTACAGTCTGCGCGACCAGCTACCTAAAGACCCAAAGGGTGTTATAGCCAGGATTGCCAAAGCGGGTTACAAAGAAGTAGAAACTTTTGGCTACTCTAAGGACGGCGGCTTTTGGGGCCTTAGTGCAAAAGAATTTAGTGCGGTGCTTAAAGCAAACGGGTTAAAAACACCAAGCGGCCACTACGGCCTGGACGAGTTTTTTGGCACCGGTAAAATGGATGTGTTTAACAGCTACATCGAATCGGCATTGGTAACAGGCCAAACCTATATCATTGTGCCATCACTGAATCACGACTTTATTAAAACCAAAGCCGATTTCATGACTATTGCCGGTAAGCTCAACAACGCTGCCGAGGTTTTGAAGAAGCATGGCTTAAAACTGGGCTATCATAACCACAATTTTGAGTGGAAGGAAACCGAAGGCACCACGTTTTATGATACTATCCTTAACCATACCGATCCAAAATTGGTAAATATGGAAATGGATATTTACTGGGTAGTACGCGCAGGCAAAAACCCGGTAGAGATATTTAAGAAACACCCGGGCCGTTTTACATTTGTGCATGTAAAGGATATGGACAAAAAGAACAACGAACTGAATACTGAAATTGGTACCGGCGGCATCGACTTTAAAACTATCCTTGGCCAGGCAAAATTAGCAGGCATTAAACATTTTATTGTTGAGCAGGAAAACTTTACCAATATCGACCCTTACAAAAGCATAGCGCAAAGCAGTGCTTATTTGAAAAACAAGCTTTACATTTAATTTGAGAACCAATTAACTACGAAGATGAAACATAAATTAATTTTAACCGCTTTGCTATCAGGAGGCTTTTTTATGGCAAATGCACAGCAAAACGGTAAGCCGGAAGATACCGAAAAATGGGAGCCGGTCCCTAAAGTAGTAACCGCTGGTAAAACCAGCAGCGATGCACCGTCTGATGCCGTTGTATTGTTCGATGGTAAGAACGGGCTGTCTGAATGGGTTGACGTTGCAAGCGGCGGTGACGCTAAATGGGATGTTAAAGGCGATGTTTTAACCGTTAACAAATCAAGCGGCAATATCGAAACCAAAAAGAAATTTGGTAACTACCAGCTACATATTGAGTGGAAAGTACCTTCAAACATCAGCGGTACCGGCCAGGCCCGTGGTAACAGCGGTGTTTTCCTGGCTTCTTTAGGCAAAGGCGATCTGGGTTACGAATTGCAGGTTTTAGATTCATACAATAACAAAACGTATGTTAACGGTATGGCGGGTAGCATTTACAAGCAATTTATCCCGTTGGCAAACCCAACTAAGCCACCGGGCGTTTGGAACACTTATGATGTGATCTGGACTGCTCCAACATTTGATGGTGATAAAGTTAAGACACCGGCCCGTGTAACCGTTTTATTTAACGGTGTACTGGTTGAAAATAACATTGAACTTTTAGGCCCAACACAATATATTGGCGCACCTGGTTACAGGGCTGCACATGGCCCGGCCCCCATTAAATTACAGGCACACGGTGATAAGAGCGAACCGCTTAGCTTCCGTAACATCTGGGTTAGGGAATTATAATCAACAATAGATATTAAAGTAAAGCCTGCCGATAACGGCGGGCTTTTTTGTTTTATAATGCAGAACCCGTTTATTTTTGTATCTTAATAACTTCTTTTTACGGTATCCGTATAAAGGGCTATAAACCAATTAGTAAGCCTCCGGGCTTTCCCGATTAATCTGTATTATTGATGTGTAAACGTTTAATGTGCCTTATGGCGACGCTTTTTGCTTTGAGTGGTTATGGCCAAAATCAAAGTTTAAAGTTTGAACACCTGGGTAAAAAAGAAGGTTTATCACAGATCAACGTTGGATCCATTATTCAGGATAGCCGCGGGTTTATATGGGTAGCCACCCGCGATGGCCTTAACCGCTATGACGGTTATAACTTTACCTATTACAAGCACGATGCGGCCGACCCCACATCGCTCAGCAGCAGCATGATTGCCGATATTGCTGAAGATAAAAATGGCAACATTTGGGTAGCTACTATCATCGGACTTAATAAATTTGAGCGCAGTAAGGGCAAATTCACCCGCTATCTGCATGATGATAAGAACTCCAATTCTCTTACCGACGATATTTTAAACAAGCTAACCTTTGATGAACAAGGCAATCTGTGGATTGCAAGCCAAAGCGGGTTGGACTATCTGGATGTTAAAACCAATAAGTTTACCCATTACAAACCCAATCACAACAATCCCCAAGGCCCCGCTAATAACATAGTAAGCTTTGTTTATCGCGACAGCAAAAATAATATCTGGGCAGGCACTACGGGTGGCGGGTTGAATTTATTCAACGCCAGGACACATACTTTTAAAAATTACCGCCATGATGCTGCCAACCCCGCGAGTTTATCGGGCAACGAGGTAACCTGTATTTATGAAGATAAAAAACACCGCATGTGGGTGGGCACTCTTAACAACGGCCTAAATCGCATGGATGTTAGTAGCGGCTTGTTTTCCCATTATCAGCACATTGAAGGCGTAGCGAACAGCATATCAGGCAATACCATCTATGCCCTTAATATGGATGAGAACAGCAACCTTTGGATAGGCAGCGAAAACGGCGGTCTTTGCATCCTTAATCCTGATACAGGTAACTTTTATACGTTTAAGCACGATGATATTGATCACAGCAGCATCACCGGCAATTCTATCTACGGCATATTAAAAGATAAACATGGCAACATGTGGTTGGGGGCGTTTAGTGGCGGCATCAACGTGTTTAAACGCAGTACCGAAAGCTTTAACCATTACAGGCACAGCTCGTTAAGCAGCAGTTTATCTAACGATTTTGTGCTTTCGATTTTTGAGGATCAGGATCGCAATGTTTGGGTTGGTACAGACGGTGGAGGACTTAATAAATTTAGCTATGCCGATGGATCCGTTACCCATTACATGCACCAGCCGGGTAAAAACAGCATTACAGGTAACTTTGTGCTCACAATAAACCAGGATAAACAAGGCAACTTTTGGTTCGGCACCTGGGCGGATGGCGTAAGCATATTTAACCCTAAAACAGGCGGTTTTACCAGTCTAAAGAATGATCCTAAAAACCCGAACAGTTTAAGCGGGAATAATATCTATGCGCTGGCTAACTCAAAAGATGGCACTACATGGATTGGTACTTATAACAACGGACTTTCGCACTACGATCCTAAAACCAAAAAATTTACCACTTACCGGTACGATGCCGGTAACCCTAAAACCATTAGCAGCGACAGGGTATATTCTTTACTGGAGGATAGCAGGGGCAATCTTTGGATAGGTACATTTGATGGCGGTCTTAACCTGCTGGACAGGAAGACAGGTACATTCACCCGGTTTCAGCACAGCAGTAAACGCAATAGTATAAGCGATGATAATGTGCCGGATATTTATGAAGACACAAAAGGGCGCATCTGGATCAGTACATTTACCGGCCTCAACCTGTTCGACCCGGTGACTCGGCATTTTACCGTTTATACCAGAAAGAACGGGCTGCCCAGCGATATCATTTATGCCGCCCGCGACGACGACGAAGGCAAGATCTGGATAAGCAGCAACAATGGCCTGACAGCGTTTGATCCCGTTAGGAACACTTTTAAAAATTACACCGTTGAGGATGGTTTGCAGGAAGATGAATTTAAGTCGCACTCGGCATTTAAAGGCAATTCGGGCAGGTTGTATTTCGGCGGAGTAAATGGATTTAATGCCTTCTCGCCGGGGCAGATACTTAAGCCGGAAGGTTTTTCGCCTCTTGCTATTACAGCCTTGCAGATCTTTAATAAAACGATCCGGCCGGCCACAAACGACAAGGACCCATCGCCGCTTAAAAAAGATATATCTGACGCTAAGAGCATTACGCTGAATTACAAACAGTCTGTAATCTCGCTTGAATTTGCGGCCCTTGACTACACCTCGCCCGATAAAAAGAAATATGCCTACATGCTGGAGGGTTTCGATAGCGAATGGAACTATATTGGAAGCCGGCACTCGGCCACCTATACCAATTTATCTGCAGGCACTTATGTCTTCAAGGTTAAGTATCAAAATTCGGCAGGCGCATGGTCGCCGGTTACCAGCGGGCTCACTATTATAACCAAACCGCCGTTTTGGCTTACCTGGTGGTTTAAAATAATTGCTATTGCGTTTGTAGCAATTTGTGTTTATTTGATTTTCCGTGCCAGGGTCAAGGCTATAAAAGAGCAACGTAACATGCTGGAGAAGCAGGTTGCCGAGCGAACTTTAAGGCTGGCTCAAATGAGCGAAGACGAGCGTGTATTGCGTGAAGATGCTGAGAAAGCGCGCGAAGAAGCTGAAAAGGCCAATCGCGCTAAAAGCATTTTCCTGGCTACCATGAGCCACGAGATCCGCACACCCATGAACGGGGTGATGGGAATGGCAACCTTACTGGGCAGCACGCCGCTCAATAAGGAACAAAAGGAATATACAGAAACCATTAAAAGCTGCGGCGATACCCTGCTTAATGTGATCAATGACGTGCTCGATTTTTCGAAGATCGAATCGGGCAATATGGAACTGGATGAGCAGGACTTTGATTTGCGCGATTGTATAGAGACCGTACTGGATGTTTTTGCCGAGCGTGCAGCCCGCTCCAACCTTGACCTGGTTTACCAGGTAGAACACAACGTACCGGCGCAGATCATTGCCGATAATTACCGTTTGCGGCAAGTGCTCATAAACCTGGTTGGCAACGCCGTAAAGTTTACCGCCAAAGGCGAGGTATTCATATGCGTTAAACAAAAGAGTAATATTGAGGATGAGATAGAATTGTTGTTCGAGATCCGCGACACGGGTATTGGTATCCCGCCTAACAAGCTTGACAGGCTGTTCAAGGCTTTCTCGCAGGTAGATTCAAGCACCACCCGTAAATATGGAGGTACAGGGCTTGGCCTGGCTATCAGTGAAAAGCTGGTAAACCTGATGGGCGGCGACATTGCTGTAAAAAGCGAAGTGGGCAAGGGGACAACCTTCTCTTTCACAATAATGGCTAAACCAGGTTTAAAAGCACAGCGAAATTATGTGCACATAAATCTTGCCGGTATGGCCCAGAAGCGCATCCTGGTAATCGATGATAACCAAACCAACCGCGAGATACTGGAAGAACAGCTCAAACAGTGGAACCTGATCCCGGTGATTGCTGCATCAGGCGAGGAAGCACTTAGACTGCTTGAAGGGCCGCAACCTGTGGACCTGGCCATATCTGACATGAACATGCCCGAAATGGATGGTATACAGCTGGCCCGCAGGATCCGGGAGATCAATCCCGCCTTGCCGATCATCCTGCTCACATCAATGGGCAGCGAACAAAGTAAAAAGAACAACCATTTGTTTGATGTGGCGCTTACCAAACCTACAAAGCACCAACTATTGTACAAACACGTTATCGAGCAATTGAAACTTAAAAGTGATGATGAGGTACCGCAGTCTGTTAAACCAACTTTTTCTGAGGATTTCGCATTGCATCATCCGATCGATATTCTCATAGCCGAAGATAACGCCATCAATCAGAAACTGGCAAAATACATCCTTAATAAGATGGGCTACAAACCGGATATTGTTGGTAACGGCCATGAAGCCCTGAATGCACTGGTGAGCAAAAAGTATGATATGATATTAATGGATATCCAAATGCCGGAGATGGACGGGCTGGAGGCTACCCGCTTTATCCGCGCCAATATGGACTATCAGCCGGCTATTATTGCCATGACCGCCAATGTAATGACCGAAGACCGTGACGCCTGCATTGAAGCAGGAATGAATGCCTTTTTAAGTAAGCCGTTAAAGCTGCAGGAAATAATGGATACACTTGTTGCCTGGGAGCCTAAGAAGGCTGCACTTTAAACCTACGGCAACTAAATTATTTGATAAATTAGCACAAACTTTTACGCATGTTATATCATAAAAAAATAGCCGGATTTGCCGGTGCGCTGCTTTCATTCATTTTGATTTTTACTTTATCAAACGTTTCTGCGGCACCTAAAGGGAACTATTACGTTTTAAAGGTGTACCATTTGAAAGATAAAACCCAGGAAGGTTTGGTTGATAACTATCTGAAAGATTTTTACGTACCCCGTTTGCATGCTATTGGTTTAAAAAGCATAGGTGTTTTTAAAACATTAGCCAAAGACACCACAGATAAACGCATCTATGTTTTTATACCTGTTAAAAACTGGAAAAAGCTGGAAAACCTGGAAGAAAACATCAACCGGAATGAGACAAAAACCGGCAGGGGGTATGTTGATGCCAATTACAAAAACCCGCCTTACACGCGTGTGGAAACTATTATTATGACGGCTTTTGAAACACGGCCTGTACCCGCTGTTCCTAAATTAACTTCAGCAAAGGCCGGCCGTATTTATGAGCTGCGCAGCTACGAAAGCCCAACCGAGCAATACCACCATAACAAAATAAAAATGTTCAACAGCGGCGAAACAAACCTGTTCGACAGGATTGGATCTAACGCCGTATTTTATGGCAGCGTTATTGCCGGCGCACGCATGCCCAACCTGATGTATATGACCGCCTATGACAGTATGCAGGAAAGGGATAAACACTGGGAGGTGTTTTTTGCATCGCCGGAGTGGAAAGTGCTGGTTGCCGACGAGCAATATAAAAACAATGTATCTAAAAACGATATCACCTTCTTATACCCGGCCAACTACTCGGATTTTTAATACGGTATGGCCTTAGCTAAGCGGGATTATGATGCAGTTATTGTAGGCAGCGGCCCCAACGGGTTGGCAGCCGCCATCCTGATGCAGCAGCAGGGCTTATCTGTTTTGGTAATTGAAGGTAAACAGGAAATTGGCGGCGGACTGCGCTCGGCAGAACTGACATTGCCGGGTTTTACACATGATATCTGTTCGGCCGTACACCCGCTGGCCCTTGCATCGCCGTTTTTCAGGACACTTCCGCTTGCGCAGTTTGGGTTAGAATATTTACAGCCTGCGGTTGCCGCCGCGCACCCTATGGACGATGGTTCGGCCGCGTTACTTCTAAAAAGCATTACTGATACGGCCGGCTTGGTAGGCGCAGATGAGCATGCTTATAAAAAGCTGATGCAACAAGTAACCAAACTATGGCCGCTGATAGATGCCGATGTTTTGGGGCCGTTACACTTTCCGGGGCACCCGCTTGCACTGGCAGCATTTGGGTTAAAGGCTTTGCCGCCGGCCACGGTTTTGGCCAGCCGGTTTAAAACAGAAAACGCAAGGGCGCTTATTGGGGGGATGGCGGCACACGCCATACAACCGCTTACCAATATGGCTACATCGGCCATTGCGCTGGTATTGTTGGCCGCCGGCCACCTCAACGGCTGGCCCATCCCGAAAGGCGGCTCCGGCAGGATAGCGAACGCATTGGCAGCTTATTTTACTTCATTAGGCGGGAAGATAGAAACCGGCCAATACATTACCTCATTAAAGCAGCTGCCATCAGCAAATGCCGTGCTGTTTGATGTAACACCAAAACAATTACTGCACATAGCAGGGCATAAATTCTCGTCAGTTTATAAATGGCAGTTGCAGCGTTACCGCTACGGTATGGGCGTTTACAAAATAGACTGGGCGCTGGATGCACCTATACCCTTTACCAATTCAGATTGCAGGCAGGCGGGTACCATACACCTTGGTAACAGTTTTGAAGAGATCCGCGATAGCGAGCAACAGATATGGAAGGGCAGGCACCCGGATAAGCCGTATGTTCTGCTGGCCCAGCAAAGCGTGGTCGATGATACCCGTGCGCCAAAAGGCAAGCACACCGGCTGGGCTTACTGCCACGTACCCAACGGCTCAACGAAAAATATGACCGCGATAATAGAGCAGCAGGTAGAGCGGTTCGCGCCTGGTTTTCGGGACACCATACTTGCCCGCCATACAATGGATACCGCCCAGGTGGAGGCCTACAACCCCAATTATATCGGCGGCGACATTAACGGCGGGGTGCTGGACATTGGCCAATTGTTTACCCGGCCGGTCCTGCGCCTGTCGCCTTACACCACATCGGCCAGGGGAATTTACATCTGTTCGTCGTCAACGCCGCCGGGGGGCGGGGTACATGGCATGTGCGGTTACTATTCGGCCAAAAAAGCACTGAAGGAAATTTTCAATATTAAAATCGCTACTTTACAGCCTACTTCTGACACCTAATCCTATGCAATTAAAGAGGTTGATATTAACTGCCGTTTTTGGCTTTGCCTGCCTGGCCGGTTTTGCGCAAAGCAAAAGTAATTTTGTGCCACAAAAGGATTTGCTGGCCACCATCCGCAAGAACATAACAGATGCAGATGCCCAATACAAACTGATGGCTACGCTGCTAAAGCCGAACGAGTTCCCGAAAGCTTATCATCCGAAAGAAAGCCGGATGGAAACAAGTAACTCGGGCTGGTGGTGCAGCGGTTTTTATCCCGGCACCTTGCTGCAGATCTATCAGCAAAACCATGATCAGGCGTTACTGACCGAGGCAGAGCGCATCCTTGCCGTGTTGGCTAAAGAGCAATATAATACGCACACACATGACCTGGGCTTTATGATGTACTGCAGCTTTGGTAACGCCAATGCGATAGCGCCTAAACCCGAATATAAACAAGTGCTGATTAACAGCGCCAAATCGTTAGCCACCAGGTTTAGCCCTGTTACTGGTACTATCCGCTCCTGGGATTCGAAGCCGGCTGATTACCTGGTGATCATTGATAATATGATGAACCTGGAACTGCTGTTTTGGGCCACAAAAGTCACCGGCGATTCCAGTTATTACAAGATCGCTGTTACGCACGCCAATAACACTATCAAAAACCATTACCGGCCGGATTACAGCTCATACCACGTAGTAAACTATGATGCCCAAACCGGCGCGGTTAAAGAGCGGAAAACAGCTCAGGGATTTGCCAATGAATCGGCATGGGCAAGGGGACAGGCCTGGGGACTGTATGGTTTCACCATGACCTATCGCGAAACAAAAGATAAAAGATACCTGGATCAGGCCAAAGGCATTGCTAAATTCATCCTTAATAACCCTAAACTTCCTGCAGATAAAGTACCATATTGGGATTATAACGCACCTGATAAACCAACGCCGCTTCGCGATGCCTCGGCTGCGGCAATTACTGCCTCCGCCTTGTTGGAACTATGCCGTTATGTGGATAAAACCGAGGGGCAAACGTATTTCAGCGCGGCGCAAACCATCATCGCAAACTTATCGTCTCCAACTTACAAATCTGCACCGGGCAGCAACGGCGGCTTTTTGTTGCAGCATAGCTTAGGCCATTTGCCGGCCGGTACCGAAATAGATGTGCCGCTTACTTACGCCGATTACTATTTTGTAGAAGCAATGGCGCGATACAAAGCATTTGCAAAAAAGTAATGCCAGGTTGGCCGGAAGGCAAATGTTTTATAGCTTTAACAAACAAACCACACAATATGGGCAAAGGGCGTTTAGAGGCATTTAGCGATGGGGTAATAGCCATCATTATCACAATTATGGTGCTTGAGCTTAAGGTGCCTCACGATGCCAGTTTAGAGGCCCTGAAGCACCTGCTGCCGGTGATCATCAGCTACATCATCAGCTTTGTTTACATAGGGATCTATTGGAATAACCATCATCATATGTTGCATGCCGCAAAATCTATTACCGGCATAACGCTATGGGCCAACCTGCATTTGCTTTTCTGGTTGTCGCTAGTGCCGTTTGTTACAGCGTGGATGGGCGAGAACCATTTTGCCAAGTGGCCGGTAATATGTTATGGTGTTGTATTGATCATGAACGCCATCGCCTATACTATTCTGGCAAAACAACTCATTCGTCATCATGGCGAAAATTCGTTACTGGCGCACGCCATCGGCAGCGATACTAAGGGAAAGATCTCAACCGGTATTTACGCCGCGGCTATCGCGCTGTCGTTTGTAAATCCGTGGATCGGTGTTTCGCTGTACGTACTTGTAGCCTGCATCTGGTTTATCCCCGACAGGCGCATCGAACGTACAATGGGTAGTGAGGATAATTGATCAGGTTAATTACTTCATCAGCTTATCAAAAGCCTCTTTCAATTCTGCAAGTTCAGTTTCCACTTTGCTCAGGCGTTCCTCTAGTTCTGACGATCGGTTGGCGCGTGGTGCATCATCCTGCATATCATCTTCAATAATGGTACCACCCAGCAAATGGCGATAACGCGCCTCTTTCTGTCCGGGGCGCTTAGGTAACTGCAGTACATAAGGCATTTCGCCACCGGCCAGCTTTTCAAGAATGGCGTTAACTTCGTCCAGATCTTCAAATTCATATAACCTGCCGGCATTGGTGTTGATCTCGCCGGGTGTTTGCGGCCCGCGCAATATCAGCAGGCATATCACCGCAACTTCTGCAGGCACTACCGGGAATACAATGCCAAAGTTATGCTTGTATTTAATAACCCGGCTTGATCCGCCTGTAGCGGTCGAGATCAGGCCTTTGCGCTTTAAGGTATCCAGCGCCAGCATTACGGTGTTATCATCGTACTCAACAACCGGCTTGCGCGCTGTTTTCTGGTTACAGGCTACCGTAAGGCCGTTAAGCGTCATGGGGTAATAATCCGGGGTGGTTTTGCTTTTTTCCATTAGGGATCCCAGTACACGGAGTTCGGTATCGGTTAAAACAGGTAAGGTTTTCGGCGTATCCATGCACAAATATAAAATTTGCGGCGGCACGGCGGGCAATTCAGGATTGGATAGTTTAATTTAGCCAACATGACAATTAGCATTTTAGGTTGCGGATGGTACGGATTGGCCCTGGCGAAAACCCTGGTAAGCAAAAATATTGCGGTTAATGGGTCGACAACTTCTGCAGACAAGCTACAGGTATTGAACGATGCCGGAATAAAACCTTACCTGATCGATCTTTCTGCAGTAATTGCCCCAACTGACTTTTTTGATGTTGATGTGCTGGTTATTGCTGTCCCGCCCAAAAGCCGGTCTGGAGAGGGGGCCGAATATGTGCCGAAGATGCAACGCGTTATTGACGCCGTAAACATAGGTGCGGTAAAAAGGGTGGTACTGATCAGCTCGACCGGTGTTTATGCCGACCTGAATAGGGAGGTTGATGAACTGACCAACCCGCAATCCGCCACACAATCGTCGATAATATTGCATGATGCGGAAGAACTGTTTCGCCATCAAACTGGATTCCAAACAGCGATCGTCCGATTTGGCGGGCTTATCGGCCCCGGCCGCGAACCGGGCCGCTTCTTTGCCGGTAAAACAAATATCCCAAACGGCCTGGCGCCGGTTAATGTAATCTGTTTGGATGATTGCATTGCCTTTACCGAAGCAGTAATCAATCAGGATGCATTTGGCCATACCTTTAATGCCTGCACGCCACATCATCCCCCCAAGGCTGAATTTTATAGCCTGGCCGCTAAAAAAGCAGGACTTCCTTCACCGCAGTTTGTATCGAAACTGAACGAATGGAAAATCATCAACAGTGTTAACGTTAATAAAATTTTGGGCTATAAATTCAAGATCACAAACTGGATCGAATGGTTGACGGAAGCCTAAACCATACCAATTGGAATTATCGCTGTTAGTAAACACCCAAACTTATTTTATCACAAACTGATAAACTCCTGCGCTAACATGATATGCTATCGGCACCGCTTTCCCTGCCAGATAGGGTTTTTTACCGTCCTGAACTGGAAAGTATAAGTCTGCGGAGGAGTTTGGTGGAATGGTAACCGAATATTCGACAGCACTGCCATTACGTTTCCATGAGGAAATAATACCGCCATACGGCCCTCTGTGCGTAGCAGTATACTGATCTAAACCCGTTACAAAATTGGGTTGCATGATCACATTTTTAAAACCGCCCTGCTTTTCGTCCGGCTTAATGCCGCCAATACCACGATAAAGCCAGGCGCCTACATCCCCAAACATGATATGATTAAGAGAGATATCACTTTTAGCGTCAATCTTCCAGTTCTCGTAAAGCGTAGTAGCGCCATTAACCATCCACCAGCCCCATGACGGGTAGGTTTCCTGCGAGGCTATTTGGTAAGCAACATCCGCATAACCATTATCGCTCAGGGCACTTAATATCGCCCTTCCGCCTAACACCCCAACATCCAGGTGAAAGTTGTCTGTAGTAACGCGGTCGGCCAGGCGTTTGGCAATCCGGCTTTTAAAGTTATCCGGTACCAGGCCCCAATAAAGCGGTACAGCTAATTCGGTTTGCAGGCCGGTATTGTAGTTGCCGGTTTGCTGGTTAAGGTATTTGGCGTTAAAAGCATTTTTAATCTTAGCAGCCAGGGTCACGTATTTAGCCTCATCGGCTTTGATACCCATCAGGCCGGCAATTTTCGCAGCAATAGTCACATCGGCAAAGTAATATGCCGTAGATGTCATCTCCACCGGCGATTTGGATTTTACGGGTACCCAATCGCCCAATCCCCATGTGGTTAGACCGGTAGGGTAAATGTCGTTGATGTGGTTAACATAACGGGTAATGTTCTCATAATTGTCTTTCAGGATTTTTTTATCGCCATAAAACAGGTATATATCCCAGGGGATGATAGCGATGGTGCTGGTCCAGTCGGGGCCGTTACCCCATTCGTAGCCCCAGCCGGATGTAGGGATGATAGATGGTAGCACACCGTTGGGCTGCTGCTCGTCGCGATGATCAGAAAGCCATTTTTCATAAATAGTGATACCGTCGAAATTGTACAGCCCTGTCTCTACGGCAATATGCGCATCACCGGTCCATCCGTTTTTTTCGCGTTGAGGGCAATCTGTAGGATAACCGAACAGATTACTCAGGTATGAGTTATTTGTTGCCGCCCAAATCTTATTAATAATTGGATTAGATGTGCTGAGCTTACCAACAGGCGGCACATCGCTGTGCATAAAATAGCCGGTTAGGTTTTCTTTCGTCAGCTCGATAGGTTCGCTGCTGGTAACTTCTACAAACTGGAAACCTTTGTAGTTAAAACGCGGCATAAAGGTTTCTTCGCCTTTACCGCTCAAGGTGAAAATATCTACCTGAAAAGGGTCTTTTTCATCTGTGGGGCGGTAGTGAATATCAATGTTTGAAAGGTCTACATGTCCATTCTTGTACAATCTTTCGCCATGTTTAAGCCTGATCACCGTACCTACCTTGCCGCTAACCTTAAATTTACTTACGCCGCTGATGTTTCTGCCCAGATCGAATACATAAGCGCCATCATCTAACCTGTTAACCGATTGTGCAGGAATCTCCTCTACATTGAGGATGGGATGCATTGCCTGTGCGGTAATATTTTGAGAAGGTGCCGGACGGTTAAATGCCGGCTTCCATTTGGCGTCGTCAAAGCTGATGGTGTTCCACCCGGGCTGTTCCAACCGGGCGTCGTAATGCTCGGCCGTATAGATGCTGTTAAGCGTTATCGGGCTAAAACTGGTTTTCCAGTGCTCGTCAGAACGTATGGTTTCGGTAGTACCGTCGTTGTAGGTAATGCGCAGGTCAAGGCAAAAGGCCGGCCTGTTTCGCCATGTTGCCTTATCAAAATCCCAAACGGCGGTACTTTGGTGGTTATACCAGCCATTACCCAACAGTACGCCAATGGCGTTTTTACCGGCCATAATCTGTTTGGTAACATCGTAAGTAACGTAAAGGGTGCGCCTGTCGAACCGGGTGTACATAGGGTCTAACCGGTGGTTGCCTATCTTTTCGCCATTGAGGTATAGTTCATACAAACCTGCTACAGCGATATATGCCCGTGCCGAAATTACTTTTTTACCCGTACCGAAGGTTGTGCGGAAATAGGGTGCGGGTTTAACATTTACGCCCTGCTCATCACTTATCCAGGTGCCTTTCCAGTTGGTCATTTTCATAACACCCATCTCAAAACTGCTCACTACAGATGATGCTTTTACACCATTTTTATCCCAGGCATCAACCCGCCAAAAATATTTGGTATAGGCTTGTAAAGGCTTGCCGCTGTAAGTTGCCAGGATATCGGCCGATGCTGTTTTAGGCGTTGCCCAGCTGCTGCCCATTCCACGGCTAACCGCTACTGAATCAGTCCCGACAAATAGCTGGTAAGCGGTTTGTTTTGCGCCCTGCCGGCTATCGTTAAGCATCCAGGTAAACCGGGGATGAGGGTTATCCAAACCAATAGGCTGCTCCAGGTATTCGGTACGCAAGGCGTAGGGTTTGAAAACATTTTGCGCCAAGCCCGGTGTTGTAATTGAAAAAAATAGACCGAGCAGAAGGTAGGCGGATTTGCAGATAGGTTTCATGTACGGCTAATATCGCAGATTTATCATCGAACCGCAAAACGGCAATCACAAAAAAAACATAGCCGCCGGGCTATGCTTTTTGTTTTACTGAAGGTTTATCTATAAGCTCCTGATCTCTACATTGCGAAACCATACATCGGCGCCGTGATCCTGCAACGCTATATGACCTTTTTTATAGGTGCCGAAGCCGGGCCACTCTTTAAACTTACTCCCGGCAATCAACTTTTTCCAATCGTTGCCCCATAGGGTAGTGGTAAGCACAGTCTGGTTGTTAACGCGTATTTCCAGGATCCCTTTGTTAGCAATAACCTCGGTTTTATTCCATTCGCCGGCAGGCTTTACAACTTCTTTTGATATCGACATCAGATCGTACAGATCACCTGCGCGGTGCCTGATAAGCTTGCCATCCTCGTTCTCTTTATTATCGGCCACCTGCGTTTCCATACCGGATTGCCATGCGTATTTAAACTTCGTAGTATCCTCATGTACATAAAACATAATGCCGCTGTTGCCCGCGCGTGAAATTTTCCACTCTGCCTTGAGGTGAAAATTCTCATATTCATCGTTTGTGATGATATCGCCGCCGCCTGCGGTTTGCCAGTCGGCTTTTTTTGAAGCGTCGAGGTGCAGGATGCCGTTCTTTAATTGCCAGGCCGGCCCAACTTTACCTTTACCGTAAACATGCCAGTTACTCAGGGTAGAATCTGCAATAAGGTTACTAAAATCGGTGGCTGCGCTATCGCTGATGATGGCCGCCGTGTCCATGCCGCCCGCCGTATTTTTGGTAGCCGATTGGCAGCTGCTTACTGCTATCGCGATAAGCAGACCGTAAATTATTTTTTTCATGGGTGGTTTATTACAAGTTTCCTTTTTTGATCTCATTTACGGCGTAAGTTGCAGCACGTGCCGTAAGCGCCATATATAATATAGATGGGCTTTGGTTGCCGGTACTGGTCATACAGGCACCGTCGGTTACAAATACGTTTTTGCAGGCGTGCAGCTGGTTCCAGTTGTTCAGCAGGGAAGTTTTAGGGTCTTTACCCATACGCACGCCGCCCATTTCATGAATATCCAGGCCGGGTGCCTGCTTGTTATTATGTTTTTTGATGTTTTTGACGCCGGCTTTCTCCAGCATTTCTGCTGTTTGCGTTAAAAAGTCTTCAGTCATTTTGTCTTCATTCTCGTGATATTCTACCGAGGTTATAAGCAGCGGGATGCCCCATTGATCTTTTTCTGTAGAGCTCAGGCGTACATGATTAGTTTCAACCGGCACCGTTTCGCCCTGCAAATAGGCAAACACATGCCAGCCGCCCGGTTCAGACAGGCTATCTTTATAAGCAGCACCTATCTGGCCTTCTGCAGTTTCTGTAGGATGCTGGTCGCGATAGGCGTTCATAAAAGTGGTATAGCCACCAAAATAATCGGTATCACGTTTATGCAGGTTACGGTAATTGACCAGGATCAGGTCGGTAGGGTTGCGGCCGAAATAATAATCATCTGTATAGCCATCCAATGTGCCGGATACCGAAGCCCGGTAGTTATGAAAGGCAATGTACTTGCCCAAAAGGCCGCTATCGTTACCCAAACCGTTAGGGAACCTTTCTGATTTGGAATTGAGCAAGATCAGGTTAGTGTTCAACGCCGAAGCATTCATGAAGATCACCTTCGCATAGAATTCAGTTATTTCTTTAGTGTTGGCGTCTATGACCCTTACCCCGCTGGCTTTGCCCAATTTTTCATCGTAGATTACCGAATGCACTACCGAATGCGGACGGATAGTAAGGTAGCCGGTTTTTTCGGCCCAGGGCAGGGTTGAGCTTACCGAGCTAAAGTACCCGCCAAACGGGCAGCCCCGCACACACATGTTGCGTGCCTGGCATTTGCCCCGGCCCTGGTCCAGGTGGATCTGCTTAGGCTCGGTTAAATGTGCCCAGCGTGCGTGCACCAGGTGCCTGTCGGTATAATTTTTATCTAACGATTGTTTAATGTGCTGCAGTGGCACATTCATATCAAAGGGCGGCAAAAATTCGCCGTCGGGCATTGCTTCCAGGCCATCCTTATTGCCGCAGATCCCAATAAATTTCTCGACATGCGAGTACCAGGGTGCCACATCCGCATAACCTATCGGCCACTCAATGCCATAGCCAAAACGTTTAGGTGCTGTAAATTCAAACTCGCTCCAGCGTTGCGTGGCGCGCCCCCAGGTTAACGATTTACCGCCTACCTGGTAGCCGCGGATCCAATCAAAAGGCTTTTCCTGCACGTACGGGTGATCGGCATCTTTCACAAAAAAATGGTCGCAATCGTCGCCAAAACCTGATGCCTTGGTTATCAGTGGGTTCTCTTTATAGAACTCCTCACTCATGCGGCCCCGGTAGGGGAATTCCCATGGCGCTTTTGTTGCTGTAGGATAGTCCTTAAGATGTTTTACATCCCTGCCGCGCTCTAAAACAAGTGTTTTGAGGCCCTGCTCGCAAAGCTCTTTAGCTGCCCAGCCGCCGCTTATGCCCGATCCGATAACTATTGCATCAAAGGTATGATCGGCCTTGGCCGTTGGATTGGTATGCGCAAAATTAGTCGACATGAAATTTATAATTGGTACCCTAAAGATGCAATTTTAATCTGAAACGGCGGGGCAGGGATTGTAAAATGGCTGTTAGGATTGTAGGAATTGAGCGCATTGCCGGTGGATGGATTCGCTTTAGAAACTAATTACCTGCTAATCCGGTAAAATACTTTTCCAAAGCTTCCAGATCGGGGCTTTCGCCGGTGGTAATGTAGCGGTTAGATACGCTGTTGGCCATCGTCAGGCAATCGACAGGGGCAAGGCCAAGTAGTTTAGCAATGCAGTACCCCGCGTTGAAGTTATCACCTGCACCGGTAGAGAAGCGCGGATTCTCAATAAATACCGGCTCACTTTCAACCATTTCATTGCTACCCCACAGTGCCGATATTTTGGCGCTATGTACGATAATGGTATTGATATTAAATGTATTTGCCAGGCTGCTGCCGGTAGTTTTCAGATCGGCAGATGCGGGTTGGCCGGTAAATATCTCGTGTAAGATATTGGCTTCATTCCGGTTCAGGCTCAGGGTAACGTGCCCATAATTGCCAAAATGTTCTATCATTTTAATGGCGCCGGTTATAGCTTCCGGTTTACGCTTCGAGCAATCGGACAAATCAAAAAAGAATTCCCTGTCGCCAGCCGCGCTGTCTGCAAAAACATCGGTGAGCAGGCCTTGCCAGATATTGTTGGAGTGGTCGAGTTCGCTCCAGTTTACCAGGCAAACCACGCCCGCATTCATAAATACCTTTTTAAGGTCTTCAATGCCGACAGCGGCTTTAATTGTTCCCCAGTCAGACTGGTTCAGGTCGGTCATTTGTGCCAGCATGATCTTGCCGTCGGCAAATTCCATAGCAGTTGTAAACCCGGGATTAGTATAAGTATGCAATTTGCAATTTGTGTGCATACCTGCAAACACCGGCGCAACTGTAGGGAGACCAAACGCGCCTACACAATTTACCATAGTACCCATTTGTGCCATGGCATTTGCCATAATAGGCATGTTACCGCCCAGTTTTTGCACCAATTCTTCGCTTTCCAGACTAAAACCCGAGCCGCTTTTACCCGCGATGTAATTGCCAAACTCGCCAATGTTATTAAAAAACACCGTACCCTCCGCGTCCGACTTGTAATTGACTACCTTAACGATAGAATCAATAAAGCCGTCGAAACCGGCAGCCACCTGTTTATTGGCAAGCAAGCCCCCGGCATTTTGAAGTTTATTGATGATGTTGTCGAATGGCCCGTTCATGCTCACGAAGCGTGCTCCAGTTCAGACCCTGCATCATCATCCAACAAGATCAAGGCATTTTTAATCTGTTGCAAAATTGAAGCCGGCACCTCGGTACTAACCGTGCCCTGCAGCGCCTCGTGAATGATGGGCGCTTTTTTAATGCCCGATGCGATGAGCACAGGGATCTTAGCTTCCTGCAGGTGTTTTAAGCCTAAGGTAATCCCTTCGGTTAATGTGGTAGCCTGCTGAAAATATTTTTGGCCAACCTCAACGGTAACAGGGTCCAGCTGTGAGCGGTGAGCATACAAATCAAACGGGGTGCCCGGCTCATTCAAGCCCAGGTGCCCATTCATGCCAATGCCAACGATCATGATATCTAACCCGCCTTTTTCGCTAATAAAATCGTTAATACGTTCGCACTCGCCATTTAAATTGTCAGATTTGGCATCAAACAGTATAATATGATCGGGTGCGATATTTACCTTACTAAAAAAGTTGGTGTGCAGATAATACTTGCAGCTGCCTACATCATTTTCGTCCATACCTACCCATTCGTCTAATCCTACAAAATAACATTGGCTCAGGTCTAACCGGCCATTGTTAGCTGCATCTACCAGGTGCTTTAGCATCCCGGTAGGCGAATCGCCGGAAGGGAAACAAATTACAGAAGCAGGCTTTTCGGCCAGTTGTTTGGTAACCAGCGCGGCAGCCGCTTTTGACATTTCATCGTAGGTTTCGTATTTTGAGATCTTCATTTTAGTCGTTTTGTTTTGGGTTTAACCACAGGTCAACAGGTTTTTCAACTTTAGCGGAGTAGGGTAGTGCAACTTTCCTGCCTAAACCGGCCGAAGCATAGGCAGCGTAAATAATTTCGAGCACTGCGCGACCGTCTTCGCCTG
>NZ_CAXVWK010000128.1:0-14739 GCF_964263795.1 Mucilaginibacter sp.
TGCCGCGCGACTCATTGAAATGCCTGGCTGCTACAATTAAAGATGCCCCTTCAAAAACTATCGATAAGCTCAGGACAATATAATTGATTGTAGGGTTAGACAAAGGCTCCGGTTCTACAATGTGATGGATACCCTGATAAATGGAAATGCCGCCGCCTAAACCAAAAATTAAAATCGATACAATAAACGACCAAAAGTAAAGCTCCTTACCGTAGCCGAAAGGGTGTGTAGCATCGGGCTTTTTTTTGCTTTGATGCAATCCAAGCAACAATAGTAACTCGTTGACTGTATCTACAACAGAATGGATGCCTTCGGCTATCATTGCACCACTATTACTAATAGCGCCGGCTATGAATTTAGTAACAGCGATTAACAAATTGGCTGCCAGTGCGCTATAGATAGATGCTTTTGATGATGCCATACGGTGTACCGTGATAATGATTTTACTGCTGGAATGTTTTGATTAAGCTGGTTTTAATTAGTAATAACCTTTTGTATATTAGATTTCAATATTAAACTTAAGTACTACGATCATGGACGACCCATCTTTATGCAGCCATTTACAACAAATAACCCAGGTAAAACTAAGCGATGATAATGTGTGTGAAGAGTGTGTTAAAACCGGTAGCGACTGGTTCCACTTACGGACATGTCAAACCTGCGGTGTAACGCTTTGTTGCGATCAATCGGTTAACCAGCACATGACCAAGCATTATCACAAAGAGAAACATCCGGTAATTGCATCTGCTCAGCCCGGCGAGCGCTGGCTATTTTGCTACCCTGATGAGCAGTTTGTAGAATATTAATTGAATTTATAGTTCTGCTGAATGTAGCGGGTAATAATTGCAGAAAATTCTTCGGCACCAAGGCGGTTAAGGTGGCTTGGATCTGAATACTTTTGTGGCTGATAATTAAAGCGGTCGTCTGCAGAGTAATCAACCAACTTAACGTTAGGATATTTTTTGCTCAGGTTTACAATAATATCCCTTTCTTTCAACTGGTTATCTAACCGGTAAGATTCTTTTATCAATGTAGGCGGTATAACTACAAGTGTTTTGATATTGTCTTTAGCCGAGTTATCCAAAAAATCTTTAAAGTAACGCACTGCTCGCGCATCAACTACATCCGGATTTGCAGCATCTTTTTTTGCCTTAATGGTCATCTTAGTAACAAAATGATTCATTTCCGTTTGGGTGATGCTCCCATCGCGGGGCAGATAGCCGTTATCGTGCATTTTAACGGTGCCGGGTAGCAAAATATTTGTAGCTAAAATAAACAATGACGAGTTGAACGGATAGGTTTTTGAATACAGCTTAAACTGCTCGAACCTACTTATTTCCTCAATGTAACGAACCAGGTCATAATGATTTTCATAGTAAGGCAGTAAAATGCTCAGCTTCTCATATTTAGATGGTTGAACGCCAAGTTGATTTGGCCCGATATCCAATATGATCAATTTTGGTTTATGCCGCTCTAATGCTATTTGCTGTACAGCTGTAGCATACGGTATCATCATACCATCGCGGCCGGCATTGAAACAACTTAGCCCTACCCCTTTTGAAATGATAGACGACGAAAAATGACGCGCCGCACGTGAGCTACCAAAAATCAGGATATCCTGTTTGGCACTGTCTATAGCATAGGTTGTTTCGCTAAACTGACCGATTTTTTGATTGAAGTACACTTTTTCAAAAGCCAACCCTAACAGTCTGTCTACAACAAAAATAACAGCACAAAAAATTGCCAGCCTGACTAAAAATGTAACAATAGCGCTCTTATTCATTAGAATTGGAAATATATAAACTGGCCACCATTAAATACACCTAAAACCAATATTAAGAAGATGGTAGCCACCAACGATCCCCATCTTAAAACAATATTAGGAGAGTTGAAGAAGTTGAATTTTTGCGGCATGTACTCCATTTTATATTCTATTGCAAAAAGTAACAATACGGCCAGTGCAGCATGCCCAAAATTGCTTAAACCATCGCTGATTTGCGGGGCCGCACCAAAGGTTCTCAAATTACCGATTAGAGTAAAAGCATCGCTTACAGAATTAGCCCTGAAAAAGATCCAGGCAAAGGTTACACAAGTAAGCGTCAACGCGATATTCCCCATCCGCATCAGCAAAGCGCCAAATTCACTTTTAGGGGTTTTGCGCAGATACGGTTTAATAATAATGTAACCAACACTAAACACGCCGTGCAAGGCGCCCCATATAATATAGGTGTAGTTTGCTCCATGCCATAACCCGCTCACTAAAAACACTAAAAATAAATTGAAATACCTGCGACTGGTCTTTACTTTACTACCGCCTAAAGGGATATACAAATAATCCCGGAACCAGGTGGAAAGTGATATATGCCATCTGCGCCAAAACTCCTGGATGTTCTGCGCAAAATACGGGCGGTTGAAATTTTTCATCAGATCAAACCCCATGGTTTTTGCGCTACCTATCGCAATATCTGTATAACCTGAGAAATCGCAATATATCTGTATAGCGAAAAAGAATGCCGCTATAGCTACTGTAGTTCCGTTTTGTGTGTTAGGATTATCAAATACCGAATTTACAAAGATCGCTACCCTATCAGCCACCACCAGTTTCTTAAAAAATCCCCACAACATCATTTTCAGACCGGAGATCATCAGGTTATAATTGAACGGGAACTTTGTATGCATTTGGAAAAGAATGTTCTGCGGCCGCTCTATAGGCCCCGCTACCAATTGCGGATAAAACATTACGTAAAGGCTGTAGATACCAAAATGCTTCTCGGCCCGCTGGTTACCGCGGTACACCTCTATTGTATAACTCATCGCCTGAAAGGTATGGAACGATAAGCCTACCGGTAAAAGGATTTTTAGATATGGAATAGGATCCTGATAATTGAACTTTTGAAACAGGTATTCAATATTCAGATTGATAAAGTTATAATATTTAAATACAGCAAGAATCCCGATGTTGGCAACCAGGCTGGCCATTAAAAGCGTCTTCCGGAGAGCAGGTTCTTTCGCCTTCTCTATATATATGCCTGCAAAATAATCTATAACGATAGTGAAGGCCAGGATCAGGATGTAAATGGGCACAAAGCTCATGTAAAAGTAGCAACTGGCTACCAGCAATATAAGCCACCTGAGTTTATACGGAGAGAGAAAATATAACGATGTTACAACAATATAAAAAAGTACAAATTCAATTGAGTTAAACAGCATAAATTATTGATAGATAATAATATATATTATCTGTTTTATTAGGGAACTATTATTGTTGTAAAGTGTCGCTAAGATAATATTAATCCCATTCAATACTTTTAAAAAGATAAAAAAATAAATGTGAAATTTATATTCTTTCTAAATTTCCAAATAGCTTGTTTTGAAAGCTAAAAAGTTCTGTAACTGCTGCATAGTAGGTAACTTGCACCATGGACAATTTCATGGCCGCACGCTCGCAGATGGCCCTTTCGTTGGGTTTTCACATCATTTTTTCATGTATAGGAATGGTAATGCCGTTTTTTATGGCCGTATCCCACTACCTTTGGCTAAAAACCGATAAGCCTGTCTACTTAAATGTAACCAAAGCCTGGAGCAAAGGTGTGGCCATCTTCTTTGCTACCGGTGCCGTATCGGGCACTGTATTATCGTTTGAACTAGGTTTATTGTGGCCAACATTCATGAAGCACGCCGGGCCAATATTCGGTATGCCATTTTCTTTAGAAGGTACCGCCTTTTTTATCGAAGCAATTGCTCTTGGATTTTTCCTGTATGGATGGAACCGCTTTAACAAATGGTTCCATTGGTTTACCGGAGTTGTAGTAGGCATCAGCGGAATTGCATCCGGAATTTTGGTTGTGTCGGCCAACAGCTGGATGAACAGCCCCACGGGGTTCGATTTTGTTGACGGTAAGTACATCAACATCGATCCTATAAAAGCCATGTTTAACCCGGGCTGGTTTTCGCAAGCATTGCATATGTCTATAGCGGCATTCGCAGCTACGGGTTTCGCTGTAGCCGGCATACATGCGTTAATGATCTTGCGGAAACAAAATATAGCGTTTCACCGGCAGGCTTTCAGGATCGCTGCGGTATTCGGCATAGTTGCCAGTATTTTGCAGCCACTCAGCGGCGATATTTCTGCAAAAATGGTTGCAAAGCAACAGCCCGCTAAACTTGCTGCAATGGAAGCGCATTTTACAACCGAAGAATATTCGCCCCTTATAATTGGTGGTGTGCCGGATCTTAAAAATAAAAAGGTTGATTATGCGCTGGAACTTCCGGGACTGCTTAGTTTTATGGTGCATGATAATTTTAAAACACCGGTTAAAGGTTTAGATCAGATCGCAAAGGAGGATCAGCCACCTATTGCAGTAACGCACTATGCATTCCAGATAATGGTCGCACTTGGTATGTTGATGATGGCACTTGGCTTGATGTACCTTATTGCACAATTCAGGCAGCGAAATTGGTTTGACAAACCATGGTTCCTAAAGCTGTTTATTGCAGCCACCCCGATCGGTTTTATTGCAGTAGAAGCCGGATGGACGGTGACAGAAGTTGGCAGGCAACCCTGGATCATACAAGGGGTAATGCGAACCAAAGATGCCATGACACCGATGCCGGGTATTGGATACTCATTTTACCTGTTTACCGCTGTTTATTTAACCCTTAGTATTGCCGTTGTCTTTTTGCTTTACCGCCAAATACAGATGGTGCCAAAACTGTATGATACCCCTCACCCTAAAGTTAATTGAATATAGTAATGCTATACGTTGTGATGTTGTTTTTATGGTTGGCCTTGTTACTTTACCTCGTGATGGGCGGTGCAGATTTTGGGGCCGGCATTATTGAAATGTTCACCTCTGAGCCCAACAAGATGCGAACTCGCCGTACAATGTATAATGCTATTGGCCCGATTTGGGAGGCCAATCATATGTGGTTGATAATTGCCATAGTAATTTTATTTGTGGGTTTCCCGGTCATCTATACAACTATATCCACTTACCTGCATATACCATTAGTGATTATGCTAATGGGTATCATTGCCCTGGGTACAGCTTTAACTTTTAGAAATTATGATGCTGTTATAGACAATATGCAGAAGCTTTATAATAAAATATTTGTTTACTCCAGTTTTATCACCCCCTTATTCCTGGGTATCATTGCGGGCAGTGCTGTTTCGGGCCGGATAGACCCAAACGCCGATAACTTTATGGATGCGTATGTTTATAGCTGGCTTAATTGGTTTTCCGTTGCTATCGGGTTATTTACCGTTGCCTTATGTGGCTTTTTAGCGGCTGTTTACCTTATTGGCGAAACTAATGACGATGCGGAGGCTAAACGCTTTATCCGCAAGGCCAAAATAATGAATATCGCTGCGGTAAGTGCAGGAGCACTTGTTTTTGGCGTTTCAATATTAGAGAATATCCCTTTGATCAACTGGGTTTTTGGAAATGTTATTGGCAGCACAGCGGTGGGCCTTGCTACACTGTCGTTGGTATTAATGTGGTATTTAATTTACCACGGCAAAAGATATGTGATAAGAGTACTGGCCGGTTTTCAGGTAACTATGATATTACTGACCACAACCTATAGGCATTACCCTAACATTGTGATACTTAAAGGAGGCAATTATTTATCCCTGCTTCAAGATCACGGCGCTAATAAAACTATCGTGGCCCTTGGAATGGCTTTGCTTATAGGCAGCTTATTTATTTTGCCTGCTCTGATTTACCTGGTATGGAGTTTTCAAAAAGAAACAAAACGGAATGCGGGAGATCATTGATCTTTTGTTTAGCGGCTTTTTAAGTAAAACAAGCCTGTGAATTTTTTTTTGACATTAAGTTTTTGCAAATGAACCGCTTAGGAAAGCTACCGCAAATTCTTCAAAAAAAAATTTGCAGCACTTAACAAAAAAGCTACCTTTGCAATCCCAATCGGGATGTAGCGTAGCCCGGTATCGCGCCACATTTGGGATGTGGAGGCCGCAGGTTCGAATCCTGCCATCCCGACAACAAGCGATACCAAGTAGTATCAAAACCCTCTAAATTGTATGATTTAGAGGGTTTTTTTATGGATTTTGCAAAATTCTAGTTCAAAGTAATCCATATTAATACAAACTTCTACATGCCCTATATCGCACCCTCTTTTTAATTTGTAAAATTGTTCAATGCGTTTTTACTCGCAACCCGTGGTTGCTTGTAACTGATTTCGTGATTTAATCCGTTTGTCGCAAAATGTATTTGCGTTGACGGGGATAATATCAAATAAGTAAAACCGCGTATGAAAACAACAAATTCATTCAGTATCCTTTTTTTTCTAAAAAAGGATAAAGCAAGCAAAGGGATTGCCCCCTTGTATGTGCGAATCACCATTAACAAGAAGTTCGTCGACATTTCTTTGAAACGACGGCTCAAGTTGATATCCTGGGATCATAAATTTCAAAAAGTAATTGGAGCCGATAAGGAATTAAAAGAGGTACAGGAAAAGGTGCGGCAGACGCGCACGGAGATTAATTCAGCTTATGACACCCTGCGTTACAATAAAGAAGTTCTGACTGCTGATAGCATCAAAACTTTTCTGGAAAGCGATGGCGAGGAAGAGCAAACTACTTTGCTTTTTCTAATGAACTATCATAACACAGAGGTCAAAAAGCTACTGGAGCCAGGCACGATGAAAAACTACTACAGTACCGAGCGATATGTTAAAGAGTTTTTGGTTAAACGAAAAAAGCGTACGGACATTTACCTTTCTCAACTTGATTACAAATTCATTATTGATTTTGAGATCTACTTACGCCAACGTGAACCGGATAAAGGTCAGCGGCCGTGTACCAACAATACGGTCATGAAGCACATTGAGCGGCTACGCAAGATGATCAATATCGCACTTAAAAACGATTGGATAGTTAAAGACCCTTTCCTTCGTTTCGAGCGTCACATGATCCACAAGGACAGGCAGTGCTTGGAATTGGAGGAGTTGGAAACTATCAAAGCCTTAAACTTTGATATTCATGGACAAGAGATAGTAAGGGACACTTTTGTATTTAGCTGCTATACAGGTTTGGCTTTTGCGGATGTATGCAACTTAAGTAGTGAACACTTAGTAACCGATATAGAAGGCGAAAAGTGGATCGAAATGGTAAGGCAGAAAACGGCTAATTTTTCAGGTAAGAAATTTCATGTTTTATTGTTGCCGGAAGCCATCGAACTCATCAAAAAATATAGAGGTCATCCAATCGCTTCTTATACCGGTACCGTCTTTCCTATCTATTCAAACCAGGCTACCAATCGCTATCTTAAAGTTATCAGCAAAATGGCGAACTTGAATTTCGCTTTAACCTATCACATCGCAAGGCACACGTTTGCGACTACCGTGACTTTGGAGAATGGCGTACCAATGGAAAGCGTATCTAAAATGCTTGGACATTCGAGCATACGCACAACACAGATCTATTCTAAGGTCAAGAAAAAGAAGGTTAGTACTGATATGAAAATCTTAAGAGAACGCCTGAAACAGGCATAACCGATAGTAAAGAGCAAGTTTGTGTTTTTGCTATACAAAAACTCGTTTCGCCTTAACGGCTAAACGGCAAACTTGCCTTCTGCGCCCGTTGGTTGCATAAGGTTAAATTAATTTAAAGGAGGCAGTGATGGAAGATTCGAAAATTAAAATAGAAAAAGTGATCCGAAGCAAAGGCGGAAGACCACAAAAGAAAATAAAACGGTGCCATATTTATATGATAAGATTAACGGATTTGGAGCAATTTACTATTGCCACTAAAGCCAAAAACGCCGGGACATCAATCAGTGATTTTTTTAGAAAGTCGGCACAGAAGTCGAAAGTCGTATCTCGTTTAACAACCGGAGAAGCAGGGCATATGCGAGTACTGGCGGGCATGGCAAATAACCTTAATCAGCTTACACACCTGGCTCACTTAAACGGGTTGCTTAGCGTCCAGAGAAATTGCAGGTTGCTCATGGCTGAAATAAATGAATTGCTCAAAAAAATAATTGGCGATGATAGGGAAAGTGATTACAGGTAGAAGTTTTGCCGGGTGCATAGCCTACAATTTGCAGCGGGAGGAAGCGAGCATATTAGATGCAAGCGGCGTGCGAACAACGAGCGTTAAGGATATTACCAGCGACTTTAATTTTCAGCGAAAGCTAAATCCGAACTTGGGACAAGCTGTTGGTCATATCGTTTTAAGTTGGAGTGCAGAAGACAAAGCGAAGCTTAACGATGCGATCATGGTTGAGCGGGCAAAGGAGTATATGCACAAAATGAAAATTAGAGATACGCAATATCTGATTGTGCAACATACCGACAGGCAGCATCCGCATTTACACTTGGTTTACAATCGCGTGGGTAATGATGGGCAGACCATCACTGACCGTTACCAGAAAGTAGTTAATGCGAAAGTATGCAAAGAAATTACCTTGAAATATGGCTACCATTTAGCGGAGGGTAAAGCACAAGTGAACAGGCAACGTCTTAAAGGTTCAGATCAAATAAAATATGAAATATATGATGCCATTAAAGCGGTATCTAAAGTTGCGCAAAACTGGCAGCATTTGGAAGCAGCTCTTCTTAAGCAAGGAATTCAAACTCATTATAAGTATTTAAGCGGAACTGACATTGTGCAAGGAATCAGCTTTAGTAAGGGCATTACCAAATTCAAAGGTTCCGAAATAGACCGGGGTTTAAGCTACGGCAAATTAAATCAGCTTATTGAATTGAATAAAAAACAGGCGCAGCGACAGGCAATCGCGTCAATAAATGACAATACATTACCACTCAGTAATTCATTCAGTGATAAACACAGAGCATCATTATTAGGCAAATTATTAGAACCCGACCACGAACAGGACGCCCAAACACCAGTTGAGTTATTAAGAACTAAACGTAAACTTAAGAAAGGAAGAAGGATATGAATGATACACTTGAAAAGCTTGAAGCAATAGAGGAAGTATTGCAACAAGTGATCGTGACCATTAACGGTTATGAAAAGAAAGAAGTTAAAATTCCTGAAATAAGGATACCTGACTATAAAAAGGAGTTGTGTGATATAAGCGTTCAACTTCATGAGCTCAAGCAAAATAAAGACAATGTACTGATTGATAAGCTATCACAACAGATCCAGCAATTGGATTTAAAACGGCAGCCTTTAAAGCAATATCGTTTTCTGTTATTTCCGGAAACCAATCAGGGACAATACTATAAAATTGTCTTCGGTCGCCTTATTCCCTGGGGAATTCTGTTAATGGGATTAGTCTTCTTATTTGCTTTGGCACAGAAAGGATTAGACGTTTGGAGGATAAAAGAGTACAATCAACAGGCTGACCAGTACGTCAAAGCATGGAATTATATGAATGATCATGCAGATAGTAAGGTAGTAAAAAAGCGTATGGTTGAAGCTTGGGAAAAAGCTAACCGATAATCCATACTGAAAAATAAATATTTCATTCTGAAAGTTCTCTTTTTGTGAACTTTTATTTAAATTTGCACAAGATGAAAATTCATCTGATTAAAAAACAAACGCTTGAAGAGTTTGCGAAGCTTCAACCACGTAGTAAATCTTCTCTGGAAGACTGGACTGAAAAGTTAAAGTTTGCTGACTGGCAACAGCCCGGCGATATGAAATTTACTTATAACACTGCTGATCTGTTAGGGAAAAGCAGTAACAGGGTTGTATTTGATATTGGTGGCAATAATTACCGGATGATCTGCAAATACGTGTTCGGAACAAAGCAAATACATCTTTTTGTTTGCTGGCTAGGTACTCATGCGGAATACGATAAAGTTTGCAAACAGAGTGAACAGTATACAATTAATCTCTATTGAAGATGGAAACAACAGATTTAAAATACACCGTCATAAAAGATAAAAGCCAATACGAGGACTATTGTAATCAATTGGAAGACTTGCTCTCTGGTGGTGTTAATAATGCAATACAGGATGAAATTGATTTGTTAACGCTATTGATCGAGAAATTTGATGAAGAAAATAACACGTTTAAAGAAAGCGATCCTATTACTTTACTACGTTCCTTTATGCAGGATCATCATTTAAAACCGCAGCATTTAGTTGAGATACTGGGCATTAGTAAGGGTTATGTATCTGATATATTAAACTATAAAAAGGGACTGTCTAAAGAAGTTATTAGAAAACTGGCTGATTATTTCAAAGTTAGACAGGAAGCCTTTAACAGGCACTATAAATTGATACCTACTTCTGATACTTACACTAATCCAAGCCTGATAAATACTTCTAAGCAAATTCACGCAGCTAAACATTAATTTAAGGTATTATAGCAAACAATAAAGGACTGCTATAATCGCTGCGGCAGATTACTACATTACACCACGCGCTATCGCGCCGGGTTCCATTTCGTCACCAGCCTCGCTAAATAGCGCAGGAATACGCTCGTTCCTCGGCATACCTGCGAAGACTTGGTTAATTATTTCATCATATTCTCACCGCTAGACGCAAAGATAGCCTGCACAACGAAAGCAGTAAAGGGTATATAAAATGAGTGCCTTATATTTGTTTTTAAGGCAGGCACTCACCCTTGACAGCTTCCGTTGTTTTCGCTTTTGGTTGCTTAAGCGTTGAAAATGGAATAGTATGTTCGGTTATGGCAGCGATCGTACAACTAAATTATTTGCAGATTAGATGTAGAATGATCGGGATATCGTCGAACTGCAGTTGGAACGGTTGCTGAGCGATACGCTTTATCGCAATTAATAATCAAAAAAGTTAGAACTATTGATCTTTCCAGAATAGGAACCTCCGTCTGTGAATGAGGTAAACCGAACCTCAAAAAGCTAACAGTTGGAGTAACTGATCAGCTCTATAACTTCCTGTATCTGCTTTCTGATATATTGCGTTGCCTGGCGCCGCAGATTTTACATGAAGGGCCAGCTAAAATTAATCCTTCAGTTTTGTTATTTTTATAGGCCAAGCCATCTTCAATTTAAAAAATCGTAAATTTAAAAAACATTTATAGCTTTAGCTGCCCTAAGCGTGATCCAACTCCATGACCATAATCCTCAACAATAGCAATTTATTCAATTTTATTTTTCGATCAGCAAACTGTTTTTTTGATCGGATTATCCACTATGATCTGATGTCACCGTTAAGTACAAAAGGGCTGGTGATCATCGATCAGTTCAGTGCGCTGATTTTAAACTATAACGAGGGAGACGTCGTTGCGGCTGTATGAAAAAGGAACCTATTCAGATACATAACCGATCACATCCTAGGCTTAGACTTAATACGATATGCCCTTATTTTACGATGTTTCCTTTGGCTTTTCCGTTTCAAACTTTGCAGCGTGCTAGGAAAACGGATTTGGTTTACGATCCCTTCTGCGGGCGGGGAACTACAAATTTTGCTGCACGCTTGCTGGGATTAAATTCTTATGGTGTTGACAGTAACCCTATTGCGCAGGCCGTAGCGCAAAGTAAATTACTCTATGTATCAGAAAACGAGATCGATGCCCGCTGCCGGGCAGTATTGGCCGAAATGTCCGATACTGATCTACCGCAGGGTGAATACTGGGAACTAGCTTATCATCCTGAAACACTGGCGGAAATATGCAAATTACGTCTATATTTTACAACCAAAGCGGTGCTGGACGACATCGATATTTCTCTGCGTGCAATTATCCTTGGTATTCTGCACGGCCCCAAAATGAAAACACAGGCTTCTTATCTGTCTAATCAGATGCCGAGGACCTTTGCGACCAAGCCAAATTACTCCGTTCAATATTGGATAAAAAATGGTCTGATCGCCGATAAGGTCGACCTGGCCAACCTGGTCAAGCGAAAGGCGGCCTATGTATTTAATAAAGAACTACCCCGAAAAGTGGATGGTCAGATTATTTTAGGAGACAGCCGCTCGATAGCCGATTCTTTCGACCAGGATATCAGCTGGGTCATCACATCGCCACCTTATTTTGGGATGTCCACCTACGAACAGGACCAATGGCTGCGCAATTGGTTTCTGGGCGGGAGTGACCAGGTCAACTACTTTTCAGCCAGTCAGTTAAAGCATGGTTCGGAAACGACTTTTATCAATGACCTGGCCAAGGTCTGGTCCAACACGGCGCTCAAATGCAAACCGAATGCGAAAATGGTGATTCGTTTTGGCGCCCTACCCAGTTTGTCTGTTAAAACTCCCCGGCAGATCATCAAAGAATCTCTGAGCATGGCAGACTGTGGTTGGGAACTGAAAGCGCTCCGGTCTGCCGGAGAACCTCTATCGGCCAAGCGCCAGGCGAATCAGTTCAAGGGACAAACCGGGACCTATGTAGAAGAAATTGACGTTTACGCGACCCTAACTATTTGAGCCATGTTCGACCCGGATGAATTACCCTATATCAAGCAGGCGATCCGAGATTGCGCATTTGTTGATCGGCAACTGTTGACAGACCTGCGAAATGAGGTTGCTGAGATCAAGGCATCTGTCCGGGTGATCAAACCCCGTTCGATCAATACATTTTCCTTGGTTGCTACTGATGGCACGAACAATAAATTGATCTATAATCCTTTTTATTTCCAATTGATAAGGGTGGTCGATTCCAATGGAAAGAATCTGTGCTTGGATACGCTAACCCCAACCACCGATACGGACGAACTCAGTGCGCGTCAGTTCGATGAACGCGGCGAACCGAAAACGGTCTTAGGTATCCTGATGAAGGATCTCAAATGCAAGACCTTAAGTGACCTTAGCCCGATGATCCCCACCGGTAAAAAAATGCGGGAACATCCTGAAGATGTGTCTAAGTCATGGGTATTGACCTACAAGGACCTCTGTGAATGGGCCGTATTATATGAAAAGATCTGTTATGAAGGTTTTGCAAACCATACCGTGATTGTAAGGGATGGACTGCTCCGAAGTAAGATATTCAAATTTGATAAGGCTCAGAAACGCCCCTTGTTCATCGAAATGATGGACCGGATCAAACAGGCAATCGATGAGACCTTTAAAAAGAAAAAGATCCGGATCTTTTTTGCGGGTATCGCAAAGCACAGCCAGGTGCTGGCCCGTTACTCTTTGGCCATGCAATTGGAAGATGTATTTCCAGCCGGTGACGCGCGTTTCGCCAGGGTGCCGGAATTGATGGAAGGGAAATCCTATGTCTGGAAAGAATACATGGCCCGATCAGATGAGGATGGTGCCGATGCTGAGATCAATAAATTCTCGGTAGGCAGCTTATACCTGGCGCGTTTTGGTAAACAAGCCGGTGATCCGGTCTGGGCGATCGACCTCATGAATACACAGACCGATTTCGATGCAGATATCTTCGGTTATTTGTATATGGATACCTACGACGGCTTTCCGGTACCGCATTACCCGGCTTGCCTGCAAAAAGCACTGGAATATGCCCAGGTTGTTGATTTCGACCTGGATATTTTACAGGACGAGGTCATAGCTGCGGTCAAAGATCTATTACCCAACGGTCAAAGACATATTGTTGATCATCAAACCTTTACTAACACCACTATCACAAACCGGCAACCATGAATTTTTTCGCAGATAATAAAGCGGTGGGTATCTTCAAAGGCTTCAGCGAGGGCGGCCTTGAATTCCACGCAGATATCGTCCTCGGCTATGACAATACATTTCAGAATATTCCCATGCACGGACAATTCCTGATCGTAGCATTGGAAAGTGAAGGGGAAGCGGTCCTGGGTCGGATCACCGCAGTTGCCGCTATGGGAAAACTGGCGGGTTCCGCGGGAGAGGATTATGCATTGCGGTCCATTGCAGAAAGACGGGAGGTTTCTGAAGATCTCAGAGAAGGCTATTTGAAATATAAAATCGACATCCGTGTATTGGGCGTATTACGAAAAAAAGATAAAGAGATCCAATTTGCACCATCGCACCGGCGACTGCCGCACGTTGGGAGTAAAGTGGCTTTTTTGAGTGATGAACTATTGCAGGAAGTAGCTGGTCATAACCTGATGATCGACAAAGATAATAAGGCAGCCGCCTTTGGTTATCTCGCTTATGGAGAATTCGTTTTTAATGGGGGCAAGCACGATAGCCAGGCTATTCTGGAACCGTGGATGTTACCAAAATCGCCCGAGGTCATGGCCCGCTTCAAGGTCGAACAATTAGTATCCAGGCGCTCTTTTGTATTTGCGCGAGCTGGTTTTGGTAAGTCTAATCTCGTCAAACTGCTGTTTAGTAAATTATATGCCGAGCCTCCTATGGTCACCCGGAAAGGCAAACAGATCCCAGTGGGAACCATCATATTTGATCCCGATGGTGAGTATTTCTGGCCGGATGACAGCGGCCGGCCTGGACTTTGCGATGTGCCGGAACTGGAAGATAAGATCGTGGTATTTACGAACAGGGCATCCACCAGCCCCTTATATCAGTCATTCATAGCGGGTAGTATCCGCCTGGACATTCGCCGGTTAAAACCTGCAGAAGTTATTTCCATCGCCTTGCCGGCAGAACGTCAGGCGCAGCAGAACGTTCAAAAACTCAAGGCACTGAATAGCGCCAACTGGACCAAGCTAATCGACCTAGTGCATGAACTGGGTAATACCACGCCGCTGGAAGACCTGCGCGGCATTATTCTTGGTGACCGCACTAGTGACCGGCAGGACGCCGAGATCATTGCGATCCGCTCCAACATGACCACGATCATCCGTCTGATCCATGACCCCAGCAGCCAGATGCTGGATATGCTTTTTCAATCGCTGCGGGCGTGTAAAGTTTGTGTGGTAGATA
>NZ_CAXVWK010000129.1:0-30996 GCF_964263795.1 Mucilaginibacter sp.
TGGTGAAATAAATATAAAAACTTTGGTTTACTGGTAGTACTTTTGCAGTGAACACGATATAAATGTATTGTTAACTAATTAATGAAAAGAGTAGTTGTTACCGGCATGGGCGTGGTGTCTGCCACAGGGAATGATGTTGCCGCGTTTTGGAATAATATAGTTGAGGGCAACAGCCCTGCAAAATCAATAACCAGGTTTAATCCGGAAAAGTTTAAGACACATTTTGCTACGCAGATAGTAGATTTGAACCCTGCCGCATATTTGGATAGAAACGACATTAAAAGGAGTGACCTTTACACTCAATACGCTTTAATTGCTGCCAGGCAGGCTATCGCAGATTCGGGATTTGATATAAACGACATGTCGCCATTTGATGTTGGAGTGATTTTCGGTACCGCTCAGGGTGGTATGGAAACGCTGGAGCAGCAGTATAAGGAATATGCACTCTCAGGGTTCGAGCCGCATTTTAACCCATTTTTTATTCCGAAAACGCTGGTTAATATGGCGGCGGGGATCATTTCTATCAAATTCGGCTTTATGGGGGTTAACTTTTCTACGGCATCTGCCTGTGCAAGTGCCAACACCGCTATTATGGATGCATTTAACTATATCCGTTGGGGTAAAGCTAAGATCATCGTTACCGGCGGTTCTGATGCGCCAATTAGCGAGGCTTCTATAGGAGGTTATAACTCGTTAAAGGCATTGTCAACCCGTAACGATGACCCAACTAAGGCGTCGCGACCGTTTGATATTGACCGCGAAGGATTTGTAATGGGCGAGGGGGCCGGCGTATTAATACTGGAAGAATACGAGCATGCTAAAGCGCGCGGTGCAAACATTTACGCTGAAATTGCCGGCGCCGCTATGACTTCTGATGCCTATCATATCACCGCAACCCATCCCGAAGGGAAAGGGGCCATACAAGGTATGAAACTGGCGTTGCAGGATGGTGGATTGAATGCAGATGATATTGATTACGTAAACGCGCACGCAACGTCGACCCCGGTAGGCGATATCAGCGAGGCTAAAGCGGTTAAAGAAGTTTTTGGTGCAAATAAAAATTTACACATCAGCGCTACAAAATCAGTTACAGGCCATTTGTTAGGAGCTGCCGGCGCTATTGAAGCCATCATATCTGTAAAAGCAATAATAGAAGGCATTATCCCCCCGACCATCAACACGGAAACTATCGACCCGGAAATACCGGCGGGCTTAAAAATTGTTACCAAAGAAGCTATTAATAAAAAGGTTGATGCCGCTTTGAGTAATACTTTTGGTTTTGGGGGACATAACGGAATAATTATCTTCAAGAAAATTTAACGAACAGCTATGAGCAATAACGATGTGATGAAAAAACTGCGTGTGGCACTTAGCCTGCGCGATGATGATATTATTGAGATCTTAAAGCTCGCCAACTTCCGCACTACTAAAACGGAACTTAGCGCCATCTTTAGGGCGGACGATCACCCAAATTTTCAACCCTGTAAAGATCAACTGCTCCGCAATTTTTTAAACGGCCTGGTTATCTATAAACGCGGACCGATGCCAAAGAAAGAGAAAAAAGAAGAGCCAAAAGATTAATGACTTTCCGGGTCTTTTTGAATCAGGCGGTACTTACCGGCTTTTATCATCCTTTGCTGCTCGGCACTGAATGATTCCCGGCCGCCAAAATCCTGCACCCAGTAGTGATTATATTCGCCTACGCCTACTTCTTTAAATCCCGGATTCATCAGATTTTTGCAGTGGCCCTCGCTTTTAATCCATCCGGCCATAACTTCAGGTATGCTGGTTTGCCCCGCAGCAATGTTCTCGCCAATCATAAAACTTTTAAAGCCTTTAAATTGGTAACCAGCGGTTACAATCCGCGTTTGCATGCTGCGCCCATCCTCACTTGTATGGCTAAAATAATTCTGCTTTGCCATGTCCTTCGCGTGACCCTCTGCAGATTTTTGCAAATTATCGTTCCAAACTATCGGCGCAACAGGCGGCATGTAAGTATTACCACAGGTGCAGCCTTTAGCACGGGTTTTATTGATCAGATCTAAAAACTGTTGTTTAAAACCAACGGAGACTTCGTCGCCGCGACTTTTAAAGCCAGTTAAAGAAAAAAACGCAATTATAAAGGCAATGCCTGAATATGTATTTTTCATGTCGATAGTTTTGACATAGTAAACCGCCGCTGGTTTAACGCAAAAAACCACCCCTTGCAGGATGGTTTTTGGATTATCTCATTAATTTTATAAAGAAGCCAGGCCCTTAACGGCATTTGCATTTAACTTGCTTGCTTTCTTCGCGTAGGTTTTTGAAATTGATTTTTTCTTGTTAGCAACAATTGCTTTTTTCCCTTTGACAGTTTCTTTCACAGGTGACTGGAACGCCATTGCTTTCAACTCCTCGTCGTTTTTGATGTTTTCATAAAGCTCTGCTGCCCTTTTTGATGCAATGTCACCTTTTTCCGGCTCACCCATTCTGTTGTATAAAAACGCGTAGTTTTGTTGAACAAGCGCTTCAAGCTTAGGAGATTTAGTTTTGGCCGACAAGGTTAACGCCTCATTTAAATCGCGCATAGAAAGCTTGTAATCTTTATTGGCCATTTTTACACCTGATAACCTTACGAGTGAACTGATGATGCCAACGGTGTCTTTTTGATCACGTGATATTTTGTTAGACTGCAACAGGAACCATTTAGCCTGGCTGAATTTACCTTGGGATTGATAAACTTTTGACAGATAATCAAAGCAGGTACGCATTCCTAAAATATCTTCGTAGTAGCTAAAGTTATGCAGTGCAAGCATTGTATAGTTTAACGCCTCATCCTGATAGTAACGTTTTACGCCACTGTGTTTGATAGTATCGTATTGTAGGTATTGTGCGGCTATTTGTTTGTATATACCACCTTTTAAGGTGTCGTTTTTTGTTATCTGTAACTGGGTTTTAAGGCTATCCAGATCACGTGAACCTGCAAAGGCATTAGTTGCGGCTATGACGATTAGAACAAGGGTAAGTATTTTTTTCATCTTGGTATACATTAGTATTGTATACTAAGATGTATTCAAATTACATGCCCAATTAACGCCATGTTAGCGGAGTGTAAAGTCAGGAACTTACACAATAAAATTTCATACCTAATTATGCCTTCGGGATGCTTATAAATACCTGTAAATAAGATATCCACATTCTGTATTTTATTAACAGTAAATTCAATTAGTATAGAAAAGTATACAGTAAATGTTAGGTATTTGTTTATTGAATAATTTGCTCGTACCGCAGCAAAAAGTTCTTGATCCGATGGGATGTGGCAGCGATGTTAAAAAGCGTAATACCTGTGATAGCACAAATAATACCGGCCAGCACATCCAGTATGTAATGGTGGCTGGCGTATACGGCTGTGAACCAAATACCACCCATCACTATAGCAAATAATAAGTTCACTAAACCCAATCTGTTACGAATGCCGTAGTACACCACAATAACCGGATAAGAGGAGTGCAACGACGGCATTGCCGCAAATACATTAGAGCCCTTGGAGTATATAGATTTGAATAAATTGATGTTAAAAAATTTGTCAAACCGCGCCAGCCCGGCCATATTACCCTGAGTTAACGGCTGAAATTGAAAGCCGTGCAATTGAATGTACCAGGGTGGTGCGGCCGGGTAGGCGTAGTAGACAATGAAGCCCAGCATATTTACCACTACAAACGTTAACGAAAAGCGCAAAAACAGCGGCTTGTTCTTAAAAAACAGATATGCCGCAAATGCCAACGGTACAGGGATCCAGCAAAGGTAAAAAAGCCCTGCCATCACATCTATAAAAGTTGTACGTTTTATGTAGAGGTATTCATTAGGGGTTAAGATGGTGTTGTTAAAACGGATGCCGAAAAGACTTTTTTCGGCATGGTAGAGCTGACCTATTGCAACATCCTTGTAATGATAATTAGGGAAAGCCTTCATATAATCAAATATGATCCAGTAAACGATAAAGATACTGAACCCAAGGATGAACTTGCGGGTAGTAGGGGTAGCGTAGAAGCAGGCGTTGAAGATACCTGTTAGTACTAACTGATCTGACTTAAAACCTACTAAAAAATAAGATAAAAGTAAATAGGCGACTGATATGGCAGAGACAATACTTATATTTTTGGCATTGATCTGTATATCATGATTACCATCATTAGCCATTCTGCTTTTTAATGAAATCTGAATTGAAAATCTTATCCCATAATGGTGAGCTTACGCCGTAACCTTTTGTTGGGTCCTGGTAGTGGTGAAGCATATGGTGCTGCTTTATCTTTTTCCAGAAGTTACCTTTAAAGTTGAAATGGTGGATAGCGTAATGTGATATGTCATACACCAGATAGCCTAGTATAAAGCCCGGGAAAAAGCCGAAAATGTAGTTTGCCGGCAGCATGGCGTTAAATAACAAATAAAAGCCGGTTGCCAGTGGGATGCTTGCCGATGGCGGCATAACAAGGCGCATAGCATCGCTTGGGTAATCATGATGTACACCGTGAAAAATAAAGTGTAAACGCAGGGCCCATTTTTGTTTAGGCACAAAGTGGAATACAAAGCGGTGCATGATATATTCGGTAAGCGTCCATACAAACAAACCGAATAAAAACAGACCAAAGTAGTTTAAAACGCCAATTTGGTTTTCATAGGCAAAATATGTGCAAACGAAAATGACGGGCACAAATATGATGATAGGCACAAAGTAATGTACCTTTGATAAACTTTCTAAAAAGCTACTTTTAAACATTCTCACAGATTCCTGTGAATTGGATACAAAATTTTTAGCCATAGTCACTTAGGGTTTAAAACGTTCTGTAATTTCTTTTCCTGTTGCAGGGTCCGTCCCTTTCATCTCCACATAAATTACATTGGGTAACCAAAAAGAACCGCCCTCTATCCTAATAAATATATTGTTAAGAATAATTTGCTTTTGATTTACGGTTGCAAAGATACGATATTTCCCGTCGGCGGCCTTCATCAAACTAAGCGGAAATTTTTTGTATGACACAAATCTGATATCGTATTTATCGTTGCCCAGCGGTTTACTCACTAAGCCATATGCAAATTTGCGCTGTATATAATTCAATTCTTCTTTCTGGCCTTTCTCATTATATCGTATCCAATAGGGATGTATAGGCGCGTCCTTGTCTGGTTTACCGGTGCTTTTATCGATGTTGATATCATAGACAAGCGTATTGGTATTAGGGTTACGCTGTACATAAAAAAGACGGGATGGATCTGAAGGCGGCACCGGAAATACTATAGCCTTTTGTTGCTGATGCCTGCGACTTGCAGCAGTATCTGCAAAGGGTGACTCACACTTGGCAGCACTTAGCGGTAAGGTGAAATTGATAAACAGCAGTAAAGAAAGGACTAATTTTAATGGTGTATTATTGTTCATCTTTTTCAGCCAGCGCTTTCTTAGCATCAGTAAGCCTTTTAAAGGCAGTTAAATTTGTTAATACAGCAAGCACTGCAATTGGCAAAGTAAACACCGTCATCGATTCAAATACATGAAATTTAATGCCCGGGATGTATAATTTATAATCGCCGCCCAAATAGGATGATGTAATGCCACAGGCAATTGCAAACACCGCGATAGTTATAACCCGTTCCGGGCGCTGCATCAAGCCGCCTTTCAGTTCAACACCCAGGCCTTCGGCACGGGCACGCACGTAACTTACCATCATGGAGCCTATAAGCGCGATAAACGCCGCTATTGAGCTTAAAAAATAATGGTGAGCTACCAGGTAATAACAAATGCCCAGGAACATGATCAGTTCACTATAACGGTCCAATACCGAATCATAAAGGGCACCAAACGTTGATTTCATGTTACCTAAACGGGCTACCTGCCCGTCAAGCATATCGAACAAGCCGGCAAAAAGGATAAGCCCGCCCGCCCAGCCTACATAGCTCAGGTCCGCACGGTCACCATCTTCGCCGCCGATGATAAAAATTGCTGCTACACCTACGTTTAGTACAAAACCAATAGAAGTAACTGCATTTGGAGTTAAGCCAAGCTTTATCAGCAGCTTAACAAACGGATCAATAATTTTATATATCCCAAGCTGAAGGCTTGTACGTATTGAAGTTTGCTGTTCCATTTAACAATAAAAATAATTAAAATAATACATATTAAAAATCGAATTTGATCTTGGTGCGGATACCCCAATCAGCAATACCCGGGTGATCTAAATAAGTAAAACGCTTAACAAAGTCGACCCTGATAAATTTAAAAATGTTTTCAATACCAACGCTGCCTTCTACATACGCAGTATTGCCTAACGCGTAAGTTATCGGTGCACCGTTTTCATCTACCGGGAACTGATATAAATTAGGGTGAATTGACGGGTTGTTACGTTCGGTTAGCCCGCCGTACAGTACTTTAACAGACGCAGTTTCGCGCCATTTTAGTTTTTTTAACAATGGCACTTTATTAAAAAAATAACCTCCAAAGTGTTGGTCAATATTAAAGCTTACCGACTTATCGCTCACAAACTCCAAAAAATTCATCAGGTTGTAAGAGTCGATAACGTAAGCATAAGTTTGATTAGCCCGGTGTATGTTGAGCAGGGGGTAAGGTACCTGCCCGAAAATCTTACCAGCCTCGGCTGTAAGGTCGCTAAAGCCGAATGGGGCAACGTAAAAGCGCTTATCAATTCGTGCTGATAAGTTAGAGTAGTTATACTCACCGCCCAAAACATTTTTTAAGCCAGTTGTAAAATCAAGTGTAAGGATAGGATACTGATTAATTATCGGCGTACGGAAAAGCTTACCCTGGTAATATTGTTCGTGCGGTGCGTAGCGCAACCCAACAGACGCCTCGGTAGTGGTAAGGTGATTAAAGATATTATTTTGCGTACTAATAAACGGGTAAAGCGTGCCGGTAGGGGTTTGTGTAGTTTTCTTTAACCCAAGCTTGTAAGAGAAGTGGTTTTCAAATTCGCTTACATAATCTAAACGGTAATTATCATTGTACAAATATTTATCATTACGGCCGCGTTTAAATGATAGCAGGATATTGTCTTCCTGAATGAATTGTAATTCCTGCCCGGGGATTTTAGTTTCCCGCTGAAAGCTTGCGCGAATATAATGTTGCGGAAAACGATAGATGCTTTTATTATTGAGTGAATAGGTACCGGCTAAAAAGTATTTCCAACGTTCGTCTTTAAAACCGTAGGCTCCGTAAGCTTCCAAAAAATAACGTTTGCTAAAGTCGGCTGTTGTGCGGCCCCCCACACGTAGTCTCAACCCTTCCACCGGGTTAAAGCTATAAAATGTACTTGCAGGCCCAATTTCAAACTTTCCGAAATTTTTAAAACCTGCAAACAGCAAATTCACCAGGTTTGCCGTCCGCCGGAAGGATGGCATATGCACCAGGCTATCAATGTTGGTGTAAACTTTTGCTTCCGCAGTGCTCAGGGTATCCAGCCGGTTTTGGGCCCAAAAGCTTTCCGGCCGATTTTTTACCTCTTCGTCTTCCAGTTCGGGCCGGGCAATATAGGCAGTGTCGGGCCTTGGTTTATTTATCTCGAAGTTGCGTAAGGTAAGTGTCCGTACACCAAATAGCCCGGCTTTACGCTTGGCCGAAAAACCAAAATCAGCAAAGGTATTACTGCGGCTCAGGTGATAACGGCCGTCTTTACTCAAAGCAAAGCTCTGATCTACATGCATACTGCGAACAAAGTTCACATTGATATTTTTGTTAATATTGAGTGATGCCTTCTCTACCGCGTAGTTACCGTCGAGCGTGATGTAAATATCTCCCTCAAATAGTATATCATTGGTGTTCCGAGGCGTAAAGCTTAGTTGTACCAGCTTTTCACCATTATCCATCATTAAAGTATCCGTAATAAAATATTTGTAGCTCCCTGGCGCGCCATTGGCAATGGGACTCAAAAATTCGCGGCCAAGTAATAAGGAACTATTGTCGTAAATATCAACCTTGGCATACAGGTGCTTAAAATATTGCCCTATGCCTTCAGTATCGAAGCCAGGCCCGAAATCGACCGATTTCTCGCCAAGTATTACATTGCGGGTAGCTTCAGGATGTTTACGATAGTAAATCTGAGATAGTCTCTCTTTAAGGTATATCGGTAACAGCGTTTTGCCAGGATAGGTCACACTATCCTTGTTATCGAACATGAATTTATATTTGCGAAAAAGCTTTTTTTCGGACACCTTATCAGATAAATTGCTTAGAGAGAACTGCATTTTATCATACTCCTTGTACTCAACATAATCGTAGGCTTCGGGGCGGTTTTTTTCGCGGTTAGCAATTACCTTACGGATCAGTTCTACAGCTGGGTTGTCATTTACATATTTGGCGCGCTTAGCAGTTTTTACAACAACCTCGTTAAGCTGTTTGGATGAGGGTGCCATCCGCACGTTTATCACCTGCTCTTTACCAGGGGCAACAGTAAGCACAGCGTCTTTAAACCCCAGGTAAGAAACTTTTAATTGTGTATAAGGCTTAACTGAGCGAATTGTATAAACACCCTGGTTATTTGTAGTAACGCCAATAGTGCTGCCAATAAATGATACTGAAACGAAAGGCAAAGGTTGCTTGTTGGTAGCATCAGTGATAACGCCGTTTACTACAGTATTCTGGCCGAATAAGGTGGTGGTGGTAAATAAGAATACTAATAATATAAAATAATTAGCAGGGGGTTTCAAATTCATTAAACGTGGCGCAATTATGCAAATACAAACTTTTTTTGAAGAAAGTAATTATAGCTTACCCCTACACTTATAGATACTATTGCTTTTGAAATAATATAGCTTAACCCGGTGTAATGCTTTACAACGAATACCCCCGATGTGTTAAGCAACGAATTTCCACCCCAAACGATCAGATATTTTGCTACCTGCTGCGGGATGCCTTTCTCTTTACCGTTAAACACCCAAACCCTGCCTAAAATAAAGTTTATGATGCCGCCAGCTATAGTACCAAGTAATGTTGCAGTTACGTACCAAAGATAAAAAAATTCCTTGCAGACTACTGTGGTCAAAAAGTCAAAAATGGACGCGATAAATGATGACGCCTGGGCTTTTACAAATGTTGCCATTGAGCAATTATATAATTACGGCTCTTGTTAAATTAATCTGGCCGTAGGGATCTGTTGTTAATTTAAATTAGTAACAGGCAAATAGACACTGCCGGCTATTATTTGTTACTATGTACGAAAAAAAAGCTGATGTGGAGTTAGCTAACTCTTAGATCCCTTGGGAGATGATCTTGGGTTTGAAAGGAATAATAATAAAGCCTGTTGCTGTTTATAGCAGCAACAGGCTTAGTGTGTTATGCGCCGGCGAACATATCGTCGTAATAGTCGAGGCCTAAGTGTGTAATCAGGTCTTCGCCCATCAGGTAACGCAAAGTGTTTTCTAATTTGATCAGTTGTTTAAAGATATCATTCTCTGCCTGTAAACCCGGCGCAGTTTGCGGTGATTTAAGGTAGAAAGATAGCCACTCCTGTATACCGCTCATGTTCGCGCGTTTAGCCATATCGCAAAACAATGCCAAATCCAGTGCGATAGGTGCTGCAAGGATAGAGTCGCGGCAAAGGAAGTTGATCTTGATTTGCATTTTATAACCTAACCAGCCAAAAATATCGATGTTGTCCCAACTTTCTTTATTATCACCGTGCGGCGGATAGTAGTTGATACGGATCTTGTGGAAAATTTCGCCATACAGCTCAGGGTTATCTTCAGGGCGTAAAATATCTTCTAATACACCCAGTTTTGAAACCTCTTTGGTTTTAAAGTTATCCGGATCATCCAAAACCAAACCATCGCGGTTACCCAAAATGTTGGTTGAGAACCAGCCATGCACACCTAATGAACGTGCCGCTAAGCCCGGCGCTAAAATGGTTTTCATTAACGTTTGGCCTGTTTTGAAATCTTTACCGGCAATTGGGGTTTGCGTTTCTTTAGCCAGCTCAATTAATGCAGGGATGTCTACTGTTAAGTTAGGGGCACCGTTAGCAAATGGTACGCCTAATTTTAATGCTGCATAAGCATAGATCATGCTTGGTGAAATGCGTTTGTCATCATCTAGCAAAGCCTGCTCAAAAGAAGCTACCGTTTCATGAATTTCTGATGCCTCGTAATAGATTTCGGTTGAACCACACCATACTAATACTACGCGGTCTAAACCGTTTTCAGTCTGGAAGTTTTTAATGTCTTCCATAACTTGCTGGGCAAGTTCGTGACGTGTACCGGTTTTAACGTGGGTTCCATCAAGGTTTTTTGCGTAGTTTTTGTCAAAAGCAGCTTTCATTGGCACAATGGCCTCTAAACCTTCTCTTACTTCGTTTAATAAAGATGCCTCTAATACTTTAGCGTTCATAGCCGCTTCGTATACGTTATCTTCATAAACATCCCAACCGCCAAAAACGATATCGTTTATGTTAGCCAATGGCACAAAATCTTTGATTTTTGGATGGCGGTTTTCTGTTCTTTTACCTAAGCGGATGCTGCCCATTTGGGTTAACGATCCTATTGGTTGTGATATGCCTTTTTTTACGGCTTCAACGCCGGCAATTAATGTGGTAGCTACTGCTCCTAAGCCCGGTATTAAAATACCCAGCTTACCGTTAGCAGGTTTAATGTTAATTTTCATTTAGTGAATTGTTTTTACCTTTTTGGGTATTGCCCAGTGTGGTTTTCATTTAGTGTTACTTATTCTAATAATAATGGCGTTAACCATTAGCTTTTGCAATTACAGTTTAGGTTTACGATAACGGTAGCGGATAACCTGCTATCAAACAGGTTTAACCTTTGCTTTAAGCGGCGCAAATAACCTTAATTTATATCATTGGCAACAAGTAATCTTACAAAGATTACCATTGTATGAAAATCGGTTCCGCCCGGTATCTTAACAGATGCTTATAAACCCTTTTGATAAATACGGTAAGTTTTATATTGATCGCCACCTATGGCCTCAATAGCACGGTTTACCATATCATTTTTTTCAAGAGTCCATGATGCTTCGGCATATTTAAGGCCTTTGCGGCGGTACTCTTTAATAATGCTACCATATAAGCAGGCTTCGATACCCATTTTACGATAGCCGTCAATTACACCTAAAAGCATAATACGGATGCCGGTAATCTTCTTTTTGTTCATCAATAGCTTGAAAATTCCTGTAGGTAACAAGCGGCCTTTTTTGATCGTTTTTAAAATTTGGTTGATATCCGGAATGGCCACGCCAAAACCAATTATCTTACCATCTTGCTCGGCAACCAAAGCAAAGTCCGGATCAAGGATCATCTTCAGGTCTTTCGCAGTATAATCAAACTCTTCGTTGGTCATCGGGAAAAAGCCAAGGTTTTTATCCCATGCCTTGTTATATACTTCTCTTAATGAATCGGCTTCTTGTTTAAAATTCTTTAAGTTGATCTTACGGATTGTAATACCGCTATTGCGTGTTAAACGCTCCTGCAGCCTGTCAAGCATCTGTAACGATTTATCGTTATAGTTTTCGCCATCCCAGTACCAGGCTAAAAGGTCGGTTTGTTTTTTGAAACCGTAGTTCTCTAATAGTGTAACATAGTACTCAGGGTTATAGGTCATCATTACAACCGGCGGCCTGTCAAAACCTTTGATCAATAAACCGCAGGTTTCGTTGGTAGACGGGTTAACCGGGCCGGTAATAGTTTCGGCACCTTTTTCTTTCAACCAGGTAACGGCGGTATCAAAAAGCAGGTTGGCAGTTTCCTGATCGTTAATACAATCAAAAAACCCAAAAAAGCCGTCGTTGACATTGTTAAACTTGTTGTGGTTGGTATTATAAATTGCGCAAATACGCCCAACTACTTTTTTATCATCATAAGCCAGGAATGTTTGCAGGGATGAGTGCTTATGAAAAGGGTGCGTAGTAAGCAAATCCTTTTGAGCGATAAATAGTTCCGGTACGTAATTAGGATCGTTTTTGTACAGATCATGCGGGAAGTCAATAAAAGCACCAAGTTCTTTTTTTGACTTAACCGGAATTATATTTTTCATTTACAAGTGGGGCTTAAATGATGATGCCACTTTCGTGGCATCAATAAGGTTAAAATATTCGAAAACTTTATATTTTTTCTTTAACAGTGTTCTCGACACCAACGGTTTTAAACGCTGCTATCAGCTTTTCAACAGCTTCATCAATTTGTTCAAAAGTGTGAGTGGCCATTAATGAGAACCGTAATAAAGATGAATCTGAAGGAACGGCAGGTGATACGACAGGGTTAACAAACACACCGGCAGACTGCAGGTGCTTGGTAACCGCGAAAGTTTTTTCGTTATCACGCACGTAGATCGGAAGGATCGGGCTTTCAGTAGGGCCAAGGTCAAAACCTTCGTCCAGTAGAAGCTTCATGGCATAATTGGTGTTATCCCAAAGCTTTTCTATGCGCTCCGGTTCTGATTCGATGATATCCAAAGCAGCTATTACACTGGCAACGGAGCCCGGCGGCATGCTTGCGCTAAACATCAACGAACGTGCGCGGTGTTTAATATAGTCTATTGTATCGGCATCAGCAGCAATAAAGCCTCCTAAAGATGCAAGTGATTTACTGAATGTACCCATGATAAGGTCTACATCATCAGTAAGGTTAAAGTGCGATGCGGTACCGGCGCCTTTATGGCCTATTACACCAAGGCTGTGCGCATCATCAACCATGATATTCGCGCCATATTGTTCGGCAAGTTTTACAATTTCGGGTAATTTAACGATATCGCCTTCCATACTGAAGATACCATCAACAGCGATGATCTTAACAGCTTCTTCGGGCAGGATACTTAGCTTGCGGGCCAGATCTTCCATATCGTTGTGCGCGTATTTAATAACTTTAGAGAATGATAACCGGCTGCCGTCAATTATGCAGGCATGGTCATACTCATCTAATATCAGGTAATCATTACGGCCGGTAATGCAAGATAAAACGCCCAGGTTAACCTGGTATCCGGTACTGAATAATACGGTAGCTTCTTTGCCTACATAAGATGCAAGCCTGTTCTCTAACTCGATATGGATGTCAAGCGTACCATTCAAAAAACGTGAACCGGCACAACCGGTACCATATTTATCGATGGCCATTTTTGAGGCTTCTTTTATAAGGGGATGGTTAGTAAGGCCCAGGTAAGAATTGGAACCAAACATTAACACTCTTTTATTATCGATTATTACTTCAGTATCCTGCGCAGACTCAATCGGCCTGAAATAAGGATATAATCCCGCCTCCCGAAGCACGTTTGCTACCTGGAACTGAGCAATTTTATCGTGTAACTTTTTAATCATTTATTAACACTGCTTAAATTTTTTGTAAAAATACCATGAATAGGGTAATCTCTTGCATTTGAAATGTAAATTTTTTCACACTAACTTAATAGTGTACACTTTACTCTCATAAGGCAAATTAATCAAATTTTTATTAAAATGCCGTCACTAATTTGCAAAATCATAAAAAAAAGTTGAACATAAAGCTGTTTATCATTTTATTCTCCTAATTAAGTAATATTTCTGTTGTCAATTTTTAATTTATTTGTAATAGTTACATCTTCGTGCTGCCCTACTAATTATGTGAAATTAATAAGAACCATTCGTTATTAATTTCGTTTTCACAATGCATCCATCTGTTCTTATGAAAAAACTGCAATACCTTCTGGCAATCACCAATTTTCTTTTTTTGCCGATAAGCATATTTGCCCAAAGTCCTGCCGATACAACTGCAGCTGTAGTAACCCTTCAGCAAAGCATCAACTTTGCATTAAAAAATCAGCCATTACTAAAACAAGCCTACATCGACGAACAAATTAATGAGCGCGATATCCGTATAGGGCTTTCGGCATGGTTGCCGCAAATCGGGACAACAGGCCAGTATCAGCACTATTTCCAACGCCCGGCAATAATTGCAGGCGGTAGCGCTACTGGTGGTACAACTGGCGCCGGGGGTACTGGCACCGGAACGGGCACAGGAGGAACAGGAACAGGCGGTACAGGAACAGGTACCGGCGGAACAGGAACAGGTACCGGCGGAACAGGGACAGGCACCGGCGGAACAGGGACAGGCACCGGTTCGGGAACAACCACCGGCACCTCTCAGCAAAATTTAGCCATTGCACATAACGTATCTACATTAGGCCTTCAAGCCAGCCAGGTTATATTTAATAACGATGTGTTGCTCGCTTCCCGATCTGCTAAGTACTCACGGAGGTATTATAAAGAGAACACCGAAAGCAGTAAGATTGATCTTGCATCTGATGTTAGTAAGGCTTTTTATGATGTACTTTTGTCGCAACGCCAGCTAGATATCATTAAGGAAGATATTGTAAGACTACGCCGCAGCTTAAAGGATGCTTACGCACGTTATCAAGCCGGTGTGGTTGACAAAACCGACTACAAGCAGGCAACAATTGCCCTCAATAACTCTTTGGCCAGCCGCAAATCAATAGAAGAAGCTATAAAAAGTAAAACTGCTTACCTTAAACAGGTTATGGGTTTTAATCCTGATAAAGGGCTGGTACTGGCATACGACTCCGCCAAGCTACAGTACGATGCGTTAATAGATACCAATCAGGCTATTAATTACAATAACCGGATAGAATATCGCCAGCTGCAAACCCAAAAGAATTTGCTTAACCTTAATGTATCCTATTACAGGTGGAGCTTTTTGCCGTCGTTATCTGCTATTGGTGGATATAGCCTGGCTTATTTTAATGATAATTTCTCCAAACTATATAATGATTCTTACCCAACGTCATTTGCAGGGTTATCGTTGTCTATTCCTATTTTTCAGGGAGGCAGGCGACTTCAAAACCTGAGTAAGGCCCGTTTGCAGGTGGAGCGTAACGACCTTGATCAGATCAACAGCCGCAACGCTATTAATGCTGAGTATGCTGCCGCTTTAGGGAATTATAAAAGCAATTATAACAACTGGCTGATACTTAAAGAGAATGTTGGCCTGGCTACCGACGTTTACAAGGTAGTAGAGCTGCAGTATCGTGAAGGTATTAAAACTTATCTGGACGTTATTGTATCGCAGGCCGACCTGCGCACCGCTCAGTTAAATTATTACAACGCTTTATATCAACTATTATCAAGCAAAATAGATCTGCAACGCTCACTGGGCATTTTACGCGCCGAATAATTAACGAACAACACATTGACAATGAAAAATAAATATACATACTGCATAGCCGCATTAACCCTTTTGTTGTGGACAGCATGCAAAAGCAAATCTGACCAGAAACAAAATGCAGCGCCGCCACCAACGCCCGTAAGTGTTGCCGAAGTAAAAACCGCCGATGCCCTTTACTATGACAAATACCAGGGACAGGTCATTGCGCTTAATTCTGTTGAGCTGCGCAGCCAGGTTGCCGGTTTTATTACCGGGATCTTTTTTAAAGAAGGTGAGGTGGTAACAAAAGGTACGCCGCTGTATGAGATAGATCGCCGCAAGTACGTGGCAGCTTATGAGCAGGCCCGCGCTAACGTTGCAAGTGCCAATGCAAATTTAACAAAAGCGCAGAAGGACGTAGACCGCTATAATATGTTGTTAAAGAGCGATGCTGTTGCACGCCAAACGGTTGACCAGGCTACAGCTGCCTATGAAACCAGCAAATCACAGGTACAGGTTGCTAAGGCAGGCCTGGCATCGGCAGCTACAGATTTGTCATATGCTACAATCAAAGCCCCGTTTACAGGCCGCATCGGTATTTCTCAGGTTAAACTGGGCGCGCAGGTTACACCGGGTACTACATTATTGAACACTATCTCGACCGGTAACCCTATCGGTGTGGATGTGGTAATTAATGAGCAGGACATCAACCGTTTTTATAAGCTGCAAAACCGCAGTACTGATACCACTTTTAGATTGCAGATGGCCGATGGAACGATCTACAACAAAACCGGAAAAGTATTTGCAATTGATCGAGGTATAAATAATCAAACAGGAAGTATTAAAGTAAGGATTCAGTTCAGTAATGAAAAGGACGTACTTAAAGATGGTATGAGCTGTGTGCTGCAAGTATTGAATGATGATTCGGGCAATCGCATCCAGATCCCTTATAAAGCTGTTACTGAGCAAATGGGAGAGTTCTTTGTATTTGTATCTAAAGACACTATTGCCGAGCAGCGTAAAGTGAAATTAGGTCCCCGTATTCAGGGCAATATCGTTGTTATGGATGGCTTAAAAGCGGGTGATAAGATCATTACCGAAGGTTTCCAGCGGTTGCGTGATGGAGGTAAGATAACTCTTGGTGCGCCACCCGCAGCAGCTGATTCAAAAAAAGGCGCAGCAAAATAATCGGATAGCTGTTTTTGGAGAAGATTGAAGGAATATCCTTCAGAAAAATTTAAGATAAAGGACAAAATAATGATCGCAGATACTTTCATAAAACGCCCGGTAACCGCCATAGTAATATCACTTGTTATTGTGATTGTAGGTGTCCTGGCCATAATGAACTTGCCAATTGGGCAATACCCGGAAATTACCCCCCCAACCGTACAGGTTACGGGTAACTATACCGGTGCCGACGCATTAACCGTTGAGCAAACTGTTGCAACACCGGTAGAGGTACAGGTTAATGGTACCCCAGGTATGACATACCTGCAAAGTAACAGTACCGGTAACGGCCAGATGAGCATGACGGTGAACTTTGAAGTAGGTACAGATATCAATATCGCCGCACTGGATGTGCAAAATCGTGTAGGCATTGCGCAGCCAACGCTGCCGCAAGAGGTCCAACGATTAGGATTGGTAGTACGTAAACGTAACCCGAGCATACTAATGCTTGTTGCGCTGTTTGCTCCAAAAGGCACGCACGATGTTACCTTCACTGATAACTATGCCAACGTATTTGTTAAAGATGCGCTATTGCGTACAAAGGGTGTTGGTGACGTGTTTACACGTGCCGATGATTTTAGTATGCGTATCTGGTTAAAGCCGGATAAACTCGCCGCATTAAATATGACTGCTGCCGAAGTTACCGCCGCCTTACAGGAACAAAACGCGCAGGTAGCAGCTGGTACCGTAGGTGCCACCCCGCAAATGAAGGGTCAAACATTTGAATACACCGTTTTGGTAAAGGGCCGTTTAGTTAAGCCGGAAGAATTTGAGAACATCGTTGTAAAAACGATACCATCAACTGGTGCAATTGTGCATTTAAGGGACGTGGCGCGTGTACAATTGGGTAAATTTAATTACGCAGGTAATTCATTTATCGACGGTAAACGGGCATCTTACTTACTTATTTACCAGGCACCAGGTAGCAACGCCATAGAAACTGCTGACAATGTTACCGCTACCATGAACGAGCTTAAAAAATCGTTCCCGGCGGATATTGATTATGTAGTGCCCTTTGAATCGGTAACGGTGGTAAGGGTATCGCTACATGAGGTGATTGAAACGCTGATTATTGCCTTGGCACTGGTTATCATTGTAGTTTTTCTATTCCTGCAAAACTGGCGTACAACCCTCATTCCTGTATTGGCTATTCCGGTATCAATTATTGGTACCTTCATCTTTTTCATCCCGTTAGGGTTCACCATTAACACGCTAACGTTATTCGGTTTCGTACTCGCCATCGGTATTGTGGTAGATGATGCCATTGTGGTGGTTGAGGCCGTGCAGCACAATATGGACGAAAAGGGTATGAGCCCCGTCGATGCTACACATCAGGCAATGAAAGAGATTTCGGCACCGGTAATAGCTATCGCGTTAATATTGGGTGCTGTGTTTGTGCCTGTAGGCTTTGTGCCAGGTATCGTAGGCAGGTTATATCAACAATTTGCCATTACTATTGCTATCTCGGTTTTAATATCGGCATTTGTGGCTTTGTCGTTAACACCGGCACTTTGTATCCTGTTACTGCGTCCGCATAAGATTGACGAAAACTCGACCGGATTAAACAAATGGTTTTTTAAATTCAACCAATGGTTTGAACGGTTAACCGGACGTTATCGCAACGCAGTTGATAAAAGTATTAAAGGTTCAAAATACATTATCATCCTGCTGGTATGTATTGTGGTGGGTACTGTGTTACTCTTTAGAGGCAAGTCTTCCGGATTTATACCGCTGGAGGACGAGGGACGTATCATTATTACTTTTGATTTACCGGAAGGCTCGGCTACGGAGCGTACAGTTGCTACGTTAAATACCATGATGAAGCAGTTAGACAGCATTCCCGGAATTAACCACTACGCAGCATTGGGTGGCTTGAATGCCGTTAACTTTGCAACTAAGTCTAACAGTGCAACCATGTTTGTACAGTTAAAGCCATGGGATGAACGTAAGACACCGGAAACACAAAAAGATTCATTAATAACACTGCTGCAAAAGAAGTTGTCGAAAACTAAAGAAGCCAACGTTGTAGTTATATCACCGCCGGCTATACCTGGCTTGGGTAATACAGGTGGTTTCTCATTCATTTTGCAGGAAAAAGAAGCAGGTGGCGAGATAACTAATTTTGAAAAAGTATTACAGAATTTCACCGCGGCTATTAATAAACGCCCGGAAATCTCCAAAGCGTTCTCGTTTTTTACAGCTCATACACCGGCTTACCAACTCACTATCGACAGGGAAAAGGCTAAGAAATTAGGCGTACAGATCTCTGATGTGAACAACGCACTGCAAACTTACATGGGTAGCGCCTACATTAACGATTTTACTATCTACGGTCGTAACTTTAGGGTAGTTGCCCAGGCCGATACTAACTATCGTACAAGTATGGACAACATCGGCCAATACTTTGTGCGCAACTCTGCCGGAGCAATGGTTCCGCTAAGTACGCTTACAAGCTATAAGGTAATTGAAAACGCGCCATTGATATCGCACTACAACCTGTTCCGTTCTGCGGAGATAAATGGTAACGCCGCGCCAGGTTACAGTAGCGGTGATGCTATCAATGCTTTGAAGGAAGTAGCTGCGCAAACCTTGCCACAAGGTTATGGATATGAATTTTCGGGCTTAAGCCGCGAGGAGTTGTTATCCGGATCTAAAACCGTTTACATATTTGCCTTGTCCATAGGCTTTGTGTTTCTTTTCCTGGCTGCTTTGTATGAAAGCTGGTCGGTGCCATTCTCGGTTTTGCTTGCCGTACCTTTAGGAGCTTTTGGAGCTATATTCTTTTTATGGCTGCAACCGAGCCTTACCAACAACGTGTATGCGCAAATAGGTTTGATAACGCTCATAGGTTTGGCAGCCAAGAATGCGATTTTGATTGTGGAGTTTGCCAAGGAGCGTGTTGACAGGGGTATGGAACTTGAAAAAGCGACATTAGAGGCGGTAAGGCTGCGTCTTCGCCCTATCATCATGACCTCGCTGGCGTTTATCTTGGGTGTAGTGCCGTTGCTTTTTGCGTCAGGCGCAGGTGCCCAGTCACGAAAAACTATCGGATGGACAGTTTTTGGCGGTATGCTTACTGCAACGTCACTGGCTATATTCATTGTGCCGGTGCTTTATTATCTTATCACCAAATTTGCTTACGGCAAGGAAAAACTGGCTGAACTGGAGAAAAACTATAAGCCTGATCCGAATGAAGATGCGGTAGAAGGCTCACATTAATTTAAAGCCCCTTTAACAAAGGGGCTTTTTTATAGTCAAAATTTGAGTTTTGGCATGAAAAGCAGATGAAATTTAGCATTAATTTAACCCTTTGCTAACTTAGTGTATCCATAACACTATACAGTTTTGTACCCAATATAGCACTATGCTATAAAACCAAATCTGACAAAGTATTATTGACTACTTTACTGACTTTTCCCTCTTAAAAGTTAAAAAGTTAGTTGATTATCAGTTTATAAGGTGTTGACTTTATTTAACTGAGGTATTTTATATCCTTCATCTTTCTGTCATGAACTATCGCCCGTGCATTACTTTTGGCACGGTGGCAAAATATTTGTTGTTAGCGGTGTATCACAATTACTAATGTTTATTAAATAACACAACAATGAAAACAACAAAACAATTATTAGCAACAGCGCTTACCGCAGCAGCTATATTTATCGGAACCAATGTTAAGGCACAATCAGTACCTAAAAGTGCATTACGTTTTGGAGTAGGTGTTGAAGGTTTATTGCCAACTGGCGGCTTGTTGAAAGACGTATCAAATGTTGGTTTAGGTGGTACAGCTCGCTTACAGTACGGAGTAGCCGATAACCTGGCATTAACACTTACATCTGGTTATTATAACTTTTTTGGTAAAAAGATCAATGATAACTTTGATGCGAAGTATCCGTCATTCGGTCTAGTTCCTGTGAAAGCTGGTATTAAAGCGTTCGTTGCGCAAAACTTTTACCTAAGTGGTGAAGTTGGTGCGGCATTTGAAACTCGTGACGTTTATGCAGGCGTTACCGGTAAACCACAAGGTAATGGCAAAGCAACTAAACTAATTGCTTCTCCGGGTATTGGATGGGCTAACCAGAAATGGGATGTTGGTGCACGTTACGAAAACTTCTCTGGCCAGGATAATAACTATGGTACAGTAGGTTTACGTATTGCTTACGGCTTCGGCTTGTAATTTTACCAATTACTATAACAAAAACGCCCCTCGTTAAATACGAGGGGCATTTTTATTAAATACGATTTGCAAAGTGCATTATTGAAGTTTCCCTAATGCTTCTTTTATGCGGCGTACGGCTTCAATCAATTTATCCTCAGCTGCGGCATAAGATATCCGGATAGATTTTTTATCGCCGAATGAATCACCGCCTACTGTTGCCACATGGGCTTCTTCCAGTAAGAAGATGCTTAGTTCGTCAGAATCGTTGATTACTTTCCCGTTGTAGCTTTTGCCGAAGAACGATGTAACATTTGGGAAAAAGTAAAAGGCGCCATCCGGAAGATTTACCTCCAATCCGTCAATCTCCTTTAACAAGTTATAAACAATGTCACGGCGTTTTTGGAATTGCTCGCGCATTTGATGCACGCTTTCTAAACCACCTGTATAAGCTGCCACACCCGCCTTTTGAGTGATAGAGCATGTTCCTGAAGTGATCTGGCCCTGCATTTTATCGCAGGCAGCTGCAATTTCGCTGTTAGATGCGGTGTAACCAATTCTCCAACCGGTCATGGCAAAAGCCTTCGACCAGCCGTTGATGATTACTACACGGTCCTTAATATAATCGAACTGGGCAATTGATTCGTGCCCGCCTATAAAGTTGATGTGCTCATAAATTTCATCGCTTAATATATAAACGTGCGGGTTTTTCTCAAACACTTGTGCTAAGCCTTCCAGTTCATCTTTGCTGTAAACGCTGCCAGTAGGGTTACATGGCGAAGAAAACATGAATAGCTTGGTATTAGGCGTAATAGCGGCTTCCAGTTGCTGTGGCGTTATTTTAAATTCCTGCTCAACAGTGGTATCAATAAAAACGCTTTTTCCTTCAGCCAGTTTAACCACTTCCGAATAAGATACCCAGTAAGGTGTAGGGATAATTACCTCATCGCCGGGGTTTACCAAACATAGCACAGCGTTGGCTATAGCCTGCTTAGCGCCGGTTGATACGACAATCTGCGTATCGGTATAATCTAACTTATTTTCTGTCTTTAATTTTGCAACAACGGCTTTTCTCAAATCAGGATAACCGGCAACAGGGGTATAATAAGTGAAATTTTTATCCATAGCTGTTTTTGCAGCTTCCTTAATATGCTCTGGTGTATGAAAATCAGGCTCGCCGAAGCTAAGGCTGATCACATCCACACCTTTAGCCGCCAGTTCGCGACCCATTTTGGCCATTTTAATGGTTTGGGATTCCGACAAGTTATTTATCCTGTTACTTAATGTGCTCATCATATTTGTGTTAGTGCGGCAAATATAAAAAATTAGTTTACCGATGCTTACCAGGTTTATAATATCACATTTTTTTATGATTACTTCCACTGTTTCGTCGTGGCTTAAATCACCAAAATCTTAAACAGCAAGGTTTCATTAAGCGAATGAGTTATGAGGCGTAACGTTGCAAAGCACAACATCTCAATACGGTCTTTATTGATTTTAAGCGTAACTATATGATGTCGCCGAAATAGCAATTGTGCATATTCAGTAAGCATCAGCAAAACTAAAATATCTTCGATATGTTACCTGGATAACCAAGGCAGGGGAATTTTTTGCTTAAGTTTGCCACCTATAAATTCAATAGGTTTGAAAGAGCATAAAAGGATTATATCTATATCATTGGTCGCCGGCGCCGTGCTGATGGTAATGAAGTTTACAGCGTACTTTCTAACCAATTCAAACTTTGTACTCACGGATGCAGCCGAAAGTATCGTAAACGTGGTAGCCAGTTCTTTCGCTTTTTTCAGCATCTACCTGGCATCACAACCACGTGACGAGAACCACCCTTACGGCCATGGAAAGGTTGAGTACTTTTCTGTTTTTATTGAAGGATCGCTTATCGGAATAGCCGGTATCATCATCATCTTAAAATCAACCTACAGTATCTTCTATCCTGAAGAAATCCACGACCTGTTGTTAGGTGCTATTATTATTGGCTTTACAGGAGCTGTAAACGGCGGACTTGGCTATTACATGATCCGCAAAGGAAAATCGTTGCCATCTATTACTATCGAAGCCGACGGCAGGCACTTACTTACAGACACCGTTACCAGTACAGGCCTGGTTATAGGTTTGTTGCTTATTTACTTTACTAAAATTCTATGGCTGGATAGCGTGCTGTCCATACTGGTTGGCGTTTATATATTGGTAACCGGATATAAGCTTATCCGCAGATCTGTCGCCGGCTTAATGGACGAGACTGATTTTATAATTGTAAGCGACGTTGTTAAAGTTTTAAGTGAACAACGCCGCGACGAGTGGATAGATATTCATAACCTCCGTGCTCAAAAATATGGCAGCGAACTACACATTGATTGCCACCTAACCCTGCCCAATTATTTTGACCTTAACCGCGTGCATGAAGAAGTTAAGCTGGTAGAACAACTTGTAAACGCCCAGGCCGGTATAACCACCGAATTTTTTATACATACCGATCCTTGCCTGCCATATTGCTGCCATTACTGTAGCATGCCCAATTGCCCTATCCGGTCGGAGGCGAAAACAGAAGAAATCCCCTGGACGATGGATAAGGTAATGCGTAACAAAAAACATTATGAGTAAAGAATTTTTTAACGTCAGGGTTTACGGCATATTGATAAACGAAAATAATGAGGTGCTGATAAGCGACGAGCAGGAATACGGTATTCATTTTAGCAAATTCCCCGGCGGCGGCTTAGAGTATGGCGAAGGCCTTACAGACGGCCTAAAGCGAGAGTTTATGGAAGAATGCAATACTGAGGTTGCTATTGTAAAGCATTTTTACACTACCGATTTTTTTGTTAAATCGGCCTTTAATGATTCGCAGATCATCAGCGTTTATTACATCGTCAAAGCCGAAGGCGCTTTAAACTTTACCTGTAAGACAAAGGTGTTCGATTTTGACAGTGATGATAAAACAGCTGTGCTGCAATCTTTCAGATGGGTAAATCTTGATAAGCTTACTCCCGGCGATTTAACCTTCCCGATAGACCAATACGTTGCAGAATTATTAATTGCAAAAACATGAGTTTAGTTGAGCGTGATCTGGCGGTGATATGGCACCCGTATACACAAATGCAAACGGCCCAGCCGCCTATACCTATTGTAAGAGGCGAGGGGGCTTGCCTGTTTGCCGAAGACGGAACGAAATATATTGACGCAATATCGTCCTGGTGGGTGAACATTCATGGGCATGGTAATCCTTACATTGCCCAGAAAGTAGCAGAGCAACTGCTAAAACTAGAGCACGCCATTTTTGCCGGCTTTACGCACCCTGGCGCCGTCGAGCTTGCCGAACGGTTATTGGCTATTTTGCCCGAGAATCAGGCTAAGGCTTTCTATTCGGATAACGGTTCGACAGCTGTAGAGGTTGCAATAAAAATGTGTTTACAATACTGGTTCAACACAGGCCGGCAACGTACCAAAATACTGGCTTTCAAAAACGCATACCATGGCGACACCTTCGGAGCAATGTCGGTTAGCGGCCGCAGCGCATTTACCGCCGCATTCGACAGCTTGTTGTTCGAAGTGGAATTTATTGACCTGCCCAACGCAGATAATCTTCAAGACCTCAAAGCTGCCATAACACATCTTAAATCAGATCTTGCCTGTTTTATTTTCGAGCCGCTGGTACAAGGCTCGGCAGGAATGGTAATGTATGACGCGGCACATTTAGATGAATTGATGGCTCATTGCCGCCAGGAAGGCGTTTTGCTGATAGCTGATGAAGTGTTTACAGGTTTTGGCCGTACAGGTAAGGCCTTTGCCTGCGATCATTTACAAACCCAGCCCGACATCATGTGCTTTTCTAAAGGGCTTACAGGCGGTACGATGGCTTTTGGGCTCACTACATGTACGCAGGTGATCTACGATGCTTTTTTATCCGACGATAAAATGAAGACCCTGTTCCACGGTCATTCTTATACGGCCAACCCGGTAGCATGCGCCGCATCCCTTGCAAGTTTAGATTTGTTTTTAGCACCGGCTACACAACAAAATATCGACAGGATCATAAATTTACACCAGGCATTTGCCCGTAAAATTTCTGGTCACCCAATGCTTAAAAGCACCCGGCAAACCGGTACAATTCTGGCGCTTGAATGGAAGACAGATGACAATACATCTTACTTTAATACCCTCCGCGACCGCCTATACCAGTATTTTTTGAGCAAGGGTATCATCTTAAGACCATTAGGTAACATCATTTATATTTTACCGCCATATTGCATTACCAATGACGAGCTGGACTATATTTACAGCGCTATTGAAAAAGCTTTAGACGAGATTTGAACATGGAACTAAATACCATATTACCTAAAATTATTGCCAATAACCAGCTCCACGCAAGGTGGTTAAACACGCTGTCATTAATGGAGAACACCGGCGCGCGTAAAATATCTGCCAGTGAAGATCCGGCCACGGTAACTTACATTATATTAAAACATGCGGCAGAAGAGCACCGGCATGCCTTTTATCTGAAAAAGCAGATTGAAAAAACAGGCAATAGCTGTTTGCCGACTTATTCGCCCGAGTATTTAATTGCTCCGGCTTACAGCCGTTATTATTTAAACCAGTTGGATATTGATGTTTGCCGTTACCTGAAAAAGAAGTTACAGCTATCAGGAGCCGAGTTAAGGTTTGCAGCTTACCTGCTGGTTACCTACGCAATCGAAGTTAGGGCCGATGAACTTTACCCTATTTACCAGGAGGCTTTGGATAATGCGGCAAGCAAAGTGAACGTTAAATCGATAATTCTGGAAGAGGAGGGTCATCTCGAAGAAATGATCAACCAGTTGCAGCACTTTTCGCCGGATTGGGAGGTGCATGCTAAAAAAGCAGTTGATATGGAAACAAGGTTGTTTAGTAGCTGGGTAGATAACCTTGCTACCGAAGTGAATTAAGATAGGTGTAAAAAAACCCCGGCATATTACCGGGGTTTTTGTTTTATAAGAGTTAGTGATTAGTTACCACCACCGCTTAAAGCTTTTAACTCATCCATAGTGATCTTATCAAAATCTTTAGGGATACCAAATATACCCGCAGGTACTTTTTGCTCGGTAATGCTTTTTAAAGTAATCTCAGACGCCTGGCCATTTTGAAAACCTGTGTACTGTACGGGTGTACCACCTGCGCCGGCATATAATTTAGACAACTGGCCCATCGGCATTGTGAAATCATTGGTAACCCAAATATCATAAGACTTATTTGCCTTAGCATCTTTTGCAGTTACTTTTTTACAATTAAAGCCAGAGATCACTTTGGTTTCGGTAGTAGGAGTAAACGTTAATACCGGTAATTGTGATTGTGCTTCTTCAATTTCTGACGGGTTCATAATTGCAGCCTTTTTCATAGACGCAACAGAAACGTCTACCAAAATGGCTACAAAGCTGCCTTTTGTATCAGACAATACTTTGAGGTTTGCCGGACCTGCAGAAAAAGCAAGTGCGGAAGAATCGGCCCTGAAATAATTTTTAGCTTCAGTTGCCTGGCCCATTGCTGTTGTGCTAAGAACTGCAACACCTTCTTTGTAAGCTTTTTGTGCGCTTGCGGTAATAGCGGTTGCAGTAAGGGATACGCCCAGGGCAACGGTAAATAATTTAATCTTCATAGTTTTAATTTAATTGATACAATTTAGCATGTAATTAACTTCTGTGCAAGTTTTTTGAATATAAATTCTAAAATTGATGTTAGTTAGATGTAGCAGTGAAACATTTGTTACGCCGCAAGCTCCAAAATTTCTTGTGTTCTTTGATGGCCAACCGCTGCAATTCATTTACGCGTTTTTCTGTATTACCTGCACCAATAATCATCAGGCCGGTATTGGTTATCAAGGATCTATTTGGGAAACTATTAGTGTTTACATATAGGTAGTCGTAATCTAATGGCTGCATTATAGACGGTGTTGCGACGTCAGAGTTTAACAGGATAAGCTTTTTATTTAAAAATTGCACAAAGCCTCGTCTTTTCATAACCCATGACTGATCAACGCTGCTATTTAAGTCGTAAATTTTATAGTCAGTGATTCTGGCACTATCCAAGCCGGGTTGTATAGCATATTTAAAATACTTGTCGGTGTCTTGCAGGTCGGTTAGTACAATGCCCCTGCTGCCATTTTTAAACACGATCCCGGTATGCTTGCGTAGATTTAAAAAGGTTACCGAGCGGATGCTATCGGCACTAATGCGCTTTACAGTAATACTGATGCAAAACAGCAGAGAACAAGCAAGCGCAGTTTTGATCAACCAGGCTTTTTTGAAATAGATAAAATAGAAGAACAGAATTGTAGCGGCAACCAGAATAATATACTCCCAGCGTGTAAGCCATATCTTGTTGATACTGGCATACGGTGCGCTCTCGATATAGGTAAGGCCTTTGTTCATCAATAGAATTAAACGCTCTAATGCATAGCCGAGCCATTGTGACATCGGGAATACCTGCGGGAGCAGCAGAAGCAGGATACCGCAATAAAGTATGGCTGCAACAGGAATCGCAATTAGCAAGTTACTCACTAAAAAGTATACCGGGAATTGATGAAAATAGTAAGCGCTCAGCGGAAATGTGATCACCTGAGCTGCAATCGATACCGAGCAAGCCATCCACAGTTTATCGGCAATGCTGTTTTTAAAATGAAGCCGGTTATATATCACAGGCTGAAGTGCGATAAGGCCGGCTACTGCCAGATAAGATAGTTGAAAGCCCACATCTGCTAAGAAAAACGGATCGTACAGTAACAGGGCAAACGCAGATGCTGCAAGGATATTTAAAGAATTAATATAGCGGCTATATGTTTTACCGGTTATGATAAGGCTAATCATGACGGTAGCTCTACATACTGCCGGCGAAAATCCGGAAAGCAGGGAATATGCCCAGATCAAGCTGATGATTACTACCGCTTTTATAACCCGGCCACGGTGATAGGTGTTCAAAAAGCTCAGCATCCAATTCAATAACAAAAAGATGATTGCCACATGCCCGCCGGATACCGATAGGATATGGACAGTGCCGGTTTTGGAGTAAGCCTGCAAAATATCGTTGCTTAAATCAGCCTTGTACCCAAGAATAAGGGTAGAAGCAACCGCAATGGCATTGGTATCACGCATATTGGTTTGCAGCTTTTTAACCATGTTTTGCCGCAGCTGCAATGCGTAGGCAACAACTGGGTTGCCATGTCCTGCTTTTAAAATAACATATTGTTTGGGGAACAAAAATGCCTGGTAATGTATATTGTGATCTGCCAAGTATTGCTTGTAGTTAAATTCGCCGGGATTGAAGGGCGGATCGACCTGGTTAAATTTTGCAGGTATTAGTAGTTGCTCGCCATAAAACAGTTTTTTGGCCAACTCGTCTTTTATAGTAAGCAGGATAGCCCCTGTCGCGTGATCTGCCTTGCCGTTATTGATGGTATATGTAATTAAGGCGTTAAAACGCACCAAATCGCCGTTAACTTTGGGTTCGGTGGTGATGGTAACAGCAATATATTGGGCAGGTTTATTAGCAAAGTGGCCCGGATTCTTTAATTCGTTATGATAAACGGCCAGCAACCATCCAAACGAAAATAGCAGCGGGTAAAGCAACAAACCGCCAAGCCAGCGATGTTTATAAATTTCAAATTTGTTATAGCCAATACCAAGGGTAGTAAATATCGTGAGTAACCCCGCGGCTATCCAAATACTCCAGAGCGGTGTGCTGTTAAAAAAACAAATGCCGCCTGCAATCCCGGCCATAAAAGGCAGCAGCAATATAACAACAGGAATTTCACCCTTATGAGAAGCGATCATAAATTATCCGGCAGCCTTGTGACAGGTTTAGGAAATAAAAATAGGATAAGTATTGGTGATTACAACTCGTCGCGTACCTCTAATAAAAACTTTTTAAGACTTTGGAGGGAATCGATGACACGCTGGTTGTCGCGGGTATCGCCCATGTTGGTTTTTAAATGGTCTTTAGCACCCTGCAGGGTGTAGCCTTTATCGCGGATCAGATGAAAGATGATCTTAAAGTTCTCCAGGTCTTCGGGAGTAAAGTAACGGTTGCCTTTTTTGTTCTTTTTAGGTTGAAGGACGTCAAATTCCTTTTCGTAAAACCGTATCAGCGACTGATTAACATCAAACATTGCCGACACCTCGCCCATGGTGTAATACATTTTGCTGATCTCGCGTTCTTTGTAAGGCATGTACAAATGTAAAGTTTATTTCGTATTTCGAATTTTCAATTTAGAATTTGTTGGACGAATCTTAAGGCAAATTGTTAATTGCAGCTAAAACCAGATCTAATCTCTCGGCCACCGTTTGGTCTCCTCTTATTTGTAAAACGGGACAGGCAACCGCTCCAAACCAATCTTCGTGCACTTGAATGTTTCGCCCGGCAAACGCCCGGTTATCATATTCAGATGCCCAGGCTATAAAATCCTCGTATAGTTTCATTCTTACGGGGTCGGTGTAAATCGCCTCTCCGTAACGTTCCAGCTCCCGGGATTTCAAACGGGCTAGCCGGATGCTTGCAGGCAGATAAAGAAATACCACCAGGTCGAACATTCGCTTCCAGTCATCACCCCAGCTAATTAACGAGCCCCCAACAACGCAATCGGTCTGTTTATGGACGTCATGCTTAAGCGCTGCTGTCCTCTCGGCAGGGTCACGGCGTAGGGTGTAAGGAATGTCGGCCGGCATCCAGAAGTAGTCGTCGGTATCGTAATACGGGCATCTCAGCTTTTCTGCAAGCGCCTTCCCCAAAGTGGTCGACCCGGCGCACGAGGCGCCCATGATGTGAATTTTCATTGCGGCGTTAAAGGTAACCTTGTCGCCAATAATTTCGAAATTGAAAATTCGACATTCGAAATACAACTATTACCTTTGCACCCTATGACAGCTACCCAAATCCGCCAGGCTTTCCTTGATTTTTTTGCTTCAAAAGGACACGTTATTGTGCCCAGTGCCCCTATCGTGGTTAAAAACGACCCAACCCTGATGTTTACCAACGCGGGGATGAACCAGTTTAAAGATGTGTTTTTGGGCGAAGCAGCGGCAAGGGCGCCAAGGGTAGCAGATACCCAGCGTTGCCTGCGGGTAAGCGGTAAACATAACGACCTGGAAGAGGTGGGGATCGATACCTACCATCACACCATGTTCGAGATGCTGGGTAACTGGAGCTTTGGAGATTACTTTAAAAAAGAAGCCATTGCCTGGAGCTGGGAACTGCTTACCGAAGTTTATAAGTTAGATAAAGACCGCTTGTACGTAACCTACTTTGAAGGCGACGAAAAGGAGGGTCTTGAGAAAGATACCGAAACCTACAACTTGTGGAAGCAGTTTGTAGATGAAGACCATATACTGCCCGGAAATAAAAAGGACAACTTTTGGGAAATGGGTGAAACCGGCCCTTGCGGCCCCTGCTCAGAGATCCACTTTGATAGCCGCCCGAATAATGAGCGTGCGGAAGTTAGCGGCGCTACCTTGGTTAACGCTGACCACGACCAGGTGATCGAGATATGGAACAATGTATTCATGCAGTTTAACCGAATTTGGTTTAACCAAGACGAAGGGACTACAGAATTAAAGCCTTTACCAAATAAGCATGTTGATACCGGTATGGGTTTTGAACGGTTAGTACGAATATTGCAAGGTAAAACATCTAACTACGATACCGATATTTTCCAACCGATGATCCAATTCATCGCGGAAAAAAGCGGTAAGATATACAATTCTAAAGCCCTCCCCTCCGGGGAGGGTTTGGGTGGGGCTGATTGGGCCAACGCCGTAGCCATGCGCGTACTGGCAGATCATATCCGCGCCATTAGTTTTGCTATTGCCGATGGGCAGCTTCCAGCAAGTAATAAAGCCGGTTATGTGATCCGCAGGATCCTACGCCGTGCGGTACGTTACAGCTATCAAACGCTTGGTTTTAAACAGCCATTTTTCAATGAATTAGTGCCATTGTTAGCAGAACAATTTAAAGATGTCTTTGACGAGCTGTGGAATCAAAAAGATTTTGTACAGAAGCAAATATTAGAAGAGGAAAAATCATTTTTAAGAACTCTTGAGAATGGAATTAACCGATTTAATAACTACATAAAGGAACAATATGGTTTGCGTGAAACCACATCAGAGGAAGAACTTACTAAATCTTTTGATGACGTCTCTCAATATTTTGAAGATAGACAAAATAAAACCGTTGCTGGAGAATTTGCTTTTGAGCTATCCGACACCTATGGTTTTCCTATTGATTTAACAGAGTTAATGGCACGGGAAAAAGGATGGACTGTGAATACCACTAATTTCAAATTGGCATTACTGGAGCAAAAAATTCGCTCCCGAGCCGCCACCTCTATTAACACCGGCGATTGGATCTTGGTGAAAGATGAAGACGAGGCGGTAGAATTCACCGGCTATGATGAAACAGAAACCATTGCCCATATTATTAAATATCGTAAGGTAACCGCTAAGGGTAAAGAGCAATTTCAGATCG